>JACRCD010000017.1 GCA_016219175.1 Deltaproteobacteria bacterium | reverse complement strand
GGGGGAGGGGGACGGTGTTTACTTAACAACTTAACCGATAACTTTAAATTAGGGGACAGACCACGTTATTATTCTACATATCCGTCCATCTCTAGAAATAATTAACTATTTTTCATTGTAATTCTTTTTTTCTAATCGTTTTTCATGGACAACAAGCGTTATTCATGCCATGCTGAGCAGGTAGATAAAATGAAAATTCACAGAAATGACTATATATAATCAAAATTCACGAATCAAAACTGTTTTTCATGACTTTCCCGACCTGGAGGAAGGTTTCTGTTTAGCTGGCTATTCCGCATTGATTGAAGCGCATGCTCTAAAAGTACCTACCCCTGATTACCTCTGTGTCATAGGCACAAAACATAAAAAATACGATAAAGAACGCTGGCACGTTTTCACACCGCGCCACAAGCCGAATGATACACTTTATGGACATTTAACCTTTGCTCTGAAATATGAAGGCATTGATCTATCCACCCTCAGTGCATTGTTCCAGACGATTCAAGCCGGAGATGTTGAAATAATCATCCGCTCAGAGCCTACCGGAATATATAGCCGGAAAATATGGTTTTTGTGGGAATGGCTGCGAAATGAACAACTCGATATTGAAGATGCAACAACAGGAAATTTCATTTCTCTCATCAACGGCAAGTTGCAATATGAAGGAAAATCCCGCTCATCCCGGCGACATCGCATCAATAACAACCTGCCGGGAACACGTAATTTTTGTCCTTTAATCCGCAAAACAGAAAAGCTTGGCCAATTTATCGACAAAAACTTATCGGAAACCGCTGTAGAGCGTATTGGCCAAACTCACCCAGACCTCTTGGGACGCGCAGCCGCGTTTTTGCTTCTGAAAGACTCGAAAGCCTCTTACACAATCGAAGGAGAAACTCCACCTCATAGCAGGATTGAACGTTGGGGGCGTATTATTGGTGAAGCTGGAAAACGTAAACTCAGTATTCAAGAACTGGAACATTTGCAAACACAGGTTATAAAGGACAGCCGGTTCATTGAGCCTGGATTGCGAAAAGGAGGTGGGTTTGTTGGTGAGCATGACCGCACAACAGGCATGCCTATGCCTGATCATATTTCTGCGCGGCCGGAAGATTTAGATATTCTTTTGTCCGGCCTAATAGAAACATATGACCATCTGAAGGAAAGCGAGTTTGATGCTGTGTTAATGGCGGCACTTATTGCTTTTGGTTTTGTATTTATTCATCCATTTGAAGATGGAAATGGCCGGATTCACCGTTATTTATTTCATCACGTTCTGGCGGAAAAAAGTTTTGTTCCAAAAGGACTGGTATTTCCTGTATCAGCTATCATTCTTGAAAGAATACAAGAATATCGAAAAATTCTGGAACACTTTTCAAATTCCCGCCTTGATTTGATCGAATGGCGGCCGACGGAAAAAAATAACGTGGAAGTTTTAAACGAGACAATTGATCTATATCGCTATTTTGATGCAACCAAGCAGGCTGAGTTTCTTTTCGAATGTGTCGAAGAAACGGTTAACAAGACACTTCCCGAGGAAGTTGAGTATCTAAGGAAATATGATCTTCTCAATGAGTTCATTAAAAACTATATTGATATGCCCGGCAATCTTATTGATTTGCTCATCCGCTTTCTTACTCAAAATAATGGAAAACTTTCAAGACAGGCACGTGAAAAGGAATTCGAAAAATTAACTTCCCCGGAAATTCGAGCGATTGAACAGAAATACGAAGAGATCTTCAGGGACACAATGCCTGATTTCAACAGTTAAATGCACCGGATAAACCGGTGATTTTCACGTTATTCGCCTCTCAAGTAATAATATTGATATGTCTATATGATGTACGGTATAATGTACCAAAAACTTAAAAGAGGTGCATTATGCAAAGGCTCAAAGTAGATCAAGATATCCGCCCAATGTCAGAATTTCGTACTGGAATCGCTTCTTTTCTTAAGCAAGTACATGAAACCAAAAGACCCCTTGTCATTACCCAACATGGTAAAGGTGTCGCAGTTTTGCTTGATGTTTCTGAATATGAAGCTATGCAAGAAAAAATAGAAATTTTGCAAGACATTCAAACATCTATAGCGCAAATCGATTCAGGTGCGGGTGTTGGTCACAATGAGGCCAAAGAAGCGATTATGGGGCGGATCAAGGCATGAAAATCATTTGGTCCCCGCTTGCCATTGAAAGAACATCTGAAATCGTGGAATACATTGCCGAGGACAATCCTTCCGTAGCTCGAAAATGGGTAGAAATATTATTTGGTAAGGTAGAGTTACTAAAATCATCTCCATTAAGTGGCCGGATCGTTCCAGAAACGAGACGAGAAGAAATTCGTGAACTGATCCATGACAATTATCGTATCATTTACAGAGTAGAAAAAAATAAAATTTCTATTCTTACAGTTCGACATGGCAGACAAATATTGCCTACAGGAGAAATTCAGGCATAACCATCGGCTCAAACACGATCTCGTCGATACATTACGCATCTGGCAGTTCCCCGTTACTCTCGGCGCCGGCAAGCGCTTGTTTGGAGAAGGCACGATCCCGCGCAGTTTCCGTCTCGTCGATACACAGATGAACACAACTGGTGCGGTTCTGCACGTTTACGAGCGTGTGGGTGGCCTCAAATACGGCGAGGTAGAGGTTGGCCAGGAAACTGTGGTCTTCGATTCAGGTGCGCCACACGAGTGATGCCTTCGCAGGCGCCTCACATGGCGGTCGCGAAGGACGCTCCCCAAACGGCGCTGCCGCTCGCTCCGCGCCCCTTTGAAGAGAGGAATATGGCATGAGAAAAAGTAAATTACTGCAGATGCACAACGTTGGCATCGTTGTTGACGACCTTAAGGGTGCCATTGCGTTCTTTGCCGAGCTCGGTCTTGAGTTGGAGGGCGAAATGACAGTCGAGGGGCAATGGGTGGACCGCATCGTTGGACTCAACGGTGTCCGCAGCGATATCGCGATGATGCGGACTCCTGACGGCCATAATCGAATTGAGCTGACAAAGTTCCAAACGCCAACAGCGACCAGCGGCGAGCCGAACGCGCCGGTGAACACGTTAGGTATCCGTCGCATCATGTTTGCCGTCGAGAACATCAAAGAGGTCCTTAGCCGTCTGCAGGCCCATGGGGCTGAACTCGTTGGAGAGGTGGTCCGGTACGAAGACATATACCTGCTCTGTTATGTTCGTGGTCCTGAAGGCATTCTCGTTGCGCTCGCCGAGCCGCTTCGTTGAAGTCCGCAACGCCTCCTCGGGTTGCTTGCGAGAGCGGTCTAACCTCCATCACCACACGCGGGAACAACGAAGCATGAAAGTCTCGCACCTACGGCCCTGCCTACACTCCGCCTTCAAACCCATATGCAATTTCTTAACTGGACAACACTGAGTGTAAATGGGAAAATTAGATCTGATACTTTATTAATCAAATGCCGCATTGGCATCTAAACACGGGTAGGCAATATGAGTGTCCAGTCTATTCTTACGGCGCAATCGTGTGCGGCAGAAGCACGACAAGCGGTGCAGGAGTTTCATGCAGCGGTGGCGCAGCCGGATGCGGAGCTGGTGATTTTCTTCTGCTCCAGCGAATACGATCTCGATGTGCTGGCCACGGAAATGAACCGCCTGTTTGCCGGGGTTCAAGTAGTGGGCTGCACCACGGCCGGGGAAATCGGACCAGCCGGGTATCGCTCGAATAGCCTGTCGGGGGCGAGCTTTGCCGCGGGCAGTTGCGTGGCTGTGAGTGAGGTGCTGGAGCATTTGAGCCAATTCGATATCACCCGAGGGCATAACTTTTCCCAGGCCCTGTTGCAACGCCTTGAAAGCAAAGCGCCACAAGCAGGTCCGGATAATAGCTTTGCCTTTATGCTGATAGACGGCTTGTCCGTCCGTGAGGAATCGGTGGCGCATGCGTTGCAGTATGCGTTGGGAAAAATGCCGTTGATTGGTGGTTCGGCGGGTGATGATCTGAAATTCGCCAAGACAAGTATTTTTGGCAATGGACGTTTTCATCTTGATAGCGTAGCACTGATCCTGATCACCACCTCCTTGCCCTTTAAGGTATTCAAAACCCAGCATTTTGTTTCCACCGATGAACGGCTGGTGGTCACGGAAGCCGATTCAGCCAGGCGCATCGTCAAGGAGATCAACGGGCTGCCGGCCGCGGAAGAATATGCGCGGTTGGTGGGTGTAGACATGCATGATCTTAATCCCATGCGCTTCGCTGCATCGCCCGTGGTGGTGGTGATAGATGGGACGGACTATGTACGCTCCATCCAGAAAGCCAATCCCGACCGCAGCCTGACTTTCTTTTGTGCCATCGAGGAGGGGGTGGTGCTCAGGGTGGCGCATGGTGTGGATCTGGTGAATAATCTGGAGCAGACTTTCGACACTATCCGGAGGGAGATCGGGCCGCTCCAACTCGTTTTCGGTTGCGATTGTATTTTGCGCAATCTGGAAGTTTCCCAGAACGGATTGAAAGATAGTGTCGGAGAGATTTTCCGGCGTAACAACACCATAGGTTTTAGTAGCTACGGCGAACAGTTCCAAGGTGTACACGTCAACCAGACGCTCACCGGGATCGCCATCGGTTCTGCCCCGGAAGCAACCAGAGAGCCCCGCGATGACTGAGCAAGTACAGCCGGTCCCTGTTGTCAATGAACAGGTTTTGCAGGCCGAGATCGCACGTCTGAACAAGATCATTCAGGCACTGATGAATCGCGCCGAACGCAATACCAGCATGCAGGGATCAGATTTCAATCTGTTCCAGACAGCGATCACGCTTGAGGATCAGGTGCGCCTCCGCACCCGAGAGCTTGAGGTGGCGCGACTGAACACCGAGAAAATCACCCGCGACTTGCGTGAAAGCGAAAATCATTACCGCTTGCTCGTCGATAACGCTCCTGTGAGCATTCATGAAATAGACCTGGAAGGCAGGGTAGCCTCCATGAGCCGGGCTGGCCTTCTCATGCGGGGAGTCAAAGAGGAAAGCGAGGTTTTGGGCTCTTTATATCTGGACGCGGTAAGTGATACAGACCGGGAGCGTATAGCGGAACTCCTTGCCAGATCGTATGCCGGTGAAACCACGTACTTCGAATTTAAGGCCAGCGGGCCGTACGGGAAGATTTTTAAATCGTGTTTTGTTCCCATTAAAAACAAGAATGGCAGCGTTGAAAAGCTGATGGGCATAACGGAGGACGTCTCCGAACGTAAGCGGGCGGAAGAGGCAATCACGATCGCCAACGAGTTCTCCAGAATCGTGATGGACAGTATCGACGATGCCATTTCAATCATAGATGTCAGCGATTACCGGATCATCGGATGCAACGCAGTATTCCTCAAGCAGATCGGGCTGGCCAAGGCGGACGTGCTGGGAAGAAAATGTTACGAGGTGACCCATAATCAGCCCGATCCCTGTGGCCTCCCCTTCGATATCTGTCCGATGAAAGAAACCGTTACAACCGGGAATCACTCGAAAGCCGAACATCTCCATTCTCTGGCGAACGGCGATACGTTTTATACCGAGGTCTCCACCTCGCCGGTCTTCGACAGGAATGGCAAGGTAGTGAGTGTGGTGCATGTGTCCCGGGACATCACTGAACGCAAAAAAACTGAGGAACAGATTCGCGAGCTTGCTTTCTATGACACCCTGACGCACCTTGCCAATCGCCGTTTGCTTAATGACCGTCTGGGGCAGGCGATGGCTGCCAGCAAACGGAGCGGGCGTTATGGTGCGGTGATGTTTCTGGATTTGGACAACTTTAAACCGCTCAACGATACACACGGGCATAATATCGGCGATCTGCTGCTGGTCGAAGTGGCGCACCGCATCAGCCGTTGCTTGCGGGAAATGGATACTGTTGCGCGTTTCGGAGGTGATGAATTCGTCGTGCTGCTCAGCGAGTTGGATGTGGATCAAGAACTATCCGTTGAACAGGCTGGCATTGTCGCCGAAAGGATACGCGTCATGCTGGCGGAGCCCTATTTGTTGACGAGCAGGGAAGCTGACAATACGGAGGTCGTGGTAGAACATCATTGCACGTCGAGTATCGGCGTAGTGCTGTTTATCAACCATGAAGCCAGCCCTGAAGACGTCCTTAAATGGGCCGATATGGCGATGTATCACGCCAAGGGAATTGGGCGCAATCTGGTACATTTTTTTAAACCATGAATCGCTGAGCATGCCGATTGTCATTCTTGCGCCCCATATCATCCAGGCCAGCTCCCAAACACCCTCTCCAAAAAAATATGCCTATCTGTTTGAGGCTCTTGCAAAATAAGCAAAAGAGTGCCTCCTGTCATTTCGACCGAAGGGAGAAATCTAATAAAATCATGGCAATTAAAGATTCCTCACTGCGTTCGGAATGACACGCAAGTTCATTTTGCAAGAGCCTCTGTTTTTAATCAAAAAATAATTGTTCTCTAACGGGAAGCTTATATTGCCGGCCTACTCTTTGGAATATGGAAAGACCATTAACGTCAATGGCCGGCAAGGAATTGGCCCTTATGGTCGCTGGAAGATGAAAAGGACTCGATGCAGGTTCGACAAGGATTGGCCATGAACTTTTATTCCGAAGAATACCATTGGAAAACAATGAGGCCCCGCCTGGAGGGATTGGGCAGCGAATTGCCGTGGCAGGCTTGCCTTTCTGCTCCCATGGGTGGGGCTGAGAGCCAGGCGGCGGCGGGACTCGATTTTTACCCCCAGGCAGCGGGCCGCGCCCAGGGACGGAACTCCGCGGGCATAAGCGAAACGGCGATCCGGCGGGTGCTGCCGGCTCTGCTGTGGCAAGTTTTTTTTCTGATATGGCTTGGCGCCTTTGCCGCCCTGGTCTGGCAGTTGCAAGGCACGGCGGGGATGGGCAATGGCCTTCTGGAAAGATACCAGCGAGAAAAAACTCTGGAGGATTGGTCCCGGAGACAGCCGGCGCCGGCGAATTTAAATTCTTCCGAGTCTCTGGCAAAATGAACGTGTGTGTCATTCCGAACGCAGTGAGGAATCTTTAATTGCCATGATTTTATTAGATTTCTCCCTTCGGTCGAAATGACAGGAGGCACTCTTTTGCTTATTTTGCAAGAGCCTCTTCCGTCAACCCCTAACCCGCAGTAAAAAAACCGCAAAAGGAATGGTTCACCATGACGAAGCGGTTTTCTTCGAAAAGGCGTCGAAGTACGTCCTGTTGCAGTCCGGATTGCGGGTGACGCCGCCGGTAAATACTTTTCCCCTTCCCCCCGCAACTGCCATTTCACCACTACTGACGAATAGTCATCCGCATTATGCCCTTGATCTGTGTTTGAGAACCTTTTGCGACGGTCCGTTGGAGTCCGGACAGCCAGAAAGGGGAGTTTAAGGCGCAGTGATAGTTGCCGACAAAATTTTTTTCACCATGTTTTCCTGCCTCTAATGTCCCGTATTTTCTTTCGGGTTGACAAATTTTCCAAAAACAGAAACGATTTTTTATTGGTTTTTTCTGGATAGGCCATATCCGCTGCTGAGATGTGAGGCAGCAAGGCGGCCAGTGCCGTTTCCCCGCATAAACAAGCGGATCAGATAGAGTGCATGGTTCAAGTGAGGCCATCAAATGAAAAGTGTATGTGTTGCAGCCGCAATCCTTTGTTTTACCTTCATGGGAACATGGAGCGCCATGGGCGCTGAAAGTGATGACAATACAGTAATATTTTACTGGGAGAATGATGTTTTCAGCGGGACTGACCGTAATTATACGAATGGCTTTAAACTTCTTTGGATATCCGGGGCCTTGGATTCCTATTCAGAGGACAGGCGATTGCCCGACTGGAGCGATAAATCCATCGACTCCCTGCCCGTCATCAACCAGCCGGCGACGACAAAACATGTCGGCCTGTCGCTGGGTCAGAAGATCTATACGCCGCGCGACCTTGATAATCCGAATCTGATTCCCGATGATCGTCCCTATGCCGGTTGGAGCTATGTGGGCGTTACCCTGCTTTCGAAAAGTGAAAGAGTCCTGGATGCTTTTGAACTGGATCTCGGTTTGGTGGGGCCTCAATCCTATGCCCGCGAGGTGCAGGAGGAAGTACACGACCTGGTGGACTCAATAGAACCGCGGGGATGGGATAATCAGTTGAAAAATGAAGTGGGCGTAAACCTTGTTTACGAGAGAAAATGGCGTCTCCTGCAGCTCGGCGTCGAAAATTCCGACATCTTTGATTTCATCCCGCATGGCGGAATGGCCTTGGGAAATGTCCATACCTATGCGAATGCCGGCATGGAATTCCGGCTGGGCGTTAATCTCCCCGACGATTTCGGCACCGGCTTGATCCGCCCTGCCGGCGATGCCAGTATTCCCGCGCCGAATGCCCGAAACAACACCACGGGGTGTCATCTTTTTGCCGCGGTTGATGGCAGGGCGGTGCTTCGCAATATTTTTCTCGACGGCAATACTTTTACCGACAGCCACGAGGTCGACAGGGAAAGTTTTGTCGCGGACTTCATGATAGGAGCAAGTGTTCATTTTGACCAATTCAAGATTACCTATTCCCACGTTTATCGGACAAAAGAATTCGAGACCCAGGAAGATGAACAGATTTACGGTTCTGTAAGTATATCCTTTACCTTCTGATGCAGCAATACCACGGCATGGGCGGCGATGCCTTCCTGCCGGCCGGTAAAACCCATCTTTTCCGTGGTGGTTCCTTTCAGGTTGATGGCGCTTTCGGCTGTCCGGCAGACTGTTGCGAGTTTTTCCCGCATGGCGGGGAAATGGGGGGCAAGTTTCGGCTCCTGGGCAATAACCGTGATGTCGGCATTGACCAGGGCGTAGCCTTCCCTGTCGGCCGCTGCCATCACCTGGGCCAGCAGTTTCAGGCTGTCGATATCCTTGTAGGCCGGGTCATGGTCCGGGAAATGGTGGCCGATATCTCCCGCGCCGAGCGCCCCGAGGATGGCGTCGCACAGGGCATGGGTGAGCACATCGGCATCGGAATGGCCTAAAAGCCCGGTGGGGTGGGGGATGACGACCCCGCCCAGCACAAGGAGGCGTCCGGCAGCAAGCCTGTGGGCGTCATAACCATGGCCGACCCGAAGGGCAGGGGCTTGACCGGGAAGAACGTTTTGTGCTTTTTGCATGAGAATGGCCTCGGCAATGATGAGATCCTCCGGGCGGGTGATCTTGATATTTTGTTCCGAGCCTTGCACCACAGCCATGGGCTCGTTGATGAGTTCGAGAAAGGATGCCTCGTCCGTGCCGATGAATGATAACTTTTCCGCCTGGGCAAAGGCTTTTTTCAGAGTCTCGGTGCGAACCACCTGGGGGGTCTGGGCCTGCCAGAGGGTTTCCCTGTCGATGGTCCGCCTGATGAAACCTGCCTTGACCTCCTTAATGGTGTCCTTGACCGCAACGGCAGCCATGGCGGCCCCGCTTTTTTCGGCCTCGGCCAGGCAGGCGCGGATGAGCGCCGGGGTGATCAGGGGGCGGGCCCCGTCATGCACGGCCACGAATTCACATCCGGGCGGGACATGGGCCAGACCGGCTTTTACTGAATCCTGCCGCAGTTTGCCGCCGGCAACCACCGTGACTTTTTGCAGTTTGTATGTGTCCGCCAGTTGCCTGGTCTGTTGCAGGTGAACGGCGGGCGCGGCAATGATGATGGCCGTAATGGCGTCTACCTGCGCAAAGGCGCGCACGGTATGGACCAGCAGGGGGATGCCGGCCAGCAGGCAGAACTGCTTGGGGCTGCCTGTTCCCATGCGTTTGCCGATTCCGCCGGCCGGGATGATGGCGGCTGTCCGTGGAGTGTTCAAGGTTTGCGTTTCTAGGTTCAGAACTCCTGACGCCATAACGTAATTTCAATAAGTTAAGCCGCTATCTCAAATTCTGGCTTGTTACCGGTTTGAGTACTTAAGGTGCCTAAAATGCCTAAAGTACTTAAAGTGAAAGGTTTATCTGATCAGAAAGTACCACAACTTTAGGCACTTGAAGTATTTTAAGTACTTTAGGCACTTTTTTTGATCTTGTATTTTGGTACCAGCGTTTAATCTGCCGAGATCAGGTTGTCTGAGGTTTGGGGTTCAGAATTTGGGGTTCAGGGTTCGAGGATCGAACCCTGAACCCCGGCTGATGTAAAAATGGAGTGGGCTATAAGCCGAATTCTGTACCCCTTGCGGGGCCATGATCATTTCTCTGGGATGCCGATCACCCGGCACCTCTTGCAACCTACCCGAAAGCTTTGGACGGGCCGCCCTCAAATGCTTTCCTATTTGGTCTTGCTCCGGATGGGGTTTGCCGTGCCTTCCATGTCGCCATGAAAGCGGTGAGCTCTTACCTCGCCGTTTCACCCTTACCCCGGAAAACCGGGGCGGTATCTTTTCTGTGGCACTTTCCCGGGGTCACCCCCGGTTCGAGTTACGAACCATCCTGCCCTGCGGAGTTCGGACTTTCCTCACCAACGCCTGGTTGGCGGCGGTGCGATCATGCGCCCACTCCAAAACGGTCATTTATTCCCTGGTTTGCCAATTGATCCGCACGTTTGTTTTCTTCCCTGGGGATGTGCGCGATCCCGTAATGTTCAAAGCCGGCCAGCAGTTCCTTTGCCTTGGCAAAGAGAGGCAGAAGAGCGCTGTTTTTAACTTTGTACGACCCTTGAATCTGACGGACGATGAGCTGGGAGTCAAGGAAAATCCTAAGATTTTTGCATCCCAGCTGGGCCGCTTCCGACAGACCCAGTATCAGGGCCTGATATTCGGCGACATTGTTGGTGCACTGGCCGAGATACTCGGCCCGGGTGGCAATTTCCTGCCGCCGGTCGTCAAGAATAACCACGCCGGCTCCGGCCTCCCCCGGATTACCCCGGGAAGCTCCGTCGGTATAAAGCATGAAAGGTGAGGCGATTGCCATGCTTTATTCCTCTTTCGCTTCAGGTTGATGGAACATCATGCGCTGGCAGGTCGGGCAGGAGAGCAGCTGTTCTCCTTTCAACACCTCATTGAACTGCTGTGGCGGGATGTTCATGAAACAACCCTGGCAGACCCCCTTGGTAACGCCGGTGATGGCCAATCCGTTGCGTTTGGCCAGGAGCTGGTCGTAACGCCGGCGAAGGTGGTCGGGTATTTTTTTGGCCTGCTGTTCGCGGGTTTTTTCAAATTTGAGTTTTTTGTCCTGGGTTTCCTGAATCAGGGCGGAAACCTTTTCACCAGCCTCGGCGAGAAGCTGCTCTTCACTTTTGCAGACGTTGCCCTGTTCGGTGACCTTTTTCTGCAGGGACTCATTTTGTTCCATCAGGCCAACAATTTCTTCTTCCCTGCGTTTATTGTTCTTCTTGCTTTCCTCGATTTCCTTGAGCAGGGATTGATATTCCCTGTTTGTCTGGACATTCATCAGCTTGGATTGCCGGTCCTTGATATGCACCAGCTCAGCTTCAATCTCCGCTTCAAGTTCTATCCTTCGCGTATCCGAGCTTTCGATCGTTGCCGCATACTTGGCGATCTTGTCTTTTCTTTCGTCAATGACGTCCTGCCGTTTTTGGATGTCAGCCTGTCCGGTGGCCAGCTCGTCATCCAGCCTTTTTATCTGAAGGTCAATTTCCTGCAGTACAATAAGTCGCGAGAGGTCTTCTTTCAATGTTAGCTCCCCATTTTAGTTAGATGTTATATGTTCGATTCTGACGGTCTCGCAAAAAAAATAGAGACTCTTTTGGCAATGCCGTCAATTTTCATAAATATAGTAGCGCAATGGACTGTTTTGGCTGGGCGAGGCTGTAACAGGCACGGCCGTGTCAGTCTGGGCAAGAAAAGCCGAAATTTTTGCAACAAGCCTGGGGATGATGAGGTTTTCCGTGGCGAAATGACCCCCATCAATGATGCACAGGCCGTTCTCTTCCGCCCAGCGGGCCACGGCGTGTTTGATCTCGGCCGTGATGTACACATCGGCGCCGGACTTCAGCGCGGCCTCGGCCAGGTCGGAGCCGCTTCCTCCGCATACTGCAATGGTTTTTATTGATGCGGGGAGCGAACCGGCAATAGTCAGGACCTTCAGGCCGAGGCGCTGGGCCACGAAATCCTTGAAAAAAGCGCCCGTCATCGGCAACGGCAAATTTCCCACCTTGCCGAACCCTATCCCGGGCTGTCCCGAGGCGGAGGGGGCCAGGGGGTGCGTGTTAAGCAGATCCAGGGCGCAGGCCAGGGCCTCGCTGACTCCGTCATCGATCAGGTCGAGATTGGTATGACAGCTGATGACGGCAATATCGTAGGCCAGTGCTTTTTTTAGAAATTGGCCGGATGGAGTAGCGGTGTTGATTGATTTGATCGGGTGGAAAATGAGAGGATGATGGGTGAGGATGATGTTTGCTTTTTTGTGAATCGCTTCTTCTATGAGAGGCAGGGTGGGATCCAGGGCAACCAGCACCCCCGTCGCTTCCTGGTCGGGGTTGCCGATCATGAGACCCACATTGTCCCAGGTCTCTGCCAGCTCCCAAGGGGCAAAGCGCCCCAGATATGCAAGAATTTCTTTCAGCTTGATTGGTGATGCCATGTGCTCAATATCATTTTGGTTGCCTGCTTAAGGCCACCCGTCCCCATGAAAAAAGGTGTAACCCGAGGCAGGTTACACCTTTTTAGCAAATCCGGCAACCACGCGTGTTTCCCGGATTTTTTTTTAAAATAAAAATGTAAAACAATAGCGCAGCGAATCAATGTGCCCTGTTTTTCCTTTGTGACGTTAAAAAAAAATGGTGGGCCTACCTGGACTCGAACCAGGGACAGACCGGTTATGAGCCGGTGGCTCTAGCCAACTGAGCTATAGGCCCGATTGTTGCTCAGAAAAATCTAGTGATAATAACAGGTCTTGACCGTTTGTCAATAGATGTTTGTGTGAAGGAACATTTTTCGACATTAGCAAGAGGCTCAGCCATGTGAAGCATGTTACAGAACCGCTTCCTTGAAGGCGTCGAAGCCGATACGGTCAATAAATCTACCCAGCCGTTCGGCTTTTTTCCCCTCTTTTTCATAATACCTGATGATTCTGTCGGTAACCGCCAGGGCCTGCTCTTCGGTTAATCCCTCAATCAGTTCGCGGGCCAGCTGGGGCCGGGATGCGGCATTGCCGCCCACCATGACGGTCCACCCTTTCGGCTTGCCCACGAAACCGATATCCTTAACCGGTGTTTCCGCGCAGTTGTTTATGCAGCCGGAAACACCTATTTTGCATTTGTTGGGTAATTGATAGCCGTGATAGCGGCTGTCAAGCAGCTTGCCGAGGCTTAAGGAATCCTGCTTGCCCAGCCGGCAAAAGGTGGCGCCCGGACAGGCCTTGATGCTGCGCACGCAAAGTCCGACAGCATGTCCCGGATCAATACCCAGATCCTGCCAGGCCTGATCGATATCCTCCTTTTTGAAGCCGATCATGGAAATACGCGCCGCGCTGGTAATCTTCATGGCCGTGACGTTGTATTTGTCCGCGACATCGGCTATTTTCCGTAAATCCGCAGCCGTGACAACCCCCAGGCTGAAATGGGGAACTATCGCGTAGCTTTCTTTGTCTCTCTGTAAAACCGCTCCTTTTTCTCCGTCCTTTAACATTGTTGTCTCCTGGTAAATATAGTGAATAAGAATCGAGTGGTAATGGGAAGTTAAATGTCCTAGAATATCAAGCATGCCGTGGGAGGAGGTGCAAGTCCCCGCGCGTCCTCCGGTTTGGACCGCATAATCAGCACCCCGTACCCTTTGGTCTTTTGGCGGGATCATGCTTTTTCATAAAAAAACCACGACATTAATTATTATTTTAGTAGTAATTATTAAATAGTCAAGAACTTATTGTTATAATAGTTTATTTTAATGATTTTATCAGCTATATCATCTCCTTTTTCTATTCTTGCCCTGGGCCTGCTAACGGGAGCAACGGCCGGGTTTCTTGTCTCCCTGTGGTTGAAAAGGCGCGAGTCGCGTTTTTTTCTTGCGAGGAATCAGGCCTTAATGACCGAGAATGCCGTCTTAAAGGAGCGATTAGAGGCGCGGCTGGAAAAAGCCACGGAACTGGAAGTCAAATTCGCGCGGGCAACGGAAGAGCATAAAGACTTGCTGGCCAGAAACGTGGAGCTTACCGCGACCAAAAGGCATGCGGATGAACAGCTTGCCATGCTGAAAGAGGCCAGGGATGAACTGGCCGCCTCGTTTAAAGCGTTGTCCGCCGATATTTACCGCAGCAACAGCGAGTCATTTTTGAAAATTGCCAAATCAACCTTGTCTCATCTGCAGGACAGGGCCAGAGATGATTTTGCCCAGAAGAAGGAAGAAATAGGCGAGCTGGTCAAGCCGCTGCATGAGTCCTTGCAGAAGGTTGATGTGCATATCCGACAGCTGGAAAAAGAACGGGTGGCGGCGTACAGCTCCCTGGCGGAGCAGGTCAAATCCATGGCCACCGGCCAGGCGCGGCTGCAGGGCGAAACGGCCAATCTGGTGCGCGCCCTGCGAACGCCCGTGGCCCGGGGCCGGTGGGGTGAAATGCAGTTGCGGCGGGTGGTGGAAATGGCCGGCATGGTGCGCTACTGTGATTTTGTCGAGCAGCATTCCGTGGACGGCTCCGAGGGGACGCTGCGTCCGGATATGATTGTCAGACTGCCGAATGGGCAGAATATCGTCGTTGATTCCAAGGCATCCCTGCAGGCCTATCTTGAGGCCCACGAAAGCGAGGATGATGATTATCGCCTGGAAAAATTAAAAAGTCACGCCCGGCAGATGCGCAATCATCTTTCCCTGCTGAGCACCAAGAATTATTGGCAGCAGTTTCAGAATTCCCCTGAATTCGTGGTGATGTTTGTGCCGGGTGAAAATTTTTTCAGCGCGGCCCTGGCCCAGGACCCCGAACTGATTGAATTCGGCGTGGCCCAGAAGGTGATTCTTGCCACGCCCACCACGCTTATTGCCCTCCTGCGGGCGGTTTCCTATGGCTGGCGCCAGGAGCAGATCACCGAGCATGCCGAGAAAATCGGGGAACTGGGCAAGAACCTTTTCAGCCGTCTCTGGGTTCTGGCCGAACATTTTGAGGAGTTGCGCAAGAATCTTGACCGCACCGTGCAATCCTACAATAAGGCCGCAGGCTCTTTTGAAAACCGTGTTATGGTGAGCGCCCGGAAATTTCAGGAGATTGATCCCTCCCTTGATAAGGTGTTGCCGGTGCTTAAAACAATAGATACAACAACCAGGGTGATTACGCATGAAAATCCATAAAGACATTACCGAAACCGTTGGCGGGACTCCGCTGGTTAGTCTGAACCGTATGGCCGCTCATTGCCGGGCCAGGATCGCGGCAAAGCTTGAATCGTTTAATCCCTGCGGCAGCGTGAAGGACCGCATCAGCGTCAGCATGATAATGAAGGCCGAGGAACAGGGAAAAATCGGGCCGCATACCACACTGATCGAGCCTACTTCCGGAAACACCGGCATCGGCCTGGCCATGGTTGCCGCGGCCAGGGGTTATCGGCTTATTCTGACCATGCCCGAGACGATGAGCGTGGAAAGGCGAAAACTTTTGACCCTGCTGGGAGCGGAGATCGTCTTGACCCCGGGCCCGGAAGGCATGACCGGGGCCATCAACAGGGCAATCGAGCTGACCGGCAAAACCCCTGATTCGTTCATGCCCCAGCAGTTTGAAAACCCGGCTAACCCCGAGGCGCATCGCCAGACCACGGCGGAAGAAATCTGGCGGGATACCGATGGCCTGATTGATATACTGGTCGCCGGAGTGGGTACGGGCGGCACGCTTACCGGCATAGGCGAGGTCATCAGGCCGAGAAGGCCGGAATTGAAAATTATCGCGGTGGAGCCGGATGAGTCTCCGGTGTTGTCGGGCGGCAAGCCTGCTCCGCATAAGATCCAGGGGATAGGGGCCGGGTTTGTGCCGGCCATTTTGAACCGGGAATTAATCGATGAGGTGGTCCGGGTAAAATCCGATGAGGCGCTGTCCGCCGCCAGGGAACTTGCCAGGCAGGAGGGGATTCTGGCCGGTATTTCCTCCGGGGCGGCTGTGGCCGCGGCTCTGACGGTTGCCTGCCGGCCTGAAAATCATGGAAAACTTCTGGTGGTTATTCTTCCCGATACCGGGGAGCGCTATTTGTCCATGCTGTGATAATTTATTGACGCGATTAAAGTTTTACTTGCGCAGAAAGGCTCCCTTTGTTTTATTTGCATCGGCGGTTTTTTTCTGCCCAGGGACAGTCGCGCATCAATAACACCTGAACCGTTACCAAAAAAACATCCAGGAAGGAGAACAAAAAGAAATGAAGTTAGGGATTAATGCTCTTGGCCGGATCGGCAAGCTGTCGCTGTGGCATCATGTCGGCAGGAAATATTTCTCGGAAATTGTCGTCAACACCGGCCGTGAAATAGGCCAGGGGCTTGCGGATCTCGCCGCCTCGATAGAGCGGGACAGCTCATACGGGCGGCTTGGCAATTACCTGCATGGGTATAAGGGCGGCCGGATGATTGAAAATTTAAACGAGATTGAAGGGACCATGACCATTAACGGTCTGCCGGTCAGGATTCTGCGTGAATCCAGGAATCCGCGCAACATCAAATGGAAGGAAAACGGCGTCCGCCTGGTTGTTGATACCACCGGAGTTTTTAATGATCCCACCGCGGATGCGGATACCCCTGCCGGGGCCTTTCGCGGCCATCTGGCGGCAGGGGCGGAGAAGGCTATTCTTTCCGCGCCCTTCAAGATAAAAGCCAAGGGCTTGAACATGCCGGATGATGCCATTACCACGGTCATGGGCATTAATGGTGAGGATTATATCCCCTCCAAACATAATCTGATTTCCGCGGCCTCCTGCACAACGACCTGTCTTTCGTATATGATAAAGCCGCTGCTTGATCAGATCGGCGCTGAAAATTTCCTGAGCGCCTCCATGGTTACCGTGCATGCCGCCACCGGCAGCCAGAAGGTGCTGGACAGCCTGCCCAAAACCGGGGCCACGGATCTGCGCAAGAATCGCAGCATCATGAATAATATCATTCTGACCACCACCGGCGCGGCAAAGGCCCTGCGGCTGGTCATCCCTGAAATGAAGGAGATCGGTTTCATTGCCGAATCCGTCCGTATCCCCACCTCCACCGGTTCCTTGATCGTTCTTGTCGTTAATCTGCAGGACGATCTGGAAGATCCGATCAAACGCGACAAGATCAACACCATTTATCGGGAATTCGCCAGAAACTCTCAGTATCTTGAATATTCTGATGAACAGAATGTCTCCAGCGATATCATCGGCACTCCCTTTGCCGCCACCATCATCGAAGGAACGGAAACCCATACCCGCACCGCGACCATCAAGGTTAATCTGGGGAAGATCAAGGGTTGCACCTCTTCCGAGCCGACCATACAGATACCCGTGACCCAGGCGGTCATTTACGGCTGGTATGATAATGAGCTGGGCAGCTATACCAATATGCTGGCTGACCGGACGGTTTCCATAGCCGAACAGATGGTGTGATTATCCGCGAGATGTCAGAGGGTGATCTGGTCGATCTGGTCCGGGCCGAGCAGGAAAAGCCGGCCTGGACAGCGGCCCAGTTTGCCGAGGAGTTGTATCATCGGTATGGTTGGCAGCTGGTCGCCTGTATCCGGGACCCTTATCAATTTGCCGGGTATATCTGCTGCCGTTCCGTGGCCGGTGAGGCCGAGATCCTGAAGCTTGCCGTGACGGAGGATTTCCGGGGGCAGGGGGTTGGCAATCTGCTCCTCGGTAAGGCCATTGCCCGGATGGTTGAGGAAAAGGTAACCCGCTGCTATCTTGAGGTTCGGGATTCCAATCAGATCGCCAAAAGTCTTTATGAAAAATTTGGCTTTCGGCAGATCGGCCATCGCAAAGGGTATTATACCTCGCCCAGGGAGGATGCCATCGTCTATAAGTTGAGTCTGGCAAAATGTTGATGGCGTCGTAAAAAATACCCTGAAGGGCATAAATCCGATCTGCTGCGTTGCAGCGCATTTTTGTTCGTTCGGCCTACCTCATGTATAGTCTCGCTCTCAAAAATACGTTACGCCTTGTATATCAAATTTTGTTACGTAGCCATTCGGGCTTTGCGCCGGCTTTTTACGAGTTCATCAAATCTTGAATTCCCCATCATTTTTTTCTGCATGATTCCATTTCGAATTTGACTTCAGCAGCTATGATAAGTAACACTAAAAGATAGGCGTTTTATATCCTTAGAATCACCAACCGAACATAGGTGCCAATCGTGAAGAATATCCGTGATATTGATATTAAAGATAAAAAAGTCCTTATCAGAGTTGATTTCAATGTGCCGCTTGATGACAAAAAGCAGATTACCGATGATACGCGGATCCGCGAAGCCTTGCCGACCATAAGGCATGCCCTGGCGGAAAACGCCAAGGTGATTATCTGTTCTCACCTCGGCCGTCCGAAAGGGAAACCCCTTGAGGAGTTCAGTCTGGCCCCGGCGGCCCAGCGGCTTGCTCAGCTTATTGCCAAGCCGGTCAGGCTCGCCAGGGATTGTGTCGGCCCCGAGGTGGAAAACATGGTTGGCGCCATGCGGCCGGGTGATGTGCTGATGCTGGAGAATCTGCGCTTCCACGCGGAGGAACAAAAAAATGATGACGGGTTTTCCCGTCAGCTTGCCTCTCTTGCCGATGTCTATATCAATGATGCCTTTGCCGTTTCCCACCGGGCCGATGCCTCGGTCGTCGGGGTAACCCGGTTTTGCGAGCAGTGCGGCGCCGGCTTTCTCCTGCGGAAAGAGATGGATTTTTTTCACCGCTCGGTGAGTGATCCGGTTCGTCCCCTGGTGGCAATCGTCGGCGGCGCGAAGGTTTCAGGCAAGCTGACCGCCCTGATTAATCTCATGGACAAGGTGGATGCCATGCTCATCGGCGGCGCCATGGCCAATACATTTCTGAAAAGCCAGGGTTACGGCATGGGAAAATCCCTGGTGGAAGATGATCTGCTGGAAACGGCCCGCAATCTTATCGTTGATGCGGCACGGAAGGGGGTCAAGCTTTACCTGCCCGTTGACTGCGTGGTGGCGGAGCGGTTTGCCGCTGATGCCCAGACCAAGGTTGTGCCCATTCAGGACATTCCGGCGGAGTGGATGGCCCTTGATATCGGACCCGCCACAACAATTCTTTTCGGCGAGGCCATTGCCTCGGCCAGGACCATCGTCTGGAATGGCCCCCTGGGGGCCTTTGAAATGGATGCCTACGCCAGGGGCACGATGTCCATGGTGCAGAGAGTAGCGGCCTCGCATGCCCTGAGCATTGTCGGCGGCGGCGATACCAATGCGGCTGTACATAAGGCGGGCTGGGCCGATGATGTTTCCTACATGTCCACCGGCGGCGGGGCCTTCCTGATGCTGATGGAGGGCAAGGAACTCCCCGGCGTTGCCGCGCTTGACGCAAAAAAATAGCTGAAAGGAAGAGATTATGGAGCGCAGACCGTTACTTGCTGGAAACTGGAAAATGCATACCACCGTGGCCGAGGCTGAAGAACTGGCCCTGGCCATTGCCGGAACCCCTATCCCGGCTGACCGGGATGTGATGGTGGCGCCCCCCTTTACCGCGCTGGCCGCGGTGCGCCGGATTGTGGCGGACTCAGCTGTTCTGCTGGGCGCGCAGAATGTGTGCTGGGAAGAAAAGGGGGCCTTTACAGGTGAAATTTCACCCCCCATGTTGAAGGATCTGGGTTGCACCCTGGTGATTGTCGGCCATTCGGAACGGCGGCATGTATTCGGCGAGTCCGATGCCATGATTAACAGAAGGGCGACCGGCGCGCTCCGCCATGGACTGATTCCGGTGCTCTGCATCGGAGAAACCCTGGCTGAGCGTGAATCCGGTCAGACCTTCCAGGTGCTGGAACTCCAGCTGCTTGGCGGTCTGCGGGGCATCCCGCCGGCTGAGGCCGAGCGGATGGTGATTGCCTATGAGCCGGTCTGGGCCATCGGCACGGGCAAAACCGCCTCTGTCGACCAGGCCCAGGAAGTCCATTTTTTTGTGAGGGGGCTTCTTGCCGAGATGTATGAGAAAAATATTGCTACGCAAATCAGAATATTGTATGGTGGCTCGGTCAATCCGGAAAACATTGATGCCTTGATGTCCCAGGATGATGTCGATGGTGCCCTGGTGGGTGGGGCTGCATTAAAAGCTGAATCATTCCGCCGTATAATAAATTATAAAAGATAATCTGGAAACGGGACCGCATGAAGGTTCAATCGCTCTTTTTTTGAAGCAGTGATCCTTCAATGATATAATGACAACCTTACTTACTGTAGTACATATTATCGTCTGTTTTTTTCTGGTGGTTATCGTTTTGCTGCAACAGGGCAAAGGCGCCAATATGGGCGCCACCTTCGGAGGTTCAAGCAATACGGTGTTCGGGTCGGAAGGGCCATTGCCGTTACTGAACAAAGTAACGACGCTGGCTGCCATCACCTTTATGGTTACCTCAATATCGCTGGCGTATATTTCCGCGCATAAAAGCACAAGTTCCGTCATGAAGGATTACAGTGTGCAAAAGCCGCAGGAAGACGCGATAGAAAGATCCGCTGAACCCTTGCCCCAGGGCGGTGCTCCCGACATGCCGCTGACCCCGGCCGCCCCCGAGGAGAACACCCCGGCCGCGGCGCAGGATGCGGCAAGCAAGCCGGAACAGCAGGAATTGCCAATGGGAACCGGACAGGCCCGGGAAAAGGTTGATGTTCCCGCCGGCGGAGAAAAGACGGAAAGTCCGAAACAATAGCATAAGATTTGCCGAAGTGGTGGAATTGGTAGACACACTATCTTGAGGGGGTAGCGGCCTCTGGTCGTGCGAGTTCGAGTCTCGCCTTCGGCACCATCTATAAACAGGGCCAAATCCTTTGGAAACAAGGGGTTTGGCCCTTTTTTGTTTTGGAGGGTCCTTGGGCGAAGTCTGGGGGCAGGCCGCGATTTGACCGGCCCCGGCGTTGATCGCCACGCTTCTCTCGATCTGCTTGCGGATTGCCCCGGTCCCACGGTGCCGTCATCGTTGTGAAATGAGCATCGCAGGCCTGATCGTCTGCAAGGATTTTTATTGGTGAAACAAGAAAAAACCTATTTCGGTTTCCATAAAAACGTCGTCGTTGCCGGGCTCGCCAGTTTCTGCATGGATGTGAGTTCCGAAATGATTTACCCATTGATTCCGCTCTTCCTCGCCAACGTGCTGGGGGTGAACAAATCCATGATCGGCCTGATAGAAGGGATGGCTGAGGCGACCGCGAGTCTTCTCAAGGTTTTCTCCGGCTGGTTCTCGGACCGGATCGGCAACCGCAAATGGCTTATGGCCGCGGGCTACGGCATTTCCACCTTGAGCAGACCGCTGACCGCCAGCGCCTCCGGCTGGCGGCTGATTCTTGCATCACGCTTTGTGGACCGGGTGGGAAAGGGCGTCCGCACGGCGCCGCGGGATGCCATTATCGCCGAGTCGGCGGAGAAGGGCCGGCTTGCCCGCGCCTTCGGTTTCCACCGGGCCATGGATACCATGGGGGCGGTGGCAGGTCCGGCCATTGCCCTCCTGCTCCTTCATCTGTATAATAATAACTATCGGCTGGTCTTCTGGCTTTCCATGGTCCCGGGTGTGCTGGCCGTGCTCGTGATCATCCTCTTCATCAAGGAGAAAAAGCGGGGAATGATCATTCATGCCGGACGGCCCCGGCTCACCTGGCAACACTTCGATTGGAAGGTCAGGTGTTTTATCCTCATCGCCACCCTCTTTGCCTTGGGGAACTCCAGCGACGCCTTCCTCATTCTCCGGGCGCAGCAGACCGGTATCGCTTCCCCGTTGATACCGGCGGTCTATCTGACCTTCAACCTCGCTTATTCGCTTTCCGCCATCCCGGCCGGGATGGCGGCGGACCGGTTCGGCAGGAAACGGATCATTCTCACGGGCTTCCTGCTGTTCGCCGGTCTCTATTACGGCTTCGGATCCGTCGTGACACCGGGCGGCATCTGGCTGCTGTTTATTTTCTATGGGCTTTTCATGGGGCTCACGGAAGGAATCCAGAAGGCGTTTCTGGCCACCATCATCCCCCCGGAATTCAAGGCAACAGCCTTTGGCGTTTACGCCACCTTTGTTGGGCTCGCCACCTTTCCCGCGAGTCTTATTGCCGGCTGGCTCTGGGACCATGTTTCCCCCGCCGCCGCGTTTTATTACGGTTCCGTGACAGCGGGGCTCGCGGCTCTGCTGTTTGCCATGCTTATGTTTTTTATGGGAAAAACAGACCGGAGCCAGTCCGCGTGCCGCCGGGACATGACCCCGTGAGGGGGTATTTTTACTTCAGGGACTTAGAAATTTTAAAAATACCGTTTATCTGTGTCGTCATGCCAGCATGCTTTTAGCTGGCATCCAGTGAT
The DNA here is from genome assembly GCA_016219175.1 of Deltaproteobacteria bacterium. Lineage (GTDB taxonomy): Bacteria > Desulfobacterota > Desulfobulbia > Desulfobulbales > SURF-16 > SURF-16. Next base: position 114,669 of record JACRCD010000017.1, on the reverse strand, counting down.
GATCTGGATTCCGGCTTAAAACATGCCGGAATGACGGAACCTTCGAGACGTGATAAACGGTATATCAACAATTGTTGAATCCCTTAGTGCTTCACTCCATCCAAGAGTTTTCTCACCAGTAGTGCAAGCGATGACATGGAAAGCGGTTTCAGGGCAAATTCCCGGATGCCGATGGCCTTGGCCGATTCCTCGCTGATGAGATTGCTGAACCCGGTGCAGAGTATAACCGGCAGATCAGGCCGGATCCGGAGCAGCCGGCGGGTGAGCTCGACTCCGGTCAGCTCGGGCATGGTCTGGTCGGTAATCACCAGGTCGAACTGGGCCGGGGCATTGCTGAAGGCTGCAAGGGCCTCTATGCTGCTGCTGTGAGCGGTAACGGTGTAACCCAACCGTTCCAGCATCTTCTTGCACATCCTGACGAGCAGCTCCTCGTCATCGACAAACAGTATGCGCTCCCTGCCTCTGGGAGCCCCCTGGATTTCTTCGGATACCTTGGCCTCGTCCTGAACCACGGGAAAATAGACATGGAAAGTTGTCCCCTGGCCGGGGGTGCTTTCAACCGTGATGGCGCCGCCATAGCTTTTGATGATGCCATGGGAGATCGACAAGCCCAGTCCCGTTCCCCTGCCGATTTCCTTGGTGGTAAAGTACGGATCAAATATCTTCTCAATGATATCCGGTCCTATGCCGGTTCCGGTGTCGCGTACCGTCAGCTCCACATAGTCGCCCGGGTTTAGCTGTCTGGCCTCTAACGGTTCTGAAGAGTCTAGGTGTGCCATCTTCACCTCTACCGACAGCACGCCGCCGGTCTGTTCCATGGCGTGGAAGGCATTGGTGCACAGATTCATGACTATCTGATGAATCTGGGTCGGATTGGCCAGGACAGCCCCGCAGCGCGGATAAATATCCTCCCTGATGGTGATGGTGGTGGGGATTGAGGCGCGCAGCATCTTTAATGATTCCTTGACCAGCGGCTGAATTTTGATCGGAATCCGTTCAACGTCGGTCTCCCGGCTGAAGGCAAGGATTTGGTTGACCAGATCCTTGGCGCGATGGGCCGAGGTTAATACTTTATTGAGATCTTGAGCCAATTGTGAATCCGGGTCCGCGTCCTCTCTGCTTATCTCGGTATAGCCCATGATGGCGGCCAGAATATTGTTGAAGTCATGGGCGATGCCGCCGGCCAGGACGCCGATGGCCTCCATCTTCTGAGCCTGGTTCAACTGGGCCTGCAGCTTCTCTTTTTCATCCTCCGCCTGCTTGCGCTCAACCAGGGTGCCAATGAGTCCGGCCGAAACCTTCAACCGTTTTTTTGCCACCTCCGTGATAAAGGGGGGGCGGGCATCGTAGGCATGGGCTTCCCGGATGAGTTCCTCATGATCCAAGCCATAGGAATCGGCGAGCGCTCTGAGCATTACGGGATCCTGGGGTGGATCACCATAGCTGAAATTGATGGCCCCGATGACCTCATTGCCGGCGAAAATGGGCTCGGCATAGAGCCGTATTCCTCCATGGCAGCCAACATCCACCGGGGCCCGCGTCTCTATGGCCTGTTTGGCGCTGGATGTCCAGCAGGATTCGTGGCAGAGCCATTTGCCGGACCCCAGGGCCGCAACGTTGTCTTCGGCATCGCATAATTTTCGGGAGGCTTGGTTCATCAGCCGGCACCAGCGCGAGGAGAATATGGCCAGGGCATAGTCGCCGTTTTTTTCGCAGATCGCGGTGGATGTTTCCATCAGGTCCAGGTATTCGCTGGCGATTCCCTCCAGGATATGCCTGTCGATGGAGCTTGAAATGAGGCCGCCACGGTTTAATGCGGTCAGATCCCGGTAGCCTTGGCCGCCTTCGGCATCCGCCTGGTCTCCGTCATGAGAGGATGACGGTTTTTTAGACAGCATCCATTCGATGCGCTTCAGGGCAACCTCGGCTCGCCAGTGCTCGGCCAGCTCATGGGTAAGCTCCCTGGTGCGCTCGGCAACCAGCATCTCCAGTTGGTCACGGTGTTCTTGCAGCTCCCGCCTTTGGCGGTCCAGCTCCAGGAAGATCCGGACCTTGGCGAGCAGAATCTCCGGGGCAAAAGGCTTGACGATGTAGTCGACACATCCCGCCTCGTAGCCGCTGAACACGTGTTGTTCGTCAGGATAGGCAGCGGTGACGAAGACGATCGGCAGCAGCCTGGTGGTGTCATCGCCGCGCAGGTGCGCGGCCAGCTCGAAACCGCTCATGCCCGGCATCATGACGTCCAGAATCGCCATGGCAAAACGGTGATCAAGGGTGGCGGCAAGCGCCTCGTTGCCGCTGCTCGCCTCGATGATCTCAGCCTCCACGCCGTGCAGAACCTGGCGCAGAGCCACCAGGTTTTCCTTTTTATCATCAACGATCAGAATTTTTTGGGTCAGGTTCATGTTCGATCTCCGATTATTGATTTGCGGTTTTAAAGCCGGCAATTTTTCACCTGCCATCCTCCGCACTCGACAAGTCGCCGGCCGATCGCCTCAACCGGCAGCACCTCGTCCACGGCGCCGGTATCAATTGCCGCCTGGGGCATGAACGGATACTCGGCCGTGGCCGGTTCCTGGGCGATGGTCAGCCCGCCGGCCGCCTTGATTGCCCGCATCCCCCTGGCGCCGTCGTCGCTCGCGCCCGAGACGATGATGGCAATCACCCCTTCTCCCCAGGCCAGGGCCGCGCTCTCGAAAAGCACATCGATGGAGGGTCTCGACCAGTTGACCCTCGCTTCCAGGGAGAGGGCAATCGTCCCGTCTCGTTCCACCAGCATGTGGTAATTGGCGGGGGCGGTGTACACATGGCCTCGCTCGATCCGTTCCTTGTCGCAGGGCTCGCTCACCGGAAGTCGCGCCGCCCTCGCCAGATGCTGGGCAAACAGACCCTCATCGCCGGGATGCAGATGCTGCACCACCAGGACCGGCAGGAGAAAATCAGGGGAAAGTCCGGAGAGGATGGCGGTCAAAGCCGGGAAGCCCCCCGCCGAACCGCCCATCACGACGGCTTCCCGCCGGACGGAACATGGCGGCCGTTGCGCTTCCTTCGTCCTCATGGTCCGTCCTTCTTCTTGTAAATGCGCGCCTTATCATCGACAATCTCGTAACGGTCGCGGAAATCGGTAAAGCGCAGATCCTCCTTGGCGCCCAGGCACAGGAATCCTCCATGCACAAGGCTTTCCGTGAAAAGGCCCAGAGCTCTGTGCTGCAGGTCGCGCTTGAAGTAGATGAATACGTTGCGGCAGAAGACAAGATGCATTTCGCCGAACACGCTGTCCGAGGCCAGGTTGTGGCTGGAAAAGACCACGCGTTCCTTGAGAGAACCGTCCATGGCCGCAGCCTCGTAACGGGCATGGTAATATTCCGAAAAAGAAGCCTTGCCGCCTGCCTGCTGGTAGTTCCGGGTGGCTTCCCGGAGTTTTGCCGTTTCGTAGATCCCCTCCCGGGCCCGTTCCAGGGCCACGTCACTGAAATCGGTGGCGTAGATGGTCGCCCGTTCGTAAAGGCCTTCTTCCTTGAGCACGATGGCCAGGGAGTAGACCTCCTCGCCGGTGGCGCAGCCGGCATGCCAGATCTTGACATGCGGCCACGTCCTGAGAAGCGGCACCACCTTCTCTCGCACGGCGCGATAAACTAACGGGTCGCGGAACATCTCGGTCACGGAAATGGAGAAATACCTGGCAAGACGGGTAAAAAACTCCTCGTCATGGAGAACCTTCGGGATCATCTCGGACACCGAGGCGCACCCGGAACCCGACAGAAATTGTCTGATTCTGCGTTCGATGGAGGCCCGGGCATAGGAGCGGAAATCGTAGCCGTAGCGCCGGTAAATCGCCTCCAGCAGGAGATCGATTTCGATATGCTCTATCTCGTTCGTCTTCATACCTTATCTTCTACCGGATATGTTCCGTGTTTACCTGCAAAGCCAAACCCGCAGCATGGAGAACAGCCTGCCCTGGTCAAGCGGCTTGGGCAGGTAATCGTTGGCCCCAGCTGCCAGACACTTCTCCCTGTCCTCCGGCATGGCCTTGGCCGTGAAGGCGATGATCGGCAGGTTGCGGAACCTCTCCTGGGCGCGAATCCTGCGCATGGTCTCGTAGCCGTCCATCACGGGCATCATGATATCCATAAGGACCAAATCCACGTCCGGTTGTTCCGCCAGAAGATGCAGGGCCTTCTCCCCATTGGCCGCCTTCAGCGGCTTCATGCCATACTCGGCCAGGAGGCGCGAGACGGCGAAGGTGGTCCGCATGTCGTCGTCCACCACCAGCACCTTCTTGTCCCGCAAAAGGGTGTCGGCCTCATGCAGGTTCTGGATAACCTGGCGTTTCTTGTCGGACATCCCACTCACAATCCGGTGCAGGAAGAGCGAGACCTCGTCCAGCAGTCTCTCCTGTGAGCGGACATCCTTAATGACGATGGATTCGGCCCGTTCGCGGAGAGCCGACTCTTCGTCCAGGGTGAGATCACGGGCAGTGTAGACAATCACCGGGGGGAGCGTAACGCCTTCGTTATGGAGCCGGTCAAGCAGTTCGCAGCCGTCCATGTCCGGCAAGCCCAGATCGAGGACCACGCAGTCGTATCCCCCGGAGCGGAGCGCTTCCAGGGCCTGCTGTCCGTTTTCGGCCTCGTCCACCTTGACATCTCCGTTGCCGATCAGCTTCACCGTCTCGCGGCGTATCTCCGGGTTGTCTTCCACCACCAGCAACCGTTTCGGCTTGCCGGTCAACACCTTTTCGAGTCTGCTGAAGGCCTCTTCCAGCTCTTGCTGATTGGCCGGTTTGCCGATATGTCCGACAGCCCCCTTGTGCAGTGACCATGTCGAGGGTTTCTCAACGGAAACGATATGCACCGGGATGTGCCGGGTGCGGGTGTTCTCCTTGAGGGCGCTCAGCACGGCCCAGCCATCCATGCCGGGCAGGCGGAGATCGAGAATCACCGCGCGGGGCAGGTACTGCGCGGCGAGTTTCAGCCCCTCCTCACCCGTCGGTACGGCCAGGCACTTGAAGTTCTTTTCGCGACACTTTTCATAAAGCAGCCGGGCGAAATCCGGATCGTCCTCAATGACCAGCATGACCCTGTCGGACGGCTCGATGTTGTGGCGATCGTCAGCAATCCGCGGAGTGATTGCCTGCTTCTCCGGACTGCCCTCCGCTCTTGGCGCGCCCCCGGCCGAGGGGGGGGCGGGTTCCTGTGTTCGGAGCCCCGCGGCCACCGGCAGATAGAGGGTAAAGGTGCTGCCCCGGCCGGGCTCGCTCGCCAGCTGTATCTCGCCGCCGAGCAGGGTAGCCAGTTCCCTGGAGATGGAAAGTCCCAAGCCGGTCCCCCCATATTTTCTCGAGGTGGTGCCATCCGCCTGCTGGAAGGCCTCGAAGATGACCTTGTGCAGCTCCGGGGCAATACCGATGCCGGTATCCTTGACCGCCACGGCCAGGCAGTCATCCGCGGCAAGTCCGCTGACGGCCAGGCCGGTTCCGGGGGCGGGGCGGCCGAAGGTAACGGTAACGCCTCCTCTGTCCGTAAATTTAACGGCATTGGAGATGAGGTTGCGGATGATCTGTTCCAGGCGTTTCCGGTCAGAGGATATCTCGGTCGGGGCGTCGCCGGGCGCAATGATCTCAAGGACGATTCCTTTTGCGTCGGCCAGGTGTTGAAAAGAGTCCCGCATCCCCTCGGCCAGGTCGCTTATCCGCACCAGGCCGAGCTGAATGTCAATGCGCCCGGCCTCGATTTTGGACAGATCCAGGATATCGTTAATAAGCATCAGCAGGTCGCTGCCGCTGCCGTGGATGATCCGCGCGGCCTCCACCTGCTCCCCTGTCAGGTTGCCGTCTCTGTTTTGCGCAAGATTCTGTGCCAGCAGCAGCAGACTGTTGAGGGGGGTGCGTAGTTCGTGCGACATGTTGGTCAGGAATTCGGACTTGTACTTGCTGGCCAGGGCAACTTCTCCGGCCTTTTTCTCGATTTCGTTTCTCGCGTGCTCGACCTCCCTGTTCTGTTGCTCCAGCAGATCGTTCTTCTCCGCAAGTTCCTGGTTGGTGACCTCAAGCTCTTCCTGCTGAACCTTGAGCTTCTCCTCCGACTCCTGCAACCGCTGGGTCTGTTCCTCCAATTCCTCGTTGGCGGCCGTGAGCTCTTCCTGTTGGGCCTGAAGTTCCCGGTTCTGCTGGTCGAGGCCCTCTGTCAGGGCCTCGATGCGTCGATTGGCCATCATGCTGCTCATCCAGGCAGACAGGGAGGCCTGCATGTCCGTGACCAGCCGGACCGCAATGGTATCGTAACCGTGCAGGCTTGCCAGGGAAATGATGGCCGGAATTTCTTGTCCCGAGAGTAGTGGCATGGTGATGATTTCCCGGGGCAGTAGATCCCCGCTTACCGCGGCAAAGGCAAAGGGCGTATCCGCCGGAATGGTGGTGATCCGTTGCATGCGCCGGGTGATCAGCGCGAAGCCGAACTCACCCTCAAGGGCCGTGGCGGAGAAGGATCCCTTCCTGGCGGAGTTCAGGCCGATGGATTCGAGAAGCTCGTAATGGGTCTTTTGGCCGTTCAGCAGGTAAATCGCTCCCACCTGTGAGCCGGTAAGTTGCATCAACGGCTCGAGGACCTGCAGGCGGAAGGCGCGCGCCTCGATTTCCCGCAGCATGCCGGCGTTGAGCAGGGCGGCGCGCTCCCTGAAGGTCATCTCGATTTGCACCGTCTCGGCCAGGGCGTTGAATGCCTCGGACAGTACCCCGAATTCGTTGGCGGAGACATATCGGCACCTGGCTTCCAGCCTGCCCTGCCGGAATTGCTCCGCGGCCACGGTCAGATGGTGCAGCGGGGTTCTGATCCCCTTCAGCAGGAGCCAGGAGACAACGAGGGAGAACAGCAGGATGGCGGTAACGATGACGGCCAGCTGGCGGTTCAAGGTATCCTTCTGCTCCGTGGCGTTGCGGTAGAGTTGGTCGCCCTTGTTGCGGGCGAAGTTGTTGATCGTCAGGGTGCTATCCCTCACCACCTCGGCCTGAAGGTACTGGACACCGCCGGGCCGGATGCGACCCTCTGCCTCTTCTGTCCTTCCCTCCCTGAACAGGCGAACAGTTTCGTCGCGCAGGGCGTTCCACATGGCGAAGTCTTTTTGCAGCGCAATGAGATCCTCGCGTGGTCCGAGGTAACGGTCGAAGAGAACCACGAAACGCTGCGCCGCATCGGTCTTGCCGATCTCAATGCCCTGCAGGGCTGCCTCGATCTCCTGATCGTTTCGCGCCAGAAACAGGTCTCGCACGTGGCGGGATATGCTCTCGATGTCGACTTCCAGCTTGCCGACGGCCCGGCGGACCTGGAGGGGATGGTCATAAATCGTCTGGGTCTGCAGCCAGATGAGATCGGTTTTCTCCCAGGTCAGCACGCCGAGAAGCAGCACGAAGGAGAGGATGATGCCCAGGGCCAGACGCAGCTGGATGCCGATCCGCAGATCATTGAGCGCCCGGTGCCAGCGTCCGGAAACAGGGCTGTGCAGAAGGGCGGCAAGCGTCAGCGCCCCCCCCAGCAGCAGAAAGGAAATCGCGGTGGGCAGGGCCAGGGGGATGGTGCTGCTTTCATAGAGCAGGGGGGAGCCGAGGGTGTAGCCAAGCGAGAAAACAGTTCCGGCCAGCAGGATGGCGGAGCCGGAAAGAGTGGCCACCGACAGGCAGAACCTGGTTGTTTTTACCCCGGACAACTCTCTGGTCAGCGCAATGAGGGAAAGGCCGGAGAGGAGAAATAAAAAAGCGGTAACAGGGGACATGCGGCCGACAGGGTGTTTGCCCAGGGTCCCCATTTCCGCTAACAGCAGATCCTCCAGGCTGAGCGGCAGTCCGGCAAGCCAGACGCAGGCCACCAGGAGTGCGTAGAAAGCGACCAGTCCGCCGGCGAGGAGGGCGGCGTGGCTTACAACCGGGCCTTGCGCCAGACGGAGCGTGCTGAACAGGGGTACGGAGAGGAGGAGAAAACATATGGCGGTGCTGGGCGCCATCGGAATGAATTGGCCACCATAACTTGCCAACAGTGTATTCCCGGTCAGCCAACCGGCAAGACCGATCAGCGCCACGACGATGACCGCGGCAACCAGGGCAAGGGAGATGGTGCGGGGCTGGAGCAAATTGTCGCAAGAATCAAGAGATTCCATTTTTAATCCTTCGTAACTGGTCAGGGGTTAAGGCTGTAGGCTTGAGCCTGAAGATTTGCTGGTTTCATCGTTTGCATACGCGGATTGGTGTCCAATAAATCCTGCCCCCCAAAAGGTCAAAAGTTGCATGGCGCCAAGTCTCTTGCCGTGCATTTCTTTCTTGGTTCACTTGCGGTAACACTGTTTAGTTAGGAATATCCTATCGTATAATACTGGCCAAAGGCAAGGGAATTTTGATGGCGTCGTAAAAAATTCGATCTCCTGCGTTGTAGCGCATTTTTGTTCGTTCGGCATACCGCATGTATTGCCTCACTCTCAAAAATACACTACGCCTTGTATATCGAATTTTGTTACTTAGCCATCCGGGCTTTGTCGCCGATTTTTTACGAGTTCATCAATTTTGATCGCGGCCGCTTTTTTTTGAGGGGGAAACGTGATGCCTTGTTAACTCTTTGGAAAATGACGGGTTTCCCGCACTTGGACAGTGGGGATTTGTTCTCCGGCGCGGGTGTTGGATGGGCGTGAAGCGTGGATTTGGGCCGGGACTTAACAAAAGAGAAGGGCGGACAAAAGATTCACCCGCAGTGGACTGCGCCTGGCGGGGCGCGCCGTGCTTGGGCGGATTTGTTCGCGGCAGGGGAGGAGAGGCCGGAGTGAGATGGTTATCTGTTTTTCTGGCGGACAATCTCAAACAGGATTATTCCGGCGGCAACCGAGGCATTGAGTGAATCAATTTCCCTCTGCATGGGAATCGTCACTTTAAAATCGCACTGCTCTTTCACCAGGGGCCGTATGCCTTTTTCCTCGCCGCCGATGACCAGGCAGAGCGGACCGGCAAAATCGGCGGCATGGATGGAAACCCCGCCTTCCTTGATGGTCCCGTGGATCCAGATGCCCATCTCCTTTAATTTCTGCAGCATCCTGACCAGGTTTGTGCTCTGGCAGACAGGAAGATGGGCCAGGGCGCCGGCGGAAATCTTGGCCACCGTGCCGCTCAAGGGGGCGGAACGGTCCTTGGGCACAATAAGACCGGTAACGCCCGCGGCGGATGCCGAACGGATGATGGCCCCCAGATTATGCGGGTCCTGGATTGAATCAAGGGCCAGCACAAAGGGGGTTTCGCTGGCCGATAAAAGCGACAGGAAGGTTTCTTCGCTCAGGGTGGCAAACGGCATGATCCTGGCGATGACGCCCTGGTGGTTCATCTGCCTGCTGCCGGCCAGCCGGAACTGGGGGGTGAATTTGACTTTTACCTGTTCATTTCTGGCCAGGTCAATGATGGCTTGCAGCTTGGTGCTGGTTTTGCCCTTGAGGATAAGAATTTCGTGAATGGAACGCGGTCTGGCGGCCAGCAGTTCATAAACAGGGTGAATTCCCCAGACCAGCTGGTCTTCGTCCATTGGTGTGTTGTCATTCATGATGATTCACCGGGGCAGCACGAGTGGTTGTCCGTCCGGCCCGCGTCTCGTGCGGCAGCGCTGGGCAATGATGATGGCGCGAAGGGCGGCAACCGACTCGTCCAGCGTATCATTGACAATCAGATAATCATAGAGGCCGGCATCCTCCATTTCCTTTTTGGCATTCCGCAAGCGCAGGCTTATGGTCTGGGCTGAATCCGTGCCCCGGCCGATGAGGCGCTTTTCCTGTTCTTCCCAGGAAGGGGGGACAATAAATATCGACAAACATTCCTGACCCGCCGCCTCCCTGACCTGCCTCGCTCCCTGCACATCAATGTCAAGAAAAACGTCAAGACCCTGTTCAAGACGCCGGTTCACCTCCTCTCTGCTGGTGCCGTAAAAATTTCCATGGACATCAGCCCATTCGAGGAATTCATTGTTGGCGCGCATCCGCGCAAAGGTTTCCTGATCGACAAAGTGGTAGTCAATGCCGTTCTTTTCCCCGGAGCGCGGAGCCCTGGTGGTGTGAGAAACGGAAAAAGTCACGCCTTTGGTCTGGGTAAAAAGGTTTTTGAGAATGGTGGTTTTCCCGGTACCGGACGGTGCTGATATGATAATGAGGTTTCCCTTCATAGGCTGTCCTCCTCCAGCGAGGATTGGGCCTGGAGGGAGGCGGAATCCTGCAGGCTGGCGGTGGTGAACCGCTGGGTAATGGTTTCAGGCTGCACAGCGGAGAGGATAACATGGTTGCTGTCTAAAATGATGATGGAGCGGGTTTTGCGCCCCTCCGTGACGTCAATGAGTTTTTTCTGCTCTTTCGCCTCATCCTTCAATTTTTTTATCGGCGAGGATTTCGGCTTTACAACGGCGAGGATGCGGCTGGCCACCACTGAGTTGCCAAACCCGACATTAATCATTCTCTGGTCCATGTTTTTCAATAAGCCTCGATATTTTCAGGTGAAACGGCAGTACGGTTCATTCCAGATTCTGCACCTGTTCCCGCATTTTTTCCAGTTCATTTTTCAGCTCCACGGCCTGATGCGCTATGGCGGCATCGGAAATTTTTGACGCCATGGTGTTGATCTCCCTTAGGAATTCCTGGAGAAGAAAATCAAGACGACGGCCCACCGGTTCCTGGATTTCAAGAAAATGGCGGAACTGGTCGATGTGGCTGGTCAGTCTCACCAGCTCCTCGGTAACATCGGCCTTATCGGCGATGAGGGCGATCTCCTGCACGAGCCGGGCGGGATCGACGTCAACCTCGCTGATGAGCTTGATTACCCTTTCCTGCAGGGAGGAGTGTTTCTGCGAGGTCAGTTCCGGTACTTTTTGGTGAATACGCTCCTTGGTGGCGGCTAAAAAATCAAGCCGGCCGAGCAGGTCGTTTTTTAAATTCACGCCCTCCCGTTCCCGCATATCGCAGGTCAACTCCAGGGCCTGCCGCAAAGCCTGTTTGAGAATATCCCAGATGGCCTCCACATCTTCCGTCTCATCGCCGGCAAAGATCACATTGGGATAATTTGCCACCAGGTCAAGCTCGGTAGCTGAATCAGGCAAGCCGAGATCATTTTTTATCTCTTGCAGACAATGCAAATATTGCCTGGCCAGGGGCAGATTGACGGCCAGTGCCTTGCTCTCCGGGAGGTTCGCCGCCGGGGTGATCTGCACCTCAATATGGCCTCTGCTGTAAAAAGGGCTTATTTCTTTTTTTATCCTTTCTTCCAGGGCGCAATATTGTCTGGGCATTTTGATGCGGATGTCGAAAAAACGGTGATTGACGGACTTGATTTCCACCGTCCAGCCAATGTTCCCGGTGACCTGCTCGCCCCGGCCAAAGGCTGTCATGCTTACCGGATATTTCATGCCATGAGCTCCATGAGTTCCGCAGCCGAGGCCGTGGCCGTGCCGACTTTGCCGACGACGATCCCTGCCGCGAAATTGGCCAGGGTTGCCGCTTCCGCGAAGTTGAGCCCGCTGGCCAGGCCCAGGGCGAGGCTGGCAATTACCGTATCCCCGGCGCCGGTCACATCATAGACCTCCCTGGCCACCGTTGGAATGGTGAAGATCGGTTTGTCCTTTTCGAGCAGGGCCATGCCTGCCTCGCCCCGGGTGATGAGAACCGCCGCGCTGTTCAGCCTTTTCCGCAGATTTGCCGCCGCAGCAAACAGTGATTGTTCATCAACGATTGGCACCCCGGACATCATCTCGGCTTCGTGATGGTTGGGGGTAATGATGGTCGCCTCTTTAAACAGATCGGCATGGGATGGTTTCGGATCAATGATCATCGGCAGATGGTATTGATTCAGAAGGAGACGCAGATGATCCATCAGTTGTTTACAGATAACCCCCTTGCTGTAATCCGAAACTATAACCGCATCATAGGAGGAGATATTTGCCTCAATGAACGAGCAGAGAGCGGCAAGGGTTTCCGTGGGAAGAGGGCCGGATTTTTCCCGGTCAACACGAACCACCTGCTGACTCTGGGCGACAATTCTGGTTTTTTTGGTAGTGGGTCGATCCCCTGATTTTATCACTCCGCCGGTGGGCGAATTGATCTGGTCAAGCAACCCCAGCAGGTGATCCCCCATGATGTCTTCACCGATAACACCACACAGGGTTCCCTGTGCCCCAAGGTCATAAAGGTTATGCAGCACATTGGCCGAACCGCCCAGCAGCAGGCTCTCGTCTGTAACATTGACAACCGGCACCGGGGCCTCGGGAGATATGCGCGATACCGTGCCCCAGATGAAATGATCGACGATGATATCCCCTATTACCAGTACCCTGGTTGAAGGAAATTTTCGAATTGCTTGACGCAGGTTCTTTTTGCTGATGTTTTCTAACACACCTTGCTCCTGAATGTTTTTATATGAAAGTCGACGGTGCTCGAAACCGACCATGCCGGAGCGCCGGACTTTTATGGTTCGTTGCGGCTGGCCAGCCTGGTTCAGCCATGCTGGTTAGCGGAAACGTAAACGTTGAAAAAATAATGGCGTCGTAAATTCCAAATCCTCCCGGTCCTCGCCGAGACTCTTCGGCGCGGCTCGCAAGCAGGGAAGATCCGGTTGCAGGTTTCCTTGTTGACATGGGAATGTTCTTTTACCGGTTTTTAAGTTTATTTCCACAAATAAATGCGCCTCCGCCGCAATTGAGGACTCAATGGCGCGGCCTGCTGCACTGCCGCAACCATCGGCTAAAGCTCTATCCCGCTATGAATCGTAAAGATAAGTCCGCGGATTTTTTCGGATAGTTGCGTCAACTCACCCTCAGCCAGGTTTGAGCTGTCGTGTATGCGGATGGTTGTGGTTGATCCGGATTTATCAAGAGGACGCCATCTGTCAAAAAAACGATCGTTTGGCGCGCCGGCAAAGCAGATGATTGATCGGGTGCCCCTTGCCGTGGCCAGGTGCTGGCAGCATGAATCGTAGCCAAGGAAGATATCAGCCTGATCAATCAGAGCGGCAAGCATGCCTATTCCTCCCTGGATGCACACCAAGCCATGCTGGAAAGGGATTTTTTTCGTGGTCAGGGTTTTTTCGGAAACAGCCGCGGTTGGAAACGACTGTGAGGCCATGATTTCCATAAGGCCCCTGGCCCGCTCCCTCTCATCCGGATGAGAGCCGCTGTCCAGCACGACAATCGCGTTTTCCTGTTGCAGCAGTCCGGCCAGCAGTTTCTCCTCAAAGGGATCGGCCAGGCGCTTTCTGGCATCATTGCCCACTCCGAAATTGATTACGATTTTTTTGCAGGTTTCAGGAAATTGTGCAAAAAAACTCTTTATATCGGCAAGATGCGCAGAGCGGATGGAAATCTGCGGCAGGAGGTTCACCTCTTCAGCCAGGATGTGGTTTAACCACCTGTTGGTCAGCTGGCTCAATCTGCTGTCGTCTATCTGTTGATCCAGGCGGGAGGGGAAGTAGCAGTAGTACCGGTCGTCAATCAGCGGCAGCAGCCCGAGCTGACTCAGCCTGCTGTCAGGGTCAAAAAGAAGGGTCTGCCCGTCATGCAACCCGTGCCATTCATTTTGCAACAGCTGATAAAGATACGTATAGCTTGTCAAACGTCCAATAAGCCCGCCATCTCTTTGATAGTGAATTTTCTCCCAGTGGACCCGATCCATGCCGAAAAAGATTTCCGGCAGATGGGGCGGTCCGAAAACAATGATGTCAGCCCGGGGGAAGGAGCGCAGCAGACGATGCACCATGATGGAGACGATGGCCACGTCCGCACCCACGGTGACCCTCGACAGGATGAGGATTTTTTTGATATTTTTTTTTAACGATGCACTGAGCACAGACGGCTGCTTAATTTTTTCGAAACGTTGCAGCAAAAGATCCTGAACAGGATAGTGCAGCTCGTTTAATAAATTATGTAATCCCTGTCCTTCCGGTTGCAAGCGGAGAAAACCGATCATCCGCAGCAGGGCCAGATTGCACATCCGGACACCGGCGCTGGTGAAATCATCACAGAGCGGCTCAATGATATTTTTATATAATGCGGCAACCGCGGCCTTGCGCAGCTGGAAATTCCCCTCAAGAACAGCCATTTCGCAGAGCAGATCAATGGCCCGCAAGTCCGGCATCCGGCCGGAGGCGGCCTGGCGTGTAAAATCATTGCTTATTTCGTTGGCCACAACCGCCGGCGAAATCACCTGGTTGCCTGCCAGAAATAGCTGCCAGTTGTGGTATGCGGTTTCTGTTTTCATTCCTGCCTGGGTGAAAAGATTTGTCAATGAACTCTCTAATATAGACGTATCGCGGCAAGCAGGCAATTTAATTTTGCTGGAAAAGAAGACGGGGGCGGGTGAAAGCGCCTGCCGCCCCGGGAAAAAAGAAAAGAGGGATGGCGATAATTGTGTTGCGCAGGATAAGCAGGTAAACCGGGGTTGGGTTCCCCTCCCCGAAACAGCCGCAGTCAACGGGCTGCAGGAAATGCCCTTCGGAAACGATGAGGAAAAGAAGGACAAAGAAAAGATAGACCACCCCCATGATTCTGGCGGCTATCCCCGCTTTGATGCCGGAGAGGGCGAAAAGGCCAAGAGCTATTTCAAGGGGAGGGTGCCAGCGGGAGATAAAAATCAGCTGGCCGAGAGTGATAATGCGCCGGTCAAAAAGCGTCTCAAGCAGATCGCCCACGCCCGGCTCCAGCATCTTGCCCGCACCGGCCCACACCAGCAGAAGGGCGGCGAGATAGTAGTTGGTAATGGTGTAAATTTTAAGAAGATTTTTCACTGATCATTTGCCGGCGGCTTTTTCAATGTTCCATCCCAGAAAATCATCAGCCTGTTCATCATCATGTGCAGCCGTTCCACCTGCTCCTTCACATCCAGAACCGTGGCCGAGCCTTCTTCCGACATGGCGGCCTGGGACTGGACCATGTCATCGATGGAGGTGACGGCCTCGCGGATTTTTTCTTCGGTATCAGCCTGCCGGCTGCCCGTTTCCATGATCTTGGCCATCTGCCGGACAACCGAGTCGGATCCGGCGTTGATTTCCGTAAATGTCGTCTTCAGGTTGTTGACCATGGTCACGCCGGATGCAACTTTTTCGTCAAGACGGGTAATGATGTTGGCCACCATGCTGGATGTTTCCGTGGTTCGTGTGGCAAGATTTCTCACCTCGTCAGCCACCACGGCGAATCCGGCCCCGGCTGCCCCGGCCCTGGCCGCTTCGACCGCGGCATTCAAGGCCAGCAGATTGGTCTGGAAGGCTATGTCTTCAATGGTTTTGACCAGAGAGGAGATTTCCCTGTCCGCTTCAACCATAGCCGTCATGGCCTCAACAACATCGTTAATCGATTTGTTGGAGCGGCTTGCCGTACTGTACAGGGTGTTGGCGGCCTGATCGGCGGTGCGGGCGGCCTCCAGATTTTCCTTGCCCTGCATGGTCATCTGGTCCATGGTGGTGACGATCTTGTCAAGCGAAGCCGAGGATGTGCCTGTTTCAACGGCAAGCTGGGCGGACATGGCATTAATGTTATCGATGGCGTCCAGCAGTCCTCTGGTGGCTATGGTTGATTCATTGCTCATCCAGTCCAGCTGCCGCGAGATCAGGGAGATCATATAGAAGATCATCACGCCGATCACCAGCATCAGGCCGATGGAAAAAAGAAGAACCCGGTTAAGATGTTTGCTGACCTCAAGGACATGATCCATTGCCTGATTGTGACTTGCTGTGCTGTCCTCCACGATTTCATTAAGCGTTTGCATGAGATTCTTGTTTGAGGCATCGAATTTTTCCGTCCAGCTTGCTTCTTCCCCGTAGTCCTGGGCGACACTGGCGGATATCATTTTCAGTCCCGCCTGAAAGGATTGCTGATAGGTCTCCTTGATGGCCGCACCCTGAGTAGCGCCGGCGCTGTTTTCGCCGTACAGATTCCGCAGCTGTGCCAACTGGGCGGTAATCTGTTTATCCATGGCCGTGATATTGACCAGCTCGCTTTCGGTGCCGGCAGCCCGTGACAGATTGAACTTTTCAATGACATGGGTCACCATGCCCTTTATTTCAATGGCGATTTTTGTCCCCGGATAAACAAGCTGGCTGACCTTGTTTACCTCCCGGTTGAATTCCTTGGTGGCCAGCAGGGCGTATACGATGATTGCGCCCGAGGTGGCGAAAAGAAGAAGGAAAAAGAAGTAGAGTTTTCTTTTGCTGCCGATCCGCATAAATATTTCTCACTCGTAACTGCTCGGATGGTTAGGTAAGCGGTATGAAAAAAAGGAGATGTCCCGCTGGTGAGGCATCTCCTTTTGCCGCGTGCTGAATTCTCGCGAAAGATTACTCGGTGGGCAGCCCGTCACGCTTCCAGGCCAGCACCCCACCCTCCATGACGGCAAGATCGGTACAACCCTTCATGGTCAGAAATTTACCGCAGATATTAACCTGTTTGCCCGCGTGGTCAATGATGATAATTTTTTTATCCTTGGGCAGGGTGTCGAATTTCTGATCTAAATCCGCCAGAGAAATGTTGATGGCGCCTTTTATTTTACCGACCTCTATGACCTCCTCGCCGCGGATGTCAAGCAAGACGGCGCTTGCCGCCTGGGCCTGCACATCCTTGGGCGCGAGGCGCGGGAACTCGATTTTCGGGTAGTCAACATGTGTCTCAACGGGGTAACGGTTCTTGGCCCAGTCGGGCAGACCCTCATCGTAAACCATGACATTGGTATAGCCCAGGGCCATGGCCTTGTCGGCGGCCTCCTTGCTTTTGGTGCATTTGGGTCCTTTGCAGTAGAAAATAAGCAGGCCAGCTTTGTCGGCCGGCATGAGAGGGTTATCCGCGGTGACCCTGTTGCTGGGGATGTTGATTGAGCCGGCAATGGCCAATTCGTTGTGTTCTATGGAGCTTAAAGCGTTTACCAGAATGAGGGGTTCCTTGGCGTCAAGTTTCTGTTTTAAGTCGGCGGTGGAGATGAGGGTGAATTTCCCGGCCGCTGAGACAAGGGTTGCCTGCAGAAGAAAGCAGCAGAAGATCATGAAAGAAACCAAACGGGTGATACGCAGCATTGTCATGAATACAACCTCCTTTTTTGTGGTTATTGGTTCGCAAGCCCAGCTTCGATGTTATTAATATTAATGTAAATGATTATATGGAGAAACCCGCGGGAAAATCAAAGAAAAAAGGTATGGCCGGACGGAAATTTACACAGCGCCCCCGG
Organism: Deltaproteobacteria bacterium; assembly: GCA_016219175.1. Classification (GTDB taxonomy): domain Bacteria; phylum Desulfobacterota; class Desulfobulbia; order Desulfobulbales; family SURF-16; genus SURF-16. Next base: position 97,467 of record JACRCD010000017.1, on the reverse strand, counting down.
CCAACCCGGCGCATTATTTTTTTGAGGCGTTATTAACGGAGCAATGCCGATATCATGCGTAAATTTATAAAAAAAATAAGCGGTTAGAAAAAATAACTTTTCTTCTCACCTTGCCGCCCCTATAATCTTTTAAAATTAGCAATTGGTTATCGGAAATTCACTTTTGTTGCTTGTCAAATAATTTCTGCGAGGATTTACCATGCTTTTTGCCCCGACCATAAAGACCAAAATGATTGTCATGATCAGTGCTTCGCTGCTTGGCCTGTTGATTGTTTTTCTGAACGGGACGAAAGCGCTGAATAAGAATATTGCTATCGGCAAGGCGGTCAAGGAGGAAAAATTTGTTACGGCCATTGCCGTTGAAAAGGTCGGTTTTGAGGCCGGCACCCTGGTGACGGATGTGGAAATCAGCGCCAGCACGGAATCCCTCGACCGGTTGAATAAGTCAAAAATTTTTAAGGATGAGCTGATTAAAAAGATCAAGGAAACAAGCTCCGTAACCAGGAACGAAAAGATACGGGAATCATTCGCGGAACTGGAGAAATTGACCGAGAATATGTTTCAGGCCGGGGCAAAATGGGTTAATCTTGCCATAGGTCAGGCTTATGTCGAGGCTTTTGCCGCTGAGGAAGAATTCAAGGCCCAGAAAAAAAAATACCATGAATTTACCGAGAGCCTGCAGCAGATGGCCCGCTCTGACCTGGAGGGTTCGTTAAACCAGATCCAGGACCTTTCCCGGCACAGCAACTGGCTTAACCTCATTATTTTCGGGATTACCGTGCCCATCGTCTTGTGTCTGTCCATTGTCACCTTCCTCAGCACCGTCCGTCCCTTGGAGAAAACCGTGGCCTTTGCCCGGAGGGTGGCGGAAGGTGATGTGTCGCATCATCTGGACATCAACACGAAAGACGAGCTGGGCGCCATGGCCAGCGCCTTGAACCTCATGGTGCAAAGCGTGGCCCAGAAGAGTTCCGTGGCTGAATCCATTGCCACCGGCGATTTGACCCGTGATGTGCAGATTGCCTCGCAGCAGGATGCCCTTGGTCTCTCTCTGCAGAAGATGGTGGAAAATCTTTCCGCCATGATAAAAGATGTGCAGACCAACGCCACGCGGCTGTCGCAATCCTCGGACTCCATGTCCCTGCATTCCATGCAGCTGGCCGAAGGTGCTGAAACGATGACCGCCAAGACCGTCGATGCCACCGCCAGCATCAGCGGCATCAGCAGCTATGTCCAGGATGTTACGGCCACGGCCCGGAAGATGTCGGAAAACATGGCAACGGTCGCGCTGACCACGGAGAGAATGTCAAAGGCTATCACGGAAATCGGCAACAGCGCCAAGGATGGCGCCCGGGTGACCGAGTCCGCCATCCATATGGCGGATAAAGCGACAAAAACCATTCTTTCCCTGCATGACACCGCCATTGAGATCGGCAAGGTTACCACGGCTATTAACGAGATAACCGAACAGACAAAACTGCTGGCCCTGAACGCCACCATTGAGGCGGCCAGGGCGGGGGAGGCCGGCAAGGGGTTCGCCGTGGTGGCCGGGGAGGTGAAGGAGCTGGCCAAACAGAGCGCCGCCGCCGCCGAGAACATTGCTATTCTTATTAATCAGGTGCAGGGCAGCACCGGGGAGGCGGTCAATGTTATTTCCGAAGTCTCGGAAACCATCAAGGGGGTTAATAAGTCATCGCAACAGATAAGCGATGCTGTTGAAGCGCAGTCTCAGGAAGCAAACCAGATTGCGGCAAATATCGCCGATGTCAACGACGGCGCCAATAATATTGCCAAGGCCATCAATGAACTGGCGCTAAAGGCTAATGATGCCGATGCCAACATCAATGAGGTAAACAGTATCGTGACAAGCTGTTCGGGGCGAGTCTTTCATATCTCCGATGCCTCCTCGGAGCTTGCCCAGCTTGCCGGCAGCCTGAAGAATCTTGTCAGCGAATTCCGTCTCCATGCCTCATGAAAGTCCGGCGGGGTGAAAGACCATGGTTGATATCGAGGTGGCGGTGCAAGGTCTTGCCCTGGATTATGAAGCAGCCAGGAAGATTGCCCAGGTCATTGCCGGAAAGGATGGGGAAGAACCCATGCTGATGGCCTGGAGTGACCGGGACCGGGGGAAGCACTCCCCAGCCTGCGTGAAATGTGAACTGCGGGGGACGCCCGGTTGGGAGGTCTATGGCCGCAACCATGGGGGACGGCTCAGGATCAGCATCAATAATGACTGCTATGTTTTTATCTACAGCTGAAGATTGATGGAACGACCATTTTTTTGCCACTAACCCTTGAACAGTTAAGCCTTTTTAGCGAGTTCGCACCTTTGTTGCGTGACCCGGCTTTCGTGGTTTGCCGTGTCTGTCCCCTTGTCAATCCCGCCCGCGGCTATACACCACGACATAAGTCCGATCCATCCCGCCTTGCTGCGTCATTCGCTGCGGTGGCCTGCTCACAGCGCTATCAGGCTGCTCCGCCGGCCTCCTCGCTTATTCCTTGCCAGCCAGGCGTCTCGAGCTTATGTCGCTATGTATGGAAATAGCCGTCCCTGTAAGCACAATCCTTGACTTGACCTTCAGTTGCGCAAATGGTAACTTCCTGTGCTTTGCGGTGATTTGCTTTTATTGGATAACAAAGAGATATCAAAGAACTATATGAGTAAACAAGAAAAAATCTTTCCCGAGGGCATGGTCCCTCTGGCTAAGTCGAAATTTTCATTTTCCTGCCATCCCGGCGTGTCCTGCTTTATGACCTGCTGCCGGAATGTGGATATGTTCCTTTACCCCCATGATATCATTGCCCTGAAAAATTGCCTTGGCATCCGTTCCGAGGAGTTCCTGGAAAAATATGTGCGGGTTGTGCAAGGGGCAAATCCTTTTTTCCCGTCACTCATGATGAAGATGACCGATGTCCGGAGCTGCCCTTTCCTCGGACCGGCCGGCTGCACTGTTTATGAACACCGGCCCTTTTCCTGCCGCATGTATCCTCTGGAGCGCGGTGTTGACCGTACTCTTGAGAAAGGCCGGGCTGAGGAGTTTTTTTTCCTGACGAAGCACGAGTACTGCAAAGGGCATGATGAAGAGCAGGAATGGACAGTGAAAGAGTGGCTGCGCAATCAGCAGCTGCTTTTTCATAACGCCATGGCTGACCAATGGGCGGAAATGGATACGCTTTTTGCAAAAAATCCCTGGGCGGGCGAAGGGGCGGCCGGGCCAAGACAGAAGCTTGCCTTCCTGGTTTGTTACAACCTTGACGGATTCAGGGACTATGTTCGCCAGCACAACCTGCTCGGGCAGTTCAAGTTGCCCGCGGCGCGCGTCAGAGCAGTGGAAACCGATGACGAGGCGCTGCTCACCTTTGGTTTTGATTGGCTGAAAATGGTGCTGGCAGGCATGCCGACCCTGCAGGCCAAAAAGAAAAATTAGGGGAAACCCTCCATAAAGTTTGCTTAATCCATTATTTAGGCATGGACACTGATAGGCTGGGATATGAAAAAATGAATCATGGCTTTCTGCTGAGGGGTCAGTTTGTCAAACCTTAAGCCAACCCGGCTCATTATCAGGGAATCCTTGATCGCGGACTCGGCAAGGCTGTCCCAGACAACTGTTATGGGAACCCTGTTCAGCGAGAGGTTGCCGAGCAGAATGTCCACGATTTCTTTTTTGCGGATCGGCGATTCCACATCGATATATTGCAGTGAAAAGCCGCCCTCGCTGATGTTAATGATCCGCCCGAAGCTGTCTGGTGTGTAGACAAAGGTCTTTGCGGAAGGAATATGCCGTAGATGTTTTCTTTGCTCCATAATGTTCATTTATGCACCTCCGAAAATATTTATTAAGCATGCTCTTCGTTTGTTGCTTCTTGCTGATAGGATTTTCAGCCGGATTATTAAACCCGCTTCCTCCTGACAGGTTGTAAAAAATATGCTCATTTTAAATTATATGGCAGATAGCATAACGGAGTCAAGCATCAAACTTTATTATCCTCTCTTCCACCTGAATCCAAATGGATAAGTAACGGTAAGTGTTCAATGTCTCAACTCTATAAGCGGCGCATAAAAAAAAGGCCTCTGCTCAGGCTGTTTGTCGGCACGATTTTGCTTGTTACTCTGCTCATCGTTGGCCTGGCGACCTGGTTTCTCGCCACGGAACTTCCCACTTCACGCTATCAGGCCAGGAATCTGGCGGAGCTTGGCGGAAAACTTTCCTTCTCAATGGAATCGGGCCCAAGCAAGGCTGTCCATTATCCTGAGTACGGCAGCTACGATATCCGCATGGGTTATACCCATCTTCCCGAGTATCTGAAGGCCTTGACCGCCAAGGGATTTGCCATTGAACAGCAGGCTCGTTTTTCCCCTGACCTTTATAATTTGAACCGGTTCGGTCTGTTTCCGGCCTATCATGAAAAGGTCCAGGGAGGGCTCACCATACTGGACGGTAAAAACGAGCCGCTTTTCTCCGCGCGTTATCCGGAACGGCTTTACCCGGATTATGCCTCGATTCCCGGGGTGCTGGTGGACAGTCTGCTGTTTATTGAAAACCGCGAATTAATGAATCCTCAATATCCCACCCGCAATCCGGCCATTGAATGGGACCGGCTTGCCAAGGCCGTGGTGGATAAGGGCATTCAGTTTTTCAATCCATCCCACGATGTGCCGGGCGGCAGCACACTGGCCACCCAGATTGAGAAATACCGTCATTCACCCGATGGTTTGACCCGGACAGCGGCCGACAAACTGCGGCAGATAGCCTCTGCCTCATTGCGGGTCTACCTGGACGGAGAAGACACCACTGTGGCCCGGCAACGGATCGTTTACGAGTACCTTAATACCGTCCCCCTGTCCGCCGCGGGCGGGGTGGGGGAGGTTAACGGCATCGGCGACGGCATGTGGGCCTGGTATGGCGTGGATTTCGCCGCTTTCAACCAGGCCCTGGCAGCCGAGGAAACAGGGCAGGGGTTGACGGACAAGGCCTGGATGTTCAAGCACGCCCTGAGCCTGATCGTGGCCCAGCGCCGGCCCTCCGGTTTTCTGCTGGAGGGTCCGGCCCAGCTTGACGAGCAGACCAACACCCTGCTGCGGGTGCTGGCCAGGGAGAAGGTGGTCAGCCAAGAGCTGCGGGATGAAGCCTTGAAGGTGGCGTTGCGTTTCGACACCAACCGGCCGGCCCAGGATAGTGGTTCGTTTGTCAGCCGCAAGGCCTCCAGCATGGTGCGGCTGCAGCTGGCCGACATGCTGGGTTCCTCCCGTTTCTATGATCTGGACCGGCTGGACCTGACCGTGGCAAGCACCCTGCATAGCGAGGCGCAGAAAGGGGTGACCGATTTCCTGATGCAGTTGAAGGATCCCCAGTTTCTGCAACAGAACGGCCTGACGGTTCAGCGCATGTTGTCCCATGGCGATCCGGCCAAGGTGATTTACAGCTTCAACCTTTACGAGCTGGGGCCAAACGGCGCCATGCCCCGGGTGCAGACGGACAATCTGGACCAGCCCTTTGATATTAATCTCGGCACCAAGCTTGATCTGGGTTCCACGGCAAAATTGCGCACCCTGGTCACCTATTTGCAGATCATGGCCGGGCTGCATGAACAGTATGCGCAGCTGGACGATAAATCCCTGGCCAGCCTGCGGATCAGCCCTAATGACCGGCTTTCCAGCTGGGCGGTTGACTATCTGCGGACCGCCGGGGACAAAAGCCTCGCGGCCATGCTGGAGGCGGCCCTGGACCGCCAGTATTCGGCCAGCCCCAAGGAGGTTTTCTACACGGCTGGCGGTAATCATACCTTTTCAAACTTCAGCAGGGAGGATGATGTCAAGGTCATGCCGGTGCGCCTGGCCATGCGCCATTCGGTGAACCTGGTCTTTATCCGCATGATGCGGGATATCGTCCGGCATTACATGCTGCAGGTGCCGGGATCCTCGGCCCGTATCCTGGAGGATATGAACAACCCGGCCCGCCGTGATTATCTGGAACGGTTCGCCGATCAGGAGAGCAAGGTCTTCATGCTCCGTTTTTATCACAAATACAAAGGGAAAACAGCCGCCCAGATCCTGGAGACACTGGTGTCCAGCATCCGGCCCACCCCGCGCCGGCTGGCCGGGGCGCATCGCTATCTCGTGCCGGAGGCGACACAGGATCAGTTTTTCGATTTCATGAAAAAAAATCTGCCCGGCTTCAAGGAAACAAAAAATGAAACCTTAAAAAAATATTACGAGCAGTTCGGGCCTGATAAGTTCTCGTTGGCTGATCAGGGCTATATCGCCCAGATTCATCCCCTTGAACTGTGGCTGGCCGGATATATGAGAAGTCACCCCCAGGCGGACTGGGAGGCTATTGTGGCGGACAGCCAGAAACAACGTCTCGAAGTTTACAGCTGGCTGATGCGCAATAACCGCAAAAATGCCCAGGATCGGCGGATCCGCAGCCTGATCGAGGTGGAGGCCTTCCTGGAGATCCACAAAGACTGGAAGCGCCAGGGCTATCCCTTTAACTCCCTGGTTCCCTCCTTTGCCACCTCCATCGGTTCCTCGGCCGACCGGCCGTCCGCCCTGGCCGAACTGATGTCCATTCTGGTCAATGACGGCGTGCGGCCGCCAGCCGCCCTGATCACTTCCCTGCATTTCGCCCAGGGAACCCCCTATGAAACTATTTTGCAGCGCCAGCCGATGGAAGGAGAGCGGGTCATGCCGGCCGAGGTGGCCCGGTCCGTGCGCGCCGTCTTGCGTGACATCGTGCAGAACGGCACCGCTGCCCGCATCAATCGCGCCCTGGTGGGGGCTGATGGTACGGAAGTCGCCATCGGCGGCAAAACCGGAACGGGCGATCACCGATATGTGACCTACAGACCGGGCGGCGGCAAGGAATCCAAGGTTGTCAACCGCTCGGCAACCTTCGTTTTTTACATCGGTGACCGCTTTTATGGAACACTCACCGCCTTCGTGCCTGGTGCGGATGCGGCGGACTTCGAGTTTACCAGTTCACTGCCGGTCAGCATCCTGCGGCTGATGCTGCCACGCCTGCAGCCCCTGGTGGCGCCGGATCTGCCTCCCATTGACCCGGCCAAGCAGCTGAAACCCCTCCCGGCCGCAGTCCCTGCCGTAGAGGTTTTGCCCCCACCGGCTGAAAATGTCACAAGCGGGGCGCCTCCCGTTCCCAAGGAAAAGGAGCTGCGTGTCATAGCACCCCTGAAAAGCAAAAAGCCAGGGCCGAAAAATAAAAAGAGTGCGCCCGAGACAAAGCGCGTGACCCCGAAAGCAAAGAATGCAGCCAGGGAAGCGGTCAGGAAGAATGGGGCCAGATAGTTCATTTTTTTGGAGGAGATTGATATGAAGCTCGTCTTTGTTTACAATGCCGACAGCGGTTTGATGAACACCATGCTCGATATCGGCCACAAGATCGTCAACCCGGAAACTTATACATGTAATTTATGTAAAATGACCTTTGACACCTTCAGCGAAAATAAAAAGTGGAAAGAGTTCAGGGAAAGCTCTGATCTGGAGATGGAATTTCTGCACAGGGATGAATTCGAGAAAAAATATGGGATGAAGCTTGATTACCCTGTTGTCCTGAAAGATGCGGCGGGATTGGAGACGGTAATCTCCCGCAAACAGCTTGATGAATTGCGAACCCTCGATGAATTGATCAAGATGATCCGGGAGCTCAACAACCATCGTCTGTAGGCGATGGTTGCCGGGCTCCTTTCAACCGGATGAGCCTTATTTCCTTTAATCCGCCTCGTAAAGGATTATGTCGTCGGCTGTCCCGTCAAAATCGTAATCCAGGTGGAAGTAGCCGGTTGTTGAGCGGTATATGCCGATATCGGTGACGCCATTGCCGTTCCAGTCGCCGGCCAGGGGGATATCATCACGCCTGCCGAAAAACTGGGCATGATCATGGATGCCGTCTTCATCGTCGTCGAGATAAAACCGGGCGTTGTCCGGGCGAAAGACCCCGATTGAGTCAATCCCGTCCCCATTCCAGTCCCCCACCAGGAAATCATCACCGAGACGGCCGATGGACACGGCGCGGTCATGGATGCCGTCCCGGTTATAATCCAGATAGTAGCGTCGCTGTGAAGGACGGTACACCCCGATATCATCCCTGCCGTCATGGTCCCAGTCACCCACCACCGGCATATCTCCAATGCGCCCTATGGTGCCGGAAATATCGGTAAGACCGTCCCGGTCCGAATCGAGATAGAATTTACGGGTGGATGGGCGGAATACGCCGATGCCGTCAGCGCCATCGCCGTCCCAGTCGCCGATCACCGGGATATCGCCATCCCTCCCGAAACCGATGCTTTCGTCTGGATGGCCGTCGTTGTTTGTATCAAGAAAAAAGGTATGACCGGAAAAAAGACCGATCCTGTCTCTGTTGTCGCCGTTCCAGTCGCCCACCAGGGGTATTTCCTGTTCCTCATCGATATCTGCCGGCGAAAAATGCACGCCCCGCAATAACACCTCGTCGTCGCTGTCGTTAAAGACCCGGACATTATAGGCGCCGGCAACCACGGGGCTTGGGATGGTCACGGCTATGGTTGATGAGTTGTTCAAGTGAACGGGGAATATCTCTCTCGTGAGGGGACGGATGGACAGGTTGTCTTCCGCCGTGACATAGGCGAACTCCCCATTGATGGCCAGGGTGGTTATCCGGTCGGCGGCCATGGTTGTCGTGCCGATGACCGTCATTTGCCCCTGGCTGCTGACATCAATGGCATGCAGATTGTTGCGGCAATCCGCAAAGGAGATGATCCCGTCACCAACAAGAGTGTTGTCAAGAAAGGAATTGGCGCCGAAAGGGCAGCCGGCCTCATCGGTAATGACCGGAAGCGTTGCAATGATGACGGGAGCGCCCGGTCCGCTGCCGTCAAACTGGTAAATGGTTCGTGAGGTGGCGATATAGATCGTCTCCCCAACGGCGGCCACATCCTGGATGAGATCCACTTCAGCCCAGGCTGGCTGGGGGATACTCATCTGCTCAAGGATGACCGGGGCGGCCGGCTCGCTGATATCCACCGCGCTCACCGTGGCCGGATATTCCGGCACATAGATGATTTGACGGTTGAGGTCCACCGCCATCGGCTCCCCTGGCAGTTGAGCGGTGCTCTTCAGCAGAGGGACCTGGGGATCACTGACATCCACCACATGCAACTCCCACACATATGTTGATGTCTCTCTGCTGTAAACCTCCCGGGAGCTTATGATAAAGAGGGTGCTGCCGGAAACGTTTATCTGTGTCATGGAGAGGTTGACCGGCGGGATGAGGTCGTCATCGAAATTCATGCTGCCCGTAAGGACGGGCTGGGCGGGATTGCTGACGTCAATCACCTGGAGCGAATTACTGGCAGCTACATAAACGGTTGGTCCGGAAAAGGCGAGGGCTGCTCCGTACGGGGGAGAAGGCATGGGCAGCGTACCAAGAAGACGGGGTGCGAGTGGGTTCTGCGCGTCAAGGACAAGCAGGCCCGTATAATCAAAAAGATAGGCCGTGGTGCCTGAAACCCCGGCCGCTATGGCAAAGTCCTGAGCCGTGTAGGTGTCCGTGGCAGGCAAAACCTCCGGTTCATTGACATCGATCACCTGCAGGCCGAGCACCCCATCCGCCACATAGGCCGTATTGTCAACAAGAAAAAGACCGCTGGCCCGGCCGGGTGTATCGACCTGTCCCGCCACCGCCGGGACTGAGGGGTTGCTGATATCCAGGATAAAGAGGCCTTCGTGTTCGTCCACCACATAGGCGGTGTTGCCGGAGACGGTGACCGTGCTGTTTCCCACCGCTTGATGTAGCGTGCTCATCAGAGTCGGCTGGGCGGGGTTGCTGATATCGATTACCCGGAATTCGTCATCGGCCACATAGGCTTTTGTGCCGGAAACGGCCACGCTGCTGGCCGGTCCGGAAGTGGCGATCGATCCCACCGCCAGGGGCTGGGCGGGGTCGCTGACATCAATGATCCGCACCCCCTGATTATTACGGGTTGCCACAAAGGCCAGGGAGCCGGACACGCACACCTCCCGCACCCAGTAGGTGATTGCCAGACTACCCTGCACGCTCGGGTTTTGCGGATCACTGACATCAATGATGTTCAGACCGGTGGCGGAGTTGGTCAGATAGACGTAGTGGCCGGAGACGGTGATGTCCCGGTTCCAACGCGGAAAGGAGAGGGAGCTGATCAGGGCGGGATGAAGCGGATCGCTTATGTCGATCAGTTTGAGAAAGTCGGAATCCATGACATAGGCAATACCGCCCGACACCGCGATTTTTTCCAGGTCGCCAACCAGCAGGGAGCCGACGATCACCGGGTTGGCTGGATTGCGGATGCTGACTGTCTTGAAGCGGCCACCTTCCCCCACCATATAGGCATACTGGCCGGCAACCGCCACATCATAAATGTCATAAGGGGTCGGCAGGGAGCCTGCAATGAAACCGCGGTTCATGGTGTCCAGGCTTATCGACACCCGGGTATTTTCATCAAAGCCGCTGCCGCTGATGGTCATGGTCAGATCCTGGCCGATAGCGCCTGTGGCCGGCGAGACGGAATCAATGCGAGGCGCGGCGAAAGAAACGGTTGTCGTAAAGAGAACAGCAAGGATGAGGGTAAGAGATGATGGAATTTTGCTTGTCATTTGTCTGGTCCAATTGAGAAGTCTTGGAAATGAAATATGAAGTCGGCTCGCTGTTATCGCCGATCTGTCCCATGGAGCATGACTACATCAAGTTCTGACAAAAAGCAAGTGCATTATGGTGAATAATCTTTAAAATTTTCAGCTGGCAGACGCAAAGAAGGGATGAAAAATCAACGAAGCAGTTGCAAGAAAAACTGTTACCTGCCATGCTGTGAGAGGTATAGGGGGAGAACGACAGGGGGCGTCATCGTTGCTCTGCCGGGGAGGGCCGAGCGGCAAGATTAATCTCTGCATCCGATGCCCGGACATAAAGGGGAACACAGCTGGCTGGATCGAGAAATTCCTTCCTGTGCCAATGGGGCAGGGCGAGAAAACCGATGCTCGCCGCCCTGGCATAATAGAGCTGTTCCGGGGCAAGGATGGCCAGTTCTCCAAGTTTTTCCCGCAGGAGATCACCATAAATTGACAGCCCGTCGCCGATAAACAGGGTGGGTTCGCTGATCTGCTCCGCCAGTTCACGGGCCGGCATCAACAGATAGCCGCCCTGACGCTCCATGAATCCTCGGGCATTGGCCCGGTAGAGAGCGGTGTAGATTTCGTTTTTCCGGGCGTCAACAACCGGGCAGACGGGCATGGCCGTGAAGTTTACCTGGCTGGCCAGACCATCCAGGGTCGAAATGCCGATCAGCGGCACGGCTGTTGCCATGGCCAGCCCCTTTACCGTGCCGAGCCCGATGCGCAGGGCGGTGAAACTGCCCGGTCCTAAACTCACGGCAATGGCGTCAAGCTGCTCCCAGGTTGTCTGGCTTTCCGCCATGACCCGCTCCAGCGCGGCAAGGAGACGCTTGGAATGGGTCAGCCTGGAAAACAGGCTCTGTTCGGCGATACAGTGCGAGCCGCTCACCAGGGCCACGCTGCCGCACAGGCCGGAATTCTCAATGGCCAGAATCAGGGGGGGCTGGCGGGTCATGTCTTTGCCGGGCTGGGTCATTGTAAGCCGTTGTTTAGTAATACCGGTCATCCCTTACTGAAGATGCGGATAATGTCATTGTAAAAGACAAAGATCATCAGGCTGCCGAGGAGCAGCAGGCCGAGCTGCTGCAGCTTTTCAAGGGTATTTTGCTCAAGCGGCTTGCGGCGCACGGCCTCAAGCCCGTAAAGAACAAGATGGCCGCCGTCAAGGATGGGGATGGGAAAGAGGTTGAGGATGCCCAGATTGACGCTGAGCAGACCGATGAAATAGGCCAGATTGATCCAGCCCGCTTCCATTTGCTGGCCCGCCATCTGGGCAATGAGGATGGGCCCCCCCAACTCGGAGGCAGGCACAACCTGCTGGATGATTTTGATAATCCCCATGATGGTGAGATAGATAAAGGTCCAGGTCTGGTTGAGGCCGGCGATAAAGGCCTCAGGCAGAGAGGCCTTTTCATAGGTGACCTCGCTGCTGCGGGAGATGCCGAGCATGAAACGTTCATCCACGACTTCCCCGAAGATGTTTTTGACATCCTGTCTCTCCGGCTGACCGACTATCTCAAGTTCCTGTCCGTCACGGGAAACAACCAGGGTAAGGGGCTTGCCCTCCGAGCCGCTGATGAGCCGGGAAACATCATTCCACTCAGCGGTTTTTTCGCCATTGATTGAGACAATGACATCACCGGTCCGGAGTCCCGCGGCTTCCGCCGCTGAGTGCGCGGTGACCGCGCCGATCTCCGTGCCGGCCTTGGGCAGGGGGAGGCCAACGATGGAAAAAATGGCAAAAAAGACGAGAACCGCAAATAACAGATTGAAGGCCGGTCCGGCCAGCACAATAAGAAAACGTTTCCAGATGGGCTTATGGGCAAAGGAATAGGGCTCGTCAACAAAGGAAACCTCATCCTCCCTGTTTTCGCCGGTCATTTTCACATATCCGCCTAAAGGCAGGGCGCTGATCAGGTATTCGGTGTCACCGTATGTTCTGCCAAAAATCCTCGGGCCGAAACCAAGGGAAAATTTCAACACCCGGACGCCGAAGAGCTTGGCAAAAAGGAAATGGCCGAATTCGTGGACAAAAATGAGAAGACCAAGAACAATGATAAACGATATGACGGAATTCATAGTTTGATATTCAGGCCCGGCGGAAGATCCGGAGAATCGATATCCTGGCCGGTCCGCAGTTTAAATTTTATGTGTAACGCTTCAATGACGGATTCGGCCTGCATTCTGGCCGCCAGATCAGCCTCGAGTACGGTTTCTATGTCTATGACGTCTTTACGGGTCAAACGGTTCATTGTTTCGGCAACAACCAGGGAAATTTCCGGGAAACGGATCTTCCTCTCCAGAAATGCCGCAACAGCCACCTCATTGGCGGCATTAAGAATGGCCGGCATTGTTCCTCCCTGTTTACAGGCCTGGTAGGCAAGTTTCAAGGCCGGGAATTTTTTAAAATCAGGCGGAAAGAAATGCAGATCCGTGCATTGGCTCAGATTAAGCCGTGAGAGTCCGGTTCTTAAACGTTCGGGCCAGGAAAGGGCGTAGGCGATCGGAATGCGCATGTCAGGAATACCCATCTGGGCAATGACGGAGCCATCGACATATTCCACCAGGGAGTGGACAATGCTCTGCGGATGGACAAGCACCTCGATACGCTCCACGTCAATGTCGAAGAGCCATTTTGCTTCGATGACTTCAAGGCCTTTATTCATCAGGGTGGCCGAGTCGATGGAGATCTTTTTTCCCATCTCCCAGTTCGGATGATTCAAGGCCTCTTCAGGGGTCACATCCCACAAACTGCGCTCACTTTTCTCACGAAAAGGTCCGCCCGAGGCGGTCAGGATAATGGAATGCACGTCCTGGCGGCGTCCGGCGGCAAGCGCTTGAAATATGGCGCTATGTTCGCTGTCGACAGGAAGAATCCTAACGTTATGGTGCTTGGCCTCGGCCATGACCAGATCGCCGGCCATGACCAGGGTTTCCTTGTTGGCCAAGGCAATGTTCTTGCCGGCGCGGATAGCGGCAAGGGTGGGCAAAAGACCGGCTGCGCCGACAATGGAGGAGACCACGGTGTCGGCCTGGGTAATGGTGGCCACCCGCTCGTTGCCTTCCCGGCCGCAATGGATTTTCTCGCCCCAGCCCGCCGGCAGAATCCGGGTCAGTTCACGGGCAAGCTGCTCCGTGGCAACGGAGACGACAAGGGGATTGAAGGCTTCGATCTGGTCGCGCAGCAGGGTGATGTTCCGTCCGGCTGCCAGCCCGACAATGCGGAAACGGCCGGGAAACTGACGGACAACCTTGAGAACATTGCGGCCGATTGAACCGGTGGAGCCTAAAAGAGAGATGTTTTTCTGCATCCCCGTTACCCGAGTAGATTGAATAAAACCAGATAATATAAAATCGGGGCAGTCAGCAGCAGGGAGTCAATACGATCAAGTATTCCTCCGTGTCCGGGCAGGATGCTGCCCGAATCCTTGACCCCGGCGCTTCTCTTGAGAAGTGATTCCACCAGGTCGCCGACTACCCCCAGAGCGGAAAGAAAGATGGCCCCGCAGGCGAGAAGGAGAATGTCAGCCGAGTCCATGAAGTATGCGCCGACCAGGGTGGCGCAGGTGGTGCCGCATAGCAGGCCGCCGATAAATCCTTCAACTGTTTTACCCGGGCTTACCGAGGGGCAAAGTTTGTGTCTGCCAAAGGTTTTGCCGGTGAAATAGGCCCCTGTATCCGAGGCCGCGGTGATTGCCGTCAAAAATAACAGCCACACGGCGCCGTCTGGCGCCGCCATGAGTAAAATAAAATGGGCGCCAAAGAGGCCGGTATACATGGCGCCAAAGCTTGCCCTGAGCAGATAATCGAATGGATTACGCAGCTGTGAGGCCTTGACGACAGTCAGACTTGCCAGCACCATGATCGCGACGATGAAGGAAAAAAAAATCAGATCGACCCGTTGAAACCAGGCGGTCAGGGGGGGCAGCATGGCAATGGGGATGAGCAGGTGACGGAAAGTTTTCCCGTCAGACGGCAGGCTGATTGAAAAGTACTCATAGGCAGCTATAAGGCTGAAAAGGGAGATGAACAGCCAGAAGAGCGGAAACGACTGCAGATAAAGCAGGCCCAGCCAGCTGATAATAGCAAGGAGTCCGGTGCTAATGCGTGTCATATCGTCTGGGATTGACTATCATCGCTTATCTGATCGCCGGTTTTGCCGAATCGCCGCTGTCTTTGTTGAAAGTCGGCAATGGCGGTAATAAAATTTTCTCTGGTAAAATCGGGCCAGTGGATGTCCGTTACAAAAATTTCCGCATAGGAGGCCTGCCAAAGCAGAAAATTGCTTAAGCGGAACTCGCCGCCTGTACGGATGATAAGGTCCGGGTCAGGGAGTCCGGCGGTATACAGATGGTCAGCAAATATTTCTTCGGTAAGTTGATCGGGATCTAATTTGCCTGCCAGGCAGAGTTTTGCCGTTTCCCGGGCAGCCATGACAATTTCGTCACGGCTTCCATAGCTTAAGGCAAGGTTCAAGATAAGTCCCCTGTTGCCGGCGGTTTTTGCAATGGAGGCGTTCAACGTCTCCCGGATGTCCTCGGGCAGATTCTCCCTGCGGCCCAAACAACGGAGACTGATGCTGTTTTCCTGCATCGAGGAAATCTCGCTTTCCAGATAGGTTTTCAAAAGCGACATCAGCCCTGAAACCTCTTTGGCGGGCCTTTTCCAGTTCTCCGATGAAAAGGCGTAAAGGGTGAGGACCTCAATACCGATTTCCCGGGCTGCTTTGACGATTTTCTGAACAGTATTGACTCCGGCCTTGTGGCCGATGAGGCGCATGAGACCCCGGCTCTGAGCCCAGCGGCCGTTGCCGTCCATGATGATGGCAATGTGCCGCGGCAGGTTTTCTCTGTCCGGTTCCAAGGATGATGACAATGGGAGGTCTGTCAAACCTCCATGACCTCTTTTTCTTTCTCGGTTAATATTTCATCAATTTTCTTGATGAAACCATCCGTTTCTTTTTGGGCTTCATCTTGGCATTTGAAGAGATCGTCTTCCGAGATTTCCTTGTCTTTTTTCAGCTTTTTCAGATGATCGATGGCGTCCCTGCGGCAGTTGCGGATGGCGACCCGGTATTCCTCGGAGATTTTTTTCACTTGCTTGACGAGATCCTTGCGACGTTCCTCGGTGAGCTGGGGAATGGAAATGCGCAGCATTTTTCCATCGCTTGCCGGTGTCAGCCCTATATTGGCAGCCAGGATTGCTTTACCAATAGCAGGGAGTATCTGGGGATCCCATGGCTGGATAACAATCAATCTGCTTTCAGGAATGGTGATGGAGGCTACCTGGTTGAGAGGCATTCTGCTTCCGTATGAATCCACCTTAATCCCTTCAACCACCGACAATGATGCCCGCCCTGTACGCACAGTCGTCAGTTCGCGGCGATAGGCCTCAAGGCTGCTTTTCATTTTGTCCTTCATTTCCAAAAGAACTTTACTCATTATCAACTCCACTGATCAACGTGCCGATTTTTTCCCCGCAGATGGCTTTTTTGATGTTGCCGGCAATATTCATGTTCAGAACAAGAATAGTCTTACTGTTATCCATGGCCAGCGAGATTGCCGCTGAGTCCATCACCTTCAGCCGCCTTTTTAAAACCTCTTCATAGCTCAAGCTCTCGAATTTTACCGCGTCATGAAAAACAAGAGGATCTTTGTCGTAAACCCCGTCCACCCTGGTTGCCTTGCAGATGATATCGGCGTTTATTTCGAGACCGCGCAGGACAGCCGCGGTGTCCGTGGTGAAATAGGGATTGCCGGTGCCGGCGGCAAAAATGACGATATCGCCAAGTTCCAGGTGGTCCATGGCGCGGCGGTGGGAATAGGGTTTGCAGACCGTCTCCATGGGAATGGCTGACAAAACAGCGGTATTGACGCCGATCTGCTCCAGGGTATCACTGATGGCCAGGGCATTCATGACCGTGGCAAGCATGCCCATATTGTCGGCAACAGCCCTGTCCATCCCGGTGGAGGCGCCGGCTACCCCACGAAAAATATTGCCTGCGCCGATCACCACGGCAATTTCAGTGCCGAGGGAACGCAGTTCCTTGATCTCCTCGGCAATATAGGCGAGCACGTCATTGCTGATGCCGAAAGCGGCGTCACCCATCAAGGCTTCACCGCTTAATTTCAGCAATATTCTCTTGTATTTGTAAGTGTCCACGCGGAATGGGATCCTCTTGCTTTAATGTTAGGCGCCAACCTGAAAACGGGCAAATCTTTTGACCGCAATGTTTTCACCAAGTGAGGCGACGATCTCATTGAGCAGATCCTGAATTGTCAGATCAGGATTTTTAACATAGGTTTGTTCAAGCAGGCAGACATCGGTGTAGAATTTGTCAATTTTGCCGGCGACAATCTTTTCGACAATATTTACCGGTTTCCCTGAGTCGAGGGCCTGTTTGACGTAAATGTCCTTTTCCCTGGCCAGCAGATCGGCCGGGATATCTTCTCTTTTTATCGACACGGGATTTACGGCGGCGATATGCATGGCGATGTTTTTGGCGAATTGAATGAACGAGTCCGTTTTCGCAACGAAATCGGTCTCGCAGCCTACCTCAACCATAACGCCGAGTTTGCTGCCCGCATGGATATAGCATTCAATAACACCTTCACTGGTTGCCCGGGTCGCCCTTTTGGCGGCAACCGCCAACCCTTTCTGGCGGAGGTAATCGACTGCCTTTTCCATGTCTCCGTTGGTTTCCGCAAGGGCTTTCTTGCAGTCCATCATGCCCGCGTTGGTTTTGTCGCGGAGTTCCTTGACCATTTGACTGGTTATATTCATGGTAATTCTATCCTTCAATTTGTTAAATAAGTTGTGTGACTGGGCAGGTGGATTGCCTGAAGACAGAAGGCTTTCCACCTGATCAGTTTACAGCCCGTCATAACGGAGGCAATGGGGCATTGCCTGTTTCCTGCTTCAACTGTTTATTCGTCAGCAGCCGTATCGGCGGAAACGTCGGCGCGCGGAGTATTCGCCTCAACCATGGCCGCGGCAATGGCATCATCGGTTTCAACCTCTTCACCACGTCTGGCCTTACCGGCAAGAACTGCGTCAGCTATTTTAGAGGTAATCAGTTTGATGGAACGAATGGCGTCATCGTTTCCGGGGATGAGATGGTCAATGCCATCGGGATCACAGTTGGTATCAGCTATCGCGATTACCGGGATGCCCAGACGGTTTGCCTCGTCAACCGCGATGTCTTCGCGTTTGGGATCGACAACAAAGATTACGGACGGCAGGGACTTCATGTCCCTGATGCCGCCGAGGTTACGCTCAAGTTTGCCCAGCTCTTTTTCCATGCCCAGGGCTTCTTTTTTCTTGTAACGATTGATGCTGCCGTCATCCCGCATTGACTGGATCGATTTCATGCGGTCAACGGATTTTTTGATTGTCTGGAAGTTGGTCAGCATGCCGCCGAGCCAGCGGTGGTTGATAAAGAACATGCCTGCCCTGCTCGCTTCTTCCTTGATGATGTCCTGAGCCTGACGTTTTGTGCCGACAAAGAGGACCGACCCGCCTTTGGCGACTGTATTGACAACGGACTCGTAGGCCTTGTTGAAGAGGGGGAGGGTTTTGTCCAGGTTGATGATATAAATCTTGTTACGGGCTCCGAAAATATAAGGTTTCATTTTCGGGTTCCAGCGGCGGGTTTGGTGGCCGAAGTGCAGACCGGCTACCAGCATTTCTTTCATTGTAATGTAAGCCATTGTTAAATCTCCATTTTTTTTGGTTAGACGTCCATCCCGTTCTCCCCAACCCTTGCGGGCACCAGAGGGGTTTTTCAGGGATGTGTGATATAAAAATCCAGTTCTTTTACCACCCAATTGTTCTTTTTGCAAGGGATGAGGCATGGATTGGCATAAAAAACTTGACACGGATTGGCAAAGTAAGCACATTGCCGTATTCTAAAAGACTGGTTGATATGCTGAAGGCGGCAGACTGAGAGAAAAGCGTCTAAAACGTCAATACGATGGCGGCGCCGACCGCCCCATAGCCTTCAGTCTACAGTCTAAGCACCTGAGTAGTTATAAATAGCCGGCAGTCCAGCCGCAGGCAAAATAGCCCACTTGAAAAGAAACTGGTTGTGGCCCATGAAGGCATCCCTTAAAGAATTTCATCCCGCCAGGATATTGATACGCTCCACCAACTGGATTGGTGATGCTATCATGACGACGCCTGCGGTGCGTACGATCAGGGAAAATTTCCCCGCGGCCGAGATCACCATGCTTGCCCAGCCGTGGATGGCCGATGTCTTTAGGGCCAGCCCGCATGTTGATAAAATTATCTTTTATGAAAAGAAAGGCGTGCATGGTGGCTTGTCCGGCATGCTGCGGTTAAGCCGGACTTTGCAAAGGATGCGTTTTGACATGGCCATTCTGCTGCAGAATGCCTTTGAGGCGGCGTTACTGGCCAGGATGGCCGGCATTCCGGTCCGCGCCGGCTATAAACGGGATGGACGCTCTCTTCTTCTGACCCATGGGGTGCGAATCCGGGATGAAATCCGCGGGAAACATCAGGTTCACTACTATCAGGCATTGCTGCGTGATCTCGGATTGACCCGCGGACCGGATGAACTCTGCCTGCGGCTGGCGGATGAAGATCTTCATTTCGCCCGGCGGTTCAGACAGGGACTTGCCGGCGGGGGGCCTGTCATCGGCTTGAACCCGGGAGCCGCCTATGGGCCTGCCAAGTGCTGGCCGGCGGCAAGGTACGGTGAGCTGGCCGAACGTCTGCACAGGCGAAACAGAGCGACCTTCATGGTTTTCGGCACCGCGGCCGATCAGCAGACTATTGACACCATTACCGCGCATGGCCCGGGTTTTATCCGGGGGCTGGCCGGGAAAACGACACTGGCGCAGGCCATGGCGCTGATATCGGTTTGTGACGCCTTTGTCACCAATGATTCGGGGTTGATGCATGTCGGCGCGGCGACCGGGACGCCTCTGGTGGCCATATTCGGTTCAACGGACGCGGTGGCGACCGGACCTTTTTCCGACCGGGCTGTTGTTCTGCAGAAAGAGCTTGGCTGCCGCCCTTGTCTGAAAAAAGAATGCAAAGCAGATTTTCGCTGCATGCTCGATATCTCGGTTGAAGAGGTTGAGCAGGCAGTACAGAAATTATTAGGGGAATATGAAGCCTGCGGTTTTTCTGGATAGAGACGGCACCATCAATGAACAGATGGGCTACATAAACCATCTCAGCCGTTTTCATATGCTGCCGGGCGCCGCGGCGGCCATCCGCAGGCTCAATATTGCGGGAATCCCCGTGGTTGTTGTCACCAACCAGTCGGGCCTTGCCAGGGGCTATTTCCCGGAGAGCCTCCTGGTGGAGGTGCACAGAAAGATGGAGCGCAAGCTTGCTGAATTCGATGCCTATGTGGATGGAATTTATGTCTGTCCGCACCACCCGGAAGCCAAGGAGGAGAGATTCAGGGCGGCATGCGACTGCCGCAAGCCCGGAAACGCCCTATTCTTGAAAGCCTCGCTCGAACTGGGGCTTGATCTTGCCCGCTCCTATGTGGTTGGGGACCGCTGGTCGGATCTTAAAGCGGCTGCCAAATGCCGGGCCAAGGGTATTCTGGTTCTCACCGGATATGGCAGGGGCGATTATGATTATATTGGTCCGCGGCAACAGATTCAGCCCCATTATGTTGCCGAGGATCTGCGGGAGGCGGTTGACTGGATTCTGGCGGACCTGGCGGTGATCACCGTCTGAAACGCTCTTCCGCAAGGCCCGGCAGCCTCAGGCAGGCTGCCGGGTAGGCAGCAGGATAGTGAATTTTGTGCCCTGGCCCGGCCTGCTTTCCACCTCAATATTCCCACCGTGCCTTTTAATGATACCGTAACTGACCGACAGTCCCAGCCCGGTTCCTTTTACCGCTGGTTTTGTGGAAAAGAACGGCTCAAAAATTTTGTCCATGTCCTCGGGCTTGATGCCGATGCCGGTATCGGCAAGATGGATAGCGACTTCCTGGCCGCGGTTTTCTGTAGTGATGGTTATGATCCCACCCTCATCGGCAATAGAGGCCCCGGCATTATTAAGCATGTTCAGCAGGACCTGTTTGATCTGGTCTGTGATGCCCTGGATGATCGGCAGGTCCGCGGCATAGTATTTTCTCACTGTTATTTTTTTCTGACTGAGTTCCTTTTTGATCAGCAAAAGCATGTCTTCTATCAGTTCATGAATATCCAGAGAACTCATGATCCCCGAGGTCGGTCTGTTGAAGCTCTGCAGATCCCTGGTTAATTTGGCTACCCTGTCGCACTCCTTGATGGCCAGATTAACCATTTCCATGTTTTTTTCGTCAAGGCTTTCCCTTCTTCTCAGGCCGTCAAGCACGTTGCGTATGCCATAAATGGGGTTGTTGAACTCATGGGCAATGGAGGCCGCGAGTTTGCCGATGGCGCTCAGCTTTTCCGCGTGCAGCAGCTGGTCATAAGTCTTTTCCAGGGCCTCTGTCCGTTCCCTGATCCTTTCCTCTAGTTTGTCGTGGGTTTCCAGCAGGCTTTCTTCGGCAAATTTCCGTTCGGCTATCTGAATCTGCAGCTGCCGGTTGGTGGTCGTCAGTTCCGCGGTGCGCTGGGAAACGGTTTCTTCCAGGTTCGTCTGGTGTTTTTTCAGCTCTTCCTCCATGTGCCTGCGGCTATCGATCTCTTCGGTCAGGGAGTCATGGATTTTGATGAGACGTTTTTCCATGCGGCTGATGTGGAAATAAAAAAGGGCAAACAGCATGCCCAGCACAGTCATGCAGACAAAAACGAGGATGGCCGAAACCTGCTGTCTGGAGACCTCGCCGGTGAAATCCCTGATGGCGATAATCTCGCCGATGTCCTGACCGCTGACCACTTTAAGCGGGGCAAACCCGCCTCGATATCTTTTGTCGCCGTCGGCAATTTTAAATATCAGGTCTCCTTTCTTTTCATGGGGCAACTGTATGTACCTGTTCAGGCCGTTCGGCACGGTCTGCATCGTCCTGGCGATGACGACATGACGGGGAATTTCTTCCCAGCGGCTTTGCCGGCCGGAAATTTTCAGCCCCTCTTCCCACATCGTTTTGTTTAAGTGACGGATGTTGACCAGAAAAAAGAAATCATAGCCAAGAATTTCTCTCATGGCCGGGATAATGTATTCAACCTCGCGGCCGAGCTCAATGTAGCCGATCAGCTTGTTGTTTACCCGCCAGGGATGCACAACCCTGAGGGTCAAGGTGCCGAATGGGCCAAGCTCAATGCCGTAGGAGGCAACCCCTTCGTCAGCGGCTTTTTTTAAGGTGTAGCGGTCGATGTGGTCGTCGTGGCTGGACGGCTTGTGCACCCGTAGAAAGCAGGTTTGGTCCAGATTGTGAAAGTAAAAATGGGTCACCTGGTGCCGGTTTTCGATGCTCTGGAAAATGGCTTGGGCATTCTGGTAGAGAAGTTCGCGGTCTTTGGCGAGATAGGCATAGTAAAGTCCGGGATCGTTCATGATGAAATCAATGAACGAACTTAAATGTTCCGCTTCGCTGTCGAGGGTGATGCTGAACAGCTGCTGGATGCTCTTCAGCTGTGTCTGAATACTTTGGTCAAACTGATACCGTTGCAGCCAGTAGGCCCCGGAAATGGTAAAGCCGAGCAGAAAAATTAAGGCAAAGGCAAGGGGCAGGAGGATGGCTTTGCGTATGTGGATCGTATAATTGCCCATACACTTAAGGCTTATTGTCGCAGTTTCTGCTTGATTGCATCCATCAGTTCAATCGCCTCCGGGAAATCCGGGTAGAGGCGGAAAATTTTTTTCAGGTAGGATTCAGCAGCTTCATAGTCTTTCTGCAGGAAGAGAAGGCTGGCAAGGTTGTAGTTGACGGTTTTGTGCTGCGGGTCCATTCTCAGGCAGTTCATGTAAAAATGTTTTGCCTTGCTGAAATCCCTCATCTTCCGGGCCCGCAGTCCGAGCCTGTTTAGGAAATGGATGGTCTTTTCGTGGTTGTCATCCTGAACCTTGCGGCCAAAGAGAAGGTCCGCCTCGTCAAGCAACCCCGCGTCGATATAGCAATCCAGCACTTCCTGGAGCTGATCGGCATTGTTTTTGGCGAGCTGCTGGGCGTCACTGAGATGACCGCGGGCCCGTTCGATATCCCCGGAACGTATGCAGGCCCGGGCCAGGCCGATGTGCACATCAAAGGTGTCCGGCAGGATCTCGGTGACCTTGGCCAGGCAGTTGGCCAGGTTGGCATAATCCTCACGGGTCTGATAGATATCGGCAAGGGCCAGCAGCGAGCTGATGAACTGGTCTTCAATAATCAGGGATTTTTTGAAATTCAGTTCCGCCTTCTTCTCGTTGCCGAGCTGCTGATAAATAAGACCCTGATAGTAATAGGGCAGGGCGCTTTCGAGACGGGCCTGGCTGGCCATCTCAAAATGGCGCAGGGCCTCGTCGTACTCCTTGTTCAGGTAATGATATTTACCGTTGCTGAACAGCTTGTCAAACTCGGACGGGTTTTTCTGACGGGCGACGACACTTTTCAGCAGGTCTTCCAGCAGGCCGATGTTCGGGGGTTTGATGATGTAATAATCGACCTCGGCCTGGATGGACCGCATAAAATCGGCGCGCTTGTCAGCCCCGGTGATCATGATGAAGGGCATGTCGTAAAATCGTCTTGTCTGACGGATGAGGCGGAGAAGTTCAAGTCCGTTCATTTCCGGCATCAGGTAATCAGAGAGGACGATGTCGACATCGCCGTCCTGTATTCTGTCCCAGGCCTTCAGGCCGTTAACCGCGGCGCAGTAGTTGTGATAGCCGAGTTCGATGAGCATCGATTCAAGCATCTTGCGCATGGCCTGGTTATCTTCAACAATGAGGATGTTGCTGTCGTGGGTTTTCATGTGAAATTCGTTCCCTTAGTCTGGCTGGACAAGCTTTGTTGGTCAGGAAGTATAATGCCGTCATCTGGCCTATGGCGCAAGAATAAAAAGAAATGGCATAAAAAATAAATTCTATGATTTCTCCCCGGTTTTTATTCTATCCAAAGTGATGCAGGTTGAAAAACTCTGATACAACCTGAAGCAGGGCGGCCATCCACTGAGGTTTTATTTTAGGATGATACTTTTTGGTGTCAGGCTAAATGGCGCGCCCCCTTTGTTTTTCGTGATATTTTCGCTATTAATTATTATCATATGAGATAGCTGACCGGTTGAGATAGCTGACCGGTGAAGAAAGTTGTGGAAACAGGAATGGTAAAATTTCTTAATGAAATGACAAAAAACAGGAGGGTGAAAATGAGAAAAAGAGGGCTGTTTTTTGTGTTTGCGTGTCTCGTGCCCGCTGCCGCGCATTGTGCTACCCCGATTGTCGGTGACTGGAATGGCAGCGGTGTTGACAGTGTCGGGCTGTTTTCCGGCAACAAGTTTCTGCTTGATTACGACGACGATGGCGTGGCCGACGAGGTGATTGGCTTCGGCAGAAGCACGGATTTGCCGGTAGCCGGTGATTTTAACGGTGACGGTTTTGCTGATATCGGTGTTTTCCGCGGCAGTGACAGGAAATTTTTTATCGATTACGATCTGGACAGCGTGGCTGACGATACGGTTACCATCGGCAGATCGAGTGATCTGCCGGTGGTCGGGGACTGGGACAGTGACGGCTGGGATGATATCGGGGTGTTCCGCCCTTCGGCGCGGCGTTATTACATGGATTCCAACTGGGACGGCATTCATGACCGGGCGGTTACCATCGGCAGGCTGGGCGACTACTCCCTGGTCGGCGACTGGGATGGGGACGGGGTTGACAGCATCGGCATTTTCCGTCCGTCCGTCGCCCGCTTCTATCTGGATGACGATGATGACGGGGTGCATGACCATGCCCAGTATTTCGGCAGATCAACGGATGTGCCCATTGTCGGCGACTGGGACGGGGACGGCGATGATGATATCGGCGTCTATCGGCCCTCAGTCGATATGTTTTATCTGGACGACGATTTCGACGGCATAGCCGAATGGTCCATACCCGGAACCGTGGAGCCGGTAACGGGGACCTGGCTGGGGGGCTGGCACAGCGAATATGGTGATTACGGCAGCATGACGACCGTGCTCGTGCAAACCGGCAGTGGGCTATCCGGCACATTGAGTGTGTCCAATACGGAATGCGGCAATGTTTGGGATGTCCCCCTGGTCGGCAACATGGACAGCAACGGGACCTACAGCTTCGATGCCA
The DNA here is from genome assembly GCA_016219175.1 of Deltaproteobacteria bacterium. Lineage (GTDB taxonomy): Bacteria > Desulfobacterota > Desulfobulbia > Desulfobulbales > SURF-16 > SURF-16. The sequence continues at coordinate 72,641 of JACRCD010000017.1, read as the reverse complement.
GTTATGACTGCGGCTGGGATATCGTCACCCTTGAATGCACCAACGGAGTTGTTTCCGCTGACGGATTATCCATGGTCGGAGACTATTCGGTCTATGCCAGCGGCTATTATTATGACAGCGGCACCTTTACTATAGAACGGTAACAAACGGTATTTATCCTTTTTATCCATCCGGCCGACAAGTGATTAATGATGGTAAAACAGATTTCCTTGACAGCGTTGTCTCTCCTCTGCTCACCACGCTTTTGCCGGCCCATGGTTCCGGCCTTATTACATTAAATCGCTATGGAGCTGGAGGAGACCTGATTGTTGCCAAGCTTGAAGCCCATGGTGCACCGGGCAGTGCTCTTTATTTTCATGGGGTTCATGTGCGGGGCCTCGGGATGTGTTGCGCCAATGCCTGAAGGGAGTGCCCATGCTGCTGAGCGCACTCCTGCCAAGATCATATGGAGGTATGAATTTTCTCTTCCTGAAAAGAGTGTGCTTTCCCAAAAGGAGCATATTTCCGAGGCGGCCGCGGCAAGCGGCGCGACCATAGAATTCAAACGTAAAGGAGCCGGAGGGGAAAATTTTGTTTCTGTCATTATGGAAGGGCAAGGTCTTATTGCCGATCTGCAACGGATTATCTACAATCCCGATGGCTCTATCACAAAGCTCATCATGCAACCGGCCCAACTGTGCCTAAAAGGTTTTGTTTCCGCCGGAAGAAACATTGCGGTGTATGTGGCCAGCAATTTCAGCACGGGATACAGTTGGAAAATTGATGATCCCGCGCCCATGGGTTTGCGGGAGGAAACATCCGGAGAATTTGCTCAGTCAAGCTCATTGCCGGGCAGCCCAGGCAGGCAGGGATTTTTCCTGCACGCGATTTCCGGAGGGGACAAGACTATCACCATGCACTACCGCCGCCCCTGGGAGCAAGTTGGCGAAGCATCCGTCATGCTTACGGTAACAGTGGTCGGGGAAATCCCTAATACGCTTGACCTGAGCGAGCCGTCAGTCGATAATCCTCGTATGGTGAAGTAAGGAGCACGGAATTTCAAGATCAGAATTCTCCTGAACGACCGGACAAACGGTGTTTTGACTTATCTTTTTAAACCTCCAAAGCCACAACCTGTTGAATATTACATCAGCTTTCGGCGTGGAAAAATTTATGGGACAGCTGCGATGTGGGATACAATAAGCAAAGGCGCACACAGGTTTTTCTACGGATTCTTTCTTCTTACAGTACTTGCCGCGTATGGCTATGCCGCGCCGGCAGGGGCAGGACTTGCCCATGCCGCCGGTCCTCCGTCGGTAAGTCTCAGATGGCAGTATGAGGTTACGGATCATGAGGAGGTTATCCTTGACAAACTGGTGACCCTTGACCAGGTGGCTGCCGCCAGCAGGTCCTCCTTGGAAGTCGCAGCCAGAACATCCGGCGGCAAACGTCTTGCCACGGTTACTCTCAAGGGCGAAGGTTCTGTTGCTGATCTTCGCAAGGTTATCTTTAATCCCGCCGGGGACATGAAAAAGCTCATCATGCAACCGGCAAGGCTCTCCATCAGGGGAGAAACCCCTGCTGGCAAGGATGTGGTTGTCAAGGTAGTCAGTAATATTTCCACCGGCTATGGCTGGACAATCGATGCTGCCCCAGGGATGTCCTTTACCAAGAACCAGGATGAGAAATTTGAGCAAACAAGCCCGTTTGTCGGCGGTGCGGGTACACAGCTCTTTTTTCTGCGGGCCAGGCAGGATGGCGCCAAAAACATCATCATGCACTATCAACGCCCATGGGAGGAGTCCGGCGAGGTGTCGGGCGCTCTTGATATCGAGGTGTCCGGAGAATTGCCGGATACCCTCGATCTGTCCGATCCGGACACGGCAACGGCCGAGGCGGCCGGGCAAAGTCAATCGCTGCCAGCGCCCTCCGCTCAACAAAGCGATTTGTCCCTCGCGGAAACGCTCAAGTCGGTGCCGTCATCCTTTGACTGGCGCTCATCAGGCGGGCTGACCAGCATCCGTGACCAGGGGCAATGCGGAAGCTGCTGGGCTTTTGCGACCGTTGGCGTGCTGGAGGGGGCGATCAAGATCAGATCGGGGATCGACACCGACCTGTCCGAGCAGTTTCTGGTCTCGTGCAATAAGGATAGTTGGAGTTGTGACGGCGGCTGGTGGGCCCATGACTATCATCAGGATACCCTGGGCAATCTGCAGAACCTTGCCGGAGCGGTCCTGGAGACTGATATGCCTTACACCCAGACAGACGGGACATGCCGGGCGATCGCCAGCCATCCTTATGCCATAAACTCCTGGCAGCAGATGTCGGCCTCGCCGTCAGTCTCCCAGATCAAGGAGGCGATCTACAACTACGGACCGGTCAGCGCCGCAATCTGCTCCGGCCCCGCTTTGCAGCAGTACACGGGAGGGATCTTCTCAACCGATGAGTCCTCGGTCTGTTCGGGAGGGGTCAATCACGGTATTGTGCTGGTGGGCTGGAACGATACCGAGCAGACCTGGATCCTGAGAAATTCCTGGGGAACAGGGTGGGGTGAGTCCGGCTATATGCGGATCAGGTGGAATACCTCCCAGGTCGGCTACGGGGCGAGCTATGTGAATTACCAGAGTTCCTGCTCGTACAGTATCAGTCCGGCCAGCGCGACCGTTCCGGCGGCCGGGTCCACAGGCTCGGTTACGGTGACGACCCAGAGCGGTTGTACGCGGACAGCGGCCAGCAATGTCAGCTGGATTACCATCACCTCCGGCGCCAGCGGCACCGGAGGCGGGACGGTCAGCTACACGGTTGCCGCAAACACGGGCAGCGGCCGCAGCGGGACACTGACCATCGCCGGAGAGAGCTTCACCGTAACCCAGCAGGCCGCATCTTCCTGCACCTACACCATATCTCCTGAAAGTGCGACAGTGTCGGCTGCCGGAAGCACAGGCAGTGTTTCGGTGACCACGCAAAGCGGATGCGCCTGGACATCCAGCTCGAACCTGGGCTGGGCCTCTATCACCGCAGGCGCCAGTGGCGCCGGCAGCGGAACGGTCTCTTATTCGATCGGGGCCAATACCGGAGATAGCCGCAGCGGCGCGATGACGATCGCCGGCAGGAGTTTTACCATCAGCCAGGCCGCCCCGACCAGTTGCACGTACAGTCTCAATTCCCTTACCAATACCTTTGCGGCGGATGTTGGCACGGGCAGTATCTCGGTAAATACCGGGGATAGCTGCACATGGACCGCGGCGAGCTCGGTGAGCTGGGCCTCCATCACTACCGGCACCGGCGGCACGGGCAGCTCGACCATCGTTTTCTCGGTGGCGGCAAACACGGGCAGCAGCAGCCGTAGCGGCGCCATCACCGTGGGGGATCAGGAGTTCAGTTTCACCCAGCAGGGGGTATCCTCCTCCGATACCCCTTTGAACAATGGGGTTGCTCTCAATCAAACAATGACCCCATCAATCTCGGGGGGCACTTGGAAATATTATTATGTGACCCTGCCTGTCGGCGCCTCGGACCTGTCGATTGAAGTCACCAATATGACCGCTGATGTTGATCTGTATGTCAACCGTGGGGAGAAACCACTGGCGTCCGCCTATGATTGCAACTCCATGAACAGTTCCACCAGCAATGACAGCTGTTCCTTTTCCTCTCCTGAATCCGGACAATGGTGGATTGGTGTCAGGAACTGGGCGACAGGGTTGTTATCTTACAGAATCACGGCAACATGGAGCAGCGGGGGGGGCCAGAGCACCCTGGGAGACGCGGTTGATGCCGCTTCTTTTTCCTGGGCGACCGGAGGCAATGCCGTCTGGACCCGGCAGCAGACGATAACCCATGACGGGGTGGATGCGGCCGGGAGCGGGGAGATCGCCGACAGCCAGCAGAGCTGGATGGAGACCAGTGTAACCGGGCCTCTCGTTGTCTCCTTTTGGTGGCAGGTGAGTTCCGAAAGCGGCTATGATTACCTGCGCTTTGCTGTTGACGGGACGGAGGTTTTCAGTACCAGCGGGGAACAGGACTGGGAGCAGAAAAGTTATATCCTTGCAGCCGGAGCCCATGCCCTGCGCTGGTCATACACCAAGGATGGCTCTGCTTCGTCCGGGTCGGATATCGGCTGGGTAGACCAGATCTCTCTCTCCTCGGTTACCCCGATTGTCGGCGACTGGGACGGCGATGGCTATGATAATGTCGGTCTGTTCAGCGGCAACAAGTTTCTGCTTGATGTCAATGACGACGGGATTGCCGACGCGGTGGTTCCCTTTGCCCGAAGCACGGACCTGCCGGTAACCGGCGACTGGGACGGTGACGGCTATGATGATATCGGGGTTTTCCGCAGTGCTGACAGAAAATTTTTTCTTGATGACGATCTGGACAGCGTAGCTGACGCTACAGTTACCATCGGCAGGTCAAGTGATCTGCCGGTAGTCGGGGACTGGGACAGTGACGGCTATGATGATATCGGGGTGTTCCGCCCTTCGGCGCGGCGTTATTACCTGGATTTCAACGAGGACGGTATTCATAACCGGGCGGTTACCATCGGCAGGCTGGGCGACTACTCCCTGGTCGGCGACTGGGATGGGGATGGGGTTGACAGTGTCGGCATTTTCCGGCCGTCCGCCGCCCGCTTCTATCTGGACGACGATGATGACGGGGTGCATGACCACGCCCAGTATTTCGGCCTTTCGACGGATGTGCCTGTTATCGGCGATTGGGACGGGGACGGCGATGATGATATCGGGGTCTACCGCCCTTCCACCAATACGTTTTATCTGGACGAGGATTTTGACGGCACGGCCGAGTGGTCGGTTCCGGGGCCCATGGAGGAATAACTGGGGTCGGTGGTCTTGCTTCACCACCCCGGGGTTTGCCCGGTTAATTCATTTCCCGGGCCAGCCTTGTTCCCTCCTCTTCATCGACAAAATAGAGGAGAATTGCCCCGCTGACAAAGAGCAGGATAATAGCCAGCAGGGAAAGGCGGGGGCTGTCGGTGAGGAGGCTGATAAGTCCCATGAGCAGCGGGCCCAGGACCGCGGCAAATTTGCCGAGCATATTGTAGAAGCCGAAGAATTCAGCGGATTTTCCCACAGGGATGAGGCGCGAGTAAAGCGATCTGCTGAGGGACTGGACTCCTCCCTGGACAAGACCGATAGCCACGGCCAGCAGGTAAAATTCGTTGATACTGTCCATGGACATTGCCCAGACCGTAACCAGCAGATAGATGCCCAGACCCAGCAGGATGGCCTTTTTTGTTCCCAGCCTTTCCCCCAGTCTGCCGAAGACAAGGGCGGCGGGAAAACCGACAAACTGGGTGATGAGCAGGGCCAGCATCAGGCCGGAGGCATCAAAACCAAGAGACAGTCCGTAATCAACAGCCATGCGGATGATGGTGTCGAGTCCGTCAATATAGAGCCAGTAACCTGCCAGAAAGAGAAGAACCACGCGCAGCTTGCGGATTTCGGCAAAGGTTTGCCTAAGTTGGCGGAATCCGGCGCTCACTATGTTGCGGCGGCCACGTTTGTCCGGGGGGCGGGGTTCGTTGACCCAGAGCAGGACCGGCAGGGAAAAGAAGGCCCACCAGAGCGCGACACTGACAAAAGAGAATCGCACCGCTTCACTAACGTTTTCCAGACCGAAGAGGGCGGGCTTTATGGTCATCCCTACGTTGAGAGCAAACAGCAAACCGCCGCCCAGGTAGCCCAGGGCATAACCAAGGGCTGAAACCCTGTCGGATCTGGCGGGAGACGCCACATTGACCAGCAGGGCATCGTAAAACACATTCCCTCCTGAAAATCCTATGATCCCGGCAACATAGAGCAGGGATGCCATTAGCCAGGCGCCCTGGGCGACATAGTAGAGGCTGGTGCTCATCAGCACCCCCAGCACGATGAAAAAAAATAGGAATTTCTTTTTTGCTCCAGCCTGATCACTGATGGCGCCAAGCACCGGGGCCAGAAAAATGACGGCCAGGCTGCCGATGGAGTTTGCCAGTCCCAAACGGAAGGTGCTGGTCGAAACGTCAACCCCGGCGCACCAGTACTGTTTGAAGAACAGCGGAAAAAATCCGGCCATGATGCTGGTGGCAAAGGCGGAATTGGCCCAGTCGTAAAACGCCCAGGAAAGAATCTCTTTTCGGGAATTCAAGACTGACTGCCTGCGGAGATGTGGATAACGAGGTTCATCCGCCGCTCATGCGCAACTGCTTGATCATGAATCCAGGGCAATCCGTAACTATGGCCTTGGCTTTTCCGGCCAGGGCCAGTTCGGCATCCTCTATTGTATTGATGGTGTAGACCCCGGTAAAGATCTCGTGGCGGGCGATATCAGCCGCGCGTTCCGGAGTCAACTGGGCAAGGGAACAGACAAAACCCTCGCTGGAAGTGGCCCGCAGAACCTGGGACGGCAGGCGTTCGTCGCCCGGCGGCAGCAGGGCGGCGGTATGGAAGCCTTGCTGCAGAGCGTTTAAGTGGGTGAGGGACTCATGATGAAAGGAAGAAAAGAGGGTGAAGGGGATCATCTCCGCGGCCGCGGTGGTCCGGGCGATCAGTTCCACCCTTTTTTGCCAGTTCTCTCCTGCTGAGGGCGGTTTGATCTCAACATTGACACAACCCCTGCCCCGCAGCAAGGCAAAGACCTCGGTAAGCAGGGGGATGCGTTCTCCTCTGAATTTTTCGGCAAACCAGCAACCCGCGTCCAGTTTTTTCAGTTCCTCATAGGAGAAATGGCGGATGAACCCTCGGCCATTGCTGGTTCTTTCCAGGGTCTCGTCGTGAAAGACGACCACCTGGCCGTCCGCGCTTATCTGCACATCAATTTCAATCATCGCCACCCCTGACTGCAGGGCGAGAGTCATTGCCGCCAGGGTGTTTTCCGGGGCCTCGCTTGAGGCCCCCCGGTGGCCGACCACCAGATAGGGCTGGGACGCAACAAGATCTTTAAGTGATTGCATGGGGATAATTGACCAAGGTTTACTGTGACGGATTGTTGTTTAAAAAATCTTCCAGCCCTGTTTCATACTCCCGGCCGCTCTGCAGAAAGCCCGCATTATGAGTGCCGCTGATCCGCAGAAAACTTTTTGGCTCCGTGGCAGCAGCAAAAAGACGGTGGCCATGGCTGAAGGGGACAATCTCATCGTCCGGGCTGTGCACGATCAGCAGCGGGCTGCGGATTTTTTTGACTGCCGCCTCTGTGTCATACCGGAAACGGCAGAGCAACCGGCCCGGAAAAGCTGGATACATGGCGGAGGCCATGTCGGGCGCGGAGGTGAAGGCCGATTCAATGATGCAGGCGCGGGGCTTCTCGCGGCTGCATAGCCAGGCGGCGATCGCCCCGCCCAGGGAGCGGCCATGGAGGATGATCCGCGCCGGCTGGATGTTTTCCTGTTTGACCAGGTAATTCCAGGCACCCTGCACGTCCAGGTATGTTCCTGTTTCAGAGGGGGTTCCCTCGCTTTCTCCGTAGCCCCGGTAATCAAAAATAAAGGTGGAATAGCCGAGACGGTGGAAGATGGCGATCGTCTCCAGGCAATGGGAAATATTCCCGCCGTTGCCGTGACAGAAGAGGATGACCCCCTTGGCATTCCGAGCCGGAATGAGCCAGGCGGAAAGCTTCACCCCGTCCTCCGTGGTAAAGGAAATCGTCTGGTACTCGAGACCGACCTCCCGCGGCGTTGCAACCAGGCCGGGATCGGGATAGTAGATAAAGCGCGACTGGTTGACAAACAGCGTCGCCCCGAAGCAGAGATAAACGCCTGCAACCACCAGCAGCGCGGAGAGGAAGGTCTGTGTCATCTGCGGTTCTTCTTCTATCCCTTTGGTTCGGCGCCCTGCAGCTTTTGCTGCCAATACTGTTTGATGGTCTGCCCCATGCCCTCCACGGTTTTTGTCACGGCCTTTCTCAGTTCCTCATCCATGTTAAGCGGGGTGAATTTCGCCGTGCCGGAGGCGGATTTTCCCGCCGTGGCGCCGGTTTCCATGTCAACCGCCCGCACCGTGAAGGATACGGTGGTGAGTGTCTGAGTCCTGCCGTAAAACTGCAGGGGCATGGTGCCGGTCTGCTGAATCTGGGAGATGAGAATGATGTTGGCCTGTTCGTTTGGAATCAGCCGCTTGATGTCATACCAGGACACGGGCAGGCTGCCCATCTGCATTTTTTCCATCAGCACGGGTATCTCAGCCACCGAAGTGACCTGCAGACCGCTGTCCGCCAGCACGCTTTCAATATGAGTCTGCACTACCGGCGCCATGGTCTCGTCCCCTGAGACAATGGTCAGCACCACGGGTATCCTTGGCAGGGCAACAGCAGGTGTTTTGTCAATCTTGGCCGTGGTCACCGGCTTTTCCTTTAATTTAGCCGCTTTTTCCGGCGCAGTCTCCCGGTAAGGGCTGACCGGTTCTTCCTGTCTCGGCTCTTCCCGGGCCGCCACCGGTTTCTCAACCTGCATTGCCGCTGGTTTTTCAACCCTGGCGGGAGGTGCGGGAGGGGGAGCCGGCTCTTCCTTTTTGGCCATGGTCTCCTGCCGGGATGTTACGGGTTGCTTCTGGGCCGACGGGGGAGGGACGGCAGCCTCCTGGGCCGGGGGCTGGGTCTGAACCGCCGGTTCCGAGGTGGCGGGCTGTTCTACTTTTTCTTCCGGTTTCTCTTTTAAGAACAAGGCGTCCACTGTCCAGATGGAAAGCAGGATGGCCAGGATGATTCCGGCTGCCGCGGCATAGGTCTTCATCTTTTTTGGTTTATGCTGGATCCCGGGCAGCGGGGGAGGAGGAGCGCCGGCGACCGCTGAGGGTACTCGGCCCGTCACCGGCGCCTCGATATGCAGCTTGGTCATGCAGGAGGCTATGGCATCGGTCACCTCGCGCGGCGTCTGGAACCTTTTATCAAGCTCTTTTGCCGTCATCTTGTCAATCAGGTCGCAGACCGGTTTGGGCAGGGAAGGGTTAACCTTGGCGATCGGCCTGATGGGCTCGGTCATGATCTTGGCCACCACGGCCAGGGGAGATTCGCCGGTGACGGGCGGTTCGCCGGACAGCATCTTGTAAAGAACCGCACCCAGTGAATAGATGTCGCTGCGGATATCGAGCTTTTGGCCACTGGCCTGTTCGGGAGAGGAGTATTCCGGGGTGCCCATGTAAAGGCCTGTATGGGTAAGCCGCGCATCCGCATCCTGGAAATAGGCGATGCCGTAATCGGTTATCTTGATGCGGCCCACGGAGTCGATCATGATATTGGATGGTTTCAGGTCCCTGTGCACCACGCCTTTGGCCGCTGCTTCTTCCAGGGCGTCGGCAATCTGCAGGGCGATGGGCAGGGCCTCGCTTAAGGGCATCATGTTCCGTTCCTTTAAGATGATGCCGAGGTCGGTGCCCTGGACGTACTCCATGGCGAAATAATAAAGACCGTTTTCCTCCCCATATGACAGGATGTTGACAATATTGGGATGGCTGAGGGCGGCAACGACTTTGGCCTCGCGCTGGAAACGTTTTATGAATTCATCATCCTCGGAAAGCCTTTCAGAGAGGATCTTCAGGGCAACCTTCCTGTTAAGGGACAGCTCATGGGCCTTGAAAACAACCCCCATGCCGCCCCTGCCCAGCTCTTTTTCCAGCTGAAATCCGCCAATTTTAGTGCCGCTCTCGATCTGATTAAGCTTCATCTATTATATCTCCGTATGAAATATCAAACTTAAAGTGCCTACTAATTAAAATTATAGCAGATTTATATGTAAATTCCTTTACAATCGATCATGATTGAGGCAAAAATAAAAAGAATTTTATTTTTGCCCGTTGAACTCTTGCTTGCAGGGAATAAACATTTCTTTTTATGAGGGAATCTGATTATGAAAATGCAGTTAAATTTTGTCGTGTCTCTGGCTTTTCTTTCGGTTATTGCCATGCTTGCCGGCTGCGTATCCACCGGCACCACCGCCACGGTTACCTCAGGGCAGGGCAGCCCGGATATGGCGCAGTCACAGGCTGTAGCGTATGACGGACCGCAGGCCAGGATCGCTGTTTCCCGCTTTAAGGATAAAACGGGCGGCGGCTGGTGGTCGGGAAGTATCGGTGACGGCATGGCGGATCAGTTGACCACCGCCCTGTTTAACACAAACAGATATATCGTTCTGGAACGCCAGGCCCTTGACGATGTGCTGGGCGAACAGGATCTGGGGGCCTCCGGCAGGGTCAAGGCTGATACCGCCGCCCAGATCGGTGAGGTTGAAGGCGCTGAACTGCTGGTCGTTGCCGCAGTAACGGAATTTCAAGGGGATTCCTCCGGCGCCGGCGGCGGACTCGGGGGCGGAACGGCCGGCATGATCGGCTCCCTGGTGGGCGGTTTCAAGAAGTCGCATATGGCCATTGATATGCGCATCATCGATGCCAAAACGTCCCGCGTTATTGCCGCCACCAGCGTGGAAGGAGAAGCAACCGATGTGAACCTGGGCGGACTGATGGGTGGGTTCGGCAGTTCCGGCGCACTGGTGGGAAGCCTCGGCGGCTGGAAAAACACCCCGACGGAGAAGGCTCTCAGGGTATGCATCCAGAAAGCAGTTGATTTTATCGTCACCAAAACGCCCCAGCAATATTATCATAAATAAGAAGGCGACCGCAGCCACCTGAGTCTTCTCTTGCCCTCGGGCAGTTATTCTTAAAAAGGCCTGTCTCCCGGAAATTTCCGGGAGACAGGCCTTTTTTACTTCCAGACCCCTTCAATTGTCGCCTGGCAAACGTGGCAGCATCCGTCGGCCAGATTATTTCTAAGGATGGTGAAGCCGAAGCGGCTGATCAGTTCCGCCCCGCAGGAGGGGCAGTAAGTGTTTTCCCCGCCTTCGCCGGGAATATTTCCTTCATAAACAAAACGTAATCCTTCCTCAAGGCCTATTTCCCTGGCCAGGCGCAGGGTGCTTGCCGGAGTGGGATTGCGGTCCGTCATCTGAAAGGTGGGGTGGAAGGCCGTCACGTGCCAGGGCATGGCGGGATCGACACTTTTTAAAAAACGGGCAATGTCCCGCAGTTCCGCGGGGGAATCGTTCCATTCGGGGATAATCAGGGTCGTCACCTCCACCCACACCCCCAGTTCGCGCATGAGCCGCACATTATCGAGAACAGGCTGCAGGCGGGCCTTGCAGACCTTGCGGTAAAAATTGTCGGTAAAGGCCTTGATGTCGATGTTGATGCCGTCAAGCACCGGGGCAAGATGCCGGGTGACGTCGGGCGACATATAACCGTTGCTGACAAAGATATTCTTGATGGCCCTTTCCCGGGCCAGCAGGCAGCAGTCATAGGCAAACTCATAGAAGATGGTCGGCTCCACGTAGGTGTAGCTGATGCTCTGGCAGACCTGCCGGAAGGCGGCGTCAACCACCTCTTCCGGGGTCGCCTGGCTGCCGGGGATTGTTCCGCCATGCATGCGGGGATACTGGGAGATCTGGTAATTCTGGCAGTGCAGACAGCGGAAGTTGCAGCCCACCGTGGAAATGGAATAGGATCTTGAGGCGGGCAGCATGTGAAACATCGGTTTTTTTTCTATGGGATCGATGTGTTCCGAGACCAGTCTGCCATAGACCAGGGAATAGAGGGTGACCTCCCTGTTTTCCCGCACCCCGCAGATGCCGCGGTCTCCCTCCTTGATGTGGCACTGATGGTTGCAGAGGGTGCAGATGACCTCCCCATTTTTTCCGGATCGATAAAAAAGGGCTTTCTTCATGGCTGTTTTTCCGTTCAGGGCCGCAATTTTCTTTCCCGCTCCTGGCCGCGTCCAGCTGCCTTGGCAAGCAAGGTCAACTCTTCGGCCAGGAGTTCGAGTAGGTCGTCAATGGCCAGTATTCCCTCAAGCCCGCCCTGACCATTGACCACCGGCAGCCGGCGAATGCCCTTGCCGCGCATTTTCTGCAAGGTCTCCAGGATACCGTCATGATCTCCGGCCGTCATGAGTTCATGGCTCATGATGTCACCGGCACATGCCGCATCCAGATCAACCTCGCCTGCGACGAGTTCCACCACGATGTCCCGGTCGGTAACGATGCCGACGGGGATCGTCCTGCCGCCGCTGCGGTCGACGACCACCAGGTCCCCCACATGGTACTTTCGCATCAGCTTTGCCGCCTCAACAATAGTTGTTTCTTTTTCGGCAACAACCACCTCCCGGTTACAGAATTCTCCCACGGTCATGAGCTCCTCCTCTTCGCCGGCGTAGCGATATTTTTTTTAATTTGCTGTTCATTATACTCTTTCCCACAGGTGAAAAGTGAGGAAATTTTCATTTTTTTATGTTGTCAGCTGTCAAGATTGATGAACTCGTAAAAATCATCGCAGTATTAATTCATCCGCCCCCATGTCAAATCCCGCCCCCCGAGGCCGGGGATCTCCATTGATATCACCGGCTGGACCGTCCGGCTCCGTGCCCGCGGCAATACACGGTGATTCCGGGTTCAGGTGGTAATCATCCTCCAGAGCAAAGAGAGGGCCGGCGTTGCTATTACCGGTTTCCGGGTAGCCGTTCATGACCTTGGAACAGGTTATTGCCAGGGCGCCCTGGCCGAAAACCTGTTCCGGGGCGTTGTTGCAAAGGATGGAGTTGGAAATTGTTGTTGCGCCGCCACCAAGGTAGATTCCGCCGGTGAAGTCATTCAATGTCCCTTTCGCTCGGGGATATTGGCTGGATGCCGTCTTGATTGCAAAAAGGCATGGGCCTTTTTTTATTGATTAATTATCAGACAGCAATGATTTACTATGACTTTATTCTCTGTTACAGTGAGGCAAACATGAGAGCATAACCACCATAATCATTGCGGGTCTGTCCGATGAAAATCAAGTTTTCCGATTATATCAAGGAGCATGTCATCCTGGGAGATGGCGCGTTTGGCACCTATCTCTATGAAAAAGGCATTGATGTCGGCAAAAACATAGATCTGCTCAATCTGAAAAACCCCGAGCTGATCTATTCCGTCCACGAGGAATATATCCGGGCCGGCAGCCAGCTCATCGAAACAAACACCTTCGGCGCCAACAGCTTCAAGCTGCAGAGGGCCGGCAAGGAAGAGCAGGTTGCCGAGATCAATCTGGCCGGGGCCAGACTGGCGGTCAAGGCCGCGGGGCATGATGTCTATGTGGCCGGCTCCGTGGGACCCAGCGGGGTGGAATTCCCCTTGATTTCCGGGGAGGTATCCCCCGCCGATATCAAGGCCTCCTTTGCGGCGCAGATCAGCGCCCTGGCAGAAGGCGGAGTCGATCTGCTCATTCTTGAAACATTCACCCACCTGGAAGAAGTGCTGTTGGCCATTGAGGCCGCGCTGCAGGCCGGCAGCGGTCTGCCCATTGTCGCCCAGATGCTCTATCCGTCCCAGGGCAGGACCGCCCGCGGCAAGGATGCCTTGAGCTGCGCCAAAGCAGCTCTGGCTGCCGGGGCCACGGTGGTGGGCACCAACTGCGGCCGGGGGATTGACGCCATGTCGACCGCCATCGGTCATCTTCTGCCCCTGGCTGAAGAACATGTGCCTCTTTCCGCCTTTCCCAATGCCGGGCTCCCCGAGGTGATAGGCCATCGCATGGTCTATCCCGCCCAGCCGGTCTATATGGCCAGGAGGGCCGCGGAAATGCTGAAGATGGGGGTGCGTCTCATCGGCGGCTGTTGCGGCACCACCCCGGCCCATATCCATGAATTCCGCAAAACCCTGAAGCTCCGGCATAAAAAAGAGCCGCAATCGATTGTCGTTTCCGCCTCACCCCAGGAGGCTCCCGCGGAGCCGGCCGCGGTAAAAAAGAGCGGCCGGGGTGGTTTTCTTGACAGTCTGGACTCCGGCCGTCTTCCCGTGCTGGTTGAACTTGACCCGCCCACCCATCTGGATATCGACAATGTGCTGGCCGGAGCACGTTCCCTGGCGGCCAGCGGAGTTGACGCCGTGACCCTGGGCGAGAACCCCCTGGCCATCCTGCGCGCCGGCAACATTGCCCTTGCCCACCGCATCAGGGAGGAGACCGGGGTGCAGGTGGTGCTGCATCAGACCTGCCGGGATCAGAATGCCCTGGGGCTCCAGTCGCATATCATGGCCGCCCATATCCTGGGAATCGAGGCGATTCTCGCCGTAACAGGCGACTCGGCCAGTTCCACGGACCAGCCGGGGGTCAGCGGTGTTTTTGATGTCAACTCCCTTGGCCTTATCCGCATGATCAGCCAGTATAATCAAGGGCTGAACATGGCCGGCCAATCAATCAAGCTGCCGACCCGGTTCTCCATTGGCGCGGCCTTCAGTTTCCGTTCCGCCAATCCGGCCCTGCAGATTGCCAGGCTGGAACGCAAAGCGGCTCAGGGCGTTCATTTTGTCATGACCCAGCCTCTTTTCGACAAAAACGTGGTTGAGGACATGGTTGAACAGACCAGACATCTGAACGTGCTGATCTTTCCAGGGATTTTTCCGTTGATTTCGGCCCGCAACGCGGATTTTCTTCATAATGAGGTGCCGGGAATTTCCATCCCCGCGGAGATTCGCAAAAAACTCTGGAGCTATGAAGCTGTTGCCGATCAGCGCAAGGCCGCCATGGAAATCACCGAAAAGCTGGTGGCGGATCTTGCTCCCTTTGTCGATGGTCTTTATCTGATCAGTCCTCTTAATAAGTGGGAGATCGCCGAAAATTTTGTCAGGCAGATCAGGCAGGCGGGATGGAAGGGCAGCGGTCGTGTGGCGGCCAGGTAAGAGGGCATCCGGTAATCATGCAAAAAAAAAGAATTCTTGTTGTCGATGACGAAAAGATTATCCTGAAAACGCTCCAATGGAGTCTCACCCACCAGGGCTATGAGGTGGATACCGCAGGCAACGGGGAGGAGGGACTGGCAAGGCTGCAGGCAAATTCGTATAACCTGCTGGTCAGTGATTTGCTTATGGAAGGGATGAGCGGCACCGAACTTCTGCAAAGAGCCAGGGAAATCTATCCGGATATGGGGGTCTGCCTGATCACGGGCTATGCCGATCTCACCTCCGCCATTGAGGCCTTGCGGCTGGGGGCTGATGATTATCTCATCAAGCCGTGCGACATTGAAGAGCTGCTGCTCCGGGTAAAGCGCGCTCTGGACAGGGAAGAGTTGCGTAAAAAGGTCAGATATTTTGAAAATATCCTGCCCGTTTGCGCTGTCTGTAAAAAAATCAGAGACGATGCCGGCCGGCAGCCGGGCGAGGGAGGGTGGTTCTCCTTGGAGAATTATCTGCAACGGAAAACCGGGGTGGAGATACAAAACGGTTATTGCCATAAGTGCGCCCGGAAAAGGGGAGAGCGCTGCAGTGGGCAGTAGTCCGGGCTCCGTTATTCCGCTTCCCCTTCGATGGTTTCCTTGATGGCCCTGGTCAGGGTTTCCAGGGTGTAAGGTTTCTGCAGAAAACCGTTGACCCCCAGCTGCATCACCTCTTCAATGCGGGAATCATTCCTGAAGCCTGAACTGAGCAGCACCTTCACTTCCGGATTGATTTTCTTCAACGCGATATAGGCCTCCCTGCCGGACATGACGGGCATAATCATGTCAAGCAGGATGGCGTTTACACTGTCATGCTTTTCCCGGTAGATTTCAACACCCTCCTTGCCGTCCCCGGCAATCAGCACGCAGTAGCCGACCGATTCCAGAATGGCCCGCGCCGTCTCACGCAGGATCTCGTCGTCATCAATCACCAGAACGCAGCCTTCGCCGCGCAGGATTTCCGGTTTCGTCTCGCCGGCGCTCTCCTGGACGGTCCGGACAAGAAGGGGGATATAGACATTGAAGGTGGAGCCCCGCCCTTTTTCGGAATAAACATCGATAAAACCATCCAGCTGCTTGATGATGTTATAGACCATGGTCAAGCCCAAGCCGGTGCCCTTGCTCTTGTCCTTGGTGGTGAAAAACGGATCAAAGATTTTGGAGACGGTCCTGGTGTCCATGCCGATGCCGTTGTCGCTGATTGACAGCATCCAGTAAGGTATTTCCTTTGCCTCCGGATGGTATTTGCAGAAGGTCTCGTCAGAGATGACTTTTCCCAGGGCAATGGTCAGGGTGCCCCCCCAGGGATCCTTTTCGCGCATGAAGGTCATGGCATGCACGGCGTTTATGCAGAGATTTAACAGCACCTGCTCAATCTGGGTGGGATCGGCCATGATGTATGCCGGCCCCGCTGTCTGGCCGGTCATGATTTTTACTGATTTGTCAAAGGTGTTTTCCCCGATTTTACGGATATGCTTTATGGAGAGATTGAGATCAACCGGCGCCAGATTCACTTCCTGTTTACGGGAAAGGGTCAGGAGCTGCCGGACCAGATCCGCGGCCCGGTAGCCAGCCGCCGCCATCCTTTCCACGTATTCCCGCAATTCGCCATCAGGGACATGTTCCCGTTTGTCCATTCTGAACTGGATGAGAGAGAGTGTGCCCAGTATGGCCCCCAGCACGTTATTGAAGTCGTGGGCCAATCCTCCGGCCAGGGTGCCGACTGACTCCATTTTCTGGGCCTGGCGCAGCTGCTTTTCCTTCATCTCGAGTTCGGTTATGTCATCGAGTCTGATGGCTATACCCGAAGTACCGTTGGCGACAAGAGGGAAAAAGGTGAGGTTATATGTCTTCTCGTCGTGGCTGGCAAGCAGTTCGCGGTGCAGCTTGATCGGTTTCCGATCCGTGCTGATGCGTTTGAGATGCTCACTGTATTTGTTGAAAAACGGGGCGATTTCCCATATTTTTCTGCCGATGGCTTCAACGGAAGAAATGCCTGTCGCCTCAAAGGCCGCGGAATTCCACTGGGTAACCTGTGAATTTTCATCGACGGCTATCAGCATGGATGGCATCGATTCAATGATATTGTTGAGATAATTGCGCATGCGGGCGATTTCCTCCGCCGCATTCTTCTGCTTGGTGATATCCCGCAGCATGCCTTCATATCTGCTGATTTCCCCCTGGTCGCCCAGCACGGCGTGGCAGGACAGAGAGACAATGATGCGGCCGCCATCCTTCCGCAGAAACGGCAGCTCGTATCCTTTGATAAAGGACTGGTTTTTTATGACCCTTTGAAAAATCGGAACTGCTTCCGGCCCGGCAAAGATGTCGGTGAAGAGATTGCGGGCAAGGAGCTCTTCCTTGGCCGGGTAACCGAGAATGTCGACCAGGGCAGGGTTAATATCATTGAAAACGCCGTGCCGGTCGCAGACAAAGATCCCTTCCATGGCACGCTGGAAAAGGTGGCGGAATTTTTTTTCCGAGGTGCGCAGCGCCATTTCCCGGGCCTCAATGGCGTGGGCCATAACGCCAAGGGCGGTGGCGAATTTCTCCAGTTCCAGAAACAGCCTGGATGAGGGCAGCGCCACATTGAAGTTTCCCTGGCTTATGCTTTCGGTGGCCTGCATGAAGTTCTGCATCGGCCTGGTCAGCCGGCGGGAGGCAAAGTAGCCGAACAAGACAGCGCCAAGCCAGAAGAACAGTCCGGTCAGCGCCCCTTTTTTCTGGATGTCCGTGATGTGGACAAGCATATCATGCAGGGACAGAAAAAGCCTGATGTGGCCTGTCAGTTTTTTTTCCATATAAACCGGGGTGGTGACGATGAGCCGGTTTGTCCCAGGGTCGAGATGGACAGTGAGGGATTTATTCAGCATGAGCTCTTTTCCCTCTGCCTCCTTATTCATCATGGCGCCGAGCACGTTGATATCGGTGGCGGCGAGTATGGTCCAGTATGGATCGCTGAACTCGATGGAAGTCACGTTCGGTAGAGCGGAGAAATCCTGAACCAGGTCCTGCATGGGGCCGTAATTTTCAGTAATGATATGATCGGCGATGGCCAGGGAAAGATCCTTGGTGATGGTCAGGCCGTATTCGGACAGTGACTTTAACCCGTGCTCCTTAAACTGCAAGGTATAGAGGGAGATGATGGACGCGGTAAGCAAAAAGGTGACAACCGACAGGTAAAAAATAAGATGGGTGCGGATGCGGAAAGAGATCATTTAATTGTTATTTTTTAATTTTTTCTATGACTTGGCGGATGGTGACGTAGTCGGAATCCGTTGCCGGGACAATGCGTTCAATCTGCAGACTCTGCAGGACGTCCTGGTCTTCCGCGTTGCCGGGGGTCAATGATGTTAAGACCTCCCTGATCTGTTGTCTGGTGTTCTGGGCCATGTTGTTTTTGACCACAAATGGGAATTGAGGTGTTTCCGGTGAGTTGGAGATGATTCGCACCTTGTTGCGCACGGCGGCAAAGTTCGGTTTTGCAAGGGTGTCGAGCCTGATGACCCCTGCGTCGTACTGTTTGTTGATGACGCTGAGAATGATGGAGTCAACCTTATTGAGAAAATTGAATTGTACCTCTTTGTCCGGGGAAATGCCAAGCCCGGAGAGTTCATCTCGCAGATAAAGGTAGCCGGCATAGGAGTGTTTGCCGATGGCGGCGATCTTCTTGCCGCGCAGCTGGCCGGGTGCGTTGATGTCGCTGTCGCTCCTGACGATCGTCGCCCCGTAAAAGGAAGGCTCGCCCCTGGCAATGACCTGGTAGCCGGCGGGCTGGACCGTGAACAGGCAGTTGACGCAGACCAGGGCCAGATCATAGTCGCCCTGTACGGCTTTCTCCATAAAGGATTCGTGATCAGGCGCGGAAACGAGTTCGACCTTATGGCCGGTCTTTTCTTCAATGCGCTTGGCCACCGGGGCGTAAAGCGTGTAAGCGGAGCGGGGGGATTCGTATGGGTAGACCCCAAATTTGATGACGTTCGGCAGGTCGTGGGCTCCAGCCTTTGACTGGCCGGCAATGAGTATTATCAGGGCCATGCCCAGCATAAGGGGGATAATGGCGGGATGTTTTTTTTTCATGGCGTTCCCCTGATACTTTCCTTGACTGGCATGAGATTGTTTGCCGTAACCTTTGTGTTTGCACTCCCTTTAAGCTTAGGTATTTTTACCTGACCCTGTCAATCCCGTTTTTTTTGTGTTTTAAGCAACTTCCCAGGTTACTTGTCCGTGCCGCGCTCTGCCCTGC
Organism: Deltaproteobacteria bacterium; assembly: GCA_016219175.1. Lineage (GTDB taxonomy): Bacteria > Desulfobacterota > Desulfobulbia > Desulfobulbales > SURF-16 > SURF-16. The sequence continues at coordinate 53,698 of JACRCD010000017.1, read as the reverse complement.
CATCCAGTCCGAGGTAAAAATTCAGCCATGCCGAGGTGTTGTTAAGCCGCCAGTTGCGGGGCGGTTCAAAGCCCTTCCGGCAATCAATCAGGTTGTTTGTTGAGGCCAACCGTTCGTATGTTTTGACATAGATACAGCGCTTCTTGCCGGGATAGACCTCGCACCAGCCGTCGCGGCTGCCTCCGCAGGGGCCGTTCAGCATATATTTGGCGCATCCTGATTGAGGACAGAGGTAGGCCAGGGAAGCCAGGGTGCAGTCGCCGCAGTTCCGGCAATCGAACAACAGGAACTTTGCCGTATGTTCAAAGGCAAAGAAGGGTCGCTTCAGCGGCGAGTCATGGAGGGCCAGACAACATTTGCGGCATATCCCGTAAAAGGGGCTCTGGGGGTCGAATGCCGTGTGGTGGACCAGCCGCGCCAGATCATAGACCGGGTGCCGCCGGGCGTGAACCTGACCGAGCTCCGTGGTTTCCTTAAGATTGAGGCCCGTTCGTTTGTCCTTGCGGTAAAGGCGGAATCCCTCCGGCGGCCAGAAGTTCAACTCTTCGACCAGGTCCGCCGCCTGGTGTTCGTAGTTGTCCAGGGCGTCAAGCATGAAGTTGAAATCAGCCATGTCAAGACCTGGACCGCCGATATGGGCCCCGTCATAACCGATGTGTTTCAGGACAGCCATCAGTTTGGCGGCTCTGGTCAGCCGGGCTTTTTTGCCCTGGTCCCGCGATTTTGCCTCGTCATGCATCTGTTTGTGAAGCTTGTCGGGGATGATACAGCCGGGCACCCCACCTCTGTGCATGATATCGATCAGGGGCAGGCTGGGGATAAAAACGCTGCCGAGAAGCGGGACAGAGAGATCGTGCTGTTGCATATACTGGAGGATTTCATGATATTTCCCTGCGTCAAAGCCAAGCTGGGTAATGACATAGTCGGCCCCGGCCGCGATTTTGCGGTGCAGCTTGTAATATTGCATGAGCTGTTCCGCCTCGGTCAATTTGAACGGCGAGACGGCAACGCCCTTGAAAAACGAGGTGGGATGATGAGCGGCCTGGTTGAGGTAATGCCCTTTATTCATCAGGTTGAGCATATCCACGACATGGACGCTGTCCAGATCAAAAACAGGTTTGGGATGGCCACGGTAGCCTTGTTTCGGATAATCCCCGGAGATGACCAGCAGGTTGTGCAGGCCGCGCCGGTCCCAGCCGAAGAGCTGGCTTTCCATTTCGTTGCGGTTCTTGTCCTTGCAGGAGAAATGGCTGATGACATCAAGGCCCATGGCCAGGATCTCCAGACCGAGAACCTCGGGGGAGAGGGCTGGATGTCCTCCGGCGTTATCGGTGATGCTCACCGCCTGGATCCTGCCGTCGCGGGCCAGATCACGGGCCAGGGCCAGGGTCCGGTCGATGTGTCTGTTGCGGCCGCCCCGGCTGGGGACAAGCTCAAAGGTTATGGTGAACTCCGCCCGGTTGGCGAGAGAGTGGCGGAACTTTGAAAAAACCGGACTTTCAGGTTTATCTTTACATTCTTGAGTCATGCTGGGTATAAGATTAGGTTTTTTAAGTTATAGGCTGTACATTGCGGCAAGGCGTCCGGTCGGTATCCGCCGCCATCACTGCATTCTCATGATTTTTTGCCCTGCGGGCGGACAACCTGATGAAATCACCATTGCTTTTCATTTTTATCGCATATCTGGTCATAAAAGGTATAGAAAATATGGTCGCCCAGGTCAACCTCCGGCATCTTCACCGGTACGGGCACAGGGTGCCGGCGGGATTTGCCGGCCTGGTTGATGACAGGAGCATGGTCAGGATACGGGATTACACCGTTGATCATGGCCGCATTGATTTTTTTTCTTCCGCTGTTGATCTTCTGCTGACCGTGATTTTTATCTTCGGCGGGCTGTTGAACTGGTACAACTCGTGGCTGGCTGGGCAGGGCTGGCCTTTTGCCGTGACCGGCATCTGTTTTTTTCTTTTTCTTGCCTATGGCGGCTTTCTTCTGCAGGTTCCCTTTGACCTCTATAACACCTTTGTTGTCGAGGAAAAATACGGGTTCAACCGGCAGACCTTCCGTCTCTGGCTGGCTGATGCCGCCAAAGGGCTGCTTCTTACCACCGTCCTTTACAGTCTTCTTCTGTGGGTCGCATTCCTGATAATCGACGCCATGCCGGACCGCTGGTGGCTTCTGCTCTGGGCGTTTATGCTGGTATTCAAACTTTTCATGCTTTATATCTCACCCTATGTCATTGAACCTCTGTTTAATAAATTTACTCCCATCGCCGACAAAAGTCTTGAGGAAAAGATTAAGACGTTGCTCGCCAGGGCGGGCTTGTCCGTGTCGAGGGTTTTTACCATGGACGCCTCCAGGCGGAGCGGGCATGGTAATGCCTATTTCAGCGGGATCGGCCATGTGAAGCGCATCGTTCTTTTTGATACCCTGCTGGAGAAAAGCAGTGATGATGAGATTCTGGCGATCCTGGCCCATGAGGCGGGACATTGGAAAAAAAAGCATATCCTGAAAAGGCTGCTGGTCATGGAATGCGTCTCTTTTGCAGCACTCTACGCGGCCTGGTGGTTTCTGCGGCATGACATGCTGGCCTCGATTTTCAATATAAGTATGCCGACCCTGTACGTCAAACTGCTGCTTGTCGGTTTCTGCGGGATGCTTGCCGTGTTTCCCTTCAAGTCGTTACTGAGCTTTTCATCAAGAAGAGATGAGTGGCAGGCGGACGGTTTCGCCGTGGAGCTGACCGGAAATCCCCGGGCTCTGGCCAGCGCCCTGGCGAAACTTGGCCGGGACAATTTGGCGAATCTTCATCCCCATCCGTGGTATGTCGCTTTGCATTACAGCCATCCACCCTTGCCCCAGCGGGTCAGAAAGCTTCTTGGCGCCTGAAATTGCCTGGAAACCGGGATATGGCGATGACACAGGGGCAATGGCGGCAAAAGTCCGCAATTTTCCATGACAGGGCCCATGAGTACGACCAGTGGTTTGAGGACAGTCTGCTGTTTGAGATTGAATTGACAGCTCTGCGGGAACTGCAAACCCATTTTAGCGGACCGAAGATTGAGATCGGCGTGGGGCCGGGTCGTTTTGCCCAGGCCTTGCATGTTGATGTTGGCGTTGATCCGGCCCTGGCCCCCCTGCGGCTGGCCAGCAGCAGAAATATCTCCGTCGTGCAGGCCATAGGCGAGGAATTGCCCGTAGCCAGTAACAGTTTTGGCTGTGTTTATCTTCTTTTTACCCTCTGTTTTCTGGCCGAGCCCACAATGGCGCTTAACGAATGCTGCCGGATTTTAAAACCGGGAGGTCATCTGGTTCTGGGGATGGCGCCATTGTCCGGGGCGTGGGGGAAGTCCCTGCAGGCCAAAAAGGAGAGGAATCATCCCTTTTACCGGCATGCGGTCTTTTATCATGGGCAGGAGGTCCTATCCCTGCTGGAGGAAAGCGGATTTGTCCTGAAGGAATGCCGCTCGTCTCTCTTTCAGGGGCCTGAAGAGTTGAGTGTACCTGAGCATTCGCGCCTCGGTCTGGATGAAAGGGGAGGCTTTTGCCTGCTGGTCGGCGAAAAAAAGTAATACGGCCGGAAACAGCTACCCCCGGTCCACCCAGTTCCGTCTTTCCTTGAAGAACTCGTAGGCCAGAACGGCGGCGCCGGTGAAGATAACCGCCGTGGCCAGCAGGGCGGGAACCCAGCTGGCCGCATGAGGCTGTACCGCATTCATAGCGGGCAGATCCCGTTTGCAGTAACGGCAAACCAGGGCGTTGCTGTAAATTTTTTCCTTGCAATATGGGCAGGTCTGCATATTCATATCCAGAATTTATCTTGCCGGCTGGGCAATGTCAAGTCACTGTTGCGAATATCTGTCCGTTTCATCACAAAAAAAGCAAGCGCCCGCGCAACAGAATGCCGTTGCGTACGGTCGGGACCATGGAGCTTTCATCCCTCCCCGGAAGAACCCTTTTGCCGGGGATTCAGGATGACGGGACGGCTCCTGGACAGTCTGGCCTCATCAAAGGCGCTTAATTGGTTATGGCTGATAATGCCCTGCAGGATTCTGACATACTCTTCACCCTTTTCCGAATATCGCTCCAGATTGGCCACCAGGCTGTAACCATCAAGGGATTTGTTGTTCCGGCCGCGCTGGCCGGACCTGGCCAGGCGGAAATCCCTGTAGGCGCCATGGGTGTTGATATTCATGGCATAGGCTTTCACCGAGTCTATGGGCGTGGGGAAACCGGCGATCCGGTAATCTCCCTTGTCTTCTCGCTGCTCTGCCGGCAGCATCCCTGTTTCCCAGCACCATTGACCGAAAAGGGCATTGCCTTCACCGGCAAAACGCGAGGTGGCGTAGGCGCTTTCATAGGCCATCTGCCCCAGAGCCATGGAGACGGGAATCGTGTCCACCCGCAGAAGAATTTTTGCAAAAAACTCTTCCGTGAGCTCCAGTTCCTGATTTTTTTTAAGGATTTTATAACGTACCGCAAGTTTTTTCAGCCAGGCACGATCGTCTTCTCCGGGATCATCACCACCCCGGAAAGTCTCAATCACAACATACAGATACCGTCTTTCCCCCTCAATAAGCTCATTGACCCTGAGCACCAGCGGCAACATGGTGCGATAGAACAGGCTTTTTTTGGTGGAAACGGGTTCATTGGTGATCCAGTTATCGACAATGGCGTCCAGGTAGATTCTCGGCACTTCCACCTTGCCGCCGGCTAGTTTGTCGCTGGTGTAACCGATTGTCTCGTAATAGGCCCAGACCTCCTGAACGGTTTGCATGGTCAGGGTCTCCGGTTCAGCCTCAGGCACTTCCCATGGCTGGGGCTCTGTTTGGCGCATGACAAGAAAGGCTATCAGCAAGACGAGAAGACCCTTTGGGAGTCCGGTAGTGATGAGTAACTTTTTTTTCATGGCTGTGATCTCGTTTGCAGGGGATATCTGGCGGCACGATGGGAAACGATGGGAAGCGGACCCTGCGCAGTTGGGGGGTGTTAGAAAATAATCATTAGATTAAATAGTTAACAACTGCCTGACGATAAAATCGTATAAAAAAAGACATTATACCTTGATTAGCCGGCAAAGCAAGAAAAAGAGGGCGGAAAAATGATCGAACATGCTGTTTGCGGAAAGATTTTGCTCTTCCCCGGCAGTTCCGGTTGTCACCCGGCAGGTGATCTGGTATAAAAAATAATTTTGACTGCCCGGTGCCGCCGGTCCGTATTTCCACCCCTGATGTCTCATGATAGAGACGGTTCAGTAATTTTTCATCCCGTGCATATACTTATTGTCAAAACAAGCGCCATCGGTGACGTTATTCATACCCTGCCGGCGCTCCACGCCCTGCGGCGCCATTATCCCCAGGCCCATATCAGCTGGCTGATTGAAGAGGCCGCGGCCGATATCGTGGCAGGTCATCCCGCCCTGGACCGGGTGCTGATTTCCGGACGCAAAAGGTGGGCCCAGGCTTTACGGCGCGGGCCTGAACGGTTGCGGGCCTGGAAGGAACTTCTGGGCTTTGTCAGGGAGCTGCGCAAAACCAGATATGATCTGCTCATCGATTTCCAGGGGCTGCTGAAGAGCGGGATTTTTGTCGGCTTGAGCCGGGCTGAACGCAAGGTGGGGTTCGGCAGGGGTATGGCCCATGCCGAGTGCAGCTATATCTTTTTAAATGAGAAAATTCCGCCGGTTGACATGAATATCCACGCGGTCAAACGGGAGCTTATGCTGCTTGAAGCCATCGGTATCCCCTGCGATGAGGTAGTCTTTGACATCCCCATTGCTCCGGAGCATTTTCAGCGGATTGGCGCGCTGCTCCGGGCCAGGGGCATTGCGGATCCGTCAAGGGTGGTGCCCATCAATCCCCAGGCGACCTGGCCGACGAAATTATGGAATAACAAAAAATTTGCCCAGGTAGGTGACTGGCTCTGCCGGCGAGGGTTTGGGGTGGTTTTTACCGGGGGCAAGGACGACAGGAAGGCTGTTGATGAAATCATTGCCCATATGCAGTACCCGGCTGTCAATCTGGCTGGCGACACAACCTTGAAAACCTTGGCGGCTCTTTACAGTAAAGCACCCATGGTAATATCCACCGACACCGGTCCCATGCATATCGGCGCCGCGGTTGGTACTCCGGTGGTGGCCATTTTCGGATCAACCGCCCCGTGGCGCACCGGACCCTACGGTGAGAAACATCAGGTAGTCCGGCTTGATCTGTCCTGCGGCCCCTGCCTGAAAAAACAGTGCGACAGCCGACGCTGCATGGTTGAACTGAGCCCTGAGCTGGTGATCAACGCGGCCAGCCGTGTCCTTGGGTAGTTTTAAATTTTTTTTTGCATCCGTAAAGTTACCTATCTTTTTTTCTTGACTTCTCCTCTATTTCCTTTATTGAATATAAGGGGTGCGGCAATCTGCCATACCCTGACTGACATGGTTTTTTTCGGGGAGTCTCGAGGCCTGTGTCTTTCTTGAGAGCGACTCCTTCATTGCGATTACAGAAAAAAAAGGAGGTTCCCATGCCGAGAAACAAAGATGAGCTCGTAACCAATCACCAATGCAGCCGACGCGGCTTTTTGCAGGGATGCACCATCGCCGCCGCCGCCCTGGGACTTTCGGATGCCATGATTCCCAAGCTGGTCGAGGCTGCGGCAAACCCGCAAAGACCTCCTGTGGTCTGGCTCCATTTTCAGGAATGCACCGGCTGCACGGAATCGCTCGTCAGGGGTTCCCATCCGGATATAGCCCGTCTTATCCTCGATATCATTTCGCTCGATTATCATGAAACGCTCATGGCGGCTGCCGGGCATCAGGCGGAACAGCAGCTCAAAGACACCCTTGAGAAACACAAAGGCAAATTTATCTGCGTGGTGGAAGGGGGCATCCCCACCAAGGACAAGGGCATTTACTGCAAGATCGGCGGCCGCACCGCCATGGATATCCTGGCTGATGTGTCGTCGAAATCCGCCGCGGTGATTGCCATCGGCAACTGTGCTACCTACGGCGGCATTCAGGCGGCTGATCCCAACCCCACCGGCGCGGTGGGGGTGTGGGATCTGGTGCATGATGTACCGGTTGTCAATGTTTCAGGTTGTCCGCCCAATCCAATCAGTTTTCTGGGGACCGTGCTGCATTTTCTGACCTTCAACCGTTTGCCTCCCACTGATCAGCTGGGCCGGCCGCTTTTCGCCTACGGCAGGAAAATTCACGATCAGTGCGAGAGAAGGGCCCATTTCGACGAGGGCAGGTTTGCCGAACGTTTCGGTGATGCCGGACATCTGGCCGGTTACTGCCTGTACAAGGTCGGCTGCAAGGGGCCTGGGACCTATGCCAACTGTCCGGCTGTCCGTTTCAATGATGTCGGCACCTGGCCAGTGGGCGCGGGCCACGGCTGTATCGGCTGTACCGAACCCGGGTTCTGGGACACCATGACGCCGTTTTACGAGAGGCTGCCCGGGGTGTCCATTCCCGGAGGCGACGGTATTGTCGCCGGCGCGGACAGCGCCGGCAAGAAGATTCTTGGTATTGCCGGCGCGGCCGTGGGCATTCATGCGGCGGTTGGTATCGGCAAGCGGCTGGTCAAAGGCAAAACTGAATGTGATAAGTAGACCCATCAACTAAGGAGGTCATATAATGGCACAGCGTATAACCATCGATCCCATCACCAGGATCGAAGGACATTTAAGGATCGATGCGGAAGTTGAAGGGGGGAAAATCAGCAAGGCCTGGTCTTCCGGCCAGATGTGGCGCGGCATTGAAGTCATCCTCCAGGGCAGGGACCCCCGGGACGCCTGGCTTTTCACCCAGCGCATCTGCGGGGTCTGCACCACGGTTCATGCCCTGGCCTCGGTGCGGGCGGTGGAAAACGCCCTGGGGCTCCAGATCCCGTTAAACGCCCAGTATATCAGAAACCTGGTCATGTCGATCCATGCCCTGCATGATCACATCGTTCATTTTTATGTCCTGTCCGCCCTCGACTGGGTTGATGTTGTTTCGGCGCTGAGCGCCGATCCCGCCAAAACAGCCGCCCTGGCCCAGAGCCTATCCGAATGGCCGGGCAACAGCGTCAAACGCTTCAAGGCTGTGCAGGAAAAGGTAAAGGCGCTGGTTGATAGCGGTCAGCTCGGCCCCTTTGCCAATGCCTACTGGGGCCATCCCGCCATGAAACTGCCGCCCGAGGCAAATCTCATGGCCGTGTCCCATTATCTGGAGGCCCTGGATTATCAGCGCAAGGCCACCCAGGCCCTGGGTATTATTTCCGGCAAGAATCCGCACATCCAGAATCTTTCCGTGGGCGGGGTGACAACGGCCATCAATCTCGACAACGAAACGGCCCTCAACATGGAGAGGCTGTACTGGGTGAAACAGCTGGTGGAGGAGGTGCGCGGTTTTATCCAGCAGGTTTACCTGCCTGACGTCATTGCCGTCGGCGCTCTTTACAAGGAATGGCTTCCCTACGGCGCCGGAGTCACCAACTACCTGGCCGTGCCGGATATGGTGCTGGATACGGCGGGAACGAAGTTCGATCTGCCCGGCGGCACGATCTTTGACGGTGACCTGGCTACCGCCAAACCGATTACCGGCTTCAACGACCCCTACTTCAAGGATAACGTGGTGGAATGCATAGCCCACGCCTGGTATGACGGTGACTGGGCCCGTCATCCCTATGAGGAGGAGACCGTCCCCAAATATTCGGATTTCCAGGATGAAGGCAAATACACCTGGCTGAAAGCGCCCCGCTTCCAGGAGAAGCCCATGCAGGTCGGCCCCCTGGCCCAGCTCATGGTGGGTTATGCCCTGGGCCACGAGCAGACGGTAAAAAATGTCAATGATGCCCTGGCCAGGGTGAGCGCCGTGGCCGGGGTCACGGTGGGACCCGCCGTGCTGCATTCCACCCTGGGCCGTCATCTGGCCAGGGCGGTGCGGGCCTCAATGCTGGCGGATCTTGCCCTCAAACACTGGCAGCTCTTGGTTGACAATATCGGCAAAGGAGATCTGAGCATCTTCAATCCTCCCACTTTCCCCAAGGGTGAACAGCGCGGCTTCGGGTTCCATGAGGCGCCCCGGGGCGCGTTGTCCCACTGGATCGTCATCAAGGATGACAAAATCAAAAATTACCAGTGCGTGGTTCCTTCCACCTGGAATGCCGGACCCCGGGACAAGGCGGGCCAGCCCGGCCCCTATGAGGCTTCCCTGGTGGGCAACCCCATGGCTGATCCGGAAAAACCCCTGGAAGTGCTGAGGACCATTCATTCATTTGATCCCTGTATTGCCTGCGCCGTGCATATGCTGGATCCCCAGGGCAAGGAGCTTATCAAGGTGAAAGCCGTTTAGGAGGCTGCCATGAACTATGAAAAAAAGTGTGTGTGGAGTATCCTTTTTCGTCTGTGCCACTGGGGTTTTGCCCTTTCCATTGTCTTTCTGGTGGTGACGGGCTTCTATATTCATGATCCCTGGACCAATACCTGGATTGAGGGCGGCAGCACTTTCCCCATGGCCAATCTGCGCTACTTCCATTTTCTGGCGGGATTTGTTTTTACCGCCTCGGTGCTGGCGCGCATCTATCTCTATCTGTTCGGCAACAAACAGGAGCGCGTTCTTGATGCCGCTCCCGTAACCACCGGCAATGTGAAAAATCTTTTTTCCACCATGACCTACTATGTCTATGCCACGGACTGCTATGAGAAACGTTTGGGCCATAATGTGCTGGCCGGCCTGACCTATCTGCTTACCTACGTAGTGGCGGCCGCCCAGCTGGTAAGCGGTTTTTTCATGTTGTATCCGGAGAGCACCGCCTGGCAATCCTGGGGGTACCCCCTGTTCGGCTCCCAGCAGCAGGCCCGTTTTGTCCACCACCTCATCATGTGGTATTTTCTGCTTTTTGTTGTCATCCATATCTATCTGGTGGTATGGAATGATGTGCGGTCCCCCCAGGGACTGATTTCGTCTATCTTTAACGGGTACAAGTTTAAGCCGAAAAATGACAGCTCCGCCAAGGCCTGAGAGGTTTTTTTTGCCTCATAACCCGGAGGATCAAGGGGTTGAAGTAAAGCTTCAGGGTGTGGTGCAGGGGGTGGGTTTCCGGCCTTTTGTGCACCGGTTGGCAGGTCGATTCGGTTTTTCCGGCACAGTGATAAACAGTGCTGAAGGGGTGGTGATCAGGTTGGCGCCACCCCTTTCCCGGCTGGATAGTTTTGTCTTCTGTCTGCAAAATGAGTTGCCCCCGCTGGCCAGGATCACCTCCCTTGAAATAACGCCGGCAGAGGTGCCTCCTCGCGGGCCTGGGTTTTTCATTCTCGAAAGCGACAGGTCGGGACGTCCCTCCACCATGATTCCCCCTGACGCGGCTGTCTGCGCCGACTGTCTGGCAGAGCTCTTTAACCCCGGAGACAGACGGTATCTCTATCCGTTCATCAACTGCACCAACTGCGGGCCGCGCTTAACCATCGTTTCCTCCATCCCCTACGACCGGCCCAATACCTCCATGCATGTTTTTCCCATGTGTCCGTCCTGCGCCGGCGAATATCATGATCCGGCAGACCGCCGGTTTCACGCCCAGCCTGATGCCTGCTGGCAGTGCGGACCGCGCTTGAGCTGGCATGATGGGGAGGGCCGGCTCATAACCTGTGATGATCCACTGGCGGCGGCGATTGGCGCCCTGGGCCGGGGCTGCGTGGTCGCCATGCGCGGACTCGGGGGCTTTCATCTCGCGGTTGATGCCGGCAGTGAAGAAGCGGTACAAAAGCTGCGGCAGAGAAAAAAACGGCCCTCAAAACCTCTGGCCGTCATGGCGCCGGATCTGGCCACGGCCAGGAATTTATGCGTCATCTCGGCAGAGGAGGAGCAGCTTCTCTGCTCCTGGCGGCGCCCCATCGTTCTGCTGCCTAGAAAAGACGACAGTTGGCTCGCCTCTTCGCTGGCGCCAGGCATAGCTCATCTGGGACTCATGCTGCCCTATACCCCTTTTCATCATCTGCTCTTCCGGGTTGAAAACGGACCGCATGCCCTGGTCATGACCAGCGGCAACAGAAGCGACGAGCCGATCTGCACGGCAAACAGCGCGGCAGTGGAGAGTCTTGCCGGCATCGCCGATTTTTTTCTTCTCCACAACAGAGACATTGTCACCCGGGTTGATGATTCAGTCATCAGGGTGATGGGCGGTAAGGGTCGTGTCCTGCGCCGGGCCCGGGGTTACGTGCCGGAAGCCCTTGCCCTTGGCTGGCATCTGCCCGAGGTGCTGGCCTGCGGCGCGGAGTTGAAAAATACCTTCTGTCTGGTCAGGGGCGGGGAGGCCTTTCTGAGCCAGCATATCGGCGATCTCTCAAGCGTGGAGACCCTTGAGTTTTTTGCAGAGAGTGTGCGCCACATGCAAAATATTCTGGATTTCACACCCGCGGCAGTGGCCTGTGACCTGCATCCTGATTATTTGAGCAGCCGCTTTGCTGAAAAACTTGGGCTGCCCCTGGTCAGAGTGCAGCATCATCATGCCCATGCCGTGGCGGTTATGGCGGAACATGGCTTGGCAGACGACACCTTTGCCGTTATACTGGACGGCAGCGGTTATGGGTTGGACGGCGGTGTCTGGGGCGGTGAAATACTGCTGGCGGGGCTCACCTCTTTTACGCGGCTGGCGAGCCTTGAGGAGATGATGCTGCCCGGCGGCGATGCGGCGGCCCGGGAGCCCTGGCGCATGGCCATGGCCGCACTGTGGCTGGCATACGGCAGGGAAGAACTGGCTGCTAAAGAGTTTGTTCCTGCCCTGGCCAAGGTGGAGGCTGCCAAAAGAAATACCTTGCTGCAGATGATGGAGAAACAAATAAACACCCCGCTCACCTCAAGCTGCGGACGATTATTTGACGCGGTATCGGCCATGCTTGACCTGCGTATTGTCTCGGATTATGAAGGACAGGCGGCCATGGAGCTTGAGGCCTTGGCCTGGCAGGAGGGCAAAGGGGCTTGGCCCGGGTTGATCAGTGCTGCCGGAGATTTTCCGGTGGTGCTGGCCGAAGAGCAGGGGCGCATGGTGATCAAGACCGGGCAGCTGGTCAGGGCCCTTGTTGATGCCCTGGCCCAAAACCGCAACAGGGGGGAACTTGCCCTGGCTTTCCATCGCTGGCTGGTTATCTCCGTGACGGAGGCCATAACAACGCTTGGGGCCAGGCTGGGCAGGAAAAAGGTGGTGCTGGGCGGCGGCTGCCTGCAGAATGGTCTGCTGCTTTCAGGTCTGCTGCAAAATCTGGAGGCTGCGGGCTATGAGGTCTTTGCCGGCGAGAAGGCGCCGGCAAATGATGGCGGGATCTCTCTCGGCCAGGCAGTGATTGCCGGGATGAAGCAGCTGGCAGAGAAGCGTTCAGGCGTTCCAGCGTTCCAGCGTTTAAGCGGTTAAACGTATAAGCGTTCAACCGAATAACATCATGAGGATATTCAATGTGTCTGGCTGTACCCATGCGTGTTCTTGCCGTTAAGGGCAATGAAAACGATATAAGCACCCCGCGGATCGGCATTGTCGAGGCCCAGGGGATTGAAAAGGAAGTCCGCCTTGATCTGGTTGACCGCTGGCCGGCAATCGGCGATTATCTCATTATCCATGCGGGCTTTGCCATCCACACCCTGGATGCGGAGGAGGCGGAAATCAATCTGCGTCTTCTCCGGGAAATGGCGGCAGGGGTGGCCGGGGTAACCGAAGGGGATAAAGGGTCACCATGAAATATGTCTCGGAGTTCAGGGATAAAAAATTTATTGTCCCTCTGGTGGCTGAGCTGCGCCGCATCATTGACCGTCCCCTGCGGATCATGGAGGTGTGCGGCACCCATACCATGGCTATTTTCAGGCATGGGTTGCGCGCCATTCTGCCGGAAGAGCTGGAGCTGATTTCCGGACCGGGATGTCCGGTCTGTGTAACCTCCGCCGCCCATATCGACGCTTTTATTGATATCGCGGCCAGAGATGGGGTGCGGGTGGCCATCTTCGGCGATCTCTTCCGGGTGCCGGGCGCCAGTGGTTCCCTGGCCAGGGCCCAATCCATGGGCGCCCGGGTGGAGATTGTTTACTCCCCCATGGACGCGCTGACTCTTGCTGAAAAATATCCGGGGGAGGAGGTGGTCTTTCTGTCGGTGGGCTTTGAAACCACCATTCCCCTGGTGGCCGCCACCATTCTGGAGGCAGAGCGCCGGGAGCTGGATAATTTTACCGTGTTTTCCGCCCACAAGATCATGCCCCCGGCCCTGGCGGCGCTGCTTGATGATCCGGAGCTGCGTCTGGACGGGTTGCTCTGTCCCGGACACGTCAGCACCATCATCGGGGCGGCGGCTTACGCTCCTTTGGCGGAAAATTACGGCCTGTCCTGCGTGGTGGCGGGATTTGAGCCGGTTGATATACTCCAGGCCGTTATTCTGCTGGCAAAACAGGCAAGGGAAAAGCGGTCCGTGGTTGAGAACGGCTATGCCCGGGCCGTGTCCTGGCAGGGCAACCCGCGGGCCCGGAAGCTGATGAGCGATGTTTTTGCGCCGGTGGACTGTCAGTGGCGGGGTCTGGGCGTTATCCCGGCCAGCGGCATGGCTATCCGGGAGAGGTATGGGTGTTTTGACGCGGAAAAAAGATTCGCCATCAGACTCACGGAGGCGCCGGAACCTAAGGGCTGCCTGTGCGGCCAGATCCTGAAGGGCAAGAAAAACCCCGCCGACTGCCCCCTGTTTGCCGGGAGATGCACGCCGCTTGCCCCCGTGGGTCCCTGCATGGTATCAAGCGAGGGAACCTGCGCCGCATATTACCGCTACGCCAGGGTCTGAAAAAAATTATGTCCCAAAACTTCAACCTTCGGTCAACTTTAATGAAACCCTTGGCAACAATCCTTCTCGATCATGGCAGCGGCGGCCGCGCCAGCCAGGAGTTGATCAGAAATCTTTTTCTTCCCCATCTGGACAACCCGGTCCTGGCCTGTATGGAAGACAGCGCCCTTGTTGATACAGGCGCGGGCCGGCTGGCCTTTACCACGGACAGTTATGTGGTTGACCCGATTTTTTTCCCTGGCGGGGATATCGGGCGGCTGGCCGTTAACGGCACCATCAATGACCTGGCCATGCGGGGGGCAAGACCGATCTGTCTGAGCCTCGCCCTGATCCTGGAAGAGGGGCTGCCCATGGAGGATCTGCAACGCATTATCCTCTCTGTCCAGGCAGCGTGCCGCGGGGCGGATGTGCCGGTGGTGACGGGGGATACCAAGGTTGTGCCCCGGGGCAAGGGCGACAAGATTTTTATCAACACCTCAGGCATCGGCCTGGTGGACGGCGATGTCCAAATCTCCGCCATGAATGCCCGTCCCGGTGATGCGGTTATCCTCTCCGGCAGCATGGGGGATCACGGCATTACCATCCTGACCCAGCGGGCCGGTCTTTCCCTGCAGGGTGATCTGACAAGTGACACCATGGCCCTGCACCGTCTGGTGCGGAAGATGCTGGACGAGGCCCCCGGTGCCGTGCATACCCTGCGGGACCCGACCAGGGGCGGGGTGGCGACTTCATTAAATGAAATAGCGGAGGCGGCCCGGGTTTCCGTGGAGCTAGAGGAAGGGGACATCCCGGTCAAGCCCGAGGTAGGGGCTGCCTGTGAAATTCTCGGCATGGATCCGCTGTATCTGGCCAATGAAGGAAAGCTGCTGGCGTTGGTGGACAAGGATCATGCCGGCCGGGTGCTTGATATCATGCGTTCGTTGCCGGAAGGCGCGGATGCGGCCATCATCGGCCGGGTGACCGCTGGTCCCGCCGGCCGGGTGGTGTTGAAGACCATTGCCGGAGGTGCCCGTATTGCGCCGTCTCTCACCGGCGAGCCTTTGCCGAGGATATGTTAAAAATTTTCCGGAGGATAGAAATTGTCTGAGACAATGAAAAAAATCGGCATACTCGGCATCGGCAATCTGTTGCTTGGCGATGAGGGCTTCGGGGTGCATGTCATCCGTTACCTGGAAAACCACTGCCTCTTCCCCGAGCAGGTCCGCCTGATGGACGGCGGCACGGCAGGCATCTACATGGCGCCTTTTCTGGAAGATGTTGATCAGCTGTTTGTTGTTGACGTGGTGGCATGGGACGGTCCGCCCGGCACCATTCATGTCTTCAGCGGGGAAGACCTGCGGGGAGCCAATGTGCAGATGCGAATGTCTCCTCATCAGCTGGGTCTTCTTGAGGTGATGGAGATCTGCCGCCTGCGGGAACAGGCGCCGGAGGAGGTGCGGTTTATCGGCGTGGTGCCCGCCGTCATGGAAACCGGCATGGAGCTGTCCGCGCTATTGGCGGATAAAGTGGTGGAAGTGGCGCGGATGATACGGAGCATCCTTGAAAAGGAGGGGATTCATGCACGAAATATCCCTGGTTCAGGGGCTGCTTAAGCAGCTGGCCTTACTTGCGGCTGAGCACGGGAGCAAGTCTGTCAGCAAGGTGAGGCTGGAGGTGGGGCCGCATTCCGGCATCGTCATCGATTCCTTCAAGTTCGGCTTTGAGGTGCTTGCCGCGGAAATTGACCTGACGCGCCATGCCCGGCTTGAGATTGTCATCCCGCCGTTGCGGTATAAATGCTGTTATTGCGGTCATGTCCGCCAGACCGAACGGCTGCCCGAGACGTGCTCGCAGTGCGCTAAAACCTTGCTGGTGCCGGATGGCGGTGACGGTCTGATTCTGCTTCAGGTCGAAATGGAATAAAGGGGCAGGGAAAAAAGGCAGAAGCAAGGACCGCGGGGGCGGTTTTCATGCCCGCCCCTGTTATAAAGGCAGGAGACATCAGGCGGAAGGACTGAACATCCTTCAGGCTTTACATTTGAACAGGTACAAAACAGAAGGAAAATAAGGCATATGTGTGACGATTGTGGATGTGTGAGTCCGGGCCATCATCATGTGGTTGATGTCAATCAGAGTCTGCTTGCGGCCAACGATGCCCTGGCCCGCAAGAACAGGGAACACATCGAGGAACTGGGGGCGGTGGCGATTAATCTGATCAGCAGCCCCGGCTCGGGGAAAACCACCCTGCTTGAAAAAACCATTGAGCGGCTGGCCAAGGAGTTTCGTATCGGCGTGATAGAAGGCGATATTGAAACGGAACGGGATGCCGACCGCATCCGCGCCAAAGGGGTGCCTGTGGTGCAGCTTACCACGGGAGGCGCCTGCCATCTTGATGCGGCTTTGACCCATAAAGGTATTCATGCCCTGGAGGACCAGCTCGGGGAGAAGAAACTTGATCTGCTCTTTATCGAAAATGTCGGCAATCTCGTCTGCCCGGCCACCTTTTATCTGGGCGAGCATCAGCGCGTGGTAATGATTTCCGTGCCCGAGGGGCCGGATAAGCCCGCCAAATACCCGAAGGCCTTCATCAGCTCCCAGGTTTTCATCATCAGCAAAACAGATCTGCTGCCTTATTTTGACTTTTCGCCCGAGGCGGCGATAAAAGATGCCCGGCAGCTTAATCCCCGGCTTATGGTTATGTCCCTATCCGCCACAACCGGCGATGGTTTTGACAGCTGGCTGGCTTATCTGCGTTCTCTTTGCCAATGATATTCGGTTTAAGCGACGAACTGATTTTCCCCCCACCTTATCTGGCCCGAGAGGACGGCTTGCTGGCCATCGGCGGCGATCTTTCCGTGGAAAGGCTTCTTCTCGCCTATGGTCAGGGTATTTTCCCCTGGTACACCGAGGAAGACCCCATTCTCTGGTGGGCGCCCGACCCCCGTCTCGTCCTGGAACCAAGGTTGTTTCATATGCCCAGACGTCTGGCCCGCAGCATCCGCCAGGGTCAATTTCAGGTAACCTTTGACACCTCTTTTGCACAGGTGATCAGGGCCTGTTCGGCGCCACGGCCGGGAAAAGAGCAGGGCACCTGGCTGGTGCCTGAAATGATTGAGGCCTATATCCGGCTCCATGAGGCCGGTTACGCCCATTCGGTTGAATGTTGGCGGGACGGGATGCTTGCCGGGGGGCTATACGGCGTAGCCCTTGGCAAGATATTTTTTGGGGAGTCCATGTTTTCCAGAGCGGCGAACAGCTCCAAGGTGGCCCTGGCCCATCTGGTCACGCTCCTGCGGCATTGGGGCTTTGACCTCATTGACTGCCAGATGACGACATCCCATTTGCTCAGTCTCGGCGCCAGAGAGATGCCGGGTTACGAATTCCACCGCCGGCTGGAGCTTCATGTCTGTCAGCCAACCAGGCTGGGGCCGTGGACAGAAGCTGCCGCTTTGAAAAACGGAAGACCTTGACACCTCTCGTACAATATTTATTATTTTAATTAGAAGGAGGTAAACAAGATAAAACTGATAAGTACAAATGACAAGAGAGGAGGTGTTATTATGTTCGATCTTATGCCATTCAGACGTCGTCAGCATGATGTACCGGATGTTTTCGAGGGATTTGAGGACATGTTCAAGAGATTCTGGGAAGGATCGATGTTTCCCGAACTGACATCCGAGGAGAATAAATGGACTCCGCGGCTTGATGTCAACGAAACGGATAAGGCCCTTGAGGTTGTTGCCGATCTTCCCGGGCTGGACAAGAAGGATATCGATATTTCCCTTGAAAATGATGTGCTGGTCATCAGGGGTGAGAGAAAAGAGGAGCACAAGGAAACGGACAGACATGTACACCGGATGGAGCGGCGTTACGGTTCTTTCTACCGCGCTTTCAAACTCCCCGTTGAGGTAAAGAGTGACAGCATCGAGGCTACCTTCACAAACGGTGTATTGAAAATCACTTTGCCGAAAACCGAGGAGGCGAAAAAGAGAATCGCCCACATTACCGTTCATTAGGTTCTGTCGGTTTCTAAGCAGCAGAAGGCCCGCTTCAGCGCGGGCCTTTTTTTTCGTCAAGCACCTTTCTGATAACCACGGCCAGAGTGGTTCTGGCGATCGGTTTCATGATAAATTCACTGATACCCAGAAGTTTTGCTTTTTTTTCATCAATACGTTCACTGAATCCGGTGCAGAGAATAATAGGCATATCAGGCCGGAGAGCCAAAATGCGGCCGGCGAGTTCATCTCCGGTCATTTTCGGCATGGTCATATCGGTGATAAGAAGATCAAAATCATCCGGGGAATTTTGAAACGCGGCAAGGGCCTCCGCACTGTCTATCAAGCTCGTTACTCCATACCCAAGGCTTTCCAGGTTTTTTTTCTGTAATTCGGCGATTGCCTCATCATCATCAATAAAAAGAATCCGTTCAGAACCTGTGGGAAGGCTTTGCCGTTCCTGCACGTTTATTTCTTCCGCAGCCCGGACCGTTTTGAGATAGACCCTGAAAGTTGTTCCTTTCCCCGGTTCGCTCTCAACTTCAATATGCCCCTGCAAACTTTTAATAATACCATGCACGACCGCAAGTCCCAGACCTGTTCCCTCGCTTTTTTCCTTGGTAGTGAAATAGGGTTCAAAGATTCTTTCTGAAACCGCACGGGACATTCCGCTGCCGGTATCGCTGACCTCAAGTTTGACATAACGGCCGGGCGCCAGGGGGATCCGTGAGGCGAGCTCTGTTGGGGTCAAGACCACCGGCAGCACGGAAACGCTTAATTCCCCGGGAAAATTGCGCATGGCATGGTAGGCATTGGTGCACAGGTTCATCATGACTTGATGTATCTGGGTCGGGTCAGCCAATACAGGTTCACAGTCAGTATCTATGTGCTGGTTGATGGCGATCGTGCTCGGAATGGTTGATCGTAAGAGTTTGAGTACTTCCTTGGCAACGGATTGAATTCTGAGCGGTTTGAGTTCCTGAGCGGTTTTCCTGCTGAAGGTCAGAATCTGCCTTACCAGGTCGCGGGCTCTATTGGCCCCATGAAGAATTCCGTCAAGATCTGCTTTTAATTTATTACTATTTTCGGCATCGATGATCGCCATTTCCGCATAACCGAATATGGCGGTGAGAATATTGTTGAAGTCGTGGGCGATACCTCCGGCAAGCGTGCCGATTGATTCCATTTTCTGCGCCTGGCGCAGCCGTTCCTCAAGCTCCATTCTCTCTTGCTCGGACCGGATACGTTCTGTTATCTCTTTTTCCAGTTCGGCTGTCCGTTCATGTACCCTCTGTTCGAGATTGGTGTTGAGCAGGCGGATTTCTTCTTCTGCCTGCTGGTGCTCATCAATTATTTTATTCAGGGCTTCCGTGCGCTGGGCCACCTTGCGCCGTAACGAGAGATTCCACAGGAAAACAGCGGCAACGCAGAGGAGCGCCATGACCGTGAGGAACGCCGCTAGCTGTTTTTTGTTCGGCTGCCATTGCTGCCGGGTCGGAAGCCAGCGTTCCAGGATGGCCCGCCGCTCCTCCTGGGAGATGGCGGCAATGCCTTTATTGATGATGCTTTCAAGCTCCCCCCAGTCCTGTCTGATGCCGATACCCCACTGGTATGTAAAAGGGGTATCGCCTGCGACATGGACATTTGAGATGGCGGCTTCCTGGAGATAATAAGTGGCGGTAGCCAGATTTTCGACAAAGGCGTCCACCATGCCGAAGGAGACCTTGGTCAGACCCGCGGTGGTGGTTTTCACCACATCAAGCTCAATTTCCGGGTATTCCTTCTGCATGATGTCATGGGCCGTGTAGTTGGAAACGACCGCGACCTTCAATTCCCTGAGGGCAGGGAAAGTCAGCTGGGCATCAACATTCTTGCGGACCATGATTGCTCCGGGAACTTGCAGCAGAGGCTCGCTGATACGCATGAATGTCTTGCGGTTAGGTGTCGGGACAATGGCCCCCAGTGCGTCGATTTCGTGATTTTTAAATTGCACCATCACCTCGTCCCAGTCAGCGGCCCTGATGATGGTAAAGGAAATTCCTAATTTCAGCTCCAGCAGTCTGATCATATCCGCGGCGACCCCTTGATAAGTGCCGGCGCGGTCGAAATATTCAATGGGAGCGAACTCAGGATCAGGGGCCAGACGAATGACCGGATGCGCGGCAAGCCAGTCCTGTTCGGCAGGGGTTAGAGAGACGCTGGGCGGTAAGGGTGATTTGTTTTCCCCGGCCAGGGCATTGATGGGAACCAGCCGGATGAGGGCCGGCAATAATAACAGAATGGTTGCGAAAAGCAGGGGGCGAAGAAAAATAATTTTCCGATTAGTCATTGATGAACTCGTAAAAAGTCGGCGACAAAGCACGGATGGCTAAGTAACAAAAATACGCTACAACGCAGTAGATCGGATTTATGCCCTTCAGGGTATTTTTTACGACGCCATCAGTCATTGCGAGGTATTCTTCTTTATGAGGAGCCCATTTGCTCATTTTTTAAAAAAACTAAAATAGATTGCCAGGTCAAGCCCTGATCCTCTCTTGATACTTGCATGAAATAACGGGAGAAGTCAAGGGGATACGGTTTGTCTGCCGGTAAGGCATCATGGCGACTGGATTATTTGTTGTAATTTTTTTTTAATGTTGAGGGTATTATCGTGTACAATGGCAATAGTTTGTTCACATTGTGTTACAGTTGCGTGGCTATTCTTGGTTTACTGCCTGAGTAATACCTTAAATGACCCCGGAGGACTTAGGGATTCAGCAATTGTTGATATACCGTTTATCACGTCTCGAAGGGTCCGTCATTCCGGCATGTTTTAAGCCGGAATCCAGATCATCACTGGATGCCAGCTAAAAACATGTTGGCCTGACGATACAGATAAACGGTATTTTGAAAATTTCTAAGTCCCTTAAAATTGCCCGGATCCGGTCAGGTCCGCGGTTGATGTTAAGTCGTAACAAATCACACGGAACATGGCGCATCAGGAAGCATCTCACATGAAGCAATCCGGTTCGGACCAGGGACAAGAGGCGCATAATGATCCTGGGCAACGAGTGAATGAACTTTCTCGCCAGCTAGGAGAGGTAGCCCGGCAGCTTGAGCGGGAAAGAGCCGTGCGCCAGCGGCTTGAGGAGAAAATTAAGGAAAAAGAGCAGCAATTCCGCATTATCGCGGATTTTTCCTACAACTGGGAATACTGGATCGACCCTCAGGGCAAGTATATCCACATCTCGCCCTCCTGTGAGCATATAACCGGATACAGCGCGGATGATTTCCGTAACAATCCCGGGTTGCTTGTTTCGATCGTCCATGAAAAAGACAGGCAGCAGTTTGCAAACCATCTCCGGGAAGAGATCAATGATAGTGCTGACTTTCAGTTTAATTTCCGGATTCTGACCAAAGACGGGGATGAGCGCTGGCTTGCCCACAGCTGCCGGGCTGTTCCGGCCATGGATGGCTCTTCTCTCGGCAGACGGGCAAGCAACCATGATATCACCAGGCAAAAGCGGGCCGAGGACAAGCTGCGGGAAAGGGAAAAATTTTTTCGGATGGTGCTTGATGCCACCTCAAACGGGGTCTGGGACCGTAATCTGCAGACCGGTGAGGTGTATTATGGAGAAAACTGGGCCAGGATGCTGGGCTATACAGCGGAAGAGGTGATCAAGAAATGCATTACCTGGGAACAGTTGCTTCATCCGGATGACAAGCAGAAAACCCTGGCCGCTGTCCATCATCATCTGCAGGGCAGCACCTCGCGGTACGTCGCGGAATTTCGCATGCGGAACAAGGCTGGGGAATGGCAGTGGGTTCTGGCCAGGGGCAAGGTGGTGGAATGGGATGAAAATGGCCGCCCCCTTCGTTTTGTCGGCACCCATTATGACATCTCGGACCAAAAAAAGGTTGAGGACGACCTCAAGGAAAGCTCGAAGAAAATAAAGGAGTTTGCCTACTCCGTGGTTCATGATCTGAAAAATCCCGCTATTTCAATCCATGGGCTGACCAAGCATATGCGTGACCGGTGCGGGAGCATACTGGACGAGAAGGGGAAAAAATTCTGTGAACAGATCCTCCACTCTTCCGAACAGATTGCCGCCCTGGTGGATAAAATCAATATATTCATCTCATCCAGGGAAGCGCCCCTTTTTTTACAAAAGGTATCCTTGGCGGAAACCCTGGCCATAACCAGGGAGGAGTTTTCCGTACAGCTTGACCTGCGGGCGGTGAAGTGGATTACCCCGGAATCTCCGCCGGATATGATCGTTGACCGCATGTCGCTGTTGCGGGTGCTGAGGAACCTTGTGGATAACGCTCTGAAATATGGCGGGGAGAGGTTAAGTGAAATCGAAGTCGGCTACGTTGATTCGGAAAAATTTCATATTCTTTCCGTGCGGGATAACGGCATCGGTTTGGCGCAGGAAGACTGCAAAGGTATTTTTTCCATGTTCAAGAGGAAAAAGAACTCCATGGGTATTGCCGGCACCGGTCTGGGGCTGGCTATAGTCAAAGAGATTGCGGCGCAGCATGGCGGCGAGGTATGGTTGGAACATGGCAGAAAGCAGGGGATCACTTTCTTCATCTCTTTTGCCAAGGTTTTGCAAAAGGTCTGAATTTTTTTTGTTGATAAACTTAATAAGCAGTAGACAACCTCTAAGGAGAGGAAGCAATTGAAAATTGACAAGCAGCCAACAGTCGGAGATGACATCGATTCCCGATGTCTCAAGTGCAAGGACGTCACCAACCATACCATCGTTGCCTTGGTTGGGGATCAGGTGGCAAGGGTACAGTGCAATGTCTGCAAGGGCACCCATAATTTCCGGCCTGTCAAAATAGAAAAAAAGCCAACGGTGCGGCGTCAATCAGCTGGCAGGACGGTGGCCGGGAAAAACGGCCTGACGTCCAGGGTGATGAAAGCCGAAGCGCATTTCCGGGAACTGATTGGAGGCAGGGATCCATTGGCCGCTGTTTCCTACGCCATGACCGCCAATTTCAAAGACGGGGATCTGGTCGATCACCCAGTCTTCGGCCTGGGGATCATAACCCGCAAGGTGCCGCCCAATAAGATCGAGGTGACGTTTAAGGAGGGAAGCAAGGTGTTGATTTGCGCTCCCGCGGAGCATAAGTGAAAGGAATATGTCCGATATAATTAATACGGCGGTTTGCCAAGAAGGTTGCCGTTGCCGATGTACTGCAGGCTGAGGATATGTTTGCCCGTGTCATCATGGTGGAACAGGGTATTCTCCCCGACCAGGGAAAGTTTACCGCAGCGGGTGATATACTGATCATCCTTTTTTGAACGTTTCACCTTGCGCAGGCAAAGGTCTCCATTGCTGTCCGCCTGCCATTTTTCCGTCGATCTGACATTTCCGGATGGAAAGAGAATGGTATACTTGCCATCCCGGGAGAAGTAGATGAGGGAGTTGCCCTTGTTCTCACCTGTGTAAGTCAGGGAGAAGGTTTTTTCCGACAGCACGCGCGTCATTTCGGCGGCAGAGAGGATTCGGGGTTGAGCGGGTGCGGAAGATAATGTTGTTAGAAAGAAGAGCAGCGGAAAGAAGAGATAGACAATATTTTTTTTCATATTTTTTCTCCCCATGAACCATGAAAAGAATATCCTGCGGCTGAAAAGTCAGGCAGTGACGGAAAAAGTCACCTCATTTATCTATTTAAGTCCCTCATTGCCGGCAATGTCAAGAGGCAATTACCGGCAATGAGCGGGGCTGATGAGAAATGCCCTCCTTCATTTTTTATGGTGCCCTTGCGTCAGGCTAGCATTGCTCTGCGCCAGCCCTCTTTTTTATATATTAATCACTACTAAAAAGATTGCATCAGCTCGATGAGGTCTTCCACCATCAGCTTGTTGCTCATGTCGCTGCCTTGCAGAAGATTGTCGGCAAGTTCCCGTTTGTTTCGGTGCAGCCGGAGAATTTTTTCTTCAATCGTGTTTTTTGTGACAAGACGGTAAACAGTGACCGGGTGAATCTGACCGATGCGGTGAGCGCGGTCTGATGCCTGATCCTCAACGGCCGGATTCCACCAGGGGTCCATATGGATTACATAATCAGCCGCGGTAAGGTTCAGCCCTACTCCTCCGGCTTTCAGGCTGATAAGAAAAAGATCACCGTCTCCTGCCTGGAATTCCGCCACCTGAGCTTGTCGTTTCAGGGCGGGAGTAGAACCGTCAAGATATTTATAGGTGATGTTCTGTTCATCAAGAAATGAGCGAATAATGCGCAGATGGCTGGTAAACTGACTGAAAACAAGGGCCTTATGGCGATTTTCCAAGAGCTCCTTGATAACAGTGCCGAACAGTTCCAGTTTGGAACTCCGGATGGTTGTATTAGGCTGGACGAGGCTTGGGTTGCAGCTGGCCTGTCTTAGTTTCATGATTTCCGCCAGAATCTGCATGCGTTTATGGCCATGCGGAACTTCGGCGCGCTCAATTTTTTCCAGAGCGCGAATGCGCAATGCTTCATAGAATGCCGATTCTTCCTGGCTCATATCCACCAGGAGTTCAATTTCCGTGCGTGGCGGCAGTTCTTCGAGAACCTGGCTTTTCAAGCGGCGCAAAATAAAGGGCTGGATAAGTTTTTTCAGCTTCTTCTGTGCGTTTGGATCCTTCTCTTTTTCAATGGGAATGGCAAAGCGGTGGTTGAACTGATCAAGTGAGCCAAGAAGCCCCGGATTAATAAAATTAAAAAGATTCCAAAGCTCGCCAAGATGATTTTCTATGGGGGTGCCGGTTGTGATCATTTTAAAATGACCCTCAAGTTCCATCGCCGCCCTTGAGCGCTTGGTGGCAATGTTTTTGATGGCTTGCGCCTCATCAAGAACGATAACCCGCCATTCCCTGGACGACAGCAGGGTGTTTTCCTGCTGCAAAAGTCCGTAGCTGCAGATGAGCACGTCAAAGGGGCCGAGATTATCAAGCAGCTGGCCTCTTTCCTTGCCCCCGAAAAGCACAGCCCGCAGAGTGGGGGCAAAACGGCGGATTTCCGCCTGCCAATTCATGCAGACGGATGTCGGCGCTACAACCAGGGAGGGGCCGTGCGGGGCCTCCTGGACTATGATGGCCAGAGTCTGAATGGTTTTGCCGAGGCCCATGTCGTCCGCCAGACAGGCGCCGACCCCCCAGTGCTTGAGGCGGGCCAGCCATTTGTATCCCTCGATCTGGTAGTCGCGAAGTTGGGCCTGCAGGGTTTTAGGCATCTCTGGCTGGAAGGTGCGAGACTCTCTGATGAGTTGCAGGTGATCATGCCACTTCGTGTCCGCGGTCAAGGTAATGCCGCTTTCAGTGAGAGGTTCAAGGGCGCCGCAGGCCAGCGGATGGATGCGCAGTTTTTGTCCGTGCAGATTGGCAAAGCTGGCCAGTTCATCCAGTTGTTTCCGGAACTCCCGGGACAGGGCGAGAAATTCACCTTTGCCCAGAGGAATAAATCTGCCGGAATGTTTCTGGCCGATTTCGATGAGTTGTTTCATTTCAATAACCTTGTCCTGGTCAAGACTCAGTTTCCCGTCCACTTCAAACCAGTTGTGTTTATGCTTGATATGCATGTGGAAGTTATTGAAAGAGGCATGGTGACGAACGGATAGTTTTTCACCTTCAGGCCATTCGATAGTGAGGTTGTCCCCCAGCGTTTCGATTTCCTGAAGAACCTCAAGGCAATCCTGCAGGTCTTCAATGAACCATTCACCATCGGTATCGCCAAGCCTGTTCAGGGTTGGGCAATGTTTGACAATGTATGCGCAATTTTCTCTTTCTCTTTCAAGATTACGCCGGGTTTGCCGCCGTTTTCCGTGTATTTCCGCAATGACGTTTTCAGATCCCTGCCCCGGGTACAGATACGGTCCGCTCCCGCCAAATGGCTTCACCATCATGGAGATCCGGAATCCCGTTCCCACCGGGAACAGTTGCATGATAATCTTGTCCGAGGCAAAAACCTCTTTGATATCACCTGTTGTTGCCCCGATATCGGAATGAACGGTCAGACAGGAAGACAAGGTGCCGAGTGTTTCGAGAACCTGATTTTTGGCGGCCGCGGGGACAACAAGACCTTCATCACCCAGGATGGAGTAAATTTTTCTGTGTTTCGCCGAGATCTCAATGATCTTGAAACGGGTAGGCGTCTCCTGGACTGCCAGGATTTTTTCATCGCCAATGGGTAATGAAAATTTAAGGTGCAGTTTGTCCTGGGCTTGCATGGCGTGCAACTCCGGTTCACCTTTGCTGAATTGAACCGGAAGGGAAGGATTATCCGCTGCAAAAAGAAGGGGATGTCCGGCCAGGGCAGACAGGGTCTCATCCATGTCAAATTCATAGGATGTTCCGAGATTGACCTCCTTCTTGTGCAATGTTGACCGGATTCTCTGGTCCTGCTCCGTGGCAAAGGCGAGATTTTCTCCGCTGTATAATCGCTTTAAGGCCACGGATCTGCCCCGGCTCCATTGTCCGTCAGCTGTCATCCTCTGTTCCCGGGGAGCAATGGTGACAAAGCCGTCCTTGAATTTCACCAGCCAGATCAGACGGTATCGGGCAAGGAGATTCTGCTCATTTTCCAAACTGATGATGTTTAATGCCTTTAAGGCGCGTTGCCATGTTTTTTCGTGCTGGATCAGCAAAAGGAGGGAGGTAAGCCCCGTTTTTTGTTGGACGTCCCTGATGAAGGCGCCGCAGGTGTCGCTTCCCGCGGTTTCAACAAGCAGAGTTGCAAACTCCATGGCCAGCCAGTTGTAGCCGTTTTCTTTTGCCCGCTCATAAAGCGCGGCCAGCTCGTCTCGCTGAACGGCTTCTATGCTGCCGTTCAACCAGAAATTACCAAGGCCCATGAATAAAGCCGTCACCGCATTTTTTTCACCATGATGCCAGAGTTGCTCCGTTACTCCTGCCTTAAAGGTTTCCAATTTTTCCCTGGTTACCTTCCGCAGAATTTTATAGGCGGGCAGTAAGGGGTTGTTTAGCTGTTCTGTTTCCACAATTGAGATAAATGCTGAAATTGCCGGATAATGCCGGTAATCATCTGATTTGAGCAGGGCAAGGATAAAAAAGAGCCCTTCAATACCGATGTAAAAGACGTTTTTTGACTCTTTTTTTAGGCGCAGATTGTCTAGATCTTCCTTGAAACAGTTGATTGCCTCACTATTGTTGCCGAGCATGAATTGCAGCCAGCCGCGAAGCCCCAGTGAATCAATGCTGTTTTTTGCTTCAGCCAGTTTCCGGCTTGCCTCTGCCAGATCCGCACGCAGCAGCAGGTTGGAGATAAGCAGGTAATACACGGAAGGCCAGCCTGCCGGGGGAATGATGCTGAGAGTGTTTTTGTCTTGCAGATAGGCAAGGGGCAGATCAAACGGTTCAAGGGAAAAAAGGCTTTTTCTGCTTATTTCATGGAGTCCATGCAGTTGCAGATGGGGGGGAAGCGTTTTAAACCACTCGGGCGCGAATGGATTGTTGACGATGTCTGCCAGGGGTGAGTCTGTGTCCGATGCATCGGGGCAGTCATAATAATGTAGAAGGTGTTTGTTAAAATGATCGAAATCCCCCAGGTAGAGACCAATTCTCATTTCCCGGACGTGGCGCGGGGTTTTCTGGGTGAGAAGGTCATAGGCTTCTCCGTGGGCAGGCAGTTTTTTTTGGATAATGCGGGCCATTTTTGAGAAGTTGCCCGTGTCCAGAGCTTTTCTGCTGATAATTTCAATGATGAGGGGATTAACCTGATTGCGCCATGTTATGAGGTCACGTTCCTGGAGTTTGCGAAGAATGGCGGATAGGGGCAGCTCTTCAGCGGAAGGTTTTGCCTCCTCGTGACCGCCATGGAGTTCCATGGAACATTCGAGAATAATTTTCGGGGCGCAGGGCTCGAAAATTATTGAGATGAGCTGAAGAATCTCCTGCTCATCCCGCTTAAGGGATTCGTATTGGGAGAGCAGATGCGGATTTTTTTCGATGTGTGGAAAATTTGCCATTTTAGTATTATACCAGATATTGCAGTGTGGTCTGTTGATTTTTTATAGGGATTTTCCCGCTGGCAGTTGTTGCGGAAGGAAGCGCCGAACCGCTTGACTCTATGAAAGCAGTAGCTATATTGTATAAGTACAAAGCAGCAGGATGAAGTTGCAGCTGGCGCCATGAAATTTCAAGTCACTCGGCTTCATGAAAATATGAATTCATCATCGTTGACTCTATTAACGGCATTTTAAGGAGGAATAAAGATGTATAACAATGGTTACGAGAGGACGGTTGCAGTTCCCGAGGCGCGGAGTCAGGCCTCGACAATTTTTCTGGCCAAGGTTTTTAATTGGATGGCCATAGGGCTGGGATTAACCGGAGTGATGGCCTTTCTGGTGGCTAACTCTGCAACGGCTATGCAGATTTTTATTATGAATCCCCTGATGCGGTGGGGATTGATCATTGCCGAGCTGGGGTTGGTTTTTTATCTTTCAGCCCGGGTCATGCGTCTTTCCCCGCAGGCTGCAACCGCTCTTTTTGTCATTTATTCCGCATTAAACGGCATAACCCTTTCCGTGATTCTGCAGGTATATACAGCCACGTCCGTGGCCGGAACATTTTTTATCACCGCAGGCATGTTCGGGGCCATGGCCATCTATGGCATGGTGACCAAAAAAGATTTGAGCAGCCTGGGTTCTTTCATGTTCATGGGACTGATCGGCATCGTCATCGCCTCGGTTGTCAATATTTTCATGCAGAGTTCCATGATGGCCTGGGTTATTTCCGGACTTGGGGTGATTATCTTCACAGGACTTACCGCTTATGATGTGCAGAAAATAACCCAGATAGGCGCTGCGGGAATTATGTCGGAGGGGGAAGCGGCAATTAGAAGAGGAGCAATTATGGGAGCGCTGGCCCTGTATCTTGACTTTATCAATCTCTTTCTGAGCCTTCTGCATTTCATGGGCAACCGCGAATAGTTTGCTGCGCCCCTGTGAAGAATGACAGGGAAAGAGAACACGAAAAAAAAAGGAGGCTGGGATGACCCGGCCTCCTTTTTTTATTTTAGAGAATTAGAAATTTTAAGAATACCGTTTATCTGTGTCGTCATGCCGGAATGACGAACCCTTCGAGACGTGATAAACGGTATATCAACAATTGCTGAATCCCTTATTTTCCATAAAGCTTTTCGTACTTTTCCTGCAGCTTCAGCAGATTGTCAAGATATTTTTCCTTATCCTGAAGGCCTGATAGCGAGTTTAATTCTTCAATAAGGCTGTTCAGGTGGTACCTGATATCGATCCCCAGCGGATTTGCATTTTTCATATTTGCCTGGTCAAGAACCAGGACACTGTAGTACTTCATTAAGGTTCTTAAGGCCGGTTCACGGCGGAAAAGATAGGCCTGCCCTCCCAGGGTGTCAAGAAAGTATACCGCGTAGCTGTACATATCTTCCAGGGGCAATTGAATCGGATAGTTTATATGCAGGCAGTTCTCCCGGTAGACGAATAAATTGAAAAAATCGGCCAGGACGGGCTCATAGTGTTCCTTTTCATTGGTCATGATTTTTTTTAAGATTAAGATATCCTTTTCCCCGAGTATCCTGAAAAAATGAGCGGCATTCTGGAGTATTGACAGCAGATCGTCTTTTTCCCGGGTGATTTTCGGTTTGTTTTCCAGGATTTTATTGAGAATTGCTGTCAGGTAAACTTTCGATCCCCCATCTAAGTGAGAATCAACAATATAGTCCTTGCCGTCAAGCTGCGCAAAGAAAGTATCAAGCCTGGTTGCCCTCTCCTGGCAGGGGTCTATATTGACGGGCTCCTGGGCCCTCTGTTTATCTGCTCCGGGCTCGGATTCCGCTTGTCCGGGAAGACCTTCCGGCTGACCCGAAGGCTCCTGGCTCTTTTCCAGGGGCAGATTCTTTTCAAGGACATCCACCTTTTCCTGCAGCTTTTCCCGCTCTTGCTCGGGGGAAATGGCAGCGGTTTTTTCACTTATTTTGCCGGTATTGAGGTAAAAGAAAGCCGAGATAGCCGCAAGGGCCAGCAGGATGAGAACAATAATGTTTTTTGTGTTGGAGGTTTTTTTTCTTTTTTGCATGATGGTCACTAGGGCATACTTTAAATTTTTTTTAAATAAAATTTAACGAAATAGACTTCAGGATGGCATGGGAAGATTTTATTTGTTATGCTGGTAATGTATCGCGCTTTGCCTGTTCCGTCAAACAGAATATTTTTTTCAGTGTTTCTTTGGCCATGCGGTATGGTTTATTATAAGACATTTGCTGAAGTTGTAAAAAGTTTTCACCAGGTGAAAGGTTTTTCGTATTATGACAAAGGCTGCCTTTAAGATTCTAGTAGTGGATGACTCAAAAATAATGAGGCGTATTATTGCCTCGTCCCTGGTAAAGATGGGCTACGGGAAAGTGCTGGAGGCGCCGAATGTTAGAATGGCGTTGGAAATTATCGACCGGGAATGCATTGATCTTGTGATCTGTGATTATTCCATGCCGGGCATGAGTGGCCTTGAGCTGCTGAAAGCAGTCCGGCGTGACCCGCAAAAAAAGAACACGCCCTTTGTCATGGTAACGGCTGAAGCCCAGCTCGGGCAGATAATTGCCGCATTCAGGGAAGGGGTTCAGCAATATGTAACGAAACCTTTTACTCCAGGCTATTTGGAGTATATTCTTAATAAGACCATGGGGGTGTGATATGTGCTGTTCATGTGTCACGTTTATACATAATGATCGCTTGGTTAAAAAATAACACAAAAAATAAATGGCTGGAAAGATATCTGCCCTTTGTCTCGAAAAGCCCGGAAATGAAGATCAAATGGCTGAAAAGCGCCTTCAGGAAGGGGATTTTATCCAGCGAGGAGATTACTCCCTATATCCGTCTCCTGTTGTCGGAAACGTGCAGTGATGAAAATGCACAGCTCGCCAAGCTTGTGGCCGAGCTTGATCCGGAGATGCGGTGTCTTTTTCTTGATGCTGCGGATGTCTATGATACCCCGCGCTTGTTTCGTTTATTTGCTGCCCCGACTTTGCGGCACGCGGAAATTGCGCTGTTGAAAAAAGTGCCGCCTTATGAAAAAAAAACACAGTTGATTCTGGATAAGGTCTTTTATGCGGTGAGTGATTATTCAAAGGAGTTGCTGGAGCAAGCGGCGGGCAAGCTGATGGCAGAAGGGAAGGCGACGGAAGATTTTCGGGATAATTACGCCAGATTTCAGGAAATTCTGGGGGACGAGGAGTTTCTTCTGTCCCTCTATCCCAATGCGCGAGGCTAGAAAAAACAAGGCATTTTTTTATCTTTCCATATTTATCGTTCTAAACGAAAACGACTGAATGGTGTAAACCATTCAGTCGTTATATGACAAGTCCGGGATTATGATAATTTTGATAATCGTTATTTCTTTTTCTTGCCGCCGGAGGCTCTCTTGGCAGCTTTCAAAGGATTGATTTTAATGGTGCTCACCACAATCTCAGGTTTTTTGTGTGTGGCGAAGTTGCAGATTCCCAGGCGCCATTTTGCCTCTGGAAAGGAATACGCCTGGCAATATTTATTATTGTTTGCTTCTACGATCCGTTCGCATCCCTCGCACTGTTCAACAATGGGATGGAAAAAACCGCTGCTGTAAAGTTCACTTGCTGCCGGAGCATTGCTAGCCATGACAGACCCTCCTTTGTATCGGAAACCATAAATATTTATATCAGTTGGAAAAGCAAGTTGTGTTTATCGAACATATTTATTTAAATTAAAGCGCAGACTCTGTCAATAGAAAAAGAGCAGCAGCGGCCCCTCTTTTTTTCGGTGGGCCTTGTGTCAAGTTGTTTCCGTAGAGATTAGGCATGAATAATGCTTGTATCCATAAGAAATGGAAAACATTGTCAATTGTATTGTGTTTCCTGAAATCTTGATATAAAATTTATTTCTGATGCCGGAAGCCGGCTGCATTGAAGTGAAAATTGTTTCACTTTTGGCGGCGCCTTCTTCCGCAAAGAAAAAAAGAGGAATATTTCATGCCTGTATATGTCTGGAAGGGAGTGAATTCATACGGGGAGAAAAGAAAAGGGAGAATTGAGGCGCATAGCGAAGCCGCCGCACTGGCACTGTTGAAAAAGATCAGGGTCAAACCCACTGTCCTTAAGGTGGCGCCTAAAGATCTTTTGGCAAATCTTGCCATGTTTCAGCCGAAAGTTACCGGCAAGGACGTGGTGATTTTCACCAGACAG
The DNA here is from genome assembly GCA_016219175.1 of Deltaproteobacteria bacterium. Lineage (GTDB taxonomy): Bacteria > Desulfobacterota > Desulfobulbia > Desulfobulbales > SURF-16 > SURF-16. The sequence goes on along the minus strand of JACRCD010000017.1, from coordinate 21,771 downwards.
CTCTCCACCATGATTGATGCCGGTCTGCCGCTTGTGCAAAGTCTTGAGATTTTGGCGGGACAGCAGGAAAATGCAACATTTAAAAAATTGCTGACCGACATTCGTATTGATGTCGAAACAGGTATGACCTTTGCCGATGCCATGAAAAAGCATCCCAAGGTGTTTGACAATCTCTTCTGCAATATGATTGATGCCGGTGAGGTGGGTGGTATTCTCGATACCATCCTGAACCGTCTTGCCGGATTTATGGAAAAGAGCATGGCTTTGAAGAAAAAAATAAAGGGCGCCATGACCTACCCGATCATCTGTCTCTGTATTGCTCTGGTTATTACTGCCGTGATCCTCGTGTTCGTCGTCCCGGTTTTTGCAAAAATGTTTGCCGATTTCGGTTCGGCGCTCCCTGTTCCAACGCAGATTGTGGTTGATGCCAGCGAATTTGCCAAAAAGAATTTTTTTATCATGATCGGCGTGCTGGTTGCCGTCGTTGTTGCCATAAAGAAAATTTATAATACGGACAAGGGCCGTAAAAAGATGGATTACATGCTCATTAACGCCCCTGTTTTCGGACCGCTCATCCGTAAGGTGGCCGTGGCGAAATTCACCAGAACACTGGGGACCATGCTGCACAGTGGCGTGCCGATCCTGGATTCCCTGAATGTCGTCGGCAAAACCGCGGGCAATAAGGTTGTCGAACAGGCGGTGTTTCGGGTGGCGGACAGTATCACCGAAGGCCGCTCCATTGCCGAGCCCCTCGAGGAAACAGGGGTATTCCCCAGTATGGTTGTGCAGATGATCAATGTGGGAGAAGCCACCGGCGCCCTGGACACCATGCTGGAAAAAATTGCCGATTTCTATGATGAAGAGGTTGATCAGGCGGTGGAAAACATGACCGCCATGATTGAGCCGTTCATGATGGTTTTTCTCGGCGGCCTCATCGGCGGATTGGTTATCGCCATGTATCTGCCGATTTTCAAGATGGCGAGTGTCGTGGGCTAGCAAGTGTCTGTTCCGGGGTGTGAACCATTGCTTTCAGCTTTTTTCATAAAAAGAAAGGTTTTGCTGGTTGCTGTTGACAAATAATAAAGGAACAATGATAATTGTTTAAATGATTTCAGCTACAAACATGATGTCGCTTGGGTTTGTTTTCACATAAATAACTGAGGGAGAAATGGAATGGGAGATATTATTGGCGTTATAGGGCGTGAGGTCATCGATTCACGGGGGAATCCAACGGTTGAGGTGGAGGTCCATCTTGACACGGGCTTCATGGGGCGGGCTATCGTTCCTTCCGGGGCCTCCACCGGGACCCGCGAGGCCCTTGAACTTCGCGATGTAAAGAAAAAACGTTTTCTCGGCAAGGGGGTGCAGACGGCAGTCGCCAATGTAAATGAGAAAATTGCCCCTGCCTTGATCGGTCTTGAATCAACCCGTCAGGTTCTTCTTGACAAGGTTATGCTGAAACTTGATGGTACTGACAATAAGAAGAAGCTGGGCGCCAATGCCATTCTGGGGGTATCCATCGCCATGGCGAAAGCCTCGGCGCTGGAGTCGGATCTGCCGCTTTACACCTATCTCGGCGGGGTAAACGCCAAGATGTTGCCTGTGCCGATGATGAATGTTCTGAACGGCGGGGCTCACGCCGATAATAATGTTGATATTCAGGAATTTATGGTCATGCCGGCCGGGGCATCCTCATTTTCCGAGGCCCTGCAGATGGGGGTGGAGACCTTTCATAGTCTGAAGGGCGTGTTTAAAAAAGCCGGACATCTGACTTCCGTCGGGGATGAGGGCGGATTCGCCCCGAATCTCCGCTCGAACGAGGAGGCCATGGAATGCCTGCTGGAAGCCATAACCAAGGCGGGATACGCCCCTGGCAAGGATATGTTTATCGCTCTTGACGTGGCTGCCAGCGAAATTTATGACCAAAAGAAAAAAGTTTATGTGCTGGCCGCGGAAAAAGACTCTGAAAAGAATGTGGACCAGCTGATAGAATTTTATGAGGCCTGGGTAAAGAAATATCCGCTTATCTCGATTGAGGACGGTTTGGATGAGAGTGACTGGAAAGGGTGGAAAAAATTGACCGATCGTCTGGGCGGCAAGATTCAACTCGTTGGAGATGACGTTTTTGTCACCAATACCAAAATTCTGGCCAGAGGAATTAAGGAAGGAACGGCAAATTCGATTCTCGTTAAACTGAACCAGATAGGGACCGTGACCGAGACGATTGATGCGGTGGACATGGCCCATCGTGCCGGGTATACAGCGGTTATTTCCCATCGTTCCGGCGAGACGGAAGATACCACCATTGCGGATTTGAGTGTCGCCTTGAACACGGGGCAGATCAAGACAGGAGCCACTTCCCGCACTGACAGGGTGGCGAAGTACAATCAGTTGCTGAGAATAGAAGAGGAACTCGGGGCCGCCGGAGAGTTTGCCGGAATGAAGTGTATCAAGCATTTGCAATAAACAGACATGTTCGTCTACAATACTTGTAACTATCCAGCTGTTTAGACTGTAGACTAAAGGCTATAGGACTGTCGGTACTGTCGTATTGCATATTTTAGGCGCTTTTCCTTCGGTCTACAGCTTTCAGCCTATCTACCTGGAAGTTACCAATACTTAAGGTTTAATAACTGATGGAGGTTGAGCAACATGACCCTGACTAAGGCTGATTTGGTGCAGAAAATCTATCAAACTCACAACTTGACCAAGGCGCAGGCCACCTCGATTGTTGAGACGTTCTTGAAAATCAGCAAGGATTGTCTCGCGAACGGTGAGGATCTTCTCATCAGTGGTTTCGGCAAGTTTAACATCAAGGATAAGAATGCCAGAAGAGGGCGCAACCCCCAGACCGGCAAGGAACTCATCCTGACGGCTCGCAAGGTTGTTACCTTCAAACCTTCAGGTATCCTGCGCGACCGGGTGAACGGGATGCAACAATAAACCGGGTTTTCACAGGCCGGATACCGGGCGGGTGAATGTTCCGCCCTGCCAGACGGGTTTGTTTTTTGTCACAAAAAAAACAGCCCGTCTTTTTTTGTTGCCAGCGGCGGGTAAATAATTTTTTTGCGCGGCTGGTCAGGACAGGTTATGCTTGTCACCTCGTAAGAACAGGGGGGAAATGAATGGAACGGAAAACAAAATCACTTGCTGAACTGGCAGCCTTGGTTGATGGCCGATTGAGCGGCGATCCCGAGGTGAAAATATCAGCTGTTAACGATGTGGCAAAGGCCATTGCCGGAGAGATTGCTTTTATCGCCCGGACAAAATTTGCCGGGCGGATTGACGCAACCAAGGCCTCCGCGGTAATCGTACCCCAGGATATGGAGGATATTTCACTGCCCTGCATCCGGGTCAAGAATCCTTACCTTGCCGCGGCAGTCATCCATAATCTCTTTTATGAAAGACCAGCGCCTCCGGCCGGGGTGAGCGCCCGCGCCCAGGTGGGCCGAGATTGCCGCATTCCCTCCTCGGTTGCCATCGCCGCTTTTGCCGCGGTCGGCAACAGGGTCAGGCTTGGGGAGAGGGTCATCATCGAATCCGGCGTGTTTGTAGGCGATGACGTGGAAATCGGCGAGGCGACTGTTCTTGAGGCCAATGTGGTTGTTCGGCATGGCTGCAAAATCGGCGACAGGGTTATTGTCTACAGTGGGACCGTAATAGGCAGCGACGGCTTTGGTTATGCCACTGATGCCCAGGGTGTACACGTCAAGCGTCCCCAGGTCGGCAATGTGGTGATTGAGGATGACGTCGAAATAGGGGCTAATTCATGTATTGACAGGGCCACCTTTGGCAGTACGGTGGTCAGGAAAGGCACAAAGATTGATAATCTGGTGCAGATCGGCCATAATGTGGAAATCGGAGAGGGGTGCCTCCTCGTTTCGCAAAGCGGGGTTGCCGGCAGCGCAAGGCTTGGCAAGGGTGTTGTTATTGCCGGACAGGGCGCCGTGGGTGATCATGTTGAGGTCGGCGACCGGGTCATGGCGGCAGGGAGAAGCGGAATAAACAGCAACGTCAAGGCAGGATCCGTGGTGGCGGGATTCCCGGCCATCCCCTATAAGGAGTGGCTGCAGGCGGCCACGGCTTTTTCGCGGATTCCCAGGTTGTTAAAGGAAGTTCGTCAGCTGCGGCGACAGGTAAGTGAACTGGCGGGTGGTGAAATAAATAAGGAGACCCATGATGAGTGAAGGACCCGGACAATATGATATCGTGCAAATTTTAAAAATACTTCCACACCGCTACCCTTTTGTGTTGGTCGACCGGATTCTAGAGGTGGTCCCCGGTCAATCGATCAGGGCCTTAAAAAATGTCACCATGAATGAACCGTTTTTCCCTGGACATTTCCCGTCCGAGCCGGTAATGCCGGGGGTGCTGGTCATGGAGGGCATGGCCCAGGCCGGGGCCTTGCTGGCGTATCTGACGGATGAGGAGAAAATCGGCAAAAATCTGGTATATTTCGCGGGGATGGACGGGGTGCGCTTCAGAAAAAAGATTGTTCCCGGCGATCAGATTATCTACGAGTTGACCGTATTGAAACGTAAGGCAAAACTCTTCAAGATCGCGGGCAAGGCCTTTGTTGATGGGCAGCTGGCGGCGGAAGCGGAATTGATGGCCACATTTTCCTGATTTCCGTTCTTGGTTGAGGATAAAAGCTGGAAATTGCCCGCCGTCTGTGTTAGAAAGACAAGCTTTTTTATTTTCACCGCTTCTTGTCCTCGAACCAGATGTCTAATTTTTCAAGGTTCCCTGTAAATTTAACATTCATGTAATGATATGACGATACATTCCACAGCTATTGTTGATCTTGGCGCGGAACTTGATTCCTCGGTTTCCGTCGGCCCCTATGCGGTCATTGAAAAGGGGGTCAGGATCGGAGCTGACTGCAAAATCGGCCCCCATGCTTACCTCTCGGGTCCCTTGACCATGGGGAAAAGCAACAGCATCGGCGCCTTTGCCTGCGTCGGCGCGCCGCCCCAGGATATAAAATATAAGGGTGAGGAGACCATTCTCCAGATCGGTGACGGCAATATCATCAGGGAATACTGTTCAATCCATCGGGGCAGCCCGGGCGGTCACGGCGCCACCACCATCGGCAGCAATTGCATGTTCATGGCCTATTCCCATGTTGCCCACGACTGCAGTCTCGGCAACCATGTCATCCTGGTCAACAATGCCACCCTGGGAGGCCACGTGGAGATAGGTGACCGTGTTACCGTGGGCGGCATGACCGCCGTGCATCAGTTTTCCCGTATTGGTGAATACGCCTTTATCGGCGGGATGTCAGGCATCAGCATGGATGTTCCCCCTTATGTCATGGTGGCTGGAATACGCAATGATATGCAGGTACGCGGTATTAATCGCATAGGGTTAAAACGTGCCGGGTTCAGCCCCGAGGATATCCGCACGCTCGGCAGGGCCTTTACCTGGATCTTCAAGACCAAGGATCTGCTGCTCCAGGAAGCCCTGGAGAAGGTCCGGACGGAGATTGTTGATTGTGTGCTGGTGACAAGAATGATTGATTTTTTTGCTGTTTCAAACCGAAATGTGGTCAGACTAAGCAGTGATGACGAATAAAATCGGCATAATAGCCGGCGGCCGCCAGTTTCCCTACCTTTTTGCCGAGGCGGCAAAACGTGCCGGACGTCAGGTTGTCATTGCCGGCCACAAGGGGGAGAGCCATCCTGATCTGGAAGGGATCGCGGACAGTTTCTGCTGGGTGAAGCTGGGGCAGCTTGGCAAGATCATCAAGTTTTTTCAGGCGGAAAGGGTGGAAGAGGCGGTTTTCCTGGGCACTATCACCAAAACCCGTATTTTCCGTGATGTGCTCCCTGATTTGAAGGGGATCAGTCTGTGGAATAAGATTGATATCAGACAGGATGACGCCATTCTGCGGGCCTTTGCCGATGAGCTGGAAAGAGAAGGAATTAAAGTGCTGGAATCCACCCTCTATCTGCGGCATCTTCTTTTTCCCGCCGGCATTCTGACCAGAAAAAAACCGAGTTCCAGCCAGAAGCGGGACATTGAATTCGGTTTTAAAATGGCGCGCGCCATAGGCGGACTTGATATCGGGCAATGCGTGGTGGTGCGCGATATGTCTGTCATGGCGGTGGAAGCCATTGAGGGAACTGATGCGGCAATCAAGAGGGGAGGGGCCCTGGCCAAGGAAAATGCCGTGGTGGTGAAGGTAAGAAAACCGCAGCAGGATTTTCGCTTTGATCTCCCTGCCACCGGCCCTGCCACCATCGAGTCAATGATAGGGGTTAGTGCCGCGGTCCTGGCTGTTGAGGCAGGCCAGTCGCTCCTCTTTGATCGTGAAGCCGTGATAAGCCGGGCGGACAAGGCCGGTATCGTGGTGATCGGACTGGCGGAAGGGGCGGATGGACAAATGATGATTGATTAGCTGTTAGCTCATGGCTGATAGCTGATGGCTAAACGAATAAACTTCATCCCGAGCCATGAACCATGAGCTATGAACCATGAACCTGAGCCATGAGCCATGAGCCATGAACCATCAGCCATGAGCCATAAACCATCAGCCATGAGCCATCAACATCGATGAAAGCCATGATCCTTGCCGCCGGTTTCGGCACCCGGCTGAAACCCTACTCCCTGCTGCGGCCTAAACCGCTCTTTCCCGTGCTTGATCAACCCCTGATTCTGCGCCATGTCGAACAGCTGCGGCAGGCCGGATTTGCGTCGATTCTGGTCAACTGCCATCATCTGCGGGAGCAGATTGCCAAGCTGCTGGGCGGAAAGGAGGAAATCTTTCTGCAGGAAGAGTCTGTTGAGCTGGGAACGGGCGGTGGCATGCGGCTGGCCCGGGATTTTTTCGGTTCAGGGCCTGTTCTGGTCACCAACGGCGATATCTTTCATACCATCGATCTGGCCCGGGTCTATGAAAAACACTGTGTCTCGGGAAATGATGTGAGCCTTGTTCTCCATGACTATCCCCGCTTTAACAATGTTGCGGTGGATGACGAGCTGCGCATAACCGGTTTCGGCGGAACCGCGGCGGGTAGAAAGCTGGCCTTTACCGGCATTCATGTCCTCAATCCCGGGATATTGGCTGTCATTCCCCCGGGGATCTTCTATAATATCATTGACTGTTACCGGCATTGGCTACAGAATGGCGCCAGGATTTGCGCCCAGATGGTCCAGGATCATTTCTGGGCTGATATGGGGACCCCGGCGGATTATCTGGACCTGCACCGGGTGCTTCTCACCAAGGAGCCCTTTAAGGGGACCTCTCCTTTTTTCTACGGCAGCGGGGTCAGACGGCCTGATGATTTGCAGTGCCGAGACTGGGTGTGTGTGGGCTCTGACGCGCATATCGGCCGGAAATGCCGGTTAAACCGGGTGGTGGTCTGGGACGGCGCCCGGGTTCCTGATGGAGCGGAACTTGAAGATACAATTGTCGTCTGAACCGGAAGGCCGGAAACAAAAACAGCTGATTATGGAGCTGCTCCAGACAAGCAACCTTGTCCAGGATGGTTCTCCGGTCCGTCTGGAAAAGATGTCAGGGGATGGGTCGGACCGGGTATTTTACCGCATTGTTTTTGCCGAAAGGCCGCCGCTCATCGCTGTATTCCCTTCAGCCACCCTGGCCAGGGGTGCGGAAGAACAGGAGGCGGCCTTCAATATCGGCGTGCACCTGCATGACCGGGATGTGCCGGTGCCCGCGATCGCCGGATATGACAAAAAGAGCGGGCTGCTGCTGTTTGAGGATCTGGGTAATCTGCATCTGCAGGCTGCGGTGCGCAAGGCCGCATCGTTTGCCGAAGTGGAACCTCTCTACCACCAGGCCATTGAGGGTTTGATCCTTTTTCAACTGCGGGGCGCCCGTCATTTTGACCCCGAATTCTGCTGGGACACGGTCCGCTATGATGAACATCTCATGCTTAGCCGCGAATCGGATTATTTCAGATTCTCTTTCTGCCGCGATTACCTGGGCAGGGATGTTGAAGATCCCCAACTTATCCTGGAGCTGCAACACATTGCCAGCAGGGCTTCCCGTGAGCCGGCGGAATATCTCCTGCACCGGGATTTTCAATCGCGTAATCTGCTGGTGCATCAGGGGAAAGTGAAGATCATCGATTATCAGGGCGCGCGTTTCGGCCCGCTTGGTTATGATCTGGCCTCCTTGCTCATTGACCCTTATGCCGGGTTAAGCGGGGACGCCCAGGACAAGCTGTTTCATTACTATGTCGATAGGATAAGCCCGCAGCTTCCCCTTGATCCGCAAGTCTTTTTGACAGGTTATCACGCCCTGGCCCTGCAGCGTAATCTCCAGATCCTCGGGGCCTTTGCCTTTTTAAGCCAGGTGAAAGGCAAGATTTTTTTTGAACAATTTATTCCGCCGGCGCTTGGTTCACTTAAAGTACTCTTAGGCAAACCGCGGGGGAAAGAGTATCCTGCTTTGATCAAACTTGCCGATGAGTTGGATGAACAGCTTCATATAATGCAATTTAGACGAATGGACGATTAACTATGGAAAATTCACGTTGTCCCCTGGTTGCCCTGGTTGGAAGACCCAACGTGGGAAAATCCACCCTCTTCAACCGGATAACCAAAGCGCGAAAGGCGATTGTCGACCCGACTCCCGGTGTTACCCGTGACCGGCACTATGAAAAGGTCACCGTGAACGAACGCCAGTTCATTCTCATTGACACGGGAGGCATCGAGCTTAACCGGGATGAAACCATGAGCAGTCTCATTCAACAGCAGACCCGGCAGGCCATTGAAGAGGCGGATATCATTGTGCTCCTTCTTGATGCAAAGGGCGGCCTGTTGGCGGAAGATTATGAAGTCGTGAAGATGCTCCGGCGCGTTGAAAAACCTTTATTCCATGTGGTGAACAAGATTGACGGGCCTGAACAGGAAGAGACATTGCTTTCCCAGTTTTATGAGCTCGGGGTGGACCAGCTCTGGGGCGTTTCCGCGGAGCATGGCTATGGAGTGACATCCTTTCTCGACACTCTGGTGGCCGGCATGACGCCAGTCGAGGAGGGAGACGATCTGGCTAACACCATCAAGATTGCCTGTATAGGTCGCCCCAACGTGGGAAAATCCTCTCTGATTAATCGTCTTCTTGGTCAGGAGCGCATGGTGGTTTCGGATATGCCCGGGACAACCCGCGATTCCGTGGACACCATGCTGGAGAGGAGTGGCCGCAACTATCTGCTCATTGATACGGCCGGCATTCGCCGCAAGGGAAAAGTAACGGAAAAAATTGAGAAATACAGCGTGTTGCGGGCCTTGTCCGCCCTGGAGCAATGCGATATTGCCCTGCTTCTGATTGATGCCGGCGAGGGAATCACCGAACAGGATACCAAGGTAATCAGTTATGCCCTGGAGCGGGGGCGGGCCTGTCTGATCCTGGTAAACAAATGGGATCTGGTCAAGGGTGCCAAAAAACAGCAGAAAAAAATTCTCGATGAGCTGGCTCTTGCCACACGGTTTATGGAGTATGCCCCTGTTCTCAACATCTCGGCGCTGTCCGGGTCAGGCACCAACAAAATTTTTCCTGTGCTGGACGAGGTCTTTAAACAGTACACCACGGAATTTTCCACCAATAAATTGAACAAGATTCTCCAGCAGGCGACTGAAACTCACAACCCGCCGCTGTACAAGGGAAAACGTCTGAAGTTCTATTATACGACCCAGGTGGGCACCAAACCCCCAACCTTTATCGTTTTTGTCAATTACCCCAAAGGTGTCCATTTTTCCTATAACCGTTTTCTGGTGAACCAGTTCAGCACAGGACTCGGGCTGGACAAAATTCCGATTAAAATCATCCTGAAGGAACGGCAGCGGAAAACCTATACCTGAAAGGTGTCTCTTTTTGCCAACGTTTTTTCGGGTTTTTGCGATTTTTTTTTGAATAATTCTAATAAAATACTTTGTGAATCAGAGAAAAAGCATATAATGTTGGAAAGGACGAAATGACGAGATAGTTTTAAGTTGGGTTCATGGAGAGTAAAATGATTTATCCTCAACAGAAGCAACGGAAAGCCATGTTGCTGCTGACTGAAGAAGACAACAGCTTTTCCCGCGGGCTGCAGAGTGATCTTCTCGATAATGGCAATCTGGTGCGAAAGATAATCCTGACCGGAGAGTATGACAATCTCCCGGAAACACTGCAAGTTGACGCTGTGGTTATCTGTTCATGTCAGCAGGATCCCCTGGATGGCATCCATCTGCTGGAGCGCATCAAGGCCTGCGGTCCGGAGAAGCCCGTCTTTCTCGTGGTGAAACATGGTTCCGAGGAAAAAGCCGTTGCCGCCCTGCGTTCAGGCGCCACTGATTATTTTTCCGGGCCACGGGCCACGGAAGAACTTACCCGCTGCCTCAACCATCATTTCCACGATTCAGCCTCGGCATTTGAATTCGCATCCCCCGGGAAAACAAATGGGCCGGATGCGGATGATCTGGCCGGAATCAGCAAAGAGATCCGGGAGATTCGCGATTACCTTTTGAAGGTGGCCAGCAGGGACAGCATTGTTCTCATTACCGGTGAGACGGGCACCGGCAAGGAACTGACCGCGGACTTCATCCACAAACACAGCAAGAGAAAGGAAAAGCCGTTAATTCGCATCAATTCGTCCGCCATGCCCGAGCAGTTGGTGGAAAGTGAGCTTTTCGGCTACGAAAAAGGGGCGTTTACCGGTGCTGTCGCCGCCAAACCGGGGAAATTTGAACAGGCTGACGGCGGTATACTTTTTCTAGATGAAATCGGCGAAATGTCCTCCTTTGCCCAGGCTAAAATTCTACGAATACTGGAAAGCGGGAGAGTGCACAGGCTGGGAGGCAACGTTGCCACGGACATTGATGTCAGGGTTATTGCCGCCACCAATCAGAATCTGGAAGAACTTGTGGAACAGGGCAAGTTCAGAAAAGATCTGTTTTTTCGCTTGAATGTGGCCAGGGTCCATTTGCCTCCACTGCGGCAACGCAGAGAGGATATCCCCGTACTGCTCAACAAGTTTGTCCGGGATTTCAATAAACTCTTCGGTTTACACATCAAGGGTTTCAGTGAAAAGGCGTGGTTTTCCCTGTTGAAGTATGACTGGCCCGGCAATATCCGGGAACTTAAAAATGTCGTTGAGGCAACCTGCATCAATGGCCCCGCAGATACCATTAAGTTTAGCGACCTGCCCAAACCTTTCCAGCAGATATTCTATGGTGGGGTTTTCAGACCAAAAAGTGAACGCGATCAGGTGCTCTCAGCTCTTTTTGCCGCCAATTGGAATAAAAGCAAGGCTGCTGAAAAGCTTAACTGGTCCCGCATGACTCTGTACCGGAAAATGGCCAAACATCAGATTGTTCAGCATCGAAGCGTCCGGACGCCCCTGGCTGATATACGCCAGTAATTCCGTTTGGCAATTTTTCAATAAATCCGCGGCTCTTGCAAAATAAGCAAAAGAGTGCTTCCTGTCATTTCGACCGAAGGGAGAAATCTAATAAAATCAAGGCGATTAAAGATTCCTCACTACGTTCGGAATGACACGCAAGTTTATTTTGCATGAGCCTCAATCCGACACTCCCTATACAGGCGAGCAGCGACGAGACACCACCTTCAGCCCGGCGGGCAGCGGTGTATTACAGTCTGCAAGGTTCAGGCTGGCGTGACAAACGAAATAATTTGCCTGCCGGATGTAGCATGGACGTGTGACGTTCATGTGTCACTTTTCCACATTCCGCGATTATCTCCGGAATGCCCTCGGACCACCTTCCCCCCTTTGTATTGCCGGTCAAGCCACCTTTTTTGCACATTCCTGGGTTACAATTGCTCCTTGCCATATTGGCCGGCGTCATATTGTTTGCCGGGTAATAGTACGTTATTATGTGCTATTTTTTTTAGACCCCCGATGGCCCGCTTTTTGAAAGAATAAATGAAGCAGTGTTTTTCAGGTAACTGCTTAAGGTGTTCAGGCTGAAGAGCGAAAGCTAGGGAGAGTATCATGGATATGTCACTCCGGACCGCTCATTCCACCGCCCGCGGTCTATCCGCCTGAATGCGCTGATAAAGGCCGGGAAACCGTGAACAAGACCATTGAAGGCAGATATGCAAATCATTTTGACGTGGGGCATAATGCCTTTGAATTCGTCATTGACTGTGGCCAGTGTTTTCCTGAAAACCTGGATGTTGTTATCCGCCACACCCGCATCATAACCAATCCGGTTTATGCGGCGGCGCTGTTGCAGGTGCTTGCCGAGGGGCTGAAGAGTTACCGCGAGAAATATGGAGAGATCCCCGAAATTGAACTCGGCTCGCCAAGCAACAGGAATATGCTCTGTTAGTCAACCAGCCATTAGCCAAAGGAGAAAAAATCATGGCGCCCGATCTTATCAAACGTAAAAGAAAATCATTTATCCTCTGGCGTCCCGGCAGCAGCGATGAGCCGCCCAGGCTGGTCATCGGCGAAATGGTGCACGGCAACCCGCCCTCCTTTGCCCAGCTCGGCTCGTTTATCATGCAGCCGGCAGCGGATCATCCCGATCTGTGGGAGTTTGAGGCTAAGCAGTGCGGGTTAACGAACGGTTCCGTTTATCATTACTGGTTTGAGGTCACTGATACGAATCCCTACCTGGCGGCAAAGGGAAGGATGCTGGTTACCGATCCCGCCGCCTGTTGCGTGGACTGGCGTCTGCAGGGACCGGTCGAGCCCCCCCATGGAGCGGATGACCGGGATCCAGCCGCCGTCATCGGTTATGAAAACGACGAGCTGGTGGTTGTTGACCCAAACGGGGAGGCTGCCTTCCGGCAACGGCCGGATAAGGTGGACATCAGGCTGCTGCCCGCCAATAACAGCCTGGTCATCTATGAACTGCCGACGGTCTGGAGCAGGTATGACGAGCTGGAAACACAGGTGCAGATCGGCGTCGGCACCTTCAGGGATGTGGCGGCCCTGGTGGGCAGGGGAAACGAGCCCGCTAATTTCTCGGGGCTGGCCGTTCTGGAAAAGGGGCTCTCCCATATTGATGATCTGGGTGTCAATTGCCTTGAACTCCTTCCCGTGGCCGACAGTTTTGTGGATCGCGAGTGGGGCTATGCCACCAGCAACTACTTTGCCCCGGATTATGATCTCGGTTTTCCCAAGGGCCATCTTTCCCCAACCGCCAACGCGGACCTGGCCGAACTCGTCCGGCTCTGCCATCAGCAGGGGTTGCGTTTTTTTATCGATGTGGTCATGGCCTTTGCCACCCGCTACGGGTATGAAAACATCAATTTCCATGATTTTCATGTGCAGGCCGACGTTAATGATCCGGAGGAGTACGATCAGCACAGAAAACGCCAGGCCTTCGGCGGCGCCCTTTTCCGCTATAACAGGTTCATGGAAAGCTACGACCCGGTGTCCGGGGCGCGATCACCTCTCTCGCCGGCCCGGCAGCTGATGCTGACCCACATTGCCCGCTGGATTAATGACTTTCATATCGACGGCATCCGCATCGACAGTGTGGAGAATATCGCCAGCTGGGATTTCATCCGTGATTTTTCGCACTTTTCGCGGCGGAGCTGGCGGGAACGCTGGCAAGGCGCGGACCTGAGCCTCCATGAGGTTGACTCCCGGTTCCTGGTGGTGGGAGAGGAGCTGGCGGTGCCGACCGAACTCGTCGCGCAGGGGCGTCTTGACGGTTTGTGGAATGAGAATTTCAAGAGAATGGTGCGCTGCGCCCTGTTGGGCGAAAGCGATGATAAATCACCTGATTTTGGCGCCATGATCCGCCGCCTGATTGACTGCCGCTTGCTCGGTTTCCATGACACCTCCCAGGCCATCAATTATGTCACCTCCCATGACGTGGAAGGCTATCGCAATGAACGGCTCTTTAATTTTCTGGTCAATAACCGGGTTTTTGATACGGAACCGCGCATCAAGCTGGCCTTTGTCTGTCTGTTGACCGCGGTGGGCATTCCCATGATCTTTGCGGGCGAGGAATTTGCCGATGAGCATGATCTGGTGGTGCGGCATCCCTTTAAGCAGGTTGATCCCGTCAATTTTGACCGGTGCGGGCATGAGTGGCGCAAGCGGATTTTCGATTATGTCAGCCGGCTGGTCCGGCTGCGGACCAGCTGTGACGCCCTGGCGGTCAATGATACGAAATTTATCCACATGGATTGCAGCGGAGACAGGAAAGTCGCGGTCTGGCAAAGGGGCGGGGATTTCAGCGAGCAGACCCTGGTGGTGGTGGCCAACTTTTCCGATTACTGTACCCCGGATCCCTGGAGCGGACAGGCCGAATATGTGGTGCCGAACTGGCCGGACACGCCGTTTGGCGGGGTATGGCGGGAAGTAACCCAGGACAGGGTTGTGCCCCGTGAGTGGGTGGGCCGCGAGCCCGTTTTTCCATGGGAGGCCAAGGTGTATGTGCTGGAGTAAATGGAGGATTTTATAGTCGCTCGGTAAGGAGGTGAGGTTCAAAAAAGTGGTTTGCTAAAAAAGTAAAGAGTCTCTCCTGTAGGATCGGCGGAGAGGTTCTTCCGCAGGGAAATGATCAGGGTTAAATCGCCGCATAACTGAGGAGGAAAGTAAAATGTGTAATCTATACAGCAAGGTCGAACTTCTCGAAACAAAGGAAACGGTTGGCACGGGTTGGTTGCCGCCCATGCCCGACTTGCGGGACTATTCCGTGGAGCATCAGGATATCAGGGAGGTGGCAACCGGGCTTGGCTTAACGGGCGCGACATTATCCGTGCCGGCAACGGTTGATCTCAGGCAGTGGTGTTCCCCGGTGGAAAATCAGTTGAATCTTGGTTCGTGCTCGGCCCATGCCGGGGTGGGGATCGTGGAATATTTCGAGCGAAGGGCGCACGGAAAACATATAGACGGCTCCCGTCTCTTTCTTTACAAGACCACCCGCAATTTGATGAACGTGACAGGTGATACCGGGGCATGGCTGAGAAATGTCATGGGCGCGCTTTGCCTCTGTGGCGTGCCTGATGAAAAATACTGGTCGTACAATGTGGCTGATTTCGATAAGGACCCGCCCGCCTTTGTTTACGCGGTGGCGGATAATTATGAAGCGCTGCGCTACTTCTGCCATGACCCCATGGGGGCGAACGCGCCGCCTGCAAATGTGCTGGCCACGGTCAAACAGTACCTTGCCGCCGGGATTCCCTCCATGTTCGGCTTCTGGGGATTTCCTTCGTTTAATAACACAAACGTGAAGGGCGGCATCCCCTATCCGTGCCCGGGGGAGAGAGCCCAATGGGGTCATGCCATTGTTGCCGTGGGCTACGATGACGGCAAGAAAGTAAAGAACACGTTATGCAACAGGGAGACGACAGGGGCGCTGCTGATCCGTAATTCATGGGGAACAAGCTGGGGAGACAACGGCTACGGCTGGCTGCCGTACGATTATGTCCTTAGTAGACTGGCCATGGATTTCTGGTCCCTCTTAAAGATGGAGTGGGTCGAAACAAAGCAGTTTGGCCTTTAATAACGTAAACCCAAAAAAAAGCGGGTAAGTGATGCGCTGTCTCGCACGATATCACTTGCCCGCCCTGGTTTTGGTCAATCAGTAAGGCTTGATGGCGTCGTAAAAAATTCGATCTACTGCGTTGCAGCGCATTTTTGTTCGTTCGGCATACCGCATGTATGGCCTCGCTCTCAAAAATACACTACGCCTTGTATATCGAATTTTGTTACTTAGCCATCCGGGCTTTGTCGCCGACTTTTTACGAGTTCATCAAGGCTTGCGCCTGCCTATTTGTTCCCGGCCTCCTTCAGCATGGTAGCCGCTTCATGCTTGATCTCGACCAGGTCCTTCTGCAGCTCGGCCAGTCCGTACCAGGTGACATAGTCCGGGTTCATGTGAAAGGCGCCTTGGAAGGCCCGCATCCGGTGCTCAAGGAACATGACGTAGAGGGTCTGCTCGATGGGGGTAATGGCGTCATAGAAGGTGAGCAGGTCGGGGTAGGCCGCCTTGTTGGGACCCGGCTTGATGACCCCCTTGTCATAGAGCCCGGCCACGATCTCGATGGCCTGGGACATCAGCTTGTCGGCCTCCTTGATCATCTCGTCGGCGTTCTGCAGGTTGGTTTTGGCGTACTTGCTGCTGTGGCATTTGCTGCAGACCAGGATCATCCGGTCGCGTTCGGCCTGCCACTCCTCCTTGGTCAGGCGGGCGATCTTGCCGGCCTTGACCAAGTCGAGGCGGGGGGTGGCATTCCCCTGGGGATCCAGGACATGCAGACCCTTGAGGATGGTGGTGCGATAGCCCATCCACTCGGCGTCATCCTCGGGGAGACGGAGGGCGAGGAAGCCCCAGGAGGTCATGACCCGGTGATTCCCTTCTTCCATGTGACAGGTCTGGCAGGTGGGGGCCCGGCCGGTATCACCCTCGGTCTGGTAGATCACCCCGTGCTTGGACCCGGACCACATCTCCCATTGCGGATGATCGAATCCCATGTGGCAGGTCTGGCAGGCCTCGGGCTTTTTAGCCTCGGCCTTGGAGAACTTGTGGCGGGTGTGGCAGGAGTCGCAGGGTGAGCCGTAGCGAGATTCGGCTTTGGCGGCCTCGTCCCGGATACCGACCTTGTGACAGCCTCCGCAGCCCTTGAGCCCCTGGATATAGGCGTGGGGCTGGATGGCGTTGGTGGGCATGGAGGACATGGCGATCCAGCCCAGGGCGTGCTTGCCGTCGGCGTACTGGGCATGCTGTTTCTCGTGGCATTTCTGGCAGGTCTTTTCGTTGGGCATGGTGGCCTTGGCCGCATCATCCTTACCGGTGTGGGCCTTGCCGTGGCAGTCCGCGCAGTCCATGCCCGACTTGCCCATGGCGCCTGACATGAAGTCCTTGACAATGTTGGGGGTAATCTCCTTGTGGCAGCCGACGCAGGCGCTCTCCGCGGCCCCGCTTAGGGCCGGCAGCCCCAGTAACAGTCCCGCCACTCCGATCGCGACCATCCTAGCCATTTCTCTTTTCATCTTTCATCTCCTCGCTTTTGGGTAATATTTTCCGTTCCGGACCGGGTACTTTCAGGTCCACGGCTGAAAAAAATGATCCATCACGATTATTATAGGGTAACGTGCGAGTCCGAACCTTGACTTAAGTCAAGGGCAAGAAGAAATTGATTCCGGGCCTGGGCTGCCTGTTCCGGTTATGCCGGCCACCCGAGGCTCTTGCAAAATAAGCAAAGGAATGGTTCCTGTCATTTCGACCGAAGGGAGAAATCTAATAAAATCACGGCAATTACAGATTCCTCACTGCGTTCGGAATGACACACAAGTTCATTTTGCAAAAGCCTCACCCGAGTGAGCATATAAAAAGCAATTTCAATACCACTTGGTCAATCGCTTGGCAGGATAGAATCGTGTCAAGTTTCATCCGGGGTTTCATCGTTTGCACTCGCGGATTGGCGGGCGATAAAGCCTGCCTCCCCCTGTATCCTGGTGGCCGGTGCGCAACGGCTATTTGTTGCGCACGCGATTGAAGCCGCATTCTGAAGTCCTGTAAGGACGGACGGTATTCCTGATGGGCAGGATTCCAGGATTTTGCCTTATGGTATGTTGCCCGGACCGCAAATTCATGGAGAGATGATCAGGCTCATTCTTCCCAGGCAGATTGACCCCGGTCCTAGGAATTACCAAGCATATTACGAATTATTTCAGTCATCCCGCACTTCAAAAAAGCTGGCACCATAATTGAATATATTTCCCGGACAGCAGGTTTTTTGTTCTCGGGCGAAAATTCCAATTATTCAAGACTTCCATCAGAGGAGATATCCATGCAGAGACGTTATCCTCTTCCCACCAGGGTTCTTTCCAATGGTGAATTCCGGCCGCTCGCGCAAACGCATCAGCAGAAACTGACGGAAAAGACGCTAGAGTCCCTTGCCGTCCGCTTCGGCCGGAAACTTGGCTGGAGCAGACGGCGGTTTCTCGGCAGCACTTGCGGCATGGCTGCCGCTTTCCTGGCCATGAATTCGGTGTATGGCGGGATATTCGATGTCCTGCCGGCGGAAGCCTCTGAACCCGAAGCGGCCGAGGCAATCAGAAAGTCGCTCGACCAGCAGTTTATTTTTGATGTGCAGCTGCATTACGTCAGAGACCAGTACGCTTGGCAGGGGTTGGCCGGTCTGCGGCGCTATGCCCGTAACTGGAACAAGGATTTGGGCGCGGAGAATAGTGATCTTGAAAAGATAAAATTCGACAATTTCATCGACGAGGTTTTCCTGCAGAGTCAGACAAAAATCGGTCTGCTCTCCGGCGCCCCCTCCGATGACCCGCAAAAATGGTTTCTGACCAACGATGAAATAGCGAAAACCAGATCAGTCATCAACGGTATCGCCGGCAGCCGCAGGCTACTGGCCCACGCCATTTTCACGCCCGGACAGCCCGGCTGGCTTGAGGAAATCGACAGGGCCATCGAGACCCTGCATCCTGATAGCTGGAAAGGGTATACCATTGGCGATCCGCTGGGTCCGTCACGCTATCCCTGGCGTCTTGATGACGAACAACTGGTCTACCCGGCCTACGAAAAAATGGTCAAGGCCGGGATTCGCAATGTCTGCATCCATAAGGGTCTCCTGCCCGATGATTATCAGACTTCGTTTCCCGATCTCTGGAGATACGCCACGGTGGATGATGTCGGCAAGGCGGCCCGGGATTGGCCGCGGCTCAATTTCATAATCTATCATGCCGCCCTGCGGCCGTTGCAGGATTTCGCTCCGGAATACCTCAGTTCCTTCGAGGCAAACGGCTATATCCCCTGGGTGAGTGAGCTGGCCGCCATCCCGGCAAAATTTAAGGTAGACAATGTCTATGCCGAACTGGGGACGGCTTTTGCCTCGTCAGCGGTCACCTATCCGCGTCACTGCGCCGTACTGCTCTCCACCCTGATCAAGGGATTAGGCGTTGACAAGGTTCTGTGGGGCACTGATTCCGTATGGTACGGCTCACCCCAGTGGCAGATAGAGGCCTTCCGGCGCATCGAGATCCCGGCCGATTTGCAGGAAAAATTCGCCTTGCCGCCGCTTGGCAAGGCGGACGGTTTGGTGAAGAGCGCCATTTTCGGGCTGAACAGTGCCCGGCTCTATGATGTGGCCTTGGCTCCGAAAACGCTCTCGCTGCTGGACCGGGAAAGGATTAGCGCACGATATTCTTGATAGTTGAGGCTCTTGCAAAATGAACCTGCGTGTCATTCCGAACGTAGTGAGGAATCTTTTATTGCCATGATTTTATAGGATTTCTCCCTTCGGTCGAAATGACAGGAGGCACTCTTTTGCCGTTTTCAATTTGGGAAAGATAAGCTGAGCCGATACCAGCTTTGTTTGCCAGTTCACTCATTTTGATTTGTTTATGCTCTCTCCAGGCGCGGACTGGACTAACCCCGTCAAGTATCGCAAAGGTGACTTCCCCTGGTACTGTTATTTCCTTGCCTTCCTGAATAGCCTTAAGGCTTTCTTCTATATCTTCTATATCTTCTATATCTTCAGCGTCTTCGAGCGCCTTCTGAAGTTTTTGATACTCGCTGAAGGGAATAACAGCCCATTCGGGTTTCCCGGTTTTTTCTATAATTTGAACGTTCATTTGTATACCTCCCCCCGAGTTTTTATGTTGATAACATGGATTACGAGTTCATTGTCGTTTACGGTGTAGACAATTCTCCAATCACGACTCGAAGCCTATACCCAGGATGGTTCCCCAGCCGTTTGTTATCCCGCCTCTCGCGCGGGCGCGAATATGTTCTCCCCCTCGTCGGTCTAAAACCGCAGGCTCGGGACCGCGCTGGTTCTGGTCCGGCCGTCATGTTCACCATACGCTTTCGGGATGCACGCTTCGCAGATGCAACCTCAACCGCGCCGCGCCGCCTCGATTGCAGCGATGTCGATCTTTTTCATCTGCATCATCGCCTCGAACGCGCGCTTGGCGGCAGCAGGATCGGGATCGGTTATCGCTTTCGTCAGAGCGATCGGCGTAATCTGCCAGGACAAGCCCCATTTGTCCTTGCACCAGCCGCACGCATTCTCTTGGCCGCCGTTGCCAACAATGGCATTCCAGTAACGATCGGTTTCGGCCTGGTCGGCGGTTGCGACCTGAAACGAGAATGCTTCGTTGTGCTTGAACGCGGGTCCGCCATTGAGCCCGAGACAGGGAATCCCCATCACGGTAAACTCGACCGTCAACACATCTCCTTTCCTCCCGGACGGAAAGTCTCCCGGTGCGCGGTGCGCCGCGCCAACGGATGAATCGGGAAAGGTCTTGGCGTAAAATCGCGCCGCGTCCTCGGCGTCGCCATCGTACCAAAGGCAAATCGTGTTCTTTACTGTCTTAACCATGTCACTTCCTCCATGCCGCATGCAACAAGAATTCGACTTTTACGGCTTCGCGTACGTGGCGACTACCACGCCAGTCGGCGTGGTGACGCAGTTTGTCAGTTGCAGCCGCACGCGCACGTCTTTTGGGAAAAGCCGCCGTCCCGTGCCGAGAACCAGCGGGTGGATCATCAGCAAGTACTCGTCAATCAGATCAACAGCCATCAGGGAACCGATCAGTTCACTGCTGCCCATGATCGCCAGCACGCCGCTGGTCTGCGCCTTGAGCGCGTGCACGGCCTCCGGGACGTCGCCGCGCATCAGCGTTGAGTTGGGCCACGGCAGCGGTTCCTTGAGCGTAGTCGATGCGATGTACTTGGGCGCATTGTTAAGCGCCTCCTTAAATGGGCCGCCCTGGCGGTTCCAATGTGCCAGAAGCCCCTCGTATGTCCGCCGTCCGAAAAGCCATCCTGCCAAGCCGCCGCCGGCCGCCATCCGCTCGCCCATCGCCTTGCCCGCGGCATCCCCGGCCGTCACGGATCCCTGGGCCCAGCCACCCTGCGTGAACCCGCCCCGGGTATCCTCATCCGGACGCCCCGGTCCCTGCATGACCCCATCCAAGGTCAGATGGTTCATAACAACGATTCGACCCATTTCAGCCTCCTCCGATTTGTTGATCAGGCGCGTTCAACGTTTAGCTCACCCGCCGCCGGAAGCCGGAGCGAGGAACGAGCGTAGGCTGTAGGCGGTCGGCCTTGTTGAGCTGCTTGTTGAACAGTTTTGGTCTGTTTTTGCGTGATGACTGAGATAGAGCAGGCAAAAACCTGAAGAGATGTCAAACTCATCTGCTCTCGCCTGTTTTGCTTCGTCAACTGATTCCCTTCCTCCCGGCTTCTATGTGCGATGCCCTCCCCGCAAGTACGCCCCAGCTGCCTCGCATCACCGCGTCATCAGTGCGAACACACCCCAGCCCAGGTATTCACGCGTGTAAGCGGCGTAGCGCTCGGGTTCCGAGGTTAGTTTGGCTCGAACATCTTTCGCGAACTCATCGTCGGGATTGTCTTCAAGCCATCGGCGCATGGTGAGCCACTTGGCCGCTTCGTATCTGTCCCAGCTGTCTTGGTCTGCCAAAACCATTTCCACTACGTCGTAGCCGAGGTGGCCGAAAGACGCGAGAAGTTCCGGAAGCATGAGAAAGTCGGAGATTGAGTGGGCAAGGCATCCCTTGGCAACGTCTTCCGTCGGCGGTAGCTGTACCCAGTACGGCTCGCCGATGAGGATGATCCCTCCAGCGCGGAGGCTCTGCGCCAGAAGCTCGATGGTGCCGGCTACTCCCCCGCCGATCCACGTGGCGCCGAGACAGGCTGCCACCCCGGCCTTCTCGCCGGCGACGTAGCCGGCAGCATCGCCATGGATGAACTTGACTTGATCGGCAACGCCGAGTTCTTCAGCGCGGAGTTTCGCTTGCTCGGTGAACAACTGGCTCAGGTCGATGCCGGTGCCGATGACTCCGT
>JACRCD010000093.1 GCA_016219175.1 Deltaproteobacteria bacterium | reverse complement strand
GACAAAGCCCGGATGGCTAAGTAACAAAATTCGATATACAAGGCGTAGTGTATTTTTGAGAGTGAGGCTATACATGTGGTATGCCGAACGAACAAAAATGCGCTACAACGCAGTAGATCGGATTTTTTACGACGCCATCAACCTTGCTTGATAGCCCTTTCCAAGGCCTTGGCATGCACGTTGCCGGCAACATGCAGGGCGCTTTTGCCCGTAATCGGATCAAAATTGCTCGGATCGGCCGAGCAGAGATATTGAGCTTCCCTGGCAATGGATGCGAGCGCCTCCCGGGGAGACAAGCCGATAAGCCGGTCAATGACCTCCCAGGTCGCCCCGCAGGAAGCCCCGCGTCGAACTGCCATCCCGCGGATTTTATCTCCCTCGATCGTCACCTCATATTCCGGCATGCCGAATTGCTCCCCATAAAGCCCGAGATCGGCATGCCGCCCCAGTGAACAGCAGGTGAAGGGCGTGAAGGCTGTGGCGTTTTTTCGGCCCGAAGCGATGAGAGGAATTTTTTTTTCCTGGCAGAGCCGGGCAAGATGGTCGAACAGATCCGGCTGGCGGATAAAGCTGATAACCAGATCACCGCTGAAATCTTCGGTAAAGTACTCTGCCGGATCATCAATGAAGTCCGGCGGATTGCCGGGCAGATCAAAAATTCTGCCGATGAAGAGACCGGAGCCGTATTGCCGGATGCCGCTTATTTTTGCCTCGCCCGAGCCGCCCTGTTGAAAGACAATGATCTCTTGCGTGCGCATGTGGTTGGATTAATGGGTCATTTTGCTGTTGTGGTTGGCTAGATGGCCGGAAAACATTTCATCGAATTCCGACATGATTTTTGCACGGGAGGCCTCAACGGTTTCATACGGAAGGTCGAGAAACAGGGCGACATCATCAATGCCTCTGCCCTGACCGAAATGCTGTTCCGCGATAATGATCTTCAGAAAGTCATCCTGGATGAGCGGCCGAAGATGTTCTTCTATGCCCTGCAGTATCTCGCAGGCCTGCGCAAAGGTTTTTCCCTTGGCGATTTCCTTCCGCATCCTCATGACGGCCTGTTCGTAAAGGATTTCGTCGTCTTGTATCTTCATATGCATTATTTTGTTTGTTGGTAGCTGATCAGGGGTTGAGGCTGTAGGCTTCGGACTGAAGTTTTGCCGGTACTTGATTTAAAGATATCCTTGTCCCGCCTGACCTCCAGCCTACAGGCTAAAAGCCTGAGCCGTTACTGTAAAAGATTAGTTGCTTTAGATGGTTACAATAATGATTCTTTGCAAAAAAGCAAAATTATTACATGAAAAATTTGAAAAAAGAAAGATGCGAATGAATTATTTTCAACGGCAACCCGAGAGAATTTCCATGATGATTTCTTTCGTGTAATCTTTTAAGCGCCATAACTTGGCCAGGGGCAAGGCATTTTCGGCAATGAGCGGGATATCTTCTGCCTGAATTCCGGCTGCGGCAAGGGAAACCGGACTTTTGACGCTCGTAAACCATCTTTGCAGATATGCGATACCTTCCATGGCGCAATTCTCGCTGTCCCCGCTCAGACCGAAGACCCGGTGGGCAAACTGCATGAATTTCTCCGGATTGAGCCGGGCCTGATAACGCATCCAGGAGGGGATGACAATGGACAGCCCGGCCCCGTGGGCAATATTGTAAAGCGCGCTGAGCGAGTGCTCTATCATGTGCATGGGAAAGCCCACCATGCCGAGTCCCGCCGCGGTCCAGCCATTCAGGGCCAGGGTTGCCGCCCACATGAGATCGGCCCTGCCCTGATAATCATAAGGATTTCCCAGCACCTTGTCGCAGCTTTCCATGATGTTGATGACCAGCCCCTCCATGAAGCGATCCTGGACCGGGGTGGACCGGTCCCTGGTGGTAAAGTAGAATTCCAGGATGTGGGCGATGGCATCCACGGCGCCATAGGCTGTATAATCCGCCGGAACGGTAAAGGTGAGAGAGGGGTCGAGAATGGACACCTTCGGGTTCAGCAGACGGTTGCCCGTGCCGAATTTCTGTCTGGTTAGCTCATTGGTTATCACCATGCCGCCGTTCATTTCCGAGCCCGAGGCGGCAAGGGTAAGCACGCAGGTCAAGGGCAGGGCGGATCTGATGCTTTTTTTACCCCTGAAAAACTGCCAGACGTTATGGTCAACTGGGATGCCGGCGGCAATGGCCTTGGCGCTGTCAATGACGCTGCCGCCCCCGACGGCAACGATCGCCTCAACCCTGTTGAGCCTTGCCTTGGCAATCCCGGCCTGAACATGGCTGAGCAGGGGGTTGGACCGGACTCCGCCGTGCTCTACGACATCAAGGCCTGCCTGTTGGAGGGCTGAGGTAACCTGCGCATGGATGTTGTTGTTTTTTATACTGCCCTGGCCGTATACCAACAGCACCTTTTTCCCGAAAGGTGCTGTTTCCCGGCCGATCTGGTGGACGGTGTCCGTGCCGAAGATGATGGTGGTCGGGTTGTGCAGGACAAAGTTTTGCATGGAGGCTCTTTTGTTACCCGATTTTTTCCATGACGCAGGTCAGGGTGATGAATTCCTCAATACCGAGCCGTTCCGCCCTGATGGAGGGGTCGATGCCCGCGGCGGAGAGCGCCTGGCGTATGGTCTCCTTGTCATAGGTGATAAAGGGAGAGGTGGACAGGGAGTTCAGTAATGTTTTACGCCTCTTCTGGAAGGCGCTTTTGACGATCTTGCGCAGAAGATTATGGTCATGGTCAGGCAGGGCAGTGACTCGCGGGGGCTGCGGGTAGAAGAGAATTTTGACCACTATGGAGTCTACTTTTGGTCTGGGGTGAAACTGGCCCGGTCCCACATCAAGCAGACGGGTGACGGATGCCGAGCCTGCCATGAGCACGGAAAGAATGCCGTATTCCTTAGTGCCCGGCGCAGCGGTCAGCCTTTCGGCAACCTCCTTTTGCAGCATGAGCACCGCCCATTCCATGACCTGCCGGTTATCGAGAAGCTTAAACAGCAGCGGATTCGAGATGGAATAGGGGAGATTGGCGATTATTTTAAGACGGCCGCCGCATTGCTGAGCCAGCTCACCAAAATCCGCCTTCAGGAGATCCTGATGGAGCAGGGTGACATTTTCAGCAAGATTTCCCTTGGTTTGCTGCCATGCAATAATGCCTGAGTCAATTTCCAGGCCGATGACCCGGCCGGCTTTCTCAGCCAAGGGGCCGGTTAAGGCGCCAAGTCCGACGCCGAGCTCCACGATAATGTCATTTTCCGTTACTTCAGCCAGGGAAACGATTCTGGCCGCGGTTTGCCGGTGGATGAGAAAATTCTGGCCGAGTTTTTTCGATGGGGCCAGATTTTCTTTTTTAAGGATATCTTTGATCGTCTGCAGGGTCATAAGAAGCCAGGCTTTCCGCGCGTTGTCTTTGTTTTTTCAGGCGCAGTGATTTGTAAAAGTAAAGGGAGAGAAAGTAACCGGAAACAGCAAAGGGGATGGCCAGGGCTATGCCGCCGGCAAGCATCACGGCAATGGCATGCCAGCCGAGCTTGCTTAATTCCGTGAGGGTTTCCCTGAAGCCTGAATGGCCGGAAATAATGGCCATTATCTCATGGATGCGTTCCCAGGAAAGTTCATAAGGGGTGAGCCAGGTGCCCAGTCGCCATGAGAGATAATATTGCAGGAAAAAGGTTAAGGGATTGCTGACCACGCAACTGGCCAGCAGACCGGCCAGTTTGTTGGCCCTGAAGAAAAGAGCCAGCAGCAGGATGAGTATTGTGTGGAGAGGGATGGTCGGGGTGATGCCGACAAAGATGCCCAGGCCAACGCCCCTGGCGATTTCCTTGGGATCGCCCTGGAGACGGATGAATCGCAGGTAATAATATCTGAAAAATCGTCTGTTCATGCCAGCTCTGTTAACGGACTTCTGGAATAAGCATCCATGTCGGAGTGACCGGCAGCGCCCTGCCGGAAGGCGTGAAATCCGGCCAGGGCGATCATGGCCGCATTGTCCGTGCAGAATTGCGTCGGCGGCATGGAGACCTTGAACCCCTCCCTGGCCGCCATTTTCGCAAACACTTCACGCAACCGGGGGTTAGCGGCTACGCCTCCGGCCAGCACGACATTGGTGGCCGCCAGCTTCCGGCAGGCCTTCATGGTTTTTGTTGCCAGCACATCAACAACCGCTTCCTGAAAGGAGGCGCAGATATTCGCCGTTACTGAAGACGGGTTCTTTTCGTCAGCCTGCGGCGCCCTGCGCAGATTTTGCTTGACGTAATTAGCGACAGACGTTTTGATACCGCTGAAGCTGAAATCAAGACTGTCCGGTTCAAGCCATGAGCGCGGGAAATTGATAGAGTCCGGATCTCCGTTTTTTGCCAGTTCCGAAATGGCGGGCCCTCCGGGATAGGGGAGACCGAGAATTTTTGCTACCTTGTCAAATGCCTCGCCCGCCGCATCATCCCGTGTCCTGCCCAGCAGGGTGTAATGAAAGTAGTCCGTGACCAGGAAGATGGAAGAGTGGCCCCCTGAGGCGATGAGGGCGACAAAGGGAAAGTCGGGTTTTGTTTTTCCCAGAAAAACCGAGAGGAGATGGCCGGCCATGTGGTCCACCCCGACGTATGGGATTTTTTTAACGAGCGCCAGGGCCTTGGCAAAGGAGAGGCCCACCAGCAGGGAGCCGATTAGCCCCGGTCCCTGGGTGATGGCCAGGCCGTCCACTTGATCCAGGGTGATGCGGGCCTCCTGCAAGGCCTGGTCAACAACCGGGAAAATATCTTCAAGATGCTTGCGGGATGCAAGTTCCGGAACGACGCCGCCGTATTTGGCGTGGAGGTCGATCTGGGAATTCACGACATTTGCCAGCAGGCGCTCATCATTTTCCATGACCGCGGCCGCGGTTTCATCGCATGAGCTTTCTATGCCGAGGATAATCATATATGGATTGTAGCTGGATTTATTCAGTTAGATTATTGTTTCGTGCTTAACGGCATGAACGTACCGAAAATACAAACTGACGGTTTTGTCTTTTTGCCACGGAACCAATTGAAACTACGTAGTTTTTTCTTAATTTTTCGTGGCATTCCGGGGTTTCCGTGGCCGGCTTCCTCGTATTGTCTGCGGCTGAAAGGCTGCCATTGTGACATATTATGACAAAAATTACTCCTGAAATAGTGTCTGATTCACTGGAAAAATCAACGTTAAAACTGATTGCCACCGGGCAGCTGGTCGATTTGTTCGCCCGGTCGATTTCTTATCTGCGCGTTTCGTTGACGGATCAGTGCAATTTGCGCTGCATTTACTGCACGCCTAAAGAAATTGACGAAAAGATGGCGTTTGGCGAACTGCTGAGTTATGAGGAGTTGCTCCGCGTTATCGGTCTTGCCGTGGAGCTTGGCATTCGCAAAGTCAGGCTTACGGGAGGGGAGCCCCTGGTGAGACGAGATGTTATTTCCTTTATTCAGAGGCTGGCGGCTATCCCCGGTTTAGATGACATCCGCTTGACCACCAATGGCGTCATGCTGAAAAAATATGCCGCTGATCTCTTTGCCGCGGGGATCAGAAAGCTGAACATCAGTCTGGATACCTTGCAGCGGGAACGGTTCCGCCGCATTACGGGTTCTGTTCTGTTCGATCAGGTCTGGGAAGGGATCGTACTTGCGCAGGACATGGGTTTTTCCCCGGTCAAGCTTAACATGGTGGTGCTGCGGGGCATAAATGATGATGAGCTTGTTGATTTCGCCAGACTCTCCCAGACCCATAACCTGCAGATCCGCTTTATCGAATTCATGCCCATCGGCAAGGCGACCATCTGGGAGAAGGAGAAGTATATATCGTCCGCGGAAATCAAGGAGCGCATCGGTCAGCTTGGGGAACTGGAGCCAGTGCAGACCGCCCGCATGGATGGGCCGGCGCGTATTTACCGGTTCAAGCAGGCGGAAAAATCACAAGGGACAATTGGTTTTATCAGCCCTATCAGCCATAAATTCTGCGATCAGTGCAACCGCTTGCGCCTGACCTCGGAGGGCAAACTGCGTTCCTGTCTTCTTTCCGACAAGGAAACGGATCTGAAAATGATTCTGCGGGGAGGCGGCAGTGATGACGCAGTGAAAGCGGCCCTGGCGCGGACGGTTCTCGACAAGCCAGAAAGCCATACCCTGCGGGAAACGGATGGCCTTAACTGCCATGGGCAGATGTCACGGATTGGGGGTTGATTGGCGGGCCTGGGGGTAGGAGCCGAGCCATTCGAAGTATGAACAGCTTTCCTGCAGCCTTTCACAGGCTTCAACCAGAACCCCATCCATGTAATGTCCGAGCATGTCAATGAAGAAGAGATATTTTCCCGGCTCTCCCTTGACGGGCCGTGATTCGATTCTGGTCAGGTTGATGTTGCGGCGGGCGAGGATGGCCAGGGTGTCATTTAAGGCGCCCGGCCGGTCAAGAAGTCCCAGAAGCAGGGAGGTTTTGTCCCTGCCGCTTTTGGAGGGAGACTGCTTGCCGATGAGCACGAATCTGGTGGTGTTGCCCCGGTAATCCTCGATGCCCTTGACAACAACCTGGAGTTGATAGGTTTTGATGGCCAGCGAGCTGGCAATGGCTGCCATGCTGTGATCCTCGGCCGCCATCTGGGCCGCGAGTCCGGTGCTGAAAACAGACTGGGTGGGGATGTTGGGCAGTTGCTTTCGCAGCCACTGACGGCACTGGGCCAACGGCTGGGAATGGGAGACTATGAGCTTGATGTCGTTGATGTCTCCGGAATGATTGATCAGGTTGTGGGTGATGTTCAGGTATTCCTCGCCGCAGATCTTCACCTTGCATTTCATGAAGGCGTCGAGTGTCGACGTCACCGATCCCTCAATGGAGTTTTCCACCGGCACAATACCGTACTGAACCCTGCCCCGTTCCACCTCGTAAAAGATGTCTTCTATGGTTTCAATGGGACGGTAGTCAGCCGAATGGCCGAAATACTTTACGGCGGCAAGATGCGAAAATGTCGCCTGGGGCCCGAGGTAGGCAACTTCAACGGGTTTCTGGGAGAGCCGGCAGGTGGTGATGATCTCGTGGAAAATGCTGTGCAGCGCCTCTTCCGGAAATTCCCCGCCATTGTCGCGGGTCAGTCTGTCATATATCTGTCTTTCTCGTAACGGGTCCCATTTGGCCCTGTTTTCCTTGGATTTCAGGCGGCCGATTTCCTGGGCGCATTTGATGCGTTCTTTTAATAATTGCAGAATCGTGTCATCAATGGTGTCGATGCGGTTGCGGACATTGATGAGTGCGGCCTGGTTGTCAGCAGACATGTTCATAGAGTTTTCTGAATTTTTTTATATGTATCGCGGTTTCTGTGGTATGGCTCAAAATTATGAAAAAAATATTATTAAAGCAATTTGCCGGATATGGAAAGAGAAAAAGAGGTGCTTGGCAAAATTCATCCGGGGTTTCTTCTAACTTGAAAAAATATTAAAAGTATTCTAGGGTTAAAATCATTTCGCTTGGAAAGCATCTGTTTGTTCTTGCCCTGAAGTGGATTTATTCAGGGCAAGGGCTCGGACATGAGGAAGAAATAGCCATGAAAATTAAAAACTGGATGAAAAGTAACCCGAAGACCATCCACAGGACTGCGCTTTTGCAGGAAGCTTCTGAGGTGATGAAGAAGTACTCCATCAGGCATCTGCCGGTTGTTGAAGATGATCAGTTAGTTGGTTTTATTACAGAAAGTGATCTACGCCAGTTTTCTTTCCCGTCAATGGTTGAGGAGATCCCGGTTCATCAGGTCATGGTGTTGAACCCTATTACGGTCAATGCCAACGCCAGCATTGAAACGGCGGCTCGACTCATTCATGACTATAAAATCGGCGGTTTGCCCGTCCTTGATAAGAAAAAACTGGTCGGCATCATTACGGCATCGGACCTTCTTTCCGCTTTTATTGAGGTCTTGGGGCTGTTTAAGGCATCAACCCGGATCGATGTGGTAGTTGACAAGAAGGGTGGGCTTGAGGATGTCACCCGGATTATCAATGAACAAGGTGGAGAGGTCATCAGTGTTGCCATAGAAAGTCATGCCGCCAGGCGAAAAGTTCATTATTTCAGACTGGAACGATGCGATCCGGCGCCTATTGTTGATGCGTTGGAAAAGGCCGGTCACAAAGTTGTCTCCGTTATGGAATGAGGTTGCGCCTATGACTCAATGGAAAGTGCAGAAGACATATGAAGAGATTAACGCCCGGATAAAGTCAGGCGAAGCTGTCGTGGTGACGGCCGAGGAGATGGTCGGCATTGTGCGGGAACACGGTCCGGAAGAGGCTGCCCGCAAGGTGGATGTGGTCACCACCGGCACGTTTTCACCCATGTGCTCCTCCGGGGCTTTTATTAATTTTGGTCATTCGCAGCCCACTATCAAGGCCTCGAAGGTGTGGCTCAATGGGGTATCTGCCTATGCCGGCCTTGCCGCGGTGGATATTTATATCGGCGCCGCCGAGGTTGCGGAGGATGATCCGCTCAACAAGGTCTATCCCGGTGAATTCCGCTATGGGGGCGGCCATGTGCTCGAGGATCTGCTGGCCGGCAAAAAGATCGTCTTGAAGGCCATAGGCTATGGCACGGATTGCTACCCGAACAAGGGCATGGAAAAAGAGGTCACTCTCAAGGATCTGCCGTATGCGCTGCTGGTGAATCCCAGAAACTGCTACCAGAACTACAACTGCGCCGTCAATCTGTCCAGCAAGACAATTTATACTTACATGGGGACCTTGCGTCCCCTCGGGAAGAACGCCAATTACTGCAGCGCCGGGGAATTGAGCCCCCTGCTCAACGACCCTTATTATCGAACCATCGGCTTGGGAACCCGCATTTTCCTCGGGGGCGGGATCGGCTATGTCGGCTGGCACGGCTCGCAGCATAATCCCGGAGCCCCGCGTCTGGCAAACGGCACCACCAGCAGACCGGCGGGGACATTGATGGTTCACGGGGATATGAAGCAGATGAGTTCGCGTTGGCTGAAGGGGATCAGCATGCAGGGCTATGGGTGCACCGTAGCGGTTGGTATCGGTATCCCGATCCCGATTCTTAATGAGGAGATGGCGCTCTTTACCGGTGTTTCCGATGCTGATCTGATGACGCAGATTGTTGATTACTCCTACGATTACCCCCATGGCGTAAAACGCAACTACGGGGAAGTGACCTATGCCCAGCTGAAAAGCGGCAGTATCGTGGTCAACGGCAAGGATGTCCCCACTGCGCCTTTGTCAAGCGTCGTCCGGGCCAGGGAGATTGCTCTCACCCTGAAGGCATGGATTGAAAAAGGCGATTTTCTGCTGGAAAAACCGATTCAAACCCTGCCTGATAAATAGTGCCTGCTCCCTTGAATGTTGAACTCGGAGCCTTGTCCGATAAGTACCAACGGCTTCTGGAGATCATCAAAAATACCGGCCCGGTGGGGGTGGCGTTTTCAGGCGGGGTTGACAGTACTTTGCTGCTCAAGGCGGCATTGGCTGTTCATGGGGCGGATGTCGCGGTTTTTTATGTGCGTTCGCCACTGCAGAAGCCCCAGGTTGAGCAGAGAGTCCTTGAGACGGGCCGCCGGTTCGGATGTTTGGTGCGGATTGTTGATATTGATCCCCTCGAGTGGTCTGAGTTTGTTGAAAACAGCGGCTTGCGGTGCTATCATTGCAAAAAGAAAATCTATGCCCGCTTGACAGGGTTACTCCCTTGCAGGTATAAGCTTCTTGACGGAACCAACATGGACGATCCCAGCGAGGAACGTCCGGGATATAAGGCGATCAAGGAGCTTGATGTGCGGACGCCCCTGCTTGATGCCGGGCTCACAAAAAACGAGATACGCTTTATCTGTAAATATTTCCGCCTGCCCTGCTGGAATCTTCCGTCGGAATCATGTTTGGCCACCCGTATTGTCACCGGGGTGGAAATTACCCCTCATCTCTTACGGACCGCGGAATCAGGCGAAGATTTTCTGAACGGGCAAGGATTTTACGGATGCCGAGTCAGGCTTGACGGGCAGTCCGTATTTATCTCACTTTCTCAAGGAGATAGCATGCGGTTGCTTGACCCCGCTGTGAAGAGGGAAGTGGTGAGTTTTTTTACGAAACTCAATTATACCAAAGTTTTTCTTGAACTTTCTGAACGAGCGAGTATTTTAAAATAATAGTGGCATTTTTGATGTCTCTGAGGTTTTTTTTGTTTGACAATCTAATAGTGTTTGGTTAAATCGGCACTAACGTTTGAGTTAGAATCATCTATTAAGTCATTCATGAGGAGGAAGGATTATGAATAAGAGTGAATTGGTTGAAAGCATGGCTGCTGCTGCGGGGATCAGCAAGGCCGCCGCGGAGAAGTCATTGGCTGCTTTTCTCGATGCAGTGACGGATGCTTTAGCAAAAGGAGACAAGGTAACTCTTGTCGGGTTTGGTACTTTTTCCGTTTCAGCACGTGCGGCACGGCAGGGTAGAAATCCCCAGACCGGCGCCACAATTAAGATTCCTTCAAGAAAGGTTGCCCGTTTTAAAGCCGGCAGCAAGCTCGCTGATGCTGTCAAATAGTTTTTTTGTTTAGTCATTGCCAATTCACCTTCTTCATTTGCAACACTATATTGATTCGTTTCTGGTAAATCACGGGTTGCACATAGTCGGTTACATTTGACGCGGAGAAATTATTATAAATTTCTCCGCGTCTCTTTTCTAGCTGTTCGGGTCGGGACGTGGCTCAGTCTGGTAGAGCATAGCGTTCGGGACGCTAGGGTCGGAGGTTCGAATCCTCTCGTCCCGACCATTCTTTTTTTTTGTCTTTTTTTTCTGGTTTTCCTTCCGCATGGGTTCACATATGGCAGTTCTGCTTGTTTCCTACGTGCTGTAAGAGTATAATATCTCACATTCGAGCCTCTTGCAAAATGACATAAAGTCAATTTGCCGTCATTCCCGTCCCTACTGCCGTGAGGATTAACTCCAGCGGGAATCCAGCGAAAGCACAATGGATTCCGGGTCGCGTTGCGCTTGCCCGGAATGACGAGACGTACATTGTCGTCATTTTGCAAGATGCTCATTCAATATACTTCTTTTCAGGGAGGTGACGGAAATGGCTATGAAACTGAACGATGTCAGTGCTAATAAAGCTTTTTTGTATTTGCGGGACAGCCAGAAGGCCCTTGCCGATTCCTTGAGCCGTCTTTCCTCAGGGAAAAGAATCACCAAAGCCGCGGATGATGCATCCGGTATGGCCATCGCCAATTCTCTGGAAAGCCAGGTTCGCGGCCTTGGCCAGTCCATCCGCAATGCCACCGACGCCATTGCCGTTGCCCAGGTTGCGGATGGCGCCCTTGGGGAATCCGCTGAAATAATCATGACGATCCGGGAAAAGGCGCTGCAGGCCGCTAATGCTTCCCAGACATATGAGTCCCGCCAAGCCCTGCAGGCGGATATCGGCAAGGCCTTGACCGCGCTAAATGATATAGCCGC
Source organism: Deltaproteobacteria bacterium (assembly GCA_016219175.1). Classification (GTDB taxonomy): domain Bacteria; phylum Desulfobacterota; class Desulfobulbia; order Desulfobulbales; family SURF-16; genus SURF-16. The sequence continues at coordinate 103,751 of JACRCD010000093.1, read as the reverse complement.
CAATACCTCCTATAATGGCCAGAAGCTCCTGTCCGGCCAGTTTACCGACAAATCGTTTCAGGTGGGCGCTTACTCCGGCGAGACGGTTGACTTAAACATCGCCAATGCGGCGCCGGAGACCCTGGGGGGTGACGAGGGTAATCTGACTGAAATAAACGTCCTGACCCCCGAATCCGCCCAGCAAGCCCTTTCTATTACAGATGATGCTTTGGCGAGGCTGGATGCGATCCGCAGCGAACTTGGCTCCACCCAGAATCAGTTGTCCTCGTCCATAAGTAATCTGTCACTTACCCTTGTCAATGCCGCATCCGCCGAATCGCAGATACTCGATCTGGACTTTGCGGAAGAATCAATGAACTTGGCCAGGATGCAGGTTCTTGAAAAAGCAGGCGTGTTTGCCATAACCCAGACCGGCAAAATCAACAGGCAATCAATGCTGGATCTGCTGCAGGGCAGAGGTTGACAGGTTGACCATGCTTGCCGAGGACCGTTCAGAAACCTTGAGAAAGGTTGATATCTTCTCGTCCTTTTCCGATGAGGAGCTGGAAATTCTTGCCCGCAGTACGGCGGAGGTGTGTTGTCAGCCCGGGGATATCCTGCTGACAGAGGGAGAGGAGGCTGACAGTTTCTTTGTTCTTCTTGAGGGGAAACTCGAAGTTTTCAAGGGGAAAAGAGTTTTGTCAACGCTTACCCCGATTGATTATGTGGGGGAGATGGCTGTTATCGATGCAAAGCCGCGTTCGGCCACGGTGAAGGCCTGCGCAGCAAGTCTGCTGTTGCGGGTGCCGGCGGAATTTTTTCAGAAATTACTTGTCAATAAGCCGCAGTCGCTGCTTTTGTTCATGAAGATTCTCAGTCGCAGGGTAAGGCAGGATAATGAAGTGATCGCCCATGAGTTTGAACAGATAAACATGCTTGTGCATGACATGAAAAATCTGTTTTCCGTTTTTTTCTTTCTGGACAGTTTTCAGTGCGAGAAGGGATCAATCCAGGAGAAACACGTCCATTTTATGAAAATGGCCCGCAATCATTTGATGGCTCTGGTGAATCAGGCGCTGGCCAATGTGAAGAAACTGGTTGTTCCTGAAAGGTTGAGCAGCAATTCCCTCCAGACCTTGCTTGATGAAATGCGGGAGTCGGATTTTGTCACCCACCCTGAACTCAAGGATAAGAAGATTATTGTCGATGTGGCCAACGATCTGCCTGAATTTACCTTCTCGAAATTGCATATCCGCCGGGTTCTGTTAAATCTGCTTATCAATGCTGCCCAGGCCAGTGAAGCGGCCGGGAAAATTGAGCTGACCGCCTTTCAGTCGGACCGTCAGGTGTTCATCACGGTTAAGGATCAGGGGTGCGGGATTTCCGATGCGGTCGGCCGGAAGATGTTTGAATCCCATTATACCACAAAAAGTGATGGCAATGGGCTGGGTCTTTCATCATGTAAACAGATTGTTGAACAGAAATGCGGGGGAAAGATTACCTATACCAGCAGCCCCGAGGAAGGGACGATTTTCACCGTATCCCTGCCCTTTTGTGTAAGAGAGTCAGCCCTGGCCGACCAGGAGATGCTGACGGGAATTCATTAAAAGTGGGCCATTCTCCGAAAGAGTTCAAGCGTAAGGTTGCAGAGGCCGTATCTTTTTTACAGGAGAGGTATGCTGAAAAACCGGAGGTTGTTCTGGTCCTCGGCACCGGGCTGGGCAACATTGCCGCTCAACTTGAAGACGCCCTCTCCCTGCCCTATGAAGAGATCCCGAATTTTCCCCGTTCCACGGTAACCAGTCATGCCGGGAATTTGCACTTCGGCGTTTTGGCCGGTAAGCGCGTTGCCGTGCTGCAGGGACGTTTTCATTATTACGAAGGTTATTCCGCCAGGGAGCTAACTTTCCCGGTCAGGGTGCTGGCCCTGCTTGGCGCCGAGCTGTTAATCGTTTCCAATGCCTCCGGCGGGCTTAATCCCGCTTATGTCCCCGGCACCCTGATGCTCATCAGCGATCATCTCAATTTTATTCCTGATAATCCCTTGCGCGGCCCCAATGTTGATGAATGGGGGCCACGCTTCCCAGACTGTTCACAGGTTTATGACCCGGATATTATTGAGTTGGCCATTGACTGCGCCAGTCAGCGGAACATCGCTAATGTGGTGGCCGGCACTTACGTGGCCATTCCCGGACCGAGCCTGGAAACCCCTGCGGAGACCCGGTTTCTCCGCATGTGCGGAGCAGATGCGGTCGGCATGTCCACGGTGCCGGAGGTGCTGGTTGCCGTGCATGCCGGCTTAAGGATCCTTGGCATTTCCATGGTGTCCAACGTGAATGATCCGGACAATTTTCAGCCCATACGCATCGAAGAAATCCTGGATCAGGCCGGCAAGGCCGAAAAGAGATTTGTGCGGCTTGTTCTGGCTGTTTTGGCGGCGCTTTAAGGGAAAAAAGGTATCGGGGAAAAAATGATGACGCAGGAAAAAAATATTCCATGTGATTTATTACTTTTTGGCATGGTGCTGACCATGGACGGGGAAAACACCATCATCACCGACGGCGCCGTGGCGGTCAGCGGAGAGAGGATCGCTGCCGTCGGCTCCGCCAGTGATCTGCGGAAGCAATACGGAGCGAAGGTGACGCTTGCCGCCCCTGCAAAGGGGCTGATCATGCCCGGTCTGGTCAACGTCCACACCCACGCCGCCATGTCATGCATGCGCGGGCTGGCCGATGATCTGCCTCTCATGACCTGGCTGCGGGAGCATATCTTTCCCGTGGAAGGGAGACTGACCGGCGAGATGGTCCATGACGCCTCTTTGCTGTCCATGGTTGAGATGATCAAATCAGGAACAACCAGTTTTTGTGATATGTACCTTTTTGCCGACCATGTCGCCCGGGCTGCCGACAAAAGCGGCATGAGGGCCTGGGTCGGCGAGGTTCTCTATGATTTCCCTTCGCCCTGCTACGGGGAGCTGGCGGCAGGATTTGCTCATGTGGAGAAGATGGTTCATGATTACCACCATCATCCCCTGATAACAATAACCATGGATCCCCATTCCGTTTATACCTGTGCCCCTGAATTGCTGGTGGCCTTGAAGGAAAAGGCGGTGCGCCATGACTGCCCATACGTCATTCACCTCTCGGAAAACGAGGATGAGGTGAAAACGGTTATGGCCCGCTATGGGAAAACCCCGGTCAACCACCTTGAATCACTTGGCCTGCTGGATGAACGTGTCATTGCCGATCATTGCGTGGTGCTCACGGCGGATGAGATCAAACTGCTCGCGGCCAGGAAGGTGAAAGTGGCGCACTGCCCGGAAAGCAACATGAAGCTCGCCTCCGGGGTCGCCCCGGTGCCGGAGCTGCTGGCCGCAGGTGTTGATGTCGGCCTGGGCACGGACGGCAGCGCCAGCAATAACGATGTTGATCTTTTTGCCGAGATGGATGTGACCGCCAAACTGCACAAGGTGCATCGTCTTGATCCCACGGTGATGACAGCCAGGGAGACCTTATTCATGGCCACCATGGGCGGAGCCCGGGTGCTGGGGGCGCAAGGGGAGATCGGCAGCCTTGAGCCGGGTAAAAAAGCGGACATCATTGTGCTTGACCTTGAAAAACCCCATCTGACGCCTCTGTACAATGTCCCCTCCCAGCTTGTCTATGCGGCACGAGGCAGCGATGTGATCCATTCCGTGATCAATGGGAAAATAGTCATGCGGGACAGAAAAATGACCGGGCTTGATGAGAAGGAAATCATGGGCCGGGTGAACGAAATGACAGCCCGTTTGTCAGGCTAGGGCTGATTTTTTTCTTTGCTGTCTGAGAGGCTTTGCGTTATGTAGTAACTTGGCAGTATAATAAGAGCATATGGACGGACAAGCTCTAAGCCGCTGTAAAAAAAAATATCATGGCCAGTGGATTTACCGGAGCGGCATAAGGAGCCGTAACGAAATAAGTACAAATGGCCATGTTATTTCGTAACGGCTCCTAAATCCGCAATAAACAGGAGAGTTTCATTATGTTTGGACTAGGCATGCCGGAATTGATCATCATTCTGGTCATCATCGTCATCATTTTCGGGGCTGGGAAACTTCCCGAGATCGGTTCGGGAATCGGCAAGGGCATCAAGAATTTTAAAAATGCCACGAAGGATGATGAGCAAAAAAAAATCGACGAAACAAAAAAGGACGCTTGATTGACAAGCCGCCTTCTCTACTTCACGGCATGAAATGTCTGGTGGAGTAGGGATTGTTTAATTGTCCGCAGCTTTAATGGAGGTACACTATGTTTGGATTAGGAACACCGGAACTCATTGTCATCCTCGGTATTGCCTTTCTCGTCTTCGGCGGCAAGAAACTGCCGGAAATCGGCGCAGGGTTGGGCAAGGGGATATCTTCCTTTAAAAAAGGGCTAAAGGACGCTGAAGAAAGCGTCCCCGGAGTGAAAGAGGTAGTCGCTCTGAAGGAGCAGGTTGATGAGGTCAAGGATCTCGGCAATGCCTTGAAAAAGATATAATTGCCCAAAGGTCCAGGCTGAAGACCGAAGGCTAAAGGCTGCAAGTGCTGACCTGTCCTATTGAGGCAGGACCTGCAGCCTGTTACGAACTGAGGGGGACAGCATTTTTTTTCGCGTTTTTTGCGAAAACATTCTGTCCCCGGTTTCATTTAATCTTCAAAATTCCCTTCCGGACCTTTGTCCGAATTAAGCGTCGCAGCCCTGGCCGTAATTTTTTCGCGGGTCCAATCGGCCGGGTCCTCTATGCGCTGAGCCTTTGGCCCCAAGTCGTATGAACCCTGCCGCAGGATAGCCGCAATGGCGATTTCCGCCGTATTTTCCGCGTTAAAAACATTGACGAGCATGTTGTAGATAAAATCCTCCACCCGTCTGCACATGCGTTCCCGGATAGGCGCGGGCTGGCCGAGCAGCTTATTGTCAAAGGGCAGATTCAGGCTTTTGTAACCCCCGCCTTTCAAACCTTTTTCCTTGGCATAAGCCACCATGGACTGCCACATCTCTTCGGTGACACCTTCGTTTTTGACCTTGATCAGGTTGCCATCGCGGTCAAGAATTGCATTGCCATAGTCATTGACCTCAACCCCCCAGGAGATCATCTGCAGGGCGGTAGCCACATTGGCTTTTGTCGTGCGGGTTTTCCGGGTGATTTCCCGCAACCGCTCCGAGCTGTTGCCGGAGGTGCCATGTTGGGCGCCGGATGTTTTGTAAGGGGCCAGGGCCTGGTGGATTTCCGCGGTCAGTTCAACCTGGATGCCCTGGCTGCTGGCTTCGAGTCCATGGGTCGTGCCGTTATTAAGAGCGATCCAGTTCGGAAAAATATTGTGGGCATTGAGGCCCTGAATGAGAAAAAGGGCTTCGGCGGCAGAGGAAAGCCCCTGGCTCCCTTTTATTTCCCCCACCTCGGTTTCCAGGCCGGCCCAGGCGGGAATGAATTTGTTCAGTTCCAGATTGGCCAGCAGGTTTTTGTCGTCTGACATGTGGGAGGCGTCGATGGCAATAGAGGTGATGCCGGCCTCAAAGATGGTGGGAATCTCGACACTGGCAAAGGGCAGATCATTTTCGCTCTTGATGCCGTAATGGTCGGCATGAATGGCCACCGGAATGGTGATCTTGAGTTCATTGCAGACCTGGTCAACCATGCGGGCCATATTCCAGTAATTGGTAGGACAATAGGCCTTGGCCCCCCCCTCGGAGCGGGCAATCTCGATGATGAGTGCGGCATTGGCTTTTTGCGCCGCCATCAGTGCGCCTCTGATGATAAAGTAATTGCGGCCGTTGGCTGCAATGGTCATGGCCTTGCCCTTTACCGCCAGGGCGTGATCAATTACTTTCCCGCTTACCAGCAGACCTCGTGAGTTGGGGAAAAGTTTGACGATGTTCGGCGGCCGGCCGATTTCAAGCGCACGGTTAAACTCTGCGGCACTGACAGTCATAAAGGTTCTCCATGATCTAATTTTTTTTGAGGCAGATGTATGCAAATGAATTCCTTTAAATTTTACAATATTTTTAATTGGATAGTCATTGTTTTTTTATAAAAAAATGCAGGGTGGCAATGAAAGCTGACAGCTGAAGTCTGATGGTGACGGCTGCTGACCCCTGCTTCTTTTTTTGCTGAGGATTATCTGTTGACTGTTTAACAAAATAGGATAAGAACATACCCAGGGTTGGGTATGAAAATGCTTTTCCGATTTCCTTAGCTTCATTGGGTTACGTAATGGGTAAGAAGACACCGGATCCATATCTTATAGAAATAAAAAAAATACTGGCGGCCCGGGAGGAGCAGTACCTCGGCCCCCATGCTGAAAAGAGCAGGGATGCGTTGCGCCGCCATCCGGAATATCTTGAGGGGCACCGGCCGGCCTTTGCCGTTGATACGGACCGGATTCTGCACTCAAGGGCCTATACCCGCTATATTGATAAAACCCAGGTGTTTTACATGGTCAGAAATGATCATATCACCCATCGGGTCCTGCATGTGCAGCTTGTCTCCAAAATCGCCAGAACCATCGGCCGTGTTTTATCCTTAAACGAGGATCTGATCGAGTCCATCGCCCTGGGCCATGATATCGGTCATCCTCCCTTTGGCCATGATGGTGAAAAGATACTCGACTCATTGTGCCGTGAGCATGGGCTCCCTTCCTTTCAGCATAATCTGCAGAGTGTCCGTTTCCTGGAGCATATTGAAAAGAAGGGCAGCGGCGTCAATCTGACCTTGCAAACCCTGGACGGCATTCTCTGTCATGACGGCGAGGTGCATGACCGTACTCTCAAGCCCCTGCGCGACCTGTCTTTTGCCGCCTTTGACGAAAAATTACGCGCTAAGGCCGAGGATCCCCGCGCCGTTCTCGCGCCCATGACCCTTGAAGGCTGCGTGGTCCGCTTTGCCGACACGGTCAGCTATATCGGCCGCGATATTGAGGACGCCATCGAGCTTGGTCTCATAAAACGAAGCGATATCCCGGAGCAGTGCCGGGAGATGCTGGGTGAGACCAATGGCACTATTGTCCATAATCTGGTGACGGATCTGTTAAAAAACAGCCGGCATGGATCTGTCGGTTTCAGCCGGGAAATTTCAGATATTCTGCGCAATCTGAAAAAATTCAATTATGAACGGATTTACCTGAACCCGGTGATCAAAAAAGACCAGGAAAAAATCAGGACATGTTATCGATGTCTTTTTTATGCCTGTCTTGAGGAAATGCAGGCGCTGCGGGGTAACAACGGTATTTTTGCTGATTTTGCCGGTAAGATGGATCCCGCTTATGTGGCCGAAAATCCCCCGGCCGCCATAGTCTGCGATTTTCTGGCCGGCATGACGGATGATTATTTTCTCAAGCAGGCGAGTTTGTTGGGCTGTGTGATCCCGCAAAAAGCTTAACCCCCCGTTGCGGGACTCCGTTCAATACCCACAGGATGGGGGTATAGGATTCTTGGAGCAGCAATTATAGCTATCATTACAATATGTTATAAAGTTGACAGATAATTTATCAGGTCAAAGAATAAGAAGCCAATGAAAAGAATAAAGAAACTCTTCCCCGGGGAAAATGCCCTGATGGTGGTCATCGCTTCCCTGATCGGCCTTGCGGCAGGGGTGGCCAATATTCTTTTCCGGTCAACGGAAGCACTTGTTCACCAGTATGTTTTTGAAAACGGACACAGGCTGCTCATCGGTGACGGCGGACTGCGTTTGCTGCTGCTGCCGTTGCTGCCCATGCTTGGCATGGTGCTGCTCATCCCCTTCAGTTATTTTTTCCCCGGGGAAATTAACGGCTACGGGTTTCCCAAATTCCTGCGCGAGGTGAATCTGCGGGGCGGCAGAATCAGGTTCCGCACCATCCTGCTCAAGACAATCTCCACCTCTCTTACCATCGGCACCGGCGGCTCCGCCGGGGTGGAGGGGCCGATTGCCCAGGTGGGCGGTGCTGTAGGTTCCCAGGTCGGCCAGTTTCTCAGGGTTTCCGGCAGCCGGATGAAGGTTTACATAGCGGCGGGTTGCGCAGGCGGCGTGGCCGCCATGTTCAATGCCCCCATTGCCGGGGTTTTCTTTGCCGCGGAAATTGTCCTGCTCGGCACCTACGAGATGTCATCCTTTGCCGCCCTGGTAATTTCCTCGGCCATGGCCACCGTCGTTTCCCGGGCGGCCTATGGTGAGACCCCGGCCTTCCCGGTCCCGGATTATCAGCTGATCAATGCCCCGCTGGAAATTCCGCTTTATCTGCTGATGGGCATCGTCGTGGGTATCGTGGCGGTCCTCTACATCCGGGTTTTTTACTGGGTGAGGGACAGATTTGACGCCCTGCCGGTTCATGTCTTTGTAAAGCCCATTGCCGGGGCCTTTATTGTTGGTTCCATCGGCATCGTCATGCCCCAGGTCATGGGCAACGGCTATGACTATATCGGCGATGTCCTGCGGGGCAACGGCGTCATTTCGGTCATGCTTGCCCTGGTCTTGCTGAAAATTGTTGCCACCGCCGTTACCCTTGGCGCCGGCGGGGCAGGGGGGGTGTTTGCGCCCTCGCTCTTTATCGGTGCGGTGCTTGGCGGCGCCTTTGGCGGGGTGGCCAACTTCCTGCTGCCGGCCGGCGCCATTTCCGCCAGCGGCGCCTATGCCGCGGTGGGTATCGGTTCATTTTTGGGCGCGGTAACCCATGCTCCGCTGACCGCCATTTTTCTCCTCTTTGAGATGACGGGCAACTATCTGATCATCATCCCCATCATGCTGACCAGTATTATCGGCACGGTGGTTTCCCGGAAACTGTACCAGGATTCCATCGACACGGTTGATTTTACCAGGGAGGGTATCGATATCCATGATGGCCGGGAAACCGCGATCATGAAATCGATCAAGGTCGGCCTGGCCATGACGGAGGATGTGGGGTTTGTCAGCGAATCAGCCAATATCAACCATCTTCTCAAAATTTTCAGCATGGCCGAAGACAGTTTTTATTTCCCGGTCCTGGCGGATTCGGGGACAAATGCCGGGCAGATGGTCGGCATCATTTCCCTGCAGGACGTGAAGGCGATACTCCATGATGAGGAGTTGCGGTCTAACGCCAGTGTCGGCAACATCTGCGCCCGTGATGTCATCACCCTCACCCCGGACGACGATCTCCTCACCGCCATGATGCTTTTTGATAAAAAAGGCATAGATGAGATCCCGGTGGTTGAAAACCAGCAGGCGCGCTGGGTGGTGGGCATGCTGAAGAGAAGGGATGTGATCGCGGTTTACAACCGTGAGGTCGTGAAGAAGGGCATCAGCAGCAAGGGCATGGGGCTGCCTCTTTCGTGAATGTAGCGGCGCCGCATGGGCACGGTAATTGAGTTGGGCCGCCTCCAGACTCTGCCCGGGGACAGAGCCGCAAGTCAAGGTCCTTCGCGTCCCGCCAGTTGATGGCGAGATCATGCATGAACAGATCGATTGCGCCCCAGTCCTGGCCGGTTAAGGGCAGATCGGCTGCGCAATATTGCCCGGCAAGTTCCCCAAGGCTGGTGAGCTGCAGCAGACGCAGGGCAAGCAGCAGCGCCTTGCCGGTCTGGTACTGCACGGCATTGATGCCATGGCGTTGCCAGATGTCATGATGGTTCTCCTGCCAGATCAGGACCCGCTCCCTGCCGGAAACCCCGCTTTTTACCGAAACGGCCAGGCGTTCCGCGCCAAAAACCGGCTCGCCCCGTCCCGGGGTTTTGAGAAGAATCCGGGCCTGGCTGATGTCCTGCCCAAGAATGCGCATGACCCCCGGGTGCAGCCCATAGATGAAGCGCGCCTTGAGCACTCCGGGGAGCCGGCCGATATTCCAGATATCCTCATGGGCCACCACCCTTGAGGCCACCGGTTGACCGCCCCAGCAGGCCAGCACCTTTCCTGCTCCCAGCCCCGTTTTTTCAAGGAGTTGTCCCGCGCTGCATTCAAGGGTCGGCGATCTCATGATTTCCTCGATCAGCGCCTCGGGACACCAGCCGACAATTACCCCGTTTTCACCCTCAAGCTGGTCATGCTCAAAGATTGTTATTTCAAAATTCCCTTCCCCCGGGTCAAACCCGGCGATGATCTTTCTGGTCATGAGCTCGACCAGGCCGGGGTTAATTCCCCAGCAGAGCCACTGGGGCCTGCTGCTAGCTATTTTCGTCATGGTGTACGGCATCATCCGGCTGAAACGCGCCTCTGTTGAACCTTCGGGGGCGCAGCAGCAGGAGTCAAGATAGGCGATGCCGGCCTTGCCCAGCAGCCGGCGTATCATTACATTGTCAACGCCTGAGCAAAGATTGACAAAAAGAACGGGAGAGGCAAGGGTGTTCAGTTGGTCCATGAGCCAGTCGTTGTCTCTGATATCCCCACGGATGAACCGCGCCCCGGCCGGGAGAAGATTTTCAGCCCGGGTCAGTTCCCGGTCTATCACCAGGATGTCGGCAAAAGATCGGAGACAGGAGTCGCCGATGGCAAACAGCCCCTGTCCGATGGCCCCGAACCCCGCCACCACGAGCCCATTGTAATGGGTCCCTGCGTGCATCCCGGCTGGATCTTGCTTTGCCTTCAACATGACATGGGCCGTGTTGCCGTTTCCGTCAGGGCGTGACATCGGTAAACTGGGCATAGATGGCTGAGCTGTCGTAGATCTGCTGGGCAGTCAGCTCATGCTGCTTTATCAAGGCGGAAATTTCATCGAGTCTTTCGAGCACAATGCCGACATGCAGCCTCATCAACTGGCAGTACTGGGTAAGCCGCAGGGGTGAACCGGCATGGGCCTGGACCGGACAGCGTCCGCCGCAATAACTGTGAACGCCGCAGTGGTAGCAGCCGAGTTTATCCTTATAGGAAACAAGGGCGAGAAGATCATGCGGGGTGAAATGGATGTTGCCATGCTCATCGATGCTGCCGATTGCCAGCTCAGGGGGAAGATCGGCGCAGGAGTGAATTTTGCCGTCAATCAGATCGTAATTTTCCGCAAGCTCCACCCCGCAGCCCGAGGAGTTACGGGACACCCCAGCCAGCACAAACAAAATCAGCTCATTGACATGGACCAGAGGCAGAATAATGCCCTGGCGGAGATGGTCGACATAAACATCCATGATCATCGACAGCTCCCTTTCGTAGCGTGCGGCATATCCGGCCACGTCGGCAAAAGGCTCCCCGGTTTCAACCCAGTGCCAGAAGAATTGATCGGCCACGCCCTGCTCATACAGGATCATGAACTCCTTGAAACAGTCGGCCAGTGATTGCTCTTCCCGCAGGGTGGACCACATGAGCACGGCGCCGGGGCACAGGGGGTTGATGGACGTCAGTCCTTTGTGGATGCGGTCAAGCGAGGTGCCGATGCGTATCCGCTCATGCTGGTCACGTTGGCCGTCAATGGACACCGACACCAGCCAGAGACGGTTGATGAGATCGGGATATCCGGCGCCGGTCGCTTCAAGCAGGTCTCCGTTGGTATAGAGCATGTATTTTACCGGCCGGGCGGTGAAACCCGCATCGATTCCGGCCATGACCTCCATAATGGCTTGGGGCGCAAGCAGCGGCTCTCCCCCGTAAAAACAGATAACCCCTTCCTTGTCGGGATGCTCTCCCAGCAGGTTGACAATGGCTGCCGCATCGCGCTTGGGATTGGTGTCGGCCACCGGCGTGAATTCGGCACGGCTGGAATGGCAGGGCGAGGTTATGGTGGCATTAATACATCCCTGGCAGCGTGCGTAACAGCGTCCGGTCACGGTCAGGTGGATGGAGGTCGGGTCAAATTCAGCATACTGCAGATGCGCTCCGTTCTGGTTGATCAGGACCGCATCCAGTCTGCCGAGATTGCCGAAGCGGTCATGAATGAGATTATTGTTGTCAGTAAGGGAAGTTGCGGATTTTGAAAAGAGAGCAGTATCCATGGGAAAAGGCCGTCAATGGCAATTAAATTTTCGGAGAAAACATCAGGGAATGTCTAGTTTTTTGTCGTAATAATTATTATCGTTTAATTGAAGAATAGTATGATTTAACTTATTCTTGCAGAAAACATGATTATTAAACAATCCTTTTTTTCATAAAAAAAGGAGGAGGTGTCATATGACAACAACAGAACTGTTTCATGAAGCACAAACTTTGTTTATTGACGGACAGTTGAAAGAGAGCATTGAAAAGTTCACCAGAGCTCACGACGAGGGGTATGATCCTGTGCGGTCCTACCTGAGCCGTGGTGTCGCCTATCTCAAAACAGGAGAGTATGATAAGGCCATTGATGATTTCACCGCTGTTCTGGAACTGGAACCTGACAATGACCGAGGTTATTATTATCGCGGCATCGCCTTTCTGGACGAAGGGGATTATGAGTGCGCCCTCGAAGATCTGAATCACGCCATCACGATGAATCGTGAGCGGGGGACGGCTTTCCTGGCCAGAGGATTGGCCAAGAGTCAGCTTGGCCGCGAAGAGGAGGCTGTGCGCGATTTTAAGTCTGCTGTCGTTTACTCCGACGTTGAGGTTGGCAGCTTTGCCAACACCTTTGGCAGCAACCATACCCTGTTCGAGAGATCCATGGCGCTGCTTGAGGGCGAACGAGGACCGCTGCGGATTGTGCTGACCGCGGAAGAAGTCAAAAAACTCGAGAAGTGGATGGAAAACTAACCGGCTGACCATCCCGGCAAGGCAGAAGGATGCAGGGTGCGGGCCCGCATCCTTCTAACCGGTACATCATTTTTTATCTGTCGAGAGCAAGACGAAGCTGGCGCGCCAACTCTCTCGGCTGAAAAGGTTTTTGCAGGATTGTCACGCCATTTTGATGGGGCTGCGTGTGAAATTCCTGATCAGAGGCGTAGCCGGTCATGAAGACGACCGGCAATTCCGGGTGAATTTCCTTGATGAGCGCTGCCATGGCAGGCCCCCCCATTCCCGGCATGACAATGTCCGTGAGCACCAGATCGACAGCCTTTATATTTTCCTTGAACAGAGCCAGCCCCTCGTTGCCGTTGGCTGCCGCTATCACCTTGTAGCCCAGCTCCGTCAAGGACGTCTGGATCATCTCCCGCACCGCCGGATCGTCTTCCACCAGCAGTAACGTTTCCTCTCCCCCGGCGATTTCCTCAGCCGTTTTCTGGGGTTCGGTATCAAGGTGAAACTGCGTTGTCTTGGGGATGTAGATGTGGAAAGAGCTTCCCTGTCCCTGCAGGGTTTCCACCCTGATATGGCCGTTATGCTGTCTGACTATGCCATGGACGGTAGCCAGACCCATGCCCGTGCCTTTTCCTTTCTCCTTGGTGGTGAAAAACGGGTCAAAAATCATCTTCAGGGTTTCCTGGTCAATCCCCTGGCCGTTATCTATTACAGACAGGACAATATAGGAACCACCGAAAGGAATATGGTCAATATCGTTTATGGGATAGTTGATTTCCGTCAGGCCGGTCCTGATAATAATCTTGCCGTTACTGGACACCGCATCCCTGGCATTGACCACTAAATTCAACAGGATCTGTTCCATCTGGCCGATGTCCGCCTCAATAACGCAGACATCATCGCACAGCTCAAACTGCAGTTCCACGTCCTCCCTGATGAGCCGCATCAGCATCTTGGCAAAATCGTTGATTACCGTATTCAGATTGATAACCCGTGTTTCCATGACCTGTTTGCGGCTGAAGGCCAGAATCTGGCGAATGAGGTTCGCGGCGCGCCGGGCGCTTTTATCGATCACATCCAGAGAGGATTGCAGAGGATGATCCGGACCGATACTTAAATGGGCTAATTCACAATAACCCATAATTGGCGTGAGAATGTTGTTCATGTCGTGCGCCACCCCTCCGGCCAGGGTTCCCAGGGCCTCAAGCTTCTGGGTATGGCGGATCTGCTCCTCAAGCACCTTTTTTTCCTTTTCACCCTGGATGCGGGCGGTAATATCACGGTCGATGCCCCTGAAGCCGGTCACCTGGCCGTCCTCGCCCAGAACCGGCCTGCCGCTGGATTCAATGACAACAATCCCGCCATCCTTGTGGAGACAACGGTGTTCAATCGCCTGAAAACAGACCTCCGCCTTGGCGCTGTTGGTGAAAATCTGCTCATAATCGAGGCTGTCTTTTTCCTCGGCCCGCAGGGCGGCAAACATGTTTTTTCCCAGCAATTCTTCGGGACTAAAGCCGAAAAGACGCTCGGAAACCGGGGAGCAGTAGATTAATGTGCCTTCACGGTCCGCTTCCCAGACCCAGTCACTGGTGGTTTCCACCAGGGAACGGAAACGGGCCTCGGAACGGCTCAGGGCATTGCGCTGTCTGGCCTCCCGGCAGCCGATGTTCCACTTTTCCGTGAGCGACAGGGCGAGCTGCTTGAGTTCTTCGGCGTCAAAAGGTTTACGGATAAAAAGAAATTTTGACGGCGTGCCCAGAACCCGGGCAATATCGGCCCGTGAACGATCCGAGAAGGCCGTGACAATAACGATTTCCACCAGAGGATCAATGCGCCTGATATTGGCGGCGGTCTCAACCCCGTCCCAGCCTGGAGGCATGCGGATATCAAGAAAGATAACGGCAAAGGGGGCCTGCCTCTTGTTGGCCTCAAGAACCAGGCCATACCCTTCCTGACCTTGGCTGGCAAAGGAGACGGTAAAGCGTTTTTCCTCGACGGCGGCTTTCACGCTATTGTCTTCAATCAGCGCCTTGATCCGGGCCAGGGGAGAATCCGAAGAAAGCGGTTCCGGCGCCAGCACCTCCTGATAGGCCTTCCATATCTGCCGATCGTCATCAATGACAAGTATTCTGTCGTTATCCACCTGCATGATCCTTTCCTTTCAATCCGGGGTCAAGCGGCAGCCGGACGACAAATTCGGCCCCCTGCCCCGGCCCGTCACTTTTTGCCTCAATGGTGCCTTGATTGGCAATGATATAATTGGCGCAGGAATGCAGACCGAAGCCTGATCCCTTGGCCTTGGTTGTAAAGCCGAAGGTGAAGAGCTTTTCCCTGTCCTCCGCTTTGAACCCGCAGCCGGAGTCTTTGACCCGGCACATCACCTGGCCGGGATTTCCCGGCTGAAAAGCGGTGGTAATGGCAAGCCGTCTGTTTTCCGGCGGAGTCTCTTCCATGGCCTCAAAGCCATTTTTGATGATGTTGATCAGGATCTGCAGCAGTTTGGGCTCCTCGGCCCGTATCAGCGGCAACTGACCCAGATCCGTCGTCACCCTTACCTGGCGCTTCATCATGGAGTCTTCCAGCATCTGCAGGGCGTCGGTCACCAGCTGATTGAAACTGATCTCGGCAAAGTTGCCCACCAGCCGGGCATAGCGCATCTGCAAGGCAATAATGCTTTCCACATGCTCATGCTTATCCTTGACCTTTTTAATTTCTTCAATGGATTGGTCATACTCCTGGCGGATACTCTCAGGCAGGAGAGTAATAATACCGGCATAACGTTTTTTTTCATCCGCGGACAACGCGCTGTCACGGTTAATTACCTGGCCAAGGGGCGCCAGCGCGGCGGTTAAACCGGTACGCAGCGGACTTTCCCCAAGCTTTTTTATAAGCAGGGAGAGGCCGATATTGGCTGGCGTGATGGCATTACCGATATTGTGCAGTACACCCACCGCCATTTCCGCCATCCCCGCTTCATGGGCCTGTTGCACCAGGGAGGCCTGAGCCTGCTCAAGATCCCTGGTGCGCGCGGCCACCTTATCTTCCAGGGAACGGCTGTAATCCTGCAGTTGGTGGTAGGAATCCCGCAATTTCCGGGTCATGCTGTTAAATGCCCGGGAAAGGGTGAAGAACTCATCGCAGGCCAAGCGGCCAACATGTATTTCGTGTTCCAGATCCCCTTCCGCCACCTGTTTGACCCCGGCATTCAGGGCGTCGATGGAACGGACAAGGTAGCGGGTGGCAAAAAGCGCCACGCCGGTGCCCAGCATGAAAAAAAGCGCCATGGTGGAATAGAGATAAAATTTGAATTGCTGCATTCTGGAGGCCCATTCCTGCCGGACAAAGCCGATTTCCTGGTCAAGCTTGTCCAGGGAATGGCCGCAGCGCATGCTTCCCCAAAGCTGCCCTCCGCTATAGACCGGAACAATTACCTCCAGCACCTTCGGGTTCTTGCGGATACGGTATGAAACAGGCTGCTCCTTGGGCAGATAGTCGGGAAATTCACCGCCGGACGGCTCGTCTGTGATCTTTTTTTCCACGTCCGGGCATTTGGCAAGGTCTTTACTCTCCTTGCGCACCACGACATTCTCATTCCGGTCGGCGATGAGAAAATAGAGGATCTCCGGGTCGTTTTCCACCATCTGGCTGGCCATGTTGGACAGCAGGCTGAAGTCAAAGCCCGCCACGGCCTCGCCTGCGCTCAGGCTGAGATTGCGGGCCAGGGTGACGGCCCGTCGTTCAAGGGAATCATGCATCTGGCTGATGGTGCGTTGCAGCTGTAAATCACGGAACTGGGCCGACTCCTGCATGAAATGAAAGCCGGCCGCGGGAAAAAGCAGACAGAGGAGAATCACATTAATCAGAATGAGATAAACCTTGATCGACAGCCTGCGGCTCTTCATTTTTGTTATGGTTTCAAGAAGTTCCATACATTCACCATACAAGTATTCAATCAGGGAAAGCAAATAAAACTACAGGGGCCAGACTATAAATGATGAGCGAAAATGCGGCTGTCATGGTTTGCTGTACTATTCTGGCCGCGGGATTTTTTTCACGGGAAAAATGGCTGTTTCAGCAGGAAATATTGACAATTTACTTCAGGAAGTTCATGATGAAAGAATTCAGCCACACGAGAAGAAAAATAATCGGAGAGGTGGAAAAGTATGAAAAAACAGTATATGACCACCATTTTGGCCCTGCTTCTGATGATTCCTGCTACGCTGCGAGGTGCGGAACCTGAGGGAGAAAACATCAAGGCTTTTGAAGATATGTTCGGGGCGGATCTCCAGGAAGAGGATGTTTACCGGGCTGACCGTCTGCTGGTAACAGCCACCGGCAGCCTCAAGCCGGTGCATCTGGCGCCCTCGGTGGCCACGGTCATCACTGCCGGGGATATTGAGGCCATGGGCGCCACCACCCTGGACGAGGTGCTGGAAACGGTGCCCGGTCTTCACGTTTCGCCATCCGGTCTCAATATTTTCTCATCTATTTGGTCTATTCGCGGGATGCGAACCAGTAACAATCCCCAGGTTCTGCTGCTCATCAACGGCTTGCCTCTCACCAGAATTATAGAAGGAGAACGGCTCAAGACTTCCAATATCCCGATAGCCATGATATCCCGGGTGGAAGTGGTCCGGGGGCCTGGATCGGCAGTACACGGAGCCGATGCCTTCAGCGGTACGGTCAACGTGATTACCAAGGATGGTCATGAAGTGGACGGGACGAAAGCCGGCCTTCGCTATGGTTCTTTTGATACCACCGACGCCTGGCTCCAGCATGGCGGCACCTATGGCGGATGGAATCTGGTTGCCGGCGTTGAAACGCAGAAAACACAAGGTGATGATGATCGGGTTATCGATCAGGACGGGCTGGGGAGCGGGTCGCCTTCCCTGGCCCCTGACGAACTTGATACACGAGCTGAACAGGTGGATGTTCATCTGGGACTCAACAAGGAAGATCGCTGGGTTGCCGGATTTTACGGACATTGGCATGAGAACCGCATGGGGCCTGGAGCAGTTCAGGTCCTGAATTATGACAGTCTGTCCGATGGCAATCAATTATTGTTTGATATCATGTATCACAACAAGGAATTGGCTAAAAACTGGGATGTCAGCGTGCGGGGCCATTATCTTTACCAGGAGCTTGACGGTTTTTTTCAGTTTTATCCTGAAGAGGTGCTGAATGCACAGGGCCGGCCTGTTGGCGAGGAAAATAACGGCGGTCTGGAGGCGGTCGGCATATACAGCGGTCTGCTGGATCATAGCTTGCGCTTTGCCACAGGCCTCAAATATTTTGATGCGGAAACCAACGAATACAAAAATTTTCTGCTTACTATCGTGCCTCCCTCCGAGTGGTTCGGACCAATGTATAGTTTGCGGGGAACTCCTGATATTTTTATGGAAGACCAGCACCGCTTTCTCAAGTATATTTCGCTCCAGGATGAATGGTCCCTTGCCCGGCATTGGGAATTGACCGCCGGGGTGCGTTATGATGATTATGACGATTTCGGCTCCACGGTCAATCCCCGTTTGGCCCTGGTCTGGGAGGCCCGTTCCGACCTTGCCGCCAAAATCCTTTACGGCCGGGCTTTCCGGGCGCCCTCTTTTTCGGAACAGTACTTTCAGAGTAATCCTGTTAATCACGGCAATCCTGATGTTGACCCGGAAACCATAGATGCTTATGAGCTGTCGTTTGATTGGCAGGCCACGCAGGACCTGCGCATCATTCCCAGTTTTTTTTATCAGGAAATTGATGATCTTATTCAATATGTCGGACCCCTGCCGGCGGTGGCTGAGAACTTTGCCCAGTTAAAAGGTCATGGGTTTGAGCTCGATATAAACTGGCAGGTGATGAGAAATCTACAACTGCGTGGCAACATTGCCAATCAACGCACTGTAAATCAAGATACTGATGAGATCATGCCCGACACGCCGGAATGGAAGCTTTATGCTGATGCCGACTGGAAGTTTTTGCCGGACTGGTCCATCAAAGGCCAATATTTCTGGATAGCTGAACGGCACAGAGCAAACAACGACCCTCGATCGGACATTGACAATTATAGCTTTGTTAACCTCACTCTGCGCCGCAAGAACATTGCCGAGCACTGGGACGCAGCCCTTTCGCTGCGGAATCTTTTTGACGAGGATGTGCGGGAGCCGAGTCCGTATGATCCGACGGCCCCGGGTGGCGCCCTGGTTCCCAATGATTACCCAATGCCGGGCAGGGCCATTTGGGGTGAAGTTCGTATGCATTTCTGATCGGCGCAAGACATTTATGGGAGACGAAAAAATACAAGTACGGCGACGGGATCTGAAATTTGCAACCCGCACGGTTACCAAAATATGGGAGGAGGTCCCTTCCGCGCACAATCCTTTTCTTGCCGAGCGCTGTCGTTGTCACGGTTACGACCTGTTTGGGCTGATAAGGACAAGAAGCTTTATTGATGTGCTCTATCTGCTTTTCCGTGGAGAGCTTCCCTCTCCAGAGCAGGCGCAAATGATCGAATCGCTGATGATCGGCCTTATCAATCCCGGCCCTCGTCACCCGGCGACAAGAGCGGCTATGAATGCAGGGGTAGGCAAGACAAATTCCGTCCATATTCTCCCCATCGCGTTGTCTGTCCTTGGTGGGGCTTATTTGGGGGGTGAAGAGGTTGAGGCCGCAATCCGCTTCATCCGGCAGAATCAGAGCAGAGAGGCGGCCTTGGTTGCCGAAGAGCTGCTGGCAACTAGAAATAACGGAGAGGGCGATTGTCATATCGCTCCTGGCTTCGGCAGCCGATTCGGTGGGATCGACCCTGTTCCGCAGGAGCTGGCAGTGCTGTTGTGTTCTTTACCCGCTTGCGGCAAGGCCCTCAGATGGGGGACTGATTTTGTCAATGCCCTCGGAAGGGAAGGAATGGGTTGGCTGGCGAGCGGGGTTGCGGCTTGTGTGTTTTGTGACTTGGGTTTCCAGCCCCAGGCGGGTGCGGGACTTTTTCAATTATTTTGCGCACCTGGGCTTCTGGCCCATGGCCTTGAACTTGCCAGTCCTTATAAATCAATAGCCGCCATGCCTTTTTTGGATGAGGAACATTATGTCATTGCCCCGGAAGCAAAAAAAAGAAACCGTTGATTTGACGTTTTGGCATAAACGCCATGGCGTTATTTATTCCCGTAAAGGGGGTTGGGTGGTTGGCGAAGCCGTCTATAATCACGGTTATTCCATGATGGATGAATTGGTGGGCAAGGCTTCTTTTTTTCAGGTACTTATCCTTAATGTAACGGGTCGCATGGTGGAACGCCGACTGGCTGACTGGTTAGAGAATATATTTATTTGCCTGAGTTGGCCTGATGCGAGAATCTGGTGTAACCAGGTGGGCAGTTTGGGCGGGACAATGCGGACCTCACCTGTAGCCGCCGTTTGTAGTGGTGTTTTAGCGGCAGACTCGCCAATGTATGGCTCGGCACCTCTTCTTGCTGCCTCACAATTCATTGTTGATGCTTTGCTAAAAAAAAATAAAGGAATGCCAGTAGCTGAAATCGTGAAGTTACAGCAGCGTCGTCCCGGAATGCCGCCGAACATCGTCGGATACGCACGTCCTGTGGCCAGTGGCGATGAGCGTGTTCCGGCAATGAAACGTGTCAGCAGTGAACTCGGCTATACTTCAGGAGAGCATTTGACACTTGCTTTTGAAATCGAAGGGTTTTTATTGGAAAAATTTAACGAATCAATGAATATTGGCGGGTATATAGCCGGTTTCTTGTCCGATCAAGAATTCAATCCCCAGGAAATTTATCGTATGTGTAGCATGGTTGTTAATTCAGGCGTTCATGCCTGTTATGTGGAGTCGATGGAGAATCCCCCCGAATCATTTTTTCCATTGCGATGCGATGATATCGATTATCAGGGTGTGCCGTCACGGCCGGTACCAGCACGTGGATAAAGGGGAGATTTGTTCCCTGCGCGACTGAGAATAAAACTTTCACCAGCTTTAATGGGTTGGATTAGTATGATATTGAAGGAAGAAAATATGACCAAAAAAACAGTACTTGTTACCGGAGGCAACTCAGGAATTGGTTTTGCGACAGCTCGGCTGTTTCATGAGAGGGGATATAACGTAACCATCTCAGGTCGCGATCGCGAACGAATTGAGCAGGCAGCTGGCGCTCTCTCTGTCAACCCGTTCATTGCAGATATGGGATCCCCTGAGGATCTGAAAAATCTCGCCTCTTCTTTTCGGGAAACAGGTTTGGATGTTCTGGTGAACAATGCGGCTATTGCTCAATTTATCCCGTTAGCAGCGTGTACGCCGCAAGATTACGACTCGTTTTTCAACATAAACCTTCGTGGCCCATTACTCCTTATTCAAGAAATGTTACCAGCCTTGGAAAAAAAACGAGGTTGCATCATTAATGTGTCCTCGATAATTGTTAATAACGGCTTACCCAATGCAGCACTTTATGCAGCTAGCAAGGGAGGAGTGGATGCGTTCAGCAAAAGCCTTGCTCTGGAACTGGCGCCAAAGGGAATCCGGGTCAATGTAGTTGCACCGGGAGCCACCGAAACGCCTATTTTAGACAAGCTCGGCCTGACCGCCGATCAGCTTGCGGCGGTGAAGCGGCAACAGGAAGCAATGATCCCATTGCAGCGGTTTGCCCGACCGGAAGAAATCGCCCAGGTGATCGTGGCCCAGGCTGAAGCGAGCTATGTGACCGGAGCGGTATGGAATGTTGACGGAGGTGTGAATGCAACATAATGCGAGAGAGAAAGGGGTAATAACGGCGGCAAAGAACTCGTATAAAGTTTCAATAAATGATTTATATTTAGTTTTACGGACGGGTATATCGGGAGTCCCTATCACATCGATCAAACCTAGCCGAAGAAACCGCGCTTTTTTATTCCGGTTTCAACCAGCATCTGGTCCGTTTCAGTGCCGGTCATAAGTATATCAATTCGGCACGACCGTTAAACCGAGGCGGGCCCTGGTCTGGCAGACCCGCGCTGATCTGACCAGCAAACTGCTTTACGGCCTGGCCTTCCGCCCGCCTTCCTTTGCCGAATTATACGCCCAGAATAATCCCGCGGCAACTGGCAATCCTGATTTTGATCCCGAAACCATTGATACCAAGTTGCATCCGAAAAAAGACCGCGAAGGCAAGCGAACAGCGACGAGACAGTACACGGAGTATAGCGAGGAGCAGTGCAGCGTAGCCGGCAATGGTATTGATTTGAAGGCGGCTGAAATAAGGACACGACATGAGGATGCCCGTAGATAATACGTTTGACCTGTTGCGTAAATCGGCAATGGATTCAGAGGGCGAGCGTGGTTGCTTGAGACCTTGCTGATTTTTTTGTCAATCCCGGATTTTGTCATTCTGCCATAGGTGCGGCCATATCGCCGGGGTTGGTAAAAACCGTATTCCCTGTATTGTGTCTATTGTCTTGACATTTGATCAAAATGTGACTCTTTTGTGACAGTCGGTTGCTCTCTTTCTTTTGACAGAGAGCAAGAGAGCGAAAGGAAAGAGTAGCAGGTGGAGTGACGCTTCCATACCCCTTTTATGCATCTGTCTTGAAAACTTAAAGTATCATGAGAATTTGAGGAGATGTGACAAATACCCATCTCTCCGGATTTTTATGCGCCATTACAAATGTTGTAAAGAATTATCGTCAAACAGCAATGAAGGAGTTTTATTTATATGAACACAGCGGAATTAATCGTCCAGGCCTTGAAGAGCATGGGCATCAAATATATTTTTGGCATTCCAGGGGGAGCCATCGAAGACCTGAACACCGCAATCTTCAATGAGCCGGAAATTGTTTCCATCGTCACCAAGCATGAGGAAGGGGCAGCCTTCATGGCGGACGGCTTTGCCCGGGTGTCAGGAGAGCTGGGCGTCTGCTGCGCCACCTCCGGACCAGGCGCCTCCAACCTGATTACCGGCCTGGCCTCGGCCTACGCCGATTCCATTCCCGTGCTGGCTCTCACCGGCCAGGTGGCCACCTCGGTTTTCGGCAAGGGCGCTCTGCAGGAATCAGGGGCCGAAGGGGTGAATATGGTTTCCATCTTCAGAACCTTTACAAAATATTCGGGCATGCTGATCAGTGAACAGCGGGCCCAGTACATGCTGCGCAAGGCTATCCGCTCCGCTCTGTCCGGGCCGACCGGCCCGGTGCACCTGAACCTCCCCATCAACATGATGAAAAAAGAGGTTGTCGAGCAGGGCGACTGCTATCTGAAGACCGATATCCGCATGTTTGACGAGCAGGGCATCAAAAAAGCGGCCAAAAAACTGGTGGCGGCCAAACATCCGGTTATCATTGCCGGCTGGGGGGTGAGCTTGTCCCAGGCCGCTTACGAGTTGCGGGAACTGGCCCAGCTTCTGCAGGTGCCGGTTGCCACCTCGCCTAAGGGCAAGGGGGTCTTCCCGGAGAATCATCCGCTTTCCCTCGGGGTGCTGGGCTTTGCCGGTGATCCCGTGGCCAAGCAGTACATCATCGAAGAGGATGTGGATGTTCTGCTGGCCGTGGGCACCTCATTTAACGAGATGATGACCAGCGGCTGGGATCAGAAACTGAAACCGACGGGCAGTCTGATTCATATTGACATCAATCCCTCCAGTATCGGCAAGAACTATTGCGCGACCATCGGCCTTGAGGGTGATGCCCGCATGACCCTCAAGGAGTTGAGCAAGGCGGTGGTGGAAGAGCGTTCAATCCGGGGGATAAGGGCTCGTTCCCATTTGTCTGTCAAGGTGGCGGAATTAAAGAGCAAAGCCGCGGCGGCGGACGAGCTTCCGGCGTCCGGCAACGGTTTATACCATCCCCGATTTCTGGTGGAGGACCTGCAGAAAAGCTGCCCCCAGGACACGATTTTTTTTGCCGACATGGGCTGCATCATGGCCTGGGCCACCCGCTACATGCACTTTAAGATCCCTTACTGTTTTTACATGAGCATGGGCTTCGGGTCCATGGGCTACGCGGTTGCCGCGCCGGTTGGCGCCAAGCTGGCCAGACCGGACAGGCCGGTGGTGACCATGGTGGGCGACGGTAGTTTTCAGATGAACGGATTTGAGGTGGCGACCGCGGTCAATTATGATATTCCCGTGGTCTGGGTGGTTTTCAACAATGCCATGCTGGGTATGGTCTACCATGGCCGGCGTCTTTTCAGCACCCCCATACCGGATGGGTTGACCCCGCACTTCAAACGGGTCAATTTCGCCCAGGTAGCCGAAGGGTTGGGAGCCCGGGGAATCAGAGTGGAACATCCGGGCGAGATTACCCCGGATTTCATGGCTGACGTTTTTGAGGCGGGGAGGCCGACGGTGATCGATGTCTTGATCGACGAGGAGGCAGTGCCGCCCATTCATGCCAGGATCAAGACGGTGGATCAGCAAAGTTGATGGCGTCGCAAAAAGTCCGATCTACTGCGTTGCAGTTTTTTTACAGGACCTCGACATAGCTTATGTATAGCCGAGCCCCTGAAAAAAACTCTGCGCCTTGTATATCGAACTTTTGTGCTTAGCCATCTACCAAGGGGCATGAGCGAGACCGTCAAAGCTGATGTCTGAGACTACTCCACCACTTCGGTAGCCATGCCCAGGGCCTGGGCGCTGAGAGGAACACCGATGCGTTCCGCGGTGCGCTGATTGAGCAGGATGCGGGTGCCGAGC
Organism: Deltaproteobacteria bacterium; assembly: GCA_016219175.1. Lineage (GTDB taxonomy): Bacteria > Desulfobacterota > Desulfobulbia > Desulfobulbales > SURF-16 > SURF-16. The sequence continues at coordinate 79,515 of JACRCD010000093.1, read as the reverse complement.
GGCTCCATTACCCTGATATCCTTGGGCAGCTGGCCCCGCTGCATGATGTTTCTGGCCATGGAGGCCGCCTGGGTGCCGATATTGTCGATATCGGGCAAGACTGACAGCATCATGCCGATCTCCGCCAGATTGGAGCCCTGGCCGACGCAGACCAGGCGGTCCTTGATACACCGGTCCTTCATCCAGTCCATGTTTCCCACCGTGTAGGTAAAGGGATCGTTAAGAAGCCAGAAACTATCAACCTGGCCGGAAAGCTGGCGATAGGCGCTCTTGAACTCTTCCGGGGAGCTGATCTGGTGTTCCCGCAGTTCCAGGTTGAGCATGGCCGCCGCCTCCCTGGCCTGGACCACAATTTCCTTCGAGTGTTCCGGGCTGTAGATTATCCCTATGCGGCGGGCTGTTGGGACAAGCATGCTCAGGTTGAGAAACTGAATACCCGGCGCTACCTCCGAGGCAATGCCCGCCATATTATCCTGGCCGTTGATGAGGTTATACTTCTGCCAGTTAAAGACCATGGCGAAGATAACCGGAATTTCCTGGTGTTGCTGGGTCCACAGTTTGGCGGCATAGGCCGCTTTGGCGCCGAGGGCGAAAATCAGACCGGGGCGGCTGGCCAGCAACCGGTCCATCAGCTGCGGATCGCGGTGAATATCGCCCTGCAGATTATAAATCCGCACCTCCGCGCCGATCTCATTGCTGAAGGCGCTGACCGGTCTCAGGTAGGCCTGCTCTGTATCGCTGAGCAATACAGCCACCTGCTGGGCCAATACTGCCGAAGGAAAAAGCAGAATCAGCGTCAGCCCGATTAAAATTTTAATTGGAAAGAGTTTGCCAGCCATCGATATGCAGCATCTCCATGATTGCGGGGGAGGGTGATCCCCCATTCTGCGCCATAAATATTTTTTTAACCAGTTCAATGTTCGCCGGATCCAGCCTGCCGGCCACCATGCACAGCAGAGGCATGGGTATGGGATTTGATTCGATCAGGGGTTCCAGCATCTCAACAAGCTTTGTGTCCAGTTTGCCAACCGTCGACAGGGTATCCCTGCCCACCAGGGCCGCATCAACATGGCCGAGGGCCACGGCGAAGAAGGCGTCGGCGTCCTTGGAAATATTAACGATATGATTTTTCAGGAGATCAACCTTTTTGCCGTTGAACAGCGGCCGGTTCATCGTCTCTCCGCTGTCGGATCCCATGGTGGTCATGGCCACGGTGCGTCCGGAAAAGTCAGCAAGCCTCCATGGTGCGTTCTTGCGTACCAGCAGAAGCTTGGTGTAATCCGGCCGGCCTTGGCGAAGCGGGGTTAACAGCGGAATGAGCCCCAGCTCCCTGCCATGGCAGCGATAATACCATTCAGGCAGAAAAACCAGGGCAGGGCGGCTGCTTTTCAGGGTGTTGTCAAAATCAATTTTATGGGCAAAGGGTTGGAAACGGGCGGATAAACCTGCCTGTGACAGAAATCTGTCCATCTCGCGCTTGAGATGGGAGAGGTTGACCTGGGACGAGTCAGGAAAGTAAAAATAGAAGTCCACCGGTTCCGAGGCCGAGCAGGGCACGGGACGCAATAAAACAAGAAACAGAACGAGATAAAGAAGACGTATCACGCGCTGATGCTCATTATGGGTGCGGCACAGGGATTTCATCGACTGAAAACATCATCATGATTAATCTATACACCATTTCAGCAGGCAGAACAAAAAAAGAATAACTGTTCGGCAAATATTACTATTTCTGCTTGGCCACCGCATCCTTGGCTTCCGTTGCCTGCTGGCTGGCGATACGCCAGAAGGCCTGCACCGTCGAATTGGCCATGTTTTTCTGGAATGTACCGACCCCGACACGAAAAGGCGCGAGCTCAGGGGAAACCGCCATGGTGCTTACCTGGTTCCGCATGGGGCTCAGGTCGAGCACAAGCCTGGGCACAACGCCTATGCCGCAGCCGAGACTGACCATGGCAATGATGGCCTCGTTGCCCGCCACCTGGGCATAGATGTTCGGCTGGATGTCATGGTCTTTAAACCAGCTGTCAAGGCGCTGACGGCCCAGGCCGCGTTCGGCCATGATCATGGGAGTTGTCCGCCAGTCTATTGATGGGCCGTCAGACATAAATTCTTTATCGGCATGGGCCGGGGCGATAAAGACCAGGGGAGTTTCAATCATTGTGATGAATTCAAGCCCTGCCGGGAATTTTTCCGGCAGGGCGGCGATTGCCACATCAGCCTCGCCATTCAGCAGTTTCTGCAGGGCGTTGGCCGCATCGCCGGTCTGCAGGTTGATATGCACCTCGGGATACAGTTTCCGGTATCTCTTCAACATGGGGAGCAGAATGCTGTAGACGGCGGTTACCGAACAGTACAGGGAAATTTCCCCCCGCAGGATTTCTTCATCGATTGACAGATCATTCTGCAGTTTGCGCCAGTTTTTTATCATTTCTTCCGCGTAGGCTCTGAAGCGGATGCCCGCCCGGGTTAAAGAGACGGAACGATTGTCGCGGATGAAGAGCTTTTTGCCCGCCTCCTCTTCAAGGCGTTGGATGGTGCGGGTCAGGGCCGAGGGGGTTATGTTGCAGGCTTGGCTGGTCCGGCCGAAATGCAGGCTGGAGGCCAGATGTTTGAATATCTTAAGTTCCTGGATGTTCATGGTTTGTCTGGCTGCTCGGGCTATTTTCTTATGTTTCAAAATCTGCAATATAGCATAGCGAATAAATCACTTTACGCAATAAAAATCAATGGTAAGCTGAAAAACAAGCAACAACATGAAAAACAAATGAATTTTGATGAACTCGTAAAAAGTCGGCGACAAAGCCCGGATGGCTAAGTAACAAAATTCGATATGCAAGGCGTAGTGTATTTTTGAGAGCGAGGCTATACTTGTGTTATGCCGAACGAACAAAAATGCGCTGCAACGCAGTAGATCGGATTTTTTACGACGCCATCAATTTTCAAGGAGAAAAACATGGCCCAGAACTATTTCAACACATTGCCTTTACGTATTCAGCTGGAGGAACTCGGACAATGCCGTTTCATGGACGCCTCGGAATTCAACGGCGTCGAGGTCTTGAAAGGAAAAAAAATCGTCATTCTCGGCTGCGGAGCCCAAGGTCTGCATCAGGGACTTAATCTGCGGGACAGCGGCCTTGACGTCTCCTATGCCCTGCGGGCCGCGGCGATCAGTGAGAAGCGCAAGTCCTGGCAGAACGCCACGGGCAACGGTTTCCGGGTCGGCACCTTTGAGGAGCTGGTGCCGTCCGCTGATCTGGTCATCAATCTGACCCCGGACAAACAGCACACCGGCGTGGTCACGGCGGTCATGCCGCTCATGAAGAACGGGGCGTGTCTCTCCTATTCCCACGGCTTTAATATTGTTGAAGAGGGCATGCGGATCCGCAAGGATCTGACCGTCGTCATGGTGGCGCCGAAGTCGCCCGGCACCGAGGTGCGGGAAGAATACAAGCGAGGCTTCGGGGTGCCGACCCTGATCGCCGTGCACCGCGAGAATGATCCGAAGGGCGAGGGCTGGGAAATCGCCAAGGCCTATGCCTGCGGCACCGGCGCTGACCGGGCCGGAGTATTGCAGTCCTCGTTTATCGCCGAGGTAAAATCCGACCTGATGGGTGAGCAGACTATCCTGTGCGGCATGCTGCAGGTCGGTTCCCTGCTCTGCCATGACAAGATGATCGAGAAGGGCATTGAGGCAGGTTACGCCTCCAGACTTATCCAGTATGGCTGGGAAACCATAACCGAGGCCTTAAAACACGGCGGCATCACCAATATGATGGACCGTCTGTCCAATCCGGCCAAAATCAAGGCCGTCATACTGGCCGATCAACTGAAGGCGATCCTCCAACCTCTTTTTGAAAAACACATGGACGACATCATGTCCGGTTATTTTTCCAGGACCATGATGGAGGACTGGGCAAACAATGATGCAAATCTGCTGAAATGGCGGCACGATACAGGAGAGACCGCTTTCGAGAAATCCGAGAGCAGGAGCGCGGCCATCCCGGAGCAGGAGCATTTTGACAATGGGATTCTCATGGTAGCCATGGTCAAGGCCGGGGTGGAACTGGCCTTTGACACCATGGTTTCCGCCGGCATCAAGGATGAGTCCGCCTACTACGAATCCCTGCATGAGGTACCGCTGATTGCTAACACCATTGCCCGTAAGAAGCTTTACGAGATGAACGTGGTCATCTCCGATACGGCTGAGTACGGTTGCTATCTGTTCACCCAGTCGGCCATCCCCTTGCTTGCCGATTTCATGAAGAAGATCGACACTGATGTCATAGGCCGAGGTCTTGTGGTCAAGGATAACGGCGTTGACAATATCGCCCTGATCAGGGCCAATGAGGCGATCCGCTATACCGGGGTGGAAATGATCGGCGAGGAGCTCCGTTCGTACATGAGCGCCATGAAACCGATAATTTGAAATTATAGCTGATGCAAGGCGGAAGGCGGAAGTGACAGCAACTCTGCTCATTCATACCTTCCGCCTTGTCCTTGATACCCCGGATAACTGGAGGGAAAAGGCAAATGGCCAATCAGTCGTCATGACCGGACTTGCTCCGCGGATAGAGGTTGCCCTTGTCTGGCTGCTCTGGTGTTTTCTGCATAGTCTGCTAATTTCCCGCTGGTGGATGGCGGCCTGCCGGTCTCGGCTCGGGGAACGTTTTGTGGGGGGCTGGTATCGTGTTTTTTTTAACGGCATCAGCCTTGCCACTCTTGTCCCGGTTCTATTCCTGCAGTTTTCGTTCAAACAGGTTGTCCTGTTTTCCTGGCCCGGTTGGTGGATCGGCATAAAAATCCTTCTTTATGCCTATGCATTGTATATGTTATATGCCGGGCTGAGGCGTTATGATCTCCCTTTTTTTGTTGGTTCCAGCCAAGTGAAGGCTTACCTTGCCGGTGCCGCTCTTCCCCGTCCGGTCTTTGCTGTCGATACCATTGGAGGGGTCAGGCACCCCTGGTATTCGGGCGGTATCGCCCTGGTCTGGGCCTATGGGCCGGTAACGGATGTTTCCCTGGCGAGCAAGATGGTCCTCTCTTCCTATTTGGTAGTGGGCGCTTTTCTTGAGGAGCGGAAGCTTCTTGCTGAAATCGGCGCTCCTTATGCGGAGTATCGTCACCGGTTGCCCATGCTGATTCCCCGGTTCAAGGTGAAAAAATGAAAAAAGCATCCGCCGACACCGGCAGAATCGCCCGCTCCGCAGGCACCGTTTCCATTGCCGTCATGTGCAGCCGCGTGCTCGGCCTGGTGCGGGAACAGGTCTTTGCCGTGATGTTTGGCGCGGGCTACGCCTACGACGCCTTTGTCGTAGCCTTCCGCATTCCCAATCTGCTGCGGGATCTTTTTGGCGAGGGGGCGCTCAGTTCGGCCTTTGTCGCCGTCTTTTCCGATTACGACGCCAACAAGGGCGAAAAGGCCACCTGGCGGCTGGCCAATAATGTGCTGGTTTTTTTTGCCATACTGCTGAGCCTGGTCACCCTGGCCGGCATTGTTTTCGCAGGTCCCTTGGTGCGTCTGTTGGTGGATGCCGAATTTGTCCAGGTCCCGGGCAAGGTGGAGCTGACCAGGACCCTGACCATTGTCATGTTTCCCTTTCTGCTTTTCATCTCCCTGTCCGCCGTGGTGATGGGCATGCTCAATACCAAGGGACGTTTTTTCGTGCCGGCCATGGCCTCAAGCTTTTTCAACATGGGCTCTATCGTCGGCGGGGTGAGTCTGGCCTTTATCCTGCCGATGTTCGGCTATCCCGCCATCATGGGCATGGCCTTCGGCACCTTGATCGGCGGCGTGCTGCAACTTGGCTGCCAGCTGCCGGCCCTGCTCAGGGCGGGTTTTATCCTGGCGCCCCGGCTTGATTTGCGGGACCCGGGACTCAGGCGCATTGTCCGCCTGATGCTGCCGGCTGTCATCGGTCTGTCCGCCACCCAGATCAATATCTTCATCAACACCCGGTTCGCCTCGTCATGTGTTGAAGGAAGCGTTTCCTGGCTCAATTACGCCTTTCGCCTGGTGCAGCTGCCCATCGGGGTGTTCGGGGTGGCCATTTCCATAGCCAGTTTGCCGCTCATTTCCCGTTATGCAGCGGCCAGGGATGTGGACAAGATGCGCGAAACCTGCACCTCGTCCATGATCATGGCCTTCTGTCTGACCATTCCGGCAAGTTTCGGATTGTGGCTGCTGTCGGAGCCGATCATCAAAATCATCTTTGAATACGGCGCCTTCACCGCGTTGGATACGGCGCGGACCGCCGAGGCCCTGCGTTTTTACGCGGTAGGGCTTTTCGCCTATTCAGCCGTAAAAATCATGGTGCCGGTTTTTTTTGCCTTAAACGATACCCGTTTTCCCGTGGTGGCGAGCTTTCTGGCGGTGGCGGCCAATCTCGTTTTTGTTTTATCCTTTATTGACGCCTTTCAGCACCGGGCCATAGCTCTTTCCACCTCGGGCGCCATGATCTGCAATTTTCTGTTTTTAGGCATTATCCTTTACAGAAAACTTGCCGGCTATTCGCTCTCCCATCTCTTTGAGGGGATCGGCAAGATTCTTCTGGCCTCTCTTGTTATGTCGGCCTGGCTGAAGATCCTGCTTTTTTTTGTCCGGGACGGATTTTCACAATCAATTTTACTGCAGTCCGCCGGACTTATTGTGTATATAGCATCGGCGGCAGCGGTTTACGGTCTGCTGCTCTACCTCCTGAAGGTAAAGGAGCTTTCCCTGGTCCTTGACAAGGTGAGGCAAAAACTCACAAGGTGATGCGGCGCAGCAGATCCAGCTGGGCCAGCAGGGCGGGAACGGCCGTGTCAACCCGCAGGATGCGGGAGCCCATGGCAAAAACCCGAAAGTCCAGGGACTGAAATTTTTCAATCTCGTAATCAACCCAGCCCCCTTCGGGTCCGATGGCGATGATTGTCCTTTCCGTAAGCGGCAGGCGGACAGATTCCGGCAGAGAGGGGAAAGGGCCGGGGTGGGCGGCCAGGCGCACCGGGCAGTCGCTGATCAGCCGCGGCAGCAGGTCTTCGGCAAAGGGTTTGAAGCGGGGGTGAATCGTCACCTCGGGCACCATGGTATCAACCGCCTGTTCCAGGCCGTGCAGCAGCAGCGGATAAAAATTGTCCTCCCGCAGCAGCGAAGCGGAAAAGTAACTCTTTTCCACCCGTGCGGCATTGATGAGAAAGATCCTGCCCACGCCAACGGTTGCCGCCTGGGAGAAGATTCTTTTCAGCATGATGGGGCGGGGCAGGGCCAGAAGCAGATCGGTGGCGGGCCGTTGCGGTGGCGGACCGTTGTGGCATGTTTCAAGCTCCACGCTCTGCCCGCTGATGCTGATCACCCGGCTGCTGCCCATGGGGCCGTTGATGATGCCGGTGCGCAGGGTGTCTCCCGGTGCTGCGCCGAGCACGTTTCTGATGTGGCCGCCGCGGCGGTCACGCAGGATAACCCTGTTGTTGTCTATTTCCGAGGAATCAATGAGAATAATGTTCATGATGTGCGAATAATTGCAGTCAAACGCTGCGAGGCCTGGTCAATTTTAACATGCTTTTGCTCTATAACATGATTCAACTTTTGGGGCTTGTTCTGCTTTGGCCCTTTCTTGTCCTGCTTACGCTCTGCCGGACCAAATATCGCGCCCGTATTCCGGCAAGGCTGGGTTTCGGGCTCTTGGCCCTGGCGGAAAAAATCCCCGCAGGCCGCCCGCGTATCTGGATTCATGCCCTGTCCGTGGGAGAGGTGGCCTCGGCCGTGACACTGGTCCGCGCCTTGCGGTCCCATTTCCCTGAGGCGGTTCTGCTCTTTTCCGCCTCCACCTCGTCCGGTGAGCGATATGCCCGGGCAGTGCCGTCTCTACCGGTTGACTCATTCCTGCCTTTTCCGCTTGATGCGTATCCGGTGGTGCGCCGTTTTGTCAAATTGCTGCGGCCCGATCTCTTTATTCTGATTGAAACCGATTTCTGGCCCAACTTTCTGCATGTTCTTGCTGCCGCTAATGTTCCCGCCCTGCTGGTGAACGGACGCATCTCGCGAAAATCATATACCAGATATACCTCTCTGCGGCCATTTTTTCAGCCCCTGTTTGACTCTTTTACCATTCTGGCCATGCAGCGCCAGGAAGATGTGCACAGTATGATCAGTCTCGGGCTGCGGCCCGACAAGGTGGCGTATCTGGGCAATCTGAAATATGACGCCATGCTGCCTGCCGCCTGCAATCGGAAAATTATCGACCGCGCGGAACTGGGCGTCCCCTTGGGCAGTATCATGCTGATTGCCGGCAGCACCCACGAGGGTGAAGAAGAAATCATCGGCCGGGTGTTCGGGAAACTGCTTGAGGAGTGTCCGTCTCTCTTCTTGATCATTGCTCCCAGAAATATTGAGCGCGTTCCTGGTGTTTTGCAGTACATACGGCGGCAGGGTTTTGCCGCATCAAACCGGAGCACGGGACTCCGTTCCGGTGACCGGGTTCTGGTTCTTGATACCATGGGGGAGCTGGCGGGGCTCTACGGACTTGCTGACCTGGCCTTTATCGGCGGCAGCCTGGTTGCGGCAGGGGGACACAATCCCCTGGAACCGGCGGTGCTCGGCACCCCGGTTTTTTTCGGGCCTCACATGGAGGACTTTGCCGACGTGGTAGAAGATATGCTCTCCGCCGGATGCGCTGTTCAGGCCCGCACGGAAGATGAGCTTTACCGAGGCATCCGGTTGTATCTCGGAAATCAGGAGTTGCGCAAGGAAAAAGGCAAGGCGGCCCGGGAATTTGTTGAATCCCGTCAGGGGGTGAGTATGCGTCACATTGAATTAATCAGGCAGGTGTTGGCATGAGTGAGTATGTCCGTCTTCTTTATGGGCTGGGGCGCCCGTTTTCCCCCCTCTACACCTTGGCCATGTCACTGCGGGCCGCAATGTATGAGAAGGGTCTTTTCCGGCAATACCGGTTGCCGGCGCCGGTGATCAGCCTGGGCAATCTGACCATGGGAGGCACCGGGAAAACTCCCATGGCCATCTATCTTGCAGGTTTACTGGCGGGAAAAAAACCGGTCATTGTCAGCCGCGGTTATGGGGGAAAGGCCAAAGGGAGAGTCAATGTGGTTTCAGACGGCCGGGTCGTCCATCTTAATGCCTCGGCCGCGGGTGACGAGCCGTTTTATATGGCGGAGAATCTGCCAGGGGTGCCGGTATTGACCAGTAAAAACAAGGTTGATGGCGGGCGCTGTGCCGTCAGCCGTTTCGGAGCCGGGGTTGTTATTGTTGATGACGGATTTCAACATTTGCGGTTGAAAAGGGATCTGGATCTGGTCTTGTTTAAGGTGGACAGCTTCCTCGGCAACAACCGGGTGTTCCCCGGCGGAGATATGCGGGAACCGTTGCAGGCCCTGGCCCGGGCCGACGCCTTTGTCCTGACCTGTGTCGATGCTGAAAACCGTGAGAGAGCCGAGGCGATTAAAAAGGCCCTGGCGGGCAAATTCCCCGCCATTCCGGTTTTTATGACTGAATTTCGCCCGGTATCCCTGGTTACCGCCAGAGGTGAACAGATTGACCTGCGGGATGGCCCGCCATCCTTTTTCGGCTTCTGCGGCTTGGCAAATCCGCAATCCTTCATGCGCACCCTGCATCTGTCCGGCCTCAATATGGCAGGATTTCAGGTTTTCCGCGATCACTGCCCTTACTGCAGACCTGAACTTGATCTGCTCCGGAAGCAGTCCGCCAAGACCGCGGCCCAAGCCTTTATCACCACGGAGAAAGATCTGGTCAAACTGAAGGATAAGGATCTCTCTCTGCCTCTTTATGCCTTGCGCATGGAAGTAATGGCTGAGCAAGATTTCGATGATTTTGTGTTGGAAAAACTGCAGGGCAGTTCCACATAACTATGGGAAAAAGGACATGGTGTGTTTTTTAAGCAACATCTTTTCGGTTTTGCCCGTTGAATTCCCCTGCGCGTCAATGTCTGTTAATGTGTTGAAATTTCATTAATTTTTTTGTATGTCGCTGATTTTTTATGTGGTGGCCTTCATTTTGCATAGTCTCCATCGTCGTATGATGTGTGAAAAGGGTGGGGGAACCCTTTATTCCATGCATCATTAATGCAAATAAAAGGTTTATGAAATGGATACGTGGCAGCACACAATTAAAAAAACAGTCAGTTTTGCCGGCATCGGCCTTCATTCCGGCAATACTGTAAAGCTTTATATTAAGCCAGCCGGGCCTAATACCGGCATACGTTTTGTGCGGACAGATCTGCATCAGGATGTCATGATCCCCGCAACCCTTTACCGGGTAAGCGATACGAGACTTGCGACCACACTGGCCAAGGACGATGTCAAGGTGTCAACCACCGAACATCTTCTTGCCGCCCTGGCCGGAATGGGTATCGATAACGTTGTGGTGGAACTGGATAATGACGAAGTGCCTATCATGGATGGCAGCGCTGCTCCCTTTGTGCATGTCCTGAGGAAGGCGGGGCGTCTGCGGCAGAAGTCAGCGAGGGTTCTGCTCAGGATTACCAGGAGAATCGAAGTGAAGAACGGAGATTCCGTTGTCGCCATTGAGCCCCATGACGGGTTCAAGGTCAGCGGAGAAATTGATTTCGATCATCATCTGGTGCGGAAACAGAGATTTGCCGTTGAGGTTGATCCGGAAACCTTCATGAAAGAAATCGCTTCGGCCAGGACTTTCGGTTTTCTGCATGAGGTTGAGTTTTTGCGGCGGAATGGCAAGGCCCTGGGCGGCTCACTTGACAATGCCATTGTCATTGACCGTTCGGAGATTCTTAATGCCGAGGGTTTACGCTTCGCCGACGAATTTGTCCGGCATAAACTGCTTGATCTGATCGGAGATCTGGCCCTGCTTGGTTGCCCCGTGCTGGGTCACATCACGGCGACCAAGGCGGGACATGCTCAGCATCTGCAGCTCATGAGGGAGATCGCCGATCACCCGGAATGCTGGCAGTTGGTCAAATGGGCGGATAATGGCGAAGAAGGCGTTCTGGAAAAGGTGGTCATGACCACCAGGGCAGCCGGCAACAAAATCTTGCCTTATCTGGTGCCCCCTCAGGTCATGCCCGCTGCAAACGGAGCACCCTTGCCGGCCTGATTTTGTTATTGCCCATTGGTCATAAATAGAGGTTGCAGGGGGGAAGGTAAAACAGAGTTAAACACCTTCCCCCTGTTTTTTTTGAAATTTTCCATAACATCCCGATACACCCCGCGGTCTGTTCAGCCATTCTGTTGCCTTGTTTGCCAAGACGGCAAAATCCCTCCTTTCCCCTCTCCGGCGTGTGCTGCTTCAAGAGAAGAAAGTATCTCCCCCATATGAATGATGTTGAAATGGATGCCAAAAAAGACTAAAGACTTACTCGTAGAGCGACTGAGGTAAAAAAGTACCCAAAGGGCATAAATCTGCCCCGTTGCTGGCGCCTGTATGTCGAAATATTGCTATGATCGTCAAAACTCCCGGGAGTGAAAAAATGAAATTACAAGGAAAGATAGGTTTTCTGGGCGGAGGCCGCATGGCCGAAGCCCTTATCAAAGGCATTCTAAGGGCCGGACTTACGGATAATTCCAGGATAGTCGCCGTGGACCCGGATGCGGAACGCCGTCAGTATCTTGATGAAACCTATGCTGTGTCCACTGGGAAATCCCAGACCATGCTGGTTGACTGTTCCGTGCTTGTTCTGGCGGTGAAGCCGCAGATCATGGGTTTGCTTCTTGAAGAATGCGCCGAGTGGCTGAACGAAAAGCATCTTGTCATATCCATTGCCGCCGGCATTCCGGTCTCCTTTATGGAAGAGCGGTTGGGTGCGGCCTGCCGGGTCATCAGGGTTATGCCGAACACCCCGGCCCTTGTGCTGGAGGGTGCCTCCGTATTAAGCCCTGGCGCCAATGTCACGCCTGATGATATGGCCGTTGCCGGCCATATTTTTTCATCCATCGGCAAGAGCATGGTGCTGCCGGAAAATTATCTCGATGCGGTTACCGGATTGAGCGGCAGCGGGCCGGCCTACGTCTTTCATTTCATCGATGCCCTGGTTGACGGTGGCGTGAAGATGGGGCTCGGCCGTCAGGACGCCGAGATGCTCGTTTTGCAGACAATACTCGGTTCCGTGAAGCTGGCTCTGGAAACCGGCAAGCATCCCGCCCAACTGAAGGCCATGGTTACCTCGCCGGGCGGCACGACCATTGCCGGACTCCACGAGTTGGAAAAAGCCGGTTTTAAAGCCGGGGTCATGAATGCGGTGGAAGCGGCAACCAAACGCTCTGAAGAGCTCGGCAAACTGGTCTGATTGCATGGTCTCTCTGACTGATTTTACTGGATATCTCAGGCGGGACCAGTCAGACCAGTAAGACAAATCAGACCAGCCAGACCAACAGGACCAACAGGACGAACAGTCATGCACTGTAAAAAAGTCGGCATCATTTTAAAAAAGAACTCGCAGCAGGCCAGGGTGGCTGCCGATGAAATGGTTGACTGGTTTCAGCGCAGGTCTATTGCCACGGTAATTGATGCCATAACCCCGGAGCTTGATATTCTGATTATCCTGGGCGGCGACGGAACATTACTGCATGTGGCCGAGGAAGCGAGCCAGTGCGGGGTTCCCGTGGTGGGAATCAATATGGGCAATCTCGGCTTTCTGACCGAAGTGTCTGAAGGTGAAAAATTCCAGGCGCTTGATGCCATACTGACGGGATCAGCCGTTATCGAAGACAGAATCATGCTCAAAGCCAGGCTCCAGTCTGATGGGAAATCCGGCAAATGGCGGTATGCCTTAAATGATGTGGTGATCAGCAAGGGCGCCATTGACAGGCTGGTGCGGCTCTGTACCTGGGTTGATGCTGAGTATCTTAATACCTATAAGGCCGACGGGTTGATTTTTTCCACGCCCACCGGCTCGACGGCCTATAATCTTTCCGCCGGCGGCCCGATTGTCCATCCTGGTCTTGCCGCTATCGTGGTGACCCCGATCTGCCCTTTTATGCTTGAAAGTCGGCCGGTTCTTCTGCCGTCTCCGGTGCATTTGAGCACACGGCTGGCGGGACGGGCCGCGGACGTAAAGGTGATACTTGACGGACAGCTTGCCTGGAATATGGATGAAACGGATAATCTGGAGGTGGCTGCTTCGGAAAAGCCTTTGCGGCTCATCTGTTCCCCGCAAAAGGGCTATTTTGATATCCTGCGCTGTAAATTAAACTGGGGCGGGCCGGTTGACAACACTGTTTAAGGAGTCGTATTGCTTCAGGAGTTCAGGCTGAAGACTGAAGGCTGAAGGCTATAGGGTTGTCGGTCCCGACTTTTATTTATGCCGCTCTGCATCGTCCGTCCTTCAGCCTACAGCCTTGAGCCTTAATACCCGAGGTTACTCCTCATACGAGGCGGTGAGCTTTTCTTTTTCCTGCTGCATGGCCTCTTTGCCCGCTTCGATGGCGGCGCTTAATGCCTGCTTTTTTTCATCAAGATACTCCCTGCCGTGGCTCACCATCTCCGTTCCCCTGCTGATCATCTGCTTGCCCTGCTCAATGAGTTCCTTGCCGCGATCCATGGCCTGTTCGGCGGAGTCCTTGATATGCGCGGGAATATTTCCTGTTTTTTCCCGCAGATCCTCCCCGTAGTCCTTGAGCATTCTTCTTGTTTCTTCCCCGGTTTTCGGGGCAAACAGCAGGGCGACACCGGCGCCTATCGCTGCACCTGCCAGAAATGATACAACCGCAATGCTGGAACTGCAACTATTGTCTCTATTCATCAAAGTACCTCCTTTCTGAGGGTTGGTTTTTTTTAAAAAAATTGGTGAAGGCTGCTACCCCTGAACTTATTGCGGCTATTTGCACGATAACAGGGGTAACGGCTTCCTTGACGAGGGAGGCTGTAGACAGCAGTGCGTCCCCTGCCTGCTGGACAGTGTTGATGATCTGTTCGCTTTTTTCGACTTTCTCATTAAGGGATGCCGACAAGGCATGCAGTTCTTCGCTTACCTCGGTTGCCTTATGAAGAAAGGGCTGCAGATCCCTGTTGATGGTTTCCAGTAGGATTTCAGCTTTCAGGGCGGTTTGCTTCAGCTGGGCAAGAGCGGGTATCAGCACCGCAATAACCAGCACGATGCCGACCGCAGCTATGATGAAAAAAATATCGCTGGTTGTCACTGTCAATCTCCTTTTTCGTCAGTTTTTATTTTGTACACAACATATCGGTTTTGTAAATTAAAAATTTATTTCTCCGCCTCGTCCGCTCAACTTTTCTTGATGCTGAATTTCCTCATCTTATATTGGAGAAGGCTCTTGGTGATGCCAAGCGCCTTTGCCGCCTTGGTCTGGACATATTCAGCCTTGACCAGGGCATTGCGCAGCGCCTTTTCCTCAATCGCGTCCAGCAGATCGGGCAGGGGTGTGCCCGGCGGTACGATATCATCCGGATTGAAGGACTGGTTCACTGCCGGAGGAACCCTGCCGCCGCCGCGATCGGGCAGCACATCCTCGGGTTCGATGGCGTCGTTTATGCAGAGAATGCTTGCCCTCTCAATGGTATTTTCAAGTTCCCTGATATTCCCCTCCCAGGCGAGAGTGGTTAAAAAACGCAGCGTGGCTGAGGAGATTTTAAGACCTGGTTTATTAAGCTGTCGGGCGAATTTGCTGACAAAATGTTCGGCGAGCAGAGGGATGTCGTCCGGCCGTTCCCGCAGGGGGGGCAGATGAAGATGGAGAACATTGAGACGGTAATAAAGATCTTCCCGGAATCGTCCTGTCTCAACCTCTTCCCGTAAATCCTTGTTGGTGGCCGCGACAATCCTTACATCCGCTTTTTGTTCGCTGCTGCCCCCCACCCGCTGGAAGGTTTTTTCCTGAAGAATACGAAGCAATTTTGCCTGCAGGGAGATGGCCATTTCACCGATTTCGTCGAGAAACAGCGTTCCTCCGTCCGCCAATTCGAAACGGCCTTTCCTCAGGGCGATTGCCCCGGTAAATGCCCCTTTCTCATGACCGAAAAGTTCGCTTTCCAGCAGGGATTCCGGCAGGGCGGCGCAGTTTACCGAAATGAAAGGATCCTTAAAGCGCGGGCTGTTATTATGGATGGCCCGGGCGACCAGCTCTTTTCCCGTGCCTGATTCGCCTGTGATCAGCACGGAAGCACTGGTTGGGGCCACCTTTTCAATCAGGGAAAATAGTTGCTGCATCTGTTTATTTTTACCGATCATTTCGGCAAAACTGTGCCGTTCGCGTATTTCGTTGCGCAAACGCGTATTTTCACACAGCAGTGAATAGTGATCAATGGCCTTGTTTATATTGGCAATGAGCTCGTCATTTTTAAAAGGTTTGGTCAGGTAGTTGAAAGCCCCCTCACGCATGGCGGCCACCGCTTTTTCCACCTCGCCGAAGGCCGTAAGCATTATAACCGGCAGATCGTGATTAATTGACTTCAACCCTCTGAGCAGTTCCATGCCCCCCATGACCGGCATCTGCATATCGGTCAACACAAGGTCAAGATCCGTGGTCCGGACAACTTCCAGGGCCTTTTCACCATTTTCAGCCGTAAAAACCTCAAAACCCTCATCCCGAAGCAATTCGGCCAGGACGATGAGATAGTTCGGCTCATCATCAACTACCAGAATAGTATGCATGCAGGCCTCGGTGTCTGTTTGTTATGATAGAGGTATAATGCGTCCATAGCGGGATTAAGGGTAATGGGTGCCCAAGGGGATTTTTTTGCCCGCGGCTCAATTGCCGAGTCTTTTTTTCAGAGCAGCCAGAAGTTCGTAGGGAACGCGCTGACTCTTGTTGTTTCCGCCCAGCCGGGTTCCGTTCCGGGTGGCGCCGTGAAAATCACTGCCGCCTGTAACGAGCAGTTCCATGTGCTGACAGAGGGCAACGATTTTCTGACGGACGGTAGCGGAATAGATGGGGTAATATGCTTCCACGCCTTGCAGTTTCATTTCCTTCAGCCTGAGGAGTACGGAGGGAAGAGTGACCATGGTCTGATCCATGGTCAGGGGGTGGGCCAGGACCGCAATGCCCCCCGCGGCGCTGATCATGGCAATGGCGTCGGCCGCCGCCAGTCTTTTTCTTTCCGTATAGGCAAGGCCGCCTTTCCGCAGATAGCGGGAAAAGGCCTCATCCATGCTGCTGACCACCTTTTTTTTTATCAACAGACTGGCAATATGAGGGCGGCCCGTCTGCCCTGACCGGGAGTACATTTTCAGGTCATCTTTTGTCACCTGGATGCCGAGGGAATTCAACTTTGCCAGGATACCTTCGTTCCGCTCATTTCTGGCTTCCTGTATTTTTTCCAGATTATGTTGCAGATCGGGATCCTTATGGTGAAAACCGTATCCAAGCAAATGCATCGGCATGTCATCCAGATAGGCGCTTATTTCAACACCTGCAAGAATTTCAACCTGGTTTTTATTGCTTTCCGCCAGTGCTTCGTCAATACCTTCGATGGTGTCATGATCAGTAATGGCGATGCCGCGGATACATTTTTTTGCCGCCTCCCGGACAAGTTCGGCAGGTGTCATGGTCCCGTCAGAGAAGCTTGAATGAAGGTGTAAATCAATGTATTCCATTAATAAATCCTACCCCGAAGCGTCATGTTTATGCAAGAGTAATGAGTACCGGCAACAGCATTCGGTTCAAGTTTATTTTTTGTTTATGTAATGGTTGAGTCTTGTTATGATAAAGAAACGTAAAAGCTGGCTGTTAAGGCGGGGAAGGATGAGGGATATTTAATGCCAAAGCCGATATTTTCATCTTTTGTTCCGCGGTTGCACTATGGCAGGAGGAAAACATGGCCCAGATAGATGCCTTTTTCAAATTAATGAATGAACAGGGAGCCTCGGATCTGCATCTTGTCGCCGGTCAGCAGCCGGTGTTGCGGATCAGAGGCGACATGGAGCGGGTAAAGTACAAGGTTTTTGATAATGACACCTTGAAGGCGATGCTGTTTGAAATCGTCAGCGAAGACAAGGCCAAACTTTTTGAAGAAACCGGGGACGTGGATTTTGGCTATGAATTGCCCGGTCTTGCCCGGTACCGCGGCAATCTTTTTCAGCAAAAATACGGCATTGGCGCGGTATTCCGTGAAATCCCCAGCACCATTCTTACCTGCGAACAGCTGAAGCTGCCCGCGGTTGTAAAAAAACTGGCATCCCTGCCCAAAGGCATGGTGCTCGTTACAGGGCCGACAGGCAGCGGCAAGTCCACCACCCTGGCCGCCATTGTTGACGAGGTGAACAGGACCCGCAGCGATCATATCCTCACCATTGAAGATCCGATAGAGTTTGTCCATAAGAGTCAGAAATGCGTGGTCAATCATCGTGAGGTCGGTTTGCATACCAAGAGTTTTTCCGCCGCCCTGCGCGGCGCCCTCCGTGAGGACCCCGATATCATACTGGTTGGCGAGATGCGTGATCTGGAAACCATTGCCCTGGCCATGGAGGCTGCCATGACCGGGCATCTGGTGTTCGGCACCCTGCACACCCTGAATGCCTCGAAGACTGTCGACAGGGTCATTGAGATCTTCCCCTCGAGCCAGCAGGCCCAGGTGCGCTCCACTCTGGCCGATGCCCTGAAAGCGGTGGTTTCTCAGACCCTGTTTAAACGAATCGATGTAAAGGGACGCTGCGCGGCCCTGGAAATTCTGATCTGTACCCCGGCGGTGCGCAACCTGATCCGCGAGGGTAAGACCTATCAGATCCCTTCTTCCATGCAGACCGGCAAGCGTTATGGCATGCAGACCCTTGACGATGCCATCCTGGACCATCTCACCAATGGCCGGATATCACCTGATGATGCCTATGCCAACTGCATCGAAAAAGGAAAATTCGTGCAGTTCCTCAGCAAACCTCCCACGGATTTTACGGATGTGTAACGATCATTCGACTGGCAAGCAGCTTGCCGTTTTTCACCTTGAAGGTGATGGCGCCGTCCCGGGCGGTATTATAAATGAGGCAGCCGGCTTCGGCGCACCGTTTCATGACCTCGGGAGCGGGAAAGATTTTTTTTTTGCTGCTGCCCGCTGAAATCACGGCATGGGCCGGGGAAACCCGGGCAAGAAAAGACGCGCTTGTTGATGAGCTGCTGCCGTGGTGAGCAAGGAGCAGCACCTCGGCATGCAGGGGATTTTTCTCCGTCACCAGTTTTTTCTCGGCATATTCGCTGATATCTCCGGTGAAAAGGAAATTATTTCCCTGGCTTGTCAGTTTAATCATCAGGCTTTTGTCGTTTCCCGTGGCCGTGTTGTCATCCTCATGGAGCCCGGCGAGGTTAAACAGGTGCGAACGGCTGTTTTGGAACAGGCTTTCGTCTTTATGCGGCACGCGGATTGTCGTATCTTGCCCCCTGGCTATATCGAGAAGCGCGGCGTAATTTTCATTTGCCCCATCATCCCCGTTAATCCACACGGTCCCGGGCCGGAACCTTTTGATGATAAAGGCAAGCCCGTTGCAATGATCCGCATCGGGATGGCTGATGATCACCGCGTCCAGCCGTCTGATTCTTTTGCCCCATAAAAATGGGGCAATGACCCTTTCTCCGACGTTATAGCGCGGCGAATATGGCCCGCCTCCGTCTAACAAAGCTGTATATCCGCCTGCGAGCTCAATGACCACGGCATTGCCCTGACCGACATCCAGAATGGATACGGTGTCTGCCTGTTCATGCGACTGTCTGTATAAAGAGTATGCCGGAGTGACAAGCAGGATAGTGATACTCAGACCTGCCGTGTATCTGGCCGCATGAATTTTTTTAACGTTCAGCAGACTGAAAAGAAGCGCGTAGTAGCAGATGATTTCCAGGGGAAAAGGGGTTGGCAGCCAGAGTGAATGGAAAGGCAGCCCGGCAAACCAGGCGCAGATGTTGTCGGCGGCTTCCAGTCCGGCTCCTCCCATGGGCAGAAGAAAGCGGGCAACTTCGGGGGCAAAAAAGAGAAAAGGGATGCTGATGAGGCCGACCGGCAGGGCCCAGAAACAGAGAAGAGGCTCGATGAGAAGGGTGGAGACGGGAAAGAGGAGAGAGAAGCGATTGAAATAAAAGAGCAGAAGAGGCAGTATCCCTGCCAGGGCGGCCAGGGAAACAATAAGTCCTCCTTTTACTATCAGACTGATCTTGCGGATCAGTGAGTGGCTGCGGTTTTTTCCCTCGTCGTCGTTATCGTCGCTTTTCTGGAGAAGGGGGGCCAGCAGGGGCATGATGGCTGCCAGGGAAATAATCGCCGCAAAGGAGAGCTGAAAAGAAACGGTAAAAAGAGAGGCGGGGTTGATGAGAAGAAGAATAAAGGCGGCTATGGCAATATTGGTCGGGATATGCCACTGGCGGTCAAACAGCACGGCCAACAGAAAAACCGAGGTCATGATGAGGGCGCGGACTACCGGCGTTTGCAGACCCGCGATAAAGGCATAGCCGCAGAGAATGGGCATGATGAGAACCACGGCGATTTTCCAGGCCGGGGTGTGGATTAAAAGCCAGGCCGAGCGTTTGAGAAGGAAATTGATAACCAGGCCGAGACCGATGGCGATCAGACCCATGTGCAGCCCGGAGATGGACAGCAGGTCCATCGCTCCCGTTGCCTTGAAATTTTCCAGGGTTTCCGGCGAAAGTGATGCCCTGTCCCCGGTGAGAATCGCCTTGTACAGACTGCTTTGTCTGGGGGAGAGGGACGAAGTGATGAAGGTGTTGATCTGAAAACGAAGCTGTTCGGGAAGAAAACGCAATTTCCGCCATGGGGGCTGCTCTTCACTCCGGGGCAATGGGGCGATATGGGCGGGAGAACTGATCCAGCCGGTAACCCAGATAGATTGCTGGGCGAGAAATTGCTGATAATCAAAAGCGCCCGGGGTTGAAAGGGGTTTGGGTCTTGACACATAGGCCCTGACCAGCAGCTTTTGTCCAGGGGAGAGGTTTTCGGGAGGAGGACCCTTCAGGCTCAGTTCGATTTTCCCCTGGGCCGGCTTGAATGCCGCAGCATAAAGATCCCCGGAGATTGCTGCATTTTCAGGGGGCAGTGCCGCGCTGAATTCGGGAGCCAGATAAGCCTCGGCCTGCACCAGCAGGGATGTCTTGTCGGAGAAAACGGCAGGGGCCTGGAGCAGGGTGCCTGCCAGTGTTACCTCCCGGTCCGTTGCAAAAAGACGATACAGGCTGAAACTTTCGCCGGGAGGATGGAGGCGGGCGGAGCCATGCAGCAGACCGCAGGCACACCAGAAGACAAGAAGCAAGGGCAGTTGCCAGGGGCTATCCCGCAGCCAGCAGAAAAAAAGGGAAAGGGCGCAAAGTAGCAGAAGCAGAAAAAACAGAAAAGGGGAAGAGGGCTGATAGCCTGCGGCGCAGGCTATTCCGCCGGTAAAGGCCAGCACCGCCAGAACAAGAGGGTGGGGTGGTCGCCTGCACAACAGCATGCGGATTGCCTCTAATCAAGGAAAAATTTCAACTTGTCCCTTCTGCTGGAGTGCCGGAGCCGGTTTAAGGCCTTTTTCTCGATCTGCCTGATGCGTTCCCTGGAGACATTAAAGCGTTTGCCGATTTCCTCCAGGGTGTATTCCGCATCCTCCCCGATGCCGAAGCGCAGGCGGATGATTTTTTCCTCCCTGGGGCTCAGGGTGGCAAGGATGTTTTTCACCCTGTCTGACAGCTCGGTATTTTTCACCGCCTCATAAGGGGAGATCGATTCCTGATTTTCCAGAAAGTCGCCCAAGGTGCTGTCGTCATCGCCAACCGGGGTTTCCAGGGAAATCGGCTCTCTGGATGCCTCAAGGATGGCAAGAATTTTGTCCATGGGCAGCCCGGTTTTATCCGATATTTCCACCGGAGTCGGCTCTCTTCCCAGTTCTTTCAGCAGGGAATAAAAGGCCTTGAAAAACTGGCTGCGCAATTCAAGAAAATGAACGGGAAGCCTGATGGTGCGCGTCTTGTCCAGGATGGCCCGGGTTATTGCCTGTCTGATCCACCAGCTGGCATAGGTGCTGAATTTGTTTCCCTTTTTGTAATCAAACCTGAATACCGCCCTCATGAGGCCGAGGTTGCCCTCCTGGATGAGGTCGGCCAGGCTTAAGCCCTGGTGCATATAGCGCTTGGCAATGCTGACCACCAGCCGCAGATTGGCCTTGATCATGGCGTCTTTTGCGGATTCGATGGAGCGGGCATAGAGGGTGATTTTGTGCTCGGCCTGCTGGATCTGCTCAATATCGCGATGATTTTCAGAGGCTTCCTGTACTTTCCTGCACATGAAGTTGAGATGCTGCTTTTTTGGTTTCAGAGTTGGGTCGCGCTTCTCCCAGAGGGCTATACGGTCGACCAGCTGTTTCATCTCCTCCACGTTTGATTCATCACTGTGGATGGTCTTGATGATCGCATCAAATCCTTCCCTGATTATTTTACTGTACTTTTCTTCCTCTTCCGGGGTGAGAAGGTCAAAGCGACCCATTTCCCGCAGATAGGTGGTCGTAGTCTCCTCAACCTCCTGGGGATCATCCTTGGATGATGCGGACTTGCCCCCTAATTTCCTGGCTTCGTCCGCCTCTTCTTCCTGCCACTCCTTGCTGTCAGCACGTTTTTTTTTGCCCAGCTCCTGATGGCTGGCCACGTCAATTTCGTTCTGGTCAAGAAAGGCGAAGATTTCATCGATGTAGCTGGCGTCGGTGTCTTCCGGAATAAGGTCGTTAAGCGTATCAATACTGATAGAGCCTTTTTCCTTGCCAGCTTTCAGTATTCTGTCTTTGATATCGACATGCACTGATTGGTGTCTCCCTGCTCGTGTAGATGTTCCCAGATGGGCAGTTGTTGGATATGAAGAGTTGTGGTGCAAATAAAATACGTTGGCTTTCTAAACGCGAAACTCCCTATTTTAGAATGGATTTGTTTTCTGTGCAATAAAAAAAAGCAGAAATCGTTGTCTTGACATTGGAGTGAAGGTATTCCATAATTTATTTTCCAGCTGCCGCGCTTCCTTCCGGGTTTGTCAGTCAGAGCGAAAAATTAATCATGAATTTAAATTTTAGCAAAAAAAGAATCTAAAACAAGTGAGAAAAATGTTCCAGCATCGATCCAGTGGAGTTCTCGTTCATCTTTCCTCCCTTCCCGGTCCTTACGGAATCGGGGATCTTGATTCCGCCTGTTCCTTTCTTGATTTCCTGGGACAGACGGAACAGTCCTTTTGGCAGTTTCTGCCCACGGGCATGGGAGACGGGGTGTTCGGCAACTCTCCTTACATGAGTCTTTCGGCCTTTGCCGGCAGCCCGCTTTTCATCAGTCCTGATCTTCTTTTTGAAAAAGGTTTTCTGGAGAAGGATGACCTTTTCGGCAAGCCGCATTTCTCTGAATACGCTGTTGATTACGGAGCGGTGAAAGAATTTAAGGACAGGCTGCTGGCCAAGAGTTTTGCGCGATTTGAGGCTGGTAATTTTTTTCATGATGATTTTACGCATTTTTGCAGTCAGCATGCCTCCTGGCTTGACGACTTTGCCCTGTTCATGGGCCTGAGAGAAAATTTCGGCTTTAAACCCTGGTATGAATGGCCTGCCGGTTTGGCGCGTTATGAGAGAAAAAGTCTGGTGCGGGCCGCGGAAGAGCTGGGTGGTCGGCTAAGATATCACAAGTTCGTGCAATTTGTTTTTTTTGAGCAATGGCGCAGGATGAGGCAGGCTGCGCAAAAAAGAGGGATCAAGCTTGTTGGGGATATTCCGATTTATGTCGGCCTGGATAGCGCCGATGTCTGGGCGAATCAGTCATGTTTCGATCTCGACCGGAAAACACTCACGCCCAGGCATGTGGCCGGTGTTCCTCCCGATTATTTCAGTGAAACCGGCCAACGCTGGGGCAATCCGCTGTATCTCTGGGAAACCGGGGCGAAGCCGAACAAGGCTCTTTACGAATGGTGGCGGCAACGTTTCCTGCAGATCGGCAAAATGGTTGATGTCGTCCGCATAGATCATTTCCGGGGATTTGCCTCGTACTGGCAGATTCCGGCTGGTGAAAAAACCGCGGTGAACGGCCAGTGGATCAAAGGTCCGGGCATTCATTTTTTTGAGAAGATGAAGGATGTTACGGATAAAATCTCCATTATTGCCGAAGATCTGGGAGTTATTACCCCTGATGTTGAAGAATTGCGGGATTCGTTTGGTTTTCCCGGTATGAAAATTTTGCAGTTTGCCTTTGATTTCGATGCGTCGAACAGTTATCTTCCTCATAATTTCCAGACAACGAACTGCGTTGTCTATACCGGTACGCATGATAATGATACGACGCTGGGCTGGTACCTTGCCTCCGAGGTTCCCCAGTCAAGCAAGGACAGGGCCCGGCGCTACGCCAACAGTGACGGTACGGTCATCCACAGGGATTTTGTGCGGATGGCCTTTTCTTCGGTGGCGAAACTGGCCATCATTCCATTGCAGGACGTGCTGGGATTCGGTTCTGACTGCCGGATGAACCGCCCCAGTGTTCTGGAAGGAAACTGGCAGTGGCGCTGTGCTTCTCGTTTTCTGTCTGCCGAAGTTGTTCATTATTTGCGGGAAGAAACTTTGTTTTACGCGCGAGGCAAGAGACCCGCCGCTAAAAAAGGAGTGGTGTCATGAAAGTTTTGGCTTTTAATGGCTCTCCCAGGCGTGGCGGCAATACGGAGACGCTGCTCTCCGCGGTTGCCAAGGGGGTGGAGTTGGCCGGCGGAGAGATTGAAATTATCCGTTTGGCTGATTTAACGATCTCCCCCTGTCTCAGCTGCGGGGGCTGCGACAAGACCGGTATCTGCGTGCTTAAGGACGATATGGGGGAGTTGTATGAAAAAATCGGCCGGGCGCGCCGGATTATCCTGGCCTCGCCTATTTATTTCTACGGGGTGACGGCCCATGCCAAGGCCTTTGTTGATCGGGCTCAAGCCCTGTGGAGCAAAAAAAATCTTCTGAAGAAAAAAGGGCAATGGTGTGAAGATCCTGACAGATTAGGTTTTTTTGTCTCCGTTGCCGCGACCAAGGGGGAAAAAATTTTTGATGGCGCAGTGCTGACGGCAAAATATTTCTACGACGCACTGGGTGTTTCCTACGGCGGGGCGTTTCTGGTCAAGGGGGTTGACAAGCGTGGCGAGATGGAGAAGGCTGAAGAAAAAATAAGGGAGGCGGAAGAATTCGGCAGGCGGATTACCGGTTGAATTCTATCCGGGCAGCGTGATAAAAATCTTGACAGGACGGGTATTTTTGTTTAGTTAGAACGCCAGCAATATATGGCCCCATCGTCTAGCGGTCAGGACGTTGGCCTCTCACGCCGAAAACAGGGGTTCGATTCCCCTTGGGGTCACCAGTTGATAATTCAAGGAGCTTGCCATAACCGGCAGCTCCTTTTTTTTTGTTTTTATGAGTATATCTCCTCGTTGTTCCCCCCCCTCTTCATGCTTCCTGTCCTTCCATACCATGTTGATGAACTCGTAAAAAGTCGGCGACAAAGCCCGGATGGCTAAGTAACAAAATTCGATATACAAGGCGTAGTGTATTTTTGAGAGCGAGGCTATACATGTGGTATGCCGAACGAACAAGAATGCGCTACAACGCAGTAGAGTTGTAGTGACGCCGGCATTAAAGGGCGTCATTGGCGGTGGTGCGGGTATACCTGTGAAAAAACTTGCCAAGCCACGCGGAACGGGTTAGTTTATCAAATTGTTTTCAGTCGATTTTCATCATTATTCTGCTGATTTTTTTTAGGGGAGAAACATGTCAAATTATCTTTTTACTTCTGAGTCAGTTTCCGAAGGGCATCCTGACAAGGTCGCCGATCAGATCTCCGATGCGGTTCTTGACGGCATACTTGAGAAAGACAAGCATGCCAGGGTTGCCTGTGAAACCATGGTCACTACCGGCATGGTCATTATCGCCGGCGAGATTACCACCACGGCCTGGGTTGATATGCCGCAAATCGTTCGCGATACGATCAAGGAGATTGGTTATAACTCTTCGGAAATGGGCTTTGATTCTCAGTCCTGCGCGGTATTGACCAGTATTGACAAGCAGTCCCCCGATATCGCCGTTGGCGTCAATGAGGGATCGGGACTTGATCTCGAACAGGGCGCCGGTGACCAGGGGCTCATGTTCGGCTATGCCTGTTCCGAGACCAGCGTGCTCATGCCCATGCCTATTACCTATGCCCACCGGCTGATGAAGCGGCAGGCCGAGGTGCGTAAAAGCGGACGTCTTCCCTGGCTGCGTCCTGACGGCAAAAGTCAAGTGACCATAGAATACGAGAACAACGCACCCAAGAGAATCGAAGCCGTTGTCCTCTCCACCCAGCATGATCCGATTGTTGATTACGGGGATCTGAAGGAGGGGGTGATGGAGGAGATCATCAAGCCGGTGCTGCCTGCTGAAATGATCGACGCCAACACCAAATTTTTTATCAACCCCACCGGCCGTTTTGTCATTGGCGGTCCGGTCGGCGACTGCGGGGTTACCGGTCGCAAAATTATCGTGGATACCTACGGCGGCATGGGTTCCCATGGCGGTGGTGCTTTCTCCGGCAAGGATCCTTCCAAGGTTGACCGTTCTTCGTCATACATGGGACGCTATGTGGCCAAAAATATTGTGGCCTCGGGTCTGGCCACCGAGGTTGAGGTTCAGGTGGCCTATGCCATTGGTATCTCCAGACCGGTGTCCATTAACATCAATACCTTTGGCACGGGAAAGATCAGCAATGAGAAGATCAGGGAACTGGTCCTGGCCCATTTTGATCTGCGGCCCAAGGCAATTATCCAGCATCTTGACCTGCTCAGGCCAATCTATAAGAAGACCGCGGCCTATGGTCATTTCGGCAGGGAACGGGCCGAGTTTACCTGGGAAAAAACCGACAAGGCGGACATCCTGCGTGATGCCGCCGGCATAAAAGGGAATAAATAATGAACGGATTTAGTGATTATAAAGTGGCGGATATCGGTCTGGCTGATTGGGGCCGCAAAGAGGTTGCCATCGCTGAAACGGAAATGCCGGGACTGATGGCCGTGCGGGAAGAATACGCCGGCAGGAAACCCCTGAAAGGCGCCAGGATCGCCGGTTGTCTGCACATGACCATCCAGACCGCCGTGCTGATGGAAACTCTGGTTGATTTGGGCGCCGAGGTGCGTTGGTCATCCTGCAACATCTTCTCCACTCAGGATCATGCCGCCTCGGCCATGGCGGCCGCCGGTATCCCGGTCTTTGCCTGGAAGGGTGAATCCGAGGAGGAGTTCTGGTGGTGTATTGACCAGACCATTTTTGGCCCGGATAACTGGCGGCCCAATATGATTCTTGACGATGGCGGTGATCTCACCCAGGTCATGCATGAGAAGTATCCCGAGTTGATGAAGGTTGTGAAGGGCATCAGCGAGGAGACCACCACCGGCGTGCACAGGCTCAATGAAATGATGCGGGACGGCAGGCTTCTTGCCCCGGCCTTTAATGTCAATGATTCCGTGACCAAGTCGAAATTTGATAACCTGTACGGCTGCCGCGAGTCATTGATTGACGGCATCAAGAGGGCCACGGATGTGATGATTGCCGGGAAAACCGCGGTTGTCTGCGGTTACGGCGATGTGGGCAAGGGTTGCGCCCAGGCCTTGCGCGCCATGGGCGCCACGGTGCTTATCACCGAGATCGACCCCATCTGCGCCCTGCAGGCCTCCATGGAAGGGTACCGGGTCGTGACCATGGAAGAGGCGGCCCCGGCCGGCGAGATATTTGTCACGGCAACAGGCAACGTGCGGGTTATCAGCCGCGCCCATATGGATGTCATGAAGGATCAGGCCATTGTCTGCAATATCGGACATTTTGACAGCGAGATCGATATTGCCTCCATCCGCCAGCTGACCTGGGAGAACATCAAACCCCAGGTGGATCATGTCATCTTTCCGGACGGCAAGAGGATTATCGTGCTGGCCGAAGGGCGGCTGGTTAATCTGGGCTGCGCCACCGGCCACCCCAGTTTTGTCATGAGCAACTCCTTCACCAATCAGGTCATGGCCCAGATTGAACTGTGGAAACACAGCGATAAGATGGAAAACAAGGTGTATTTCCTGCCCAAACACCTGGATGAGAAGGTGGCCCGTCTGCATCTGCAAAAAATCGGCGCCCACCTCACCACCTTGACCAAAGAGCAGGCCGCTTATATCGGCGTGCCGGCGGACGGCCCCTATAAGCCTGATTATTACCGTTACTAAGGTGACTGGCTGATGTCGACGAACCTTCCTGAATTTATTACCTATTTTCTCGACCCTGGCCACTTTGATCATGCGGTGGACAGGGTCGAGCTTGTCCAGACCCATATCTCCTATGTGCTGCTGGCCGGCGATTTTGTTTACAAGTTCAAAAAACCGGTCAATTTCGGTTTTCTCGATTTCACCACCCTGGAAAAGAGACGTCATTATTGCGGACAGGAGCTTGTCTTAAACCGCCGTCTCTGTCCGGATATCTATCTCGATGTCTTCGCCCTCTGCCGGGATGGGGCGGGATTCCGTTTCAACGGCGCTGGCGAAGTTGTTGAGTATGGGGTCAGGATGAAGATGATGGACCGGGAAAGGATGATGGGCCGGGTGATTGAGAGGGGAGAGCTTGTTGAATCCCACCTCGCGGACATCGTGGCAACCCTGGTCCCTTTTTATGAAAAGGCGGCCGGTGGGGCTGAGCTGGCGAAATTCGGCACACCCCAGGCGGTAAGCGTCAATGTGCTGGAGAATTTTGACCAGACCAGGGATTTTGTCGGCAAGGGTGCTCTCTCCCAGCGTCAGTATGATGCCATCGGCAGCTATGCCCGGGCCTTTCTGACCAATGACTCCCTTTTTCTGGAGCGCTGTCTGGACGGCAGGGTAAGGGACTGTCACGGCGATCTCTATTCAGCCAATATCTGTCTGGACGGTACGGTGCACATCTTTGACTGCATTGAGTTTAACGAGCGCTTCCGTTATTGCGATGTGGCCAGCGATGTGGCCTTTCTGGCCATGGATCTTGATTTCCATGGTCTGGGTTCGCTTGGTGATTTTTTTATCAGACGCTTTACCGAGGCAAGCAATGATGCCGGGTTGCCTGCCATGTTGAATTTTTATAAGTGCTACCGGGCTTACGTGCGCGGCAAAATCGGCCTGTTTACCGCCCATGCCCCGGAGGTGGACGAGGCGGCGCGGCGCAAAGCCATGGCCCAGGCGGAAAAGTATTTTCTGCTGGCCGAGCGCTATGCCGGCTAGTCTCTTTGTCTTCATGGGGCTGATTGCCAGCGGCAAGAGCAGCCTGGCCCAGGCCTTTGCCGAAGAGTTTTCCTTTCCCTATTTCAACACGGATGTGGTCCGCAAGGAACTGGCGGGTAAAGCCCCCAGCTCACGCCAGGCAGATGCTTTCGGGCAGGGTATCTACAGCCCGGCATTCACCCGGCTGACTTACGACACCCTGCTTGACCATGCCCGCCGCGAACTTTCCGTTAACCATTACGTGGTGCTTGACGGATCCTATCTTGAGCGCGGCGAGAGGCAGCGGGCGATGGAGTGCGCGGCCGGCTGCGCGGCCTCTTTTTTTTTCATTCTCTGCCGCTGCGATGACGAGGAAACCCGGCGGCGTCTTGCCCTGCGGGCCAGCGATCCTCTGGCTGTTTCCGACGGCACCTGGGAGATCTATCAGCGACAGAAGGAGAGTCTGGAGTTTCCTGATGAACTTGCCTCTGACTGCCTGATAGTCATGGATACCAGGGCGTCTGTTCCTGAATTGCTGCGGAAACTGCGAGCAAAATTTTCCCAAATCGCGGCTGCCTGATTTGCCTGATTTTGTTCAAAAGAAACGGGCAACAGACAGAATAACGGCCTCTTTTTTATAATCATACGACGAATAGTTTGATTCATTATCGGTGTGCTGAACTTTGCAGGACATTTCCCAGCCGTTTTGCAGATAGTAGGTGAGGGTCGCGGTGGTGGTGAGCTGCTCTTCTTCCCGGTCAGACTGGTTGGAAATGTCGTAATCGCTGTCCCGGTAGGAAAAAGTCAAACCGCCATCCAGATTATCCTGTAATCTGACTTTCAGGCCGGTGGTAAAGGTGTGGCGCAACGGGGAGTAATCGTCATCATCGCGGTTATTTGCTTCGAGGGTATAGGCAAGGTAGCCGCGAAAAGATCCCCATTTTCCGGAGAGCTCAGCCATGGCCCGATGACGCCAGCCGGTTAGATAATCATAATCTTCATTCAGGTTGTCAAGGTAATTGAGCCGGTAGAGAAAGCGCAAGAGGTTTGCTGACCAGAGAGGCCGGCTGATCTGCATGCTGAGCATCGGGCTCTGTTCATAACTTTTACCATCGAAAAAAATATAATGATAACCGGTGCCGCCCTCCACCTGATAGGTGCCGAGCTTTTTCCAGTAAAATAACTCCAGATTTGCCGTGCCGGTATCATATTCATCGATCTCGGCATATTTCAGAAAGGAAAGGCCGGATTGCAGAAAGGAACCCGAGGCTGATGAATCCGTGGTGATCGTTCTTTTCAAAAAAACAAACAGATCGGCAAAGCTGTCTTCCTGGTTGCTGGCCTGCAGAACATCGGAGTCGGCAACCAGCTCCACGTTATCATCATAGCCCAGTCCTGCCGAGATGTACCGGTTCCAGGCGGGACGATCCTTTGCTATCCTCATCTCGCGCAAGGCGTTTTTCGCCAGCTCACGGATTTTCGAATCATCTGTCTTGGCGGTATCATAGGATTTCCGCAGCCAGAATAAGGCGTTCTTGTGATCGGCCTGTTTTTCGGCCACAATGCCCAGATTGTAATAGGCCAGAGGAGCCATTTCCGGAAAAGCGGCTGTTTTACGAAAGGCGTCCTCCGCCTCGGGGTAACGGCCTAATTTATACGAGCAGACGCCGATATTGTAATATAATGATGGTTTATTGAGCCCTGAGGATTCGGCTTGCTGAAAAAACCGCAGGGCCTTGCCGTAGTCACCCTGCTTGAAGGCGGTGATGCCGGCTTGAAAGGGCGAGGCGGCAGGGATCTCTTCCGCCCGCAATGCAGGGCTGGAAAGAAAGATGATCAGCAGAAAAAAAACCAGGGGCAGCCCACCCTGGATGGATTGAAACAGTTTCATGCGCCTCTTCCATGGCAATTTTAATATCATTTTGCTGATATTGCCAAGTTAAGAGGCTCTTTGCAATGGCTAAAGTAAATCTTGTGCAAATGATGAGACGAAAGAAAATTATTTCATGACTCTATCGATCAATTTCCCCGTCCACCGCGCGTGCCGTAATGACCGGAAGTGTCAGCCGGGCGATTGGTGTCGTCGGGACGGCCAGGCATCTCCGGCTGGATAGCATCACCGGGTCCGCCAGGGCTCTCCGGCCGCTCCGGGCTGTCGGGCCGGACGGGATTATTCGGGCCGCTTGGGCTGTCGGGCCGCTCGGGTGTTTCAGGTTGCATGGGGCTATCCGGGCCGCCTGGATTTTCGGGGCGCTCGGGTGCTTCAGGTTGCATGGGGCTATCCGGGCCGCTTGGGATATCCGGCCGCACGGAAGAATCGGGGACCTCAGGGATCACGGGCTGATCGGGATTATCAGGTACGCCGGGAAGATCGGGCAGGGAGGGGACCTCCGGTTGAGCGGGCGTATCGGAAGGGGACGAATCACCGTGGTGGCCCGGGCTCTCGGGCCGGTTTGCATTTCCTGGATGGTTCGATTCCTGATGGGACTCCTGGCTTGCTTCTTCATGCCCGCCTCCTCCTCCCGCTTGATCCGGCCGCTTCGTATCCGCATTATCCTTACCTGCCCGCTCCTGCCTCATTTCCCGAGGCGAGGCGGCAACGGGCAATTCAATGACGTTGACGGCTTCGTCGGCGGATTGTACGTCCTCATCGATTACTTCCATGGTAACATCAAGTTCAACAGGGGCTTTCGCCACCAAGAGCTGCCCCGCCTTTTTACCCGTGGCAGGGTCTTTAGCCGCGGCAACGCCATTTCCTCCGGCCAATATCAGTCCGGTAACCAGGATTGCATTCATCCATAAGTATTTCATCAACTTCCCCTGCTCCATAAAAGACTGCAACAAGCTACGCCGCGGGCCGGTTTACGGACAAGCCCTAAACCATATAAATGGCCTGATGTAAAAAGCCGGTCGTATTGTTCTGTATTTTCATGTCAAACCGCAGCAGTTTGCTCTTGTTCTCATGGTTGATGCGCGTTACCAGTTTCACCTCGCCGGCGCTTTTCGCCACAAGGGGCAGACTCAACAGGTTTTTCCCCTTGCGCAGGTTCGTGGTCCAGGCAATCTCGCTGCTCCCCGGGAAACCGACCATCTCCACCTGACTGGGCAGCTCGATGGTAACCTGTGCATTTAACAGATCGCGCGGGGCATTGACCACTAATTTTACGGTTTTCTGTTCATTTATGGTTATGGTCACCGCGGCTGCCGGGGCTTCAGCAGTCCGGTGCCCCGGTAAATGGGGCATGCCGATGCTGAGCCACAAAATAAGAGAGGCGGCAAGTGCGCCGGCCCAGGAAGGAATCAGCCATTTCTGAGGCGGTTTTCGGCTGCGAGCACCGGCTTTACTAAAGGAGCGTTCGACAAAACCCGGAGATGGCGGCGGTACCGGCAGACTGCGCAAGGCCCGCAGCATCTCCGCGTCACGATTGAAGACATGACGGCACCGCGGGCAGAGATCCAGATGCTGCCTGACAGAATTTTTTTCCCGCTCAACAAGACAGTCGTCAAGGTAGTCGTCCCGGTATTGCCTCGCTTTTTCGCAATTCATGATTATTTACCTCATACCATATATAACGGCTGTTATGTCTAAAAGGTTTCGTCCTGCAATAATTTTCTTAAGCTCCCCCTGGCCCGGTGCAGGCGTGATTTCAGGGTGCCGATGGGCGTCTCCAGAATCTCTTCCAGTTCAAGCAGTGTATATCCCTCCAGATCATGAAGCAGACAGATGTGTTGCTGATCCATGTTGAGCGAGCTGATCGCCCCCAGGAGCTTCTCCCGGATCTGGATGTTCTGCGAAATTTCCTCGGGCCCGCTGTCTTCGGAAGGAATGGATTCCAGCAGGGAGTAATTTTCCTCATCATTCGTGTTCTGGACAAGATGCAGGGGCGAGCGGGACGAACGGCGCCGCTGATCTATAAAAGTACGGTAGAGTACCTTTACCAGCCAGGGGCCGATCTTTTCAATATTTTCCAGGTCCCGGCGCCGCGGATAGAGCTTGACCAGCACGTCCTGCACAAGATCTTCCGCCTCGTCCACCGTTCCGCAGAGCCGGTACGCCACCCGATACATTTTCAGCATATGGGGCTGTAGGATCTTCTCGAAGGAAGAGGTTCGGGAAAAATAGTTTATGAAGCTGATTACTTTTTCCATAGTTTAATACGATTGTAACGTAATCAGCCGGTAAAAGGTTTCATTTTTTTGTCAATTGTCTGAGTAAAGAAAGAGAAACACGGGGAAAATCCGTATTTGCAGGCCATACGGCCGCGGACTGCGAAGAGAGGGGATTGGTCAGAATGGAGCGGGCAGGGGAACAGAGTGGGGGCTCATCTCAAGCGGTCCCGGGGAAAGAAGGGCGTTCCCCGGGATATCGCCTTTCAGGTCAAGCCGTTGCGGATTACCTGTTTGCTTTCTTGCTTGCCTGTTTTTTGCCGGACTGCCGCCACAGCGGGGCGCCGTCTTCATCGCGCAATACGACCACGGTACCGTCAGTCAAGGTTATTTCCACGGCGATGTTGACCTCGGTATCGTCATATGCAACCGTATAGCCGCTGACAATAATAATATCACCCGCTACCGGGCGGGCCACGCCAAGATTTTCCCAGTAAAACTCGGGCCCTATGCCTGAAATAACCACTTCCACGGGCTGGGCGTCCTCTTCCGTGGTGATATCCAGAATAAGACCTTCACCCTGCACGTAGCTGACCACGGTGCCGGTGTATTCAAATGGCACTCCGGCGGTGATGTCGTGGATCGGCCCTGTTCCGTCAGCCGCGCCTTTGCCGTTACCCGCCCAGCAGAGACCGGAACCAAGAATTGTGACAGCAAGCAAGACAATGATACGTGTGAACATGTTTTTCATAAAATTTTCTCCTTGTGGTTTTTTTTATTGTTTCTTAACGACACCTGGTCAATGCTCTCCTTAGGAAGCTGCCCGGGCAATGGAAGGGAGAGTGTTTTTGAGGTGCTTTTAATTCTTAAACGACGGGATTTGAGAAAAGGTTGCATGGTAGGATAAAAAAATAAGGCCGGGAGCGCATGATACATGGCGCCTGCCGCTTGCGCAAAGGGTGGCTTCGTAATAGAGTGCCGGACTGTGTTGAGGGAAGCCTTGAGAAATCGCTGAGCAGAAATAACCTTACCGTGAGAAGTATGGAATGCCAAACAGCAGGAAATTAACAGATGCTTTTAAACCGTTGCCCCGGCGCCCGGCAGGATTTTGTTTCGGTTGCGGCCCGGACAATCAGGCCGGACTCGGCATGAGGTTCTTTTCCGACGGCGGCATTGTTGTCTCTCAGGTTGTGGTGCCTGATCACCTGTGCGGCTGGGGCAAGGTGGTGCACGGCGGCATTGTCGCCACCATGCTTGATGAAGTCATGGGCTGGACCGCCATTTATCTGCTCAAGCGTTTGGTGCTGACCAAGTCGCTGCAGGTGCGGTTCGAGAAACCGCTTTTTGCCGGACAATTGCTGTGGCTGGAGGCAAGCATAATGGAGAAGAAAAGTGAGCGCGAGGCGCTGCTCGCCGCCGAAATTTTTAACCCGGCTGGTGAACGAAGTGCTGTGGGTGAGGCTGTTTTTGCCCTTTTTACCAGTGAGGCCGCGAAAAATCTCGGCTTTCTGGATGGAGATCTGGTGGAAGAGATTGCCGGGATATTTTTGGATTAAGATATGGAAATACAAGCAAGACGTTTTAAGCTGGTAGTGGAATTTGACGGCAGCCGCTACAGCGGCTGGCAGAAGCAGGATGACGCCCGGACGATCCAGGGCGCTCTGCTCAAGGTTGCCTCCGGGCTGTATGGCGAACCGGTGGATGTACAGGGCAACGGCCGCACGGACGGCGGGGTGCATGGCCTGCGTTTTGTCGCTCATCTTGAGGCGAACACAGCGGATTCTGCTGGTGAGGTAGGCCGGCGGGTAAATGAGCTGCTGCCGCAGGATATCAATATTCTCGGAGCGCAGAAGGCCGGACCCCGTTTTCATGCCCGGCATAACTGCATCGGCCGCAGTTATCTGTATCAG
This sequence comes from Deltaproteobacteria bacterium, assembly GCA_016219175.1. Classification (GTDB taxonomy): domain Bacteria; phylum Desulfobacterota; class Desulfobulbia; order Desulfobulbales; family SURF-16; genus SURF-16. The sequence continues at coordinate 45,363 of JACRCD010000093.1, read as the reverse complement.
ATCGCCAAGCGCAGGACAGCCTTCTGCAACCGCTATGTCTGGCGGATACCCGAGCCGCTCAGGGCGAAACCCATGCAAGAGACGGCAACCCTGCTTGCCGGTATGCACGATTTCACCTCATTTACCGACCGGCAGGTGATCAAGAAGAAATCACCCCTGGTCATGATCCACAAGACCCAGGTTGTGGAAACGGATGATCTGATCCTGATCCGTCTTGTCGGCTCTCATTTTTTGTGGAAGATGGTGCGCCGCATAGTCGGCGTGCTGGCTGAAACGGGCCGGGGGAATCTTGCCCCGGCCGAGGTGGACCGTTTTCTGGCAGAGCCTGTCAATCTCAGCCATTTCACCGCCCCGGCCCAGGGGCTTTTTTTTGAGCGCGCCTTTTACAACCAGGAGGAACTGGACAGTTTCCTGGCCACGGACGACATCAGGCCCGCGTTTTTCTGAGCCCTGTTTCGTACTCCTCAGTCCTTGGCATGGTCCCGAGCCACCAGCATGTAAATGGACGGCACGATAAACAGGGTAAAAAGGGTGCCCACGGTGATACCGCCGACCAGCACCAGACCGATTGAGTTTCTGGCCGCGGCCCCGGCCCCGGTCACCAGGGTCAGGGGGAAATGGCCGGCGGCGGTGGCCACGCTGGTCATGAGGACCGGCCGCAGACGGGTCATGGCTGCTTCCCGCACGGCCGCAAGCTTGGGCAGTCCCTGCTCTTGCAGTTTGTTGGCGAATTCGACGATGAGGATGCCGTTCTTGGAAACCAGGCCGACCAGGGTGACAAGACCGACCTGGGAGTAAATGTTCATCGTGGTGGTCCAGCCGTGGGTCCAGAAAGGGGCGTTCGGGTCCGGCATTTTCAGGAAGGTGAAGATTAGGGCGCCGAAGATGCCTAAGGGAACAGAGCCGGCCAGGATTACGAAGGGGTCGCGGAAGCTGTTGAACTGGGCGGCCAGCACCAGAAAAATAAGGACTACGGCCAGCAGGAAGGACGGCAGAAATTTATTGCCCTCGGTGCGCAGCTGGCGGGATTCTCCGGTGTAGTCAATGGTATAACCCATGGGCAGGATCTTGGCCGCTTCATCTTCCAGAAAACGCAGGGCCTCGTCCAGGGGCCTGACCGACACGCCGCTGATCTTGACCCCGTTCAACTGTTGGAAGCGGTTGAGGGAGCGCGGCACCGTGGAGTTCCTGATGGTGGCAATGGTGCTGAGCGGCACGAGCCCCCCATCCGGTCCGGTGATGTAAATGTCCTTGAGCTGGTCCGGATTGAGCCGGTCCACCCGCTGAATCTGGGGAATGACCTTGTAGCTGCGGCCGGAGATGTCAAAGCGATTGACAAAGTTGCCGCCAATCATGGCCCCGATGTCCGCCCCGACCTCTTCCAGGTTGAGCCCCAGGTCCGCCGCCTTGTCGCGGTTGATGATAAATTCCGACTGGGGCTGGTCGATCTTCACATCGATGATGGGCGGAAAGGCAAAGAGGCCGCTCTGCATGGCTTTTTGCTGCAACTGGCTGGCAAACCCCAGAATCTCTTCGGTCTCTGCCGTGGAGGCCAGGATGAACTCCACCGGGAACTGGCCGCCGCCGGGCAGAGAGGGGGGGAGAACCGGGAACATCTGGATGCCGGATATGCCATGCAGTTTCTGCTGCACCTCCGGCATGATCTGGAAGATGGTGCGTTCGCGCTGGTCCCATGGTTTGGTGACCATGCCGCCGAAACCGGAACTGGGCTGGGTGATCTGGAAGGTGAAATCCGTCTCCGGTATGCTCAGAAAGATCTCATTGGCCGCTGCCGCGTACCGGCTGGTCTGGTCCAGGGTGGAGTTGGCCGCCGCATCGACAATGCCGAAAATAACCCCCTGGTCCTCGTTGGGGGCAAGTTCGGCGGCCGACATATTGAACATGGGGATGGTGAGCAGACTGACAGTGAGCCAGATCAGGTAGACGGCCGGCCGGGCGCGCAAGGTGGCGTCAAGCAAGCGGCCGTAAACGTTTCGCAGCCGTTTGAAGTCGCGGGAGATTTTGCCTGCCAGGCCATGCTCCTCCATTCCCGGTTTCAAGAGTTTGGCTGACATCATGGGTGACAGGGTCAAGGCAACCACCCCGGAGATGGTGACGGCTCCGGCCAGGGTAAAGGCGAATTCGCGGAACAGCGAGCCGGTGAGCCCGCCCTGCAGGCCGATGGGGGCATAGACCGCCGCCAGGGTAACGGTCATGGCGATGATGGGGCCGACCAATTCACGGGCGCCGACCAGGGCCGCATCAAAAGGGGATTTCCCTTCGCTTATATGTCTCTCCACGTTTTCCACTACCACGATGGCGTCATCCACCACGAGACCGACGGACAGCACGATGGCCAGCAACGTGAGCAGATTGATGGTGAAGCCGAACACCTGCATGAGGAACACCCCGCCGATGAGCGACAGCGGAATGGCAATCACCGGAATGAATACCGACCGGAAAGAGCCGAGGAAAAGGAAGATGACAGCCACGACGATAATTAAGGTGTCAGCCAGGGTCTTGATGACCTCATGGATGGCGTTGTTGATGTAGGCGGTGGCATCATAGGCAATGCGCGCCTCCATGCCGGAGGGCAGGTCCTGCTGGACCGAGTCCATGGCGCTACGCACCTTGCTGACCACATCGAGCGCATTGGCGTTGGGCAGAGGCCAGATGCCCATGAACACCGCCGTCTGCCCGGAAAAGCGGACCTCCGTGTCATAATCCTCCGCGCCCAGCACCACCTCGCCGATGTCCGCCAGCCGGATGAGCGCGCCGTCCTGTTCGCGGATGACCAGGTTTTTGAATTCCTCCACCGAGCGCAGATCGGTGTTGGCGGTGAGGTTGACCTGAATGAGAGAGCCCTTGGTCTGGCCGAGGGCGGCCAGGTAGTTGTTGGCGGCCAGGGCCTGGCGTACCTGGGCCGGACTGATGTTATAAGCGGCCATGCGGTCGGGTTTCAACCAGATGCGCATGGCAAAGGTGCGGGCGCCCAGAATATCGGCGCGCTGTACGCCTTCGACGGCTGACAGACGCGGCTGCACGATGCGGACCAGATAATCGGTGATCTCGTTCTGCTTGAGATCCGCGGAGGTGAAACTGAGATAGGCGGAGGCAAACTGGCTGTCAGCCGACTCGATGTTGATGACCGGCACCTCGGCTTCAGGCGGCAGGTCGCGGCGCACCTGGTCGACTTTGGAGCCTATTTCCGCCAGGGCCTTGGTGGCGTCGTGGTTCAGTTTTAACCGCACATTGATGGTTGACACACCCTGGGAGCTCCGGCTCTCGATGTAATCGATACCGTCGGCTGCGGCAATGGCTCGTTCCAGGGGGGTGGTGATGAAGCCGCGGATGAGTTCGGCGCTTGCGCCCACATAAACAGTGGTGACGGTGACCGCGGAATTTTCGCTTACGGGGTACTGACGGACGTTAAGCGAGCGTAAGGCCTGCAGACCGGCAATAATGATGACCAGGCTGATGACGAGCGCGAGCACGGGGCGGCGGATAAAAAGATCGGTAAAGTTCATGAGAGGTGGTGTGATGGCAAAGGTTGCGGCGTCAATTATCCTTGGGATTCGGGTCCAGCTTGAAATCGGGAGCCAGCTCGTTGTTCACCACGGCAACCTGGCCGTTGCGCAGCTTGAAAACGCCGGTGCTGACTATGGCCTCACCCTCGTTCAGCCCCGAAAGCACGGAGACGAAGTCCCCTCTTTTTTCACCGAGCTTGACAAACTGCTGGTTTAAAACCAGCTCATCCGCGCCTGTTTTCTCGTTTTTTGTTTCCTTGAGCACAAAGATCGAGTCGCTGTATGGGGCATAGAGAACGGCAGTGGCCGGGATGATAATCATAGTGCTGCCCCCGGGCAGCAATACCTCCACGTTGACGAAAAGTCCCGGACGCAGCAGTTCCTCTTCATTGGCTACGGTGGCCTGGACCCTGATGTTACGGGTGGCGCTGTCTATCTCCGGGCTGATGGTCGTAATTTTTCCCTCAATACCGCGGCCCGGCAGGGCATCCGTTTTAATCCGCACGGGCTGACCTCGGTGGATCTGGCCGAGATGCTGCTGCGGCAGAGGGAAATCGACAAAAATCGGATCAAGGGCCTGAAGTGAGACGATGGGCTCACCTTCCTTGAGTATCTGGCCAAGGTTGATCAAACGGATGCCAAGCCGGCCGGTAAAGGGGGCTCTGATTTTTTTCTTGTTGATGATGGCCCGGATATTGTCCACCTGCGCCTTGCCCTGTTTGTACTGGGCCTCGGCATTGTCAAACAGGGACTGGGCGATGTTTCCCTTGGCGAGAAGCTCCGTATAGCGGTCGAGGCTCAGTTTGGCCAACGCTTCCGCCGTCTCGGCGGCGCGCAGCTGGGCTTCCTCGGACGAGGTGTCCTGGATGACAAGCAGATCTCCCGCCTGCACCTTTGTCCCCGGTGTAAAGGCGATATCGGTCACTTTGCCGGGGACTTCGGCCGATACGGTGACACCCTGCACAGCTGTCAACGTGCCAACCGAGGAAAGAGCGGAATTCCATGCTTCCGATCTGGCCTGAAAGGTGGTCACCACCTCGGGAGGCAGTGAGAATTTGCTTTGCTGGTCAATCATGCGGCGGATCTGCAGGGCTTTGATGCCGCCGAGTATTCCGGCCAGAACAAGCAAGGCAATGACAGCAAGAAAAATACGTGTTTTCATGGTGGAGAGGTATTGAGTAATTTGAACTGATATTTGATCGGGAAAAAGAAACTCAGACGTTTGGCAACAGTGAAACATGAGCAGTTTTTACCTGTGCAGCATGAAAATTTACCTTATCGGAGAGTGGCCGGGAAGTCAATGCACAGATTTACCCTAAAATTTTGTTTGAGTCCGTTGCCCCGAATCAATACAATGAGAAAGATGAATAAAATGATAAATAGTTAAACCCAAAGGAGGAAGACCATGGCCAAGAAAGCAAAACTCATGACCACCACCGGCGGCAATGTTATCGCTGACAACCAGAATTCCGTCACGGCCGGCGCCCGAGGCCCGCTGCTGCTGCAGGATTACCAGCTGATCGAAAAACTGGCCCACCAGAACAGGGAGCGCAGTCCCGAGCGGGTCGTCCATGCCAAGGGTTCCGGGGCGCACGGCACATTCCGGGTGACCCATGACATCAACAGGTACACCAAGGCCAGGCTCTTTTCCCAGGTCGGCAAGGAAACTCCGGTTTTTCAGCGTTTTTCCACGGTCGCCGGGGAACGGGGCGCGGCTGATGCCGAGCGCGATGTCCGCGGATTTGCCCTTAAGTTCTATACGGAAGAGGGGAACTGGGATCTGGTGGGAAACAACACCCCTGTTTTTTTTGTGCGGGATCCTCTCAAATTCCCCGATTTCATCCATACCCAGAAAAGACATCCCAAGACCAATCTGCGTAGTGCTACCGCCATGTGGGATTTCTGGTCGCTGTCCCCGGAAAGTTTGCATCAGGTCACTATTTTGTTTTCAGATCGCGGCTTGCCGAAAAGTTTTCGCCATATCAACGGCTACGGATCCCATACTTACAGCCTCATCAACTCCGCCGGCGAGCGCTTCTGGGTGAAGTTTCATTTCAAGACCCAGCAGGGCATCAAGTGTCTGACCAATAAAGAAGCGGAAGCCATCGTTGCCAAGGATCGTGAGAGCAATCAGCGCGATCTCTATGAGGCCATTGAAAAAGGTGATTTCCCGCGTTGGAATATGCAGGTGCAGATCATGCCGGAAGAGGAGGCGGAAAAGTTTCGTTTTAACCCCTTTGATCTGACCAAGGTCTGGCCGCATAAGGATTACCCGGTCATTGATGTGGGGGTGCTGGAGCTCAACCAAAACCCGGAAAATTATTTCGCCGAGGTGGAGCAGTCGTCATTTAGTCCCTCCAACATTGTCCCCGGTATCAGCTGGTCGCCGGACAAGATGCTGCAGGCCCGCATTTTTTCCTACGCCGATGCCCATCGTTACCGGGTAGGCACCCATTATGAGATGCTGCCGATCAACCGGCCGCTGTGCGCTGTTGATACCTACCACATGGATGGCTCCATGCGTTTTGACGGACCTCCGGGAACCGATGCCTATTATGAACCAAACAGCTTCGGCGGGCCGGTTGAGGACAAGAGGTTTGCGGAGCCGCCCCTGAAAATATCCGGTGACGGAGGCCGCTACGACCATCGCGCGGGCAATGATGATTACAGCCAGCCGGGCGATCTCTTCCGTCTGATGAGCGATGACCAGAAGCAGCAGCTGTTTGCCAACCTGGCCGAGGCGATGCAGGGTGTGCCGTCCGCCATCGTTGAGCGACAGCTGGGACATTGCCATAAGGCCGACCCGGCCTATGCCGCCGGGGTGGCCAGTGCCCTCGGTATGAAATGGAAGGCTTGATGCCGCTGTCGTGCTTGATAGACTGTTGACCTCGGGCAAAATGATGGATGCGCTTTACTTAAGCAAAGAGGAAGAGCAGCGTTACGGCGAACTGCAGATGCTGGCGCTGGACTCGGCCCGTTCCGGAGATACCGGGGTGCTGGAAAGCATGGTGCGGGCGGGAATGCCGGTTAATCTCAGTGACCGGAAAGGCAACTCCCTGCTGATGCTGGCCGCCTATCATGGCCATGAGGAGACGGCCAGGATGCTTCTCGGCCGCGGGGCTGAGATTGACCGGCGCAATGACCATGGCCAGACCCCCCTGGGCGGGGTGGCTTTTAAAGGTAGCATTAAGCTTGTCAGGCTGATGGTCGAGTCCGGGGCGGATGTCAACGCGGACAACGGAGGAGGGAAGACCCCTCTGATGTTTGCCGCCATGTTCGGACATCGTCGGATCGTCGAATATCTCCTTCAGCATGGGGCCGACGCGAAGGCACAGACGGTTTTTGGTATTTCCGCCCTGCATCTGGCCAGGTTTACCGGCGCTTGCCGTTCGCTGGCCATGCTCTGCCGTAAGCGGTGAATTTTGCCCACCCTGATGATCCGTTGCGCGGTTTGCGCAGCGTGGGTTTTATACAGGAAAAGTTGTCCCTGATCTCAATAAACAAAATATAATCTGGATAGGAGTTGCAAGCAAAATGAAATCATTGAAAGGAACCCAGACGGAAAAAAATATTCTCACTGCCTTTGCCGGTGAGTCCCAGGCGCGCAATCGCTATACATATTTCGCCTCCAAGGCGAAAAAGGAAGGATATGCGCAGATGGCCGAAATCTTTGCCGAGACCGCGGACCAGGAAAAAGAACATGCCAAAAGGCTATTCAAGCTGCTTGAGGGCGGAGAGGCGCGGATAACCGCTTCTTTTCCCGCGGGAGTTATCGGCACGACCCTGGAAAATCTCGAGGAGGCGGCGGCAGGTGAAAACTATGAACACTCCCAGATGTATCCTTCTTTTGCCAAAGTGGCCAGGGAAGAGGGTTTTGCCGATATCGCCGCTATTTTCATGGCCATTGCCGTAGCGGAAAAACAGCATGAGAAACGATACCGGAAATTGGCTGCCAATATCATGAGTGATCGGGTTTTTAAAAAAGATCAGGCCACGACTTGGCGTTGCAGAAACTGCGGGTATCTGCATGAGGGGAAGGAAGCTCCGGAAGAATGCGCCGCCTGTGCCCATAAGCAGGCGCATTTTGAATTGCTTGGGGAAAACTGGTGATGGCCCTGGGCTGGTCCTTATCCTGTTTTGCGGGCTGGTGACGATTGAATAACAATCTCACTGCCCAAGTTTCGCCAAGCCCCTGTTCTTTCCAGCAGACTGGGGCATTTTTTTTGTCTTGTTTAAAATCGTAAGGTGGTTTATTATATCAAATTTTTTGGTGGCTTTTCAGGGATGCAGTTTCGCCTCCCCGGCAATCCCCCCTTATAAGGACATTTGAGTAATACAGGTTATGGATCAGGATAAAATAAGAAATGTGGCAATTATCGCCCATGTCGATCATGGCAAGACAACACTGGTTGATCAGCTTTTCAGACAGAGCGGCATGTTCCGCACAAACCAGGCCGTCACGGAACGGCTCATGGATTCCATGGACCTGGAGCGTGAAAGGGGCATTACCATTGCCTCGAAAAATGGATCGTACAAATATAAGGATTACTGGATAAACATCATCGATACCCCGGGACATGCGGATTTCGGCGGCCAGGTTGAACGGGTGCTGCGTATGGCGGACGGCTGTCTTCTGCTGGTTGACGCCCAGGAAGGCCCCATGCCCCAGACCTATTTTGTCTTGAAAAAGGCCTTGGCCAATGCCCTGCCCATTATCGTGGTTATCAACAAAATAGATAAACCCGCCGCCCGCTGCGAGTGGGCCGTTGATCAGGTTTTTGATCTTTTTGTCAAGCTCAATGCCCCGGATGAGTTGCTTGAATTCCCCGTGGTCTATGCCTCGGCCAAGCAGGGCTTTGCCCTGAGAACCCTTGATGAGCAAAATGCCAACATGGATCCCATCTCGGAGAAAATCGTCGCCGCCATTCCGGCCCCGTCCGGCAGCATCGATGCCCCTCTGCAGATGCAGGTCAACACCATCGACTATTCACCTTATCTCGGCCGCTTGGGCATAGGCAAGGTGGTAAACGGCACCCTGAAAATCAACAAGGATATCGCCGTGGCCCGCAGGGACGGCTCTATTTCCCCGATAAGAATTTCCAAGATTTTCCGTTTCGAGGCCAATGAAAAGATTGCTGTTTCAGAAGCCGTGACCGGAGAGATTGTGGCCGTGGCCGGCATGGATGATGTGACCGTCGGCGTCACCTTCACCGATCCATTAAATCCCCAGCCTCTGCCGCTTATTGAGATCGACCCGCCTACCCTCTCCATGAATTTTGTGCCGAATGATTCTCCGTTTGCCGGCAAGGAGGGCAAATTTGTCACCTCCCGGCATATTGAGGAGCGTCTGGCCAGGGAGACCCTGGCTGATGTCGCCCTGCACGTCCAACCTTTAACCGACGGCGTCGGTTTCAAGGTTTCAGGCAGGGGGGAGCTGCATCTTTCCATATTGATCGAGAAAATGCGGCGGGAAGGCTATGAATTCCAGGTGACCAGGCCCCAGGTCATCATGAAGGAGGAAAACGGTAAGCAGCTTGAACCCTATGAGGAGCTGACCATTGATGTTGATGAGCAGTATCAGGGTGTCGTCATTGAAAAGCTGGGGAAACTGAAGGGCCAGATGCTGGAAATGCGCAATGAAAACAACATGGCCAAACTGATTTACAAAATTCCCACCCGCGGGCTTCTCGGTTTCCGTTCCCAATTCATGACCGACACCAAGGGCATGGGAATCATGAACTATGTCTTTGCCGAATACGGTCCGTATGCGGGAGAAATCACCAACAGGGTCAATGGCGTTTTGATTGTAAAAGAGCCATCCACTACGGTAGCCTATGCCCTCTTTAATCTGCAGGACAGGGGAAAGCTTTTCCTCGGTCCCGGCATTGATGTTTATGCGGGACAGATTGTCGGCGAAAACAGCCGGCCCGCCGATATGGTGGTCAATCCCGCCAAGGGTAAGAAGCTGACCAACATGCGCGCCTCCGGCTCGGATGAAGCTGTCATTCTTACCCCGCCGCGCTTGATGAGCCTGGAGGATTGCATTGCCTACATCAACGACGACGAGCTGGTCGAGGTGACTCCTGCTTCCATCCGGCTGCGCAAACGCAAAGGCAGCACCTGGAAGCCGTAAGCGATTTTTACTTCAGTTGCTGCCCCAGTTTGTTGAGGAGGTAGCGGGAAACCTCATTTTTAGAGGTGTGGCCCATCTCTAAAAATGAAACACCGATTTCGTACCGGCTGGTTCCCAGAAATTCAATTCTGACGATCGTGCCAAGCAGCAGAACAGTTGCGTTGAAATCATCAAACGGTATCTGCATCTGAATTTTGCCGCCAAGCGGCAAGGGGTCAGTGCTGGCAAAGAGTATGCCTGTTAAGCTCAGGTTTTTGGCGTGTACCGGAATGATCCCGGTTGATTCGTCCAGACGTATTTCCTTGATGAGAATTTCAGAGGAAAAATCAACGCGCACATACCTGCGCTTGTTTGGCGAAAAGGCTTGAATGTTGTTTTTCCCGGCTGCCTTTGCCTTGAAGAGAGCCTGGTCAGCATACTTGATCAGTTCCGTGGGGTCTGAACTGTCAATAGGGAAGTTGGCAAGGCCTCCGCTTATGGTTAACGGAATGTTTTTTCCGTCAAACTTCAGGGGCAGCTTCTCAATTAACTCACGGATCCGTTCCGCGAGAATGAGGCCTGTTGTTTTTTTTGTTTCCGGTAAAAGGATGACAATTTCTTCCCCGCCATAGCGACAGGCAATGTCCTCCGAACGTATTTCATCGATAATGGCCTGGGAAACATCCTTGAGAACGAAATCACCGGCTAAATGTCCGTAGCTGTCATTGACGTTCTTGAAATCGTCAATGTCCAGAAACAGAACGGAAAGTTCCGTATCATACCTTTTGGCCCTGGCAACCTCACTGATGAGTGACTCATCAAAATAAGAACGATTGTACAGCCCGGTCAGCCTGTCGTATTTGGCGGTGTTGATGGTATCTTCAAAAATGTGTATTTCAACCACCTTGGGGTTTTTGAGCGATTTGTGGATTGAACAGAAATAATCGCATATTGAGGTGCGCAGGTTGACATTATGACCAAGATTGCTGCTCATCTCTCGCCGGTGCTGGCAGATGTCCCGCCAGGACCGTTCCGCCTCTTCCTCTTCAAGATCAAGATGGGTCAGCACGTGAAAAATAACGGGGAAGGTACGGCTGCCAAACTCTGTTATGACCCCCTCCAGTTCGTTTATGAGCTCCTCATCGTTGTTGGAGTAGTTGTAAAGACATTGCAGTATCTTGTTGCGGATGACATTCATAGGGAAACCCTTTTTAAGTGCGCAGGAAGCCATCATCAAAAACAATAGACGGTTTCTGCTGAAAATTGCATGCGAAGCTTGAAATTGAGCGTCGAGATAGTATAGTATCGACCACGATATTAACTTTAATAAAAAAAAGAAAAAATTTCCTTAAAATATGGATAAAATTGACAGAATAGCCCACATTTTAGAGTGGTTCGCCCTGCCGCTTACCTATCTTATCCTGCTTTTTTTGTTTCTTTTTTTTGTTGTGCGCCCCTTTTTTTCTCATTTATTTAATTTTGACAGAATAAAGGCCGCCAGAAAAGCTGAGGAAGAAGCTGCGAAAGCACGGGAAAATACGGAGGAATTGCCCGATAACGCTGAAAGTCCGGCGGATACTGGCGGCTTTGACAAATTTACCAGATCCCCCCGCATGACAGATGACCGGCAGAACATAAGCAAGCTTGCCGAGAGCGATCCGGAAAGGGCTGGAAATCTTGTCAAGCAGTGGATCAAGAAGGATGGAAGTTGAAAGTGGTTGCCATTGACGTCCGGTAGCTGTTCAGGTTAATAGACAGAAGGCTGGCGGGAACAAATCGGGCGGGATCGTTAAAAAAAATGGCGGATCTTGAAAAATCAGGTATTTGATTCGAGGACAAGGAGCGGTGAAAATAAAAAGCGCGGCATATTGAGCATTTTGCTTTTCGCTGCGACGCAGTAACCGGGTCAGGGACAATTTTTCATGGCACCCAAAAGAGATGAATATGCGCGGACTTCAGCCTATGCACCGCATCACCTGAAGCTGCCTGGTATTGAGACATGAACAGGTTATTCAGTAGAAAAATTTCTCCGTTAATTTTTTTTCTGGTCGGGCTGGGCGTAATCTGGTGGTTTTTTTTCAGATCAACCCACACCCTTTACAACCGCGATGCCGCGCCGCGCGCTGTCACGGCGCGAGGCGATCTTGCCGCTGATGAACGTAACACCATTGAACTCTTCCAGGCTATATCACCGTCCGTGGTGTATATTACCAGTATCGAATTGCGGCGCAATCTCTTTAGTTTAAACATTCATGAAATCCCCCAGGGCACAGGTTCCGGATTCATCTGGGATCAGGAAGGGAGAATAGTCACAAACTATCATGTCATTGAGGACGCCAACCGGGTCCAGGTGACGCTTGCCGACAACACCAGCTGGAAGGCCGTGCTGGTGGGAGCATCCGCGGACAAGGATTTAGCTGTTTTGAAGATCGCAGCCCCTGCCGCATCCTTAAAGCCCATTCCCGTCGGCGAGTCCGCTAACCTGCTGGTCGGCCAGAAGGTTTTTGCCATCGGCAATCCGTTTGGTCTTGATCAGACTATTACAGCCGGTATTGTCAGCGCCCTGGGCCGGGAAATAAAATCCGCCAACGGCACGACGATACACGACGTGATTCAGACCGATGCGGCCATTAATCCGGGGAATTCAGGCGGACCTCTACTCGACAGCGCCGGGCGTCTCATTGGGGTCAACACGGCTATTTACAGTCCTGAAGGGGTAAACTCCGGTATCGGTTTTGCTGTCCCTGTGGACGAGGTAAACAATGTGGTGACCCAGATTATCAAGCATGGCCGTTTGATCAGGCCGGGCCTGGGGGTTACCATTGCCAACGAACGGCTTATGGGACGCCTGGGCCTTGAAGGGGTCATGATCGTGCAGGTGGAGAGCGGCGGCTCCGCCGAGAAAGGAGGACTGCGCGGAGCGCGAAGGGTTGGCGGCGAGATTGTCCTGGGTGATGTCATTGTGGGCATTAACGGCAAACCAATTACAAATTTCGACGATCTGCGTCAGGAAATGGACCGCCACAAGGTTGGCGATGAAGTGACCTTGAAGGTCATCCGTGAGGGCCAGGAATTTCAGGTAAAAATTGCTTTGGATGCGGTAGAATAGGACGCGATCATGATTTTCAGGAATAGACCTTGACCTGGTGGACAAGAGCCCTTAAAAGTTTAATTTCCTTTGGTGACGGGCAAAGGTTTGATCTGTTCAGGATATTCCCCGCCTTCAGAAGATTCCTTGCGGCAAGACATCATTACGCCCAGTTGCGGACCGCGGCTGACACCCTCTTTGTGCTGGTGCTTATTTCCGGTTTTTTCGGTCCCCAGGATGCGCATCGCAATATCGCCGTATTTTTGACCTGGGGCATCCTCTGGCCCGCCATTGTTCTTTCCTGGTTTTTTGTGGGCCGTATGTGGTGCGGAATCTGTCCTTTCCCCGGACTGGGCGTTTTTCTGCAAAGAAGAGGCTGGTCGTTTTCCCTTAAGGTGCCGAAAGTCCTCCAGAAGTACGGGGTCTACTGCTCGGTTTCCCTGCTTGCCCTGATCATCTGGTTTGAGACGGTGGCCGATTTGAATCAGTGGCCGGCCGGCACCTCATATCTTGTCCTTTCCATTGTTTTGGGCTCGGCCTTGATGGCCGTGCTTTTCCCGGGCCAGTCATGGTGTCGCCACCTTTGCCCTCTCGGCCGGATCAGCGGGGCCGCGGCGACAATCTCCATTACCGAGTTCCGGGCTGACCATGATAAATGCAGGGGATGCCAGAGTTTTGCCTGTAAGAAAGGCGCTGACGGCAAGCGTGGTTGCCCTGTTTATCTTGGCGCGGTTTCCGTGCAGAACAATCTTCACTGCCTGGTCTGCGGACACTGTCTGCCGCTTTGCGACCGTGATTCCCCCCAGTTTCTTTTCCGTAACCCCTACAACGAACTCATTTACAATGCAGGCAGATATATAACCTGCATGTATACGGTGCCTTTTCTTATCGGTTCCCAGTTTGCCCGGTTTATCATTGGCAAATCGTCTTATCGCGGGATTTTAGAGCGGTGGGGAACGCCAGATTCACTGCTGTTCAGTATTTTGCTGCTTGTTTGTATAGCTTTAGTGCTGGTGGTTATCAGAATCGGTAACCGGCTTTTTGGCGTTACGGAAAAAGACCCGATCGTCGGGCGATTGTCTCCCATGGTGCCTATCCTTATTCCCATGGCCTTCACCGGGGAGCTTGTTTACCGGATGGCTCATTTTGCCGAGGGGATTGGCGATTTCATTCCGACCATTGGTCGGCAGTTCGGCGTAGCGTTACTGGAAAGACTCTCCTTTACAATCCCTGAATTCCCTGTGCAGGTTCTTTCGGCCTTTTTTATGATGAATGGCGCCATTGCCGGAGGGTACATCCTGTGGCGTTACTGTCTTGGCCCTTTTGAAGGGCTGCTGGATTTGAAGAATTTTGTCATCATCCACCTGCTGCTGGGTGGAACCCTGTTCAGTTATCTCATGGTCATTTTTTAGGGGGGCGCGTAGAAGCCGGAAATCAGATTTCAGTAGTTAGGAATTCAGAATGCTGGTTGTTTTTCCTGTTCCATTCCGCCTCCCTGGCTTCTTAATCGATGCTGTGTCTTTTTATGGCGGATAAAAGGGCTTTTCCCTTGTCACGGGCAATCTCGCGCATTGATTTTGTCGGATCCGACTCGTCAATAATCTCCCGACCGACGATCTCTTCGATGATGTCTTCCAGGCTGATGACGCCGGTCATTCCTCCATATTCGTCAACAACGCAGAAAAGGTGCTGTCTTCTTTCGAAAAACTCAAGAAGTATGGTATTAAGCTGTGCGGTTTCAGGCACGAAGTGAACAGGTTTCATCAGAGCGGCAAGGGTCATCTGTTCCTTGCCCTCGGCTGCGCTCAGCAGAACATCCTTGAGGAGAACGATGCCGGCTATTTCGTCCGGGTTTGTGTCGTAAACGGGAACCCGGCTGTGTCTGTTCCATTGGTCTTTCATGCACTGCGCTTCAGCAACCGACAGATTTTTATCCAGGGTGAAGGTGACCGTGCGGGGAGTCATGACCTCCCGCACGGTTTTTCTTTTGAGGTCTATGATGTTTTTGATGATTCCTTCCTGTTGGGGGTCAATCATCCCTGATTTCCTGCTGAGAACAGCCATGACGCGGATTTCTTCGGCCGAAATTTCAGTTTTTTTGTCATATCCGGGAATCAGCATGGTTGCATGTTTGATGATCCAGACAATGGGAGAAAGAATTTTGACCAGAGCAAAAAGCGGAATGGCAATCCAGGGGGCAATTTCCCTGTTATACGCGACACCGAGGGTTTTCGGCAGTATCTCGGAAAATATGAGAATAATGAAGGTGAAGAGGGCGGAAAACCAGCTCAGGTATTTGTCGCCGAATACCGCGGCGGCAGAGGCTCCCGCGATGGCGGCGCCCATGGTGTTAGCGATGGTGTTAAGAGTCAGAATGGCGGTAATGGGCTGCTGGATGTTGTATTTCAGCCGCTGCAACAATTTACCGGAAAGTTTACCTGAACTGGCCAGAACCTCAACACGGCTGACCGGCACGGAATATAGAACGGCCTCGACAAAGCTGCAGAGGGCTGAAACAAGGATGGCAATTCCAGCGGCAAGACAAAGTTTGAGTATCAAGAGCTTTTTTTCTGGTTATGGTGAATACCTGAACAGTTAATGAGATGTTTCTTCTGAGGAAGGTATTTTCCCGACGTTTTCCGCCAGAAATTCTTCAATTTTCTGCATCTGCTCACTGCTTAATTCCCCGAATTGCACGCCGTTGCGCCGTACTATGGTTGATCCCGTTGGGTGAATGGGGGTAGAATCCGTTGAGGTGACTGTCATGCATGGAATGTTTTCAAGATAAAATCCGCTTGCGCTGTTTAATATACCCAGTTCGAAATAATGATTCTGGGAGATGTCCTTGCTGGTCAGAAAACGAAAAGCCAGTCCGCCTTTGCTGATATTGATGATCTGGCCAAAGGTCGATTCGTTGAAAACAAGGATGTCGTCGGAAAGCTGGTATCGCTTATGCTTTCTACGTTCGATAAAGGATTGCTGCTGTTCCATGGACATTGACATAGTGATACCTCCAGTCTCTGTGGCGATGAGGTAGTATCCGGATAATTATTCAATAAAATTTTGATTTCTTTCTCTTTAAAGTGAAAATGATACCCCATTCATTAAAGACTTTGCAATATTTATTCCTTGATTTTTTTTATATCTTTTACCATCTTTCCGGTATGATACATTTTCGGGCTTCTAAAAAAGTTTTGATTTCCGGAAAAATCTGACCGGTTTCCTGGAATTTTAACATAATGATGACATTAAAAGAATATGCGGCACATCTTTTTCGGTTGAACGGACTCATAGATGAAAAGGGGGCAAGGATAATGTTTTTGCCAGGCATGGCTTTTGGCGATCGTGAAAAGTGGTGGGCGCCAGGAGAGACCAGAAGTAGTCCGCATGAAGGGGTGGATCTATACTGTTATCGAGCTGCTGACGGTAAGGATCATTTTTTACGGGCAGGGATGAAGGTTCCCCATCTCATTTCAGGGAAAGTTATCGCCATCTGCCGCGATTTTCTGGGGAATTCCGTGTTCGTCATGGGAGCTGACGGTCTTTTCGGTTCGCTTTTAGCTGTGTATGGGCATATAGCGGCTAGGGATATATGTGGCGACATGGTGTACAAAGGAGATGAGGCTGGCGTCATTGCCTCATCAACCGGTGCTGTACCATCGCATCTTCATCTTTCCCTCCTGAAAATCCCCGCGGAATTTTCCGTGGAAAATCTTGATTGGAAATATCTCAACAAATGCCACGGAAATTTGTATCTTAATCCTTTTTAGATGACAACAGGAGTTAGCTATGGAAAAAGGCATTGATAGGGGGCTGATTCCCGCTCTGCGGGAAGGAATTGATGTGGTGAAAATGGTTTTTTTTCAGGAGTTGAAAGAATACCTGCGCAAACAATATCCCGGAGAAGGCCCAACCTACACCGGCATGCTCGCGGGCGCAATGATGAACAGCCTTTTTGGCCCCCCCAATCCCCAGGAAAAATTCAGGGTCTTTGCCGAAGAAAATGAAGAGCTCATTAGACAGGAACTGCAAAAAGTGTCATATGAGTTCAATGAGCTTTGTTTTTTGCTCACCGACGCTCTGCGTATGCATTTTCTCTGCAATCACCAGGAGGGTATCCAGGACAGGAATGAAGAGATTTTGAAGAATGCCAGGGAGTATGGCATACTGATTGAAGAAAGGGAAGTCCCTCTCCCCAAAGGCTTCATGGAATTTGTTTACAGAGTGGGCAAAGCCAGGGGATTTATTGTTGAACAGAAAAAATAGCGAATTTATTAGGTTTTATTAGAGGACTGCCAACAGTCTGAAAAAATATCTTTGTTTTCGTAATTAAATTTGTTATGCGTATCAAATACTGAAATGTGATGGCACCAAAAAAAGCAATGAAAAAACAACAAAGTGATCATTAATTATAAATGAAGAGCTGGTGAGATGAGTAAACGCGAAGCCGTCCGAATACTGATGTTGAGCCCTATTTATTTTAAATTGTCCCTCACGCAGCGGCAGGAGCTGGTCGAAGAATTCCTGCACATCCATATGCATTCTTTCATGAAATCGCCTGGTCAAAAATAATAATTTCCGCGTCTTTGATGACAAATCAGAGACAGGCAGGTGCTCCAGTTCAGCTGTTCGGGCAGGAGTTCACGAATGTGAACGGAGTTGGGGGAAAAACCCAAATTCCGCCAGCCGGACCAAGCGATGACGGGTTGCCTCCTCTATAATTCGTACAGCGTGTCATCCTCGGCAGGTGGGGTTTTATAGCCGATGCCGCCCTTTTTTCTCATCGTGGCAAAAGGGTCCTCGTTTTCCAGCACTTCACCCATCTGCTCCTCAATTTTGTCCGGGTCTTCCCCAGCCTCCATGCGGCTTATCGCCTCCTCCATGCCATCACCTAACGAAAGTCCGGTCTGCTCTGAAAATTTCCGCATGAGCTGGGCCATCTGGCGTGGATCATCTTCATCCAGGCCTTCCGCCTCCCGGGTCAGACCGGTTAAGACCTGTTCCATTTTTGCTTCGTTAAATTGCGGGATAAAATCCTCATCATCCTCGTACTTTGTCCGGCCAATGGTGGAAAAGGTGGACATCTTCCGCTGCAGTTCCCCATGGCATTTCGGGCAAGAGGGCTGCGCTGTGGTATTAACACGCTGCGAAAGAAAATTAAAGATCGTGTGGCACTGTTTGCAGTAAAATTCATATATGGGCATAGTATCTTCCTTGTGTTAGGTTCGTGACTCAAGCTCGTCCCAACGGGCATAAAGCCTGTCAACCTTCTCCTGGGTCGGCTGCAGGAGACCGCACCATCTGGCCAGCTCTGCCGCGTTGTCGATTACCGCTGGATTTGCCAGATTCTCCCGGCATTCCTCAAGTTCCCCCTCTGCCTGGAGAATCTTTTCCTCAATTGCCGCAAGTTCGAGTCTTTCCTTGTACGTTATTTTGATCTCTTGGTTTTTCCGCGGTTTTTCCTTGCCAGTTGTTTTTTTCTTCACAGGGGTATTGAGCTGGTTTTGGTCCTGGATCCACTGGTCGACATCCTCATACATTACAGAGTTGCCGTTGCCGTTAAAGCCGAGAATCTTTGTGGCTACCGTGTCGAGAAAAAAACGATCATGGGTCACCAGTACGACAGCGCCGGGGAAATCCACCAGGCTCTCTTCAAGCACGCCAAGCGAAGGGATATCAAGGTCATTGCCCGGTTCGTCAAGCAGCAGAATGTCAGCAGCCTGCAGCATAAGACGTGCGATAAGGATACGGGCCTGTTCGCCGCCGGAAAGACGATTGACAGGCTGATCCAATTGATCCGGCTGAAAGAGGAACCGTTTGGCCCAGCCGACTATGTGCAGGGGGGCCCCCCGGTAATTCACCGTATCCCCCGCGGGAGAGAGGGCCTGGCGCAGTGTCTCGCTCTGGTTAATCTGTTCCCTTCGCTGGTCAAAAAAAACGATACGAACACCATCCGGCCGAAAGACCGTGCCGCTGTCAGGTTCGTTTCTGCCGGCCAGGATATTCATGAGAGTGGTTTTGCCGCTGCCGTTTGCTCCCATCAGACCGAGTCGGCTGCCGGGGGACAGGGTAAAGCAGAGATCGGTAAATAAAGGAATGCCCTCAACGGACTTGCAGATGTTGTTTACCTCAAGCAGCTTTCTAGTCTTGCGCCCCGTTGCTTCAAAATCAATTTTTACCTTTCTGTTTGCCGTGTTGAGAAGCCGGATATCATCGAGCTCATTTTGCAGATCATGGGCTTTGTCAATACGGAAGCGAGCCTTGGTGGTCCGGGCCTTCGGACCACGGCGCAGCCATTCCGTCTCGCGGCGAACCTTGTTTGAGAGAACGGATTGCAATTGCATCTGGCTGTTGAGAAAGGACTCTCTTTCTTCAAGGAATCTGCTGTACCTGCCGTCAACCCTGAAGAATCCTTCGGGATAGCAGCGGTTCAGTTCAACGATCCGGTTGGTGGTGTTTTCGAGAAACGCCCTGTCGTGGCTGATGAGGATATAGGGAAATGAGGGGTTTGCTAAAATTTTTTCAAGCCACAATATCCCCTGGATATCAAGATGGTTTGTCGGCTCATCCAGCAGAAGAAAGTCTGGTTTCTGGATAAGGGCTCGGCCAATCGCCAGTCTTTTCCGCCAGCCTCCCGAGAGCGCGGAGACCTTCTGGTTCCCGTCAATGAATTCCGCCTGGCTCATGATCATTTTAACCCGGCCATGGCGGGAGGCTTCGTCCGGATCATTGCTGATCGTCTCTTCAAGGGTCATTTCAACAGTCTGGTCAGGGTGAAAGGTGTCTTCTTGCGAGAGATAGACAACCCGCAGTCCTTTCTGGGTTGTTATCTTGCCGCTGTCAGGGGTTTCGTGGCCCGCAAGAATTTTCAGCAGTGTTGATTTGCCGGAACCGTTCGGTCCGATGAGGCCGAGGCGTTCGTCATCGGAAAAGCTGATGGAAATATCCGAGAAGAGCTGGTGGATGCCAAAACTCTTGCTGATTGACTGGCAATTTATAAGCATAAATAGAAAATTGGTAACCATGTACCGGTAGTCTGGGTTATTTTAAACGAGATCGCTTGTCGAATTGAATTCTAATCTTTTTTACTGAAAAATAAAGTAGTGATGTGAAATTTTCATCTTCAAACCCGGCTGGCTGCTCAGCCACGGGAATGGCCCATTTCTTGAAAAGAGTTGACATGTTAAGTACCTATCAGGCAATATTAAATGGAAATTTGACGTTGCTAAACTTTTGTTGTCTTTTAAGGATGATAAATCCGTAAAAAGTCGGCGACAAAGCCCAGATGGCTAAGTAACAAAATTCGATATACAAGGCGTAGTGTATTTTTGAGAGCGAGGCCATACATGCGGTATGCCGAACGAACAAAAATGCGCTACAACGCAGTAGATCGAATTTTTTACGACGCCATCAAGGATACATACATTTCAGATCGAGGTAAAACATGTCAGCAGACCCGGAAACAATCGATATCATAGCAAACATTTTTAGTCAGGCTATTAAAAAAACCTTGGAAAAAAGCACGAAAAAAGTAATTAAATATTCTCCGACTTTTCAGGCTATTCCCAAGGTGAAACTGCAGCCGGAGGTGGGAAGTTTTGTAATATTCTCCGGCGATTATAACGGATTGGTGGTGATGAATTTCTCCGGGGACGCGGCAATGGATCTGTATAAAAGCTACATGACCAACATGGGACTGCCGGAAAATGATTTAGCCAAGGAATGCACATCAAACGATGTCATCGACACCATGGGCGAGATGACAAACCAGGTTATGGGGCGTGCCATGAGTATGGTGGAATCAAGGTACGGCCTCACCTCATACTGTGGTCAGCCGAAAGCCCTGGCCTTAAATAACGCCATTACCCTCACTCCTGAAATGAATTTTCAACAAAATCGCCGCGTCGCTTTTACCATAGGCACCAACAGGTTTCACATGGAACTTGCCATGGAGCAGACGCAATTTCTCGAATTCAAACAGGGCTAAACCGCAAAAATAAGTCAGGCAGCTTAGCTGCCGGCCGTTGTCTTTAGCTGTTTGACGGGCTCGTAAAAAGTCCGTCAAACAGCAGTTCAGAACTCCTGACGTCATGACGTAATTTCAATAAGTTAAGCCACTATCTCAGATTCTGGCTTGTTATCGGTTTGAGTACTTAAAGGGCCTAAAGTGCCTAAAATGCCTAAAGTACTTAAAGTGAAAGGTTTTATCTGATCAGAAAGTACCATAACTTTAGGCACTTGAAGTATTTTAAGTGCTTTAGGCACTTTTTTTGATCTTGTATTTTGGTACCAGCGTTTAATCTGCCGAGATCAGGTTGTCTGAAGTTGTATTCCCAGGGCAAAATTAACGAATGCCGTGCTTGTTCAAAAACGGGCCATACTGTTTGTCTTCAACAAGGATGTGCGTCTGCAGCCAGTCTTTCAGGAAGATGAGGACGTCGATGAGATTAACCTCCGTGCCCTCGTTTATTTGGGCAACAATGCCGGAGACCTTGCCGAGAAGTTTTTCGTGAATTGCCTTGTGTTTTTTTGTTTCAGGATAGTTGAACTGTGCAAAATATTTTTCTTCGGCGGCAAAATGGTCCACCGTGAATTTTGCCATATCCTCCAGAATCCTTTTAATTTCATTAATCGGCTTGTCTTTTTTTACTGCCCCGTGGACCTGGTTAATGAAATCCATTATTTTTTTATGCTGTTCGTCAATCCCGGCAATGCCGACACTGAATTCATCGGTGAAGGAGATGAATTTTCTTTCATCCCCGGTTCTACCACTGGTAAATTTACCCGCCAGCTTGAAATTCATGAGCTTCCTGTCGATATCCTTGCCAAGGCTCGCCACCTCCATGCCGCTGGCATACACTTTTGTCGAATCTGCTTTGATTTTGCCGCTTTCCGTGGCAACTTCGGTCATGGATTCGGATACAAGATGGGCCAACTGCGCGGAGTCGGAAATGAGCCGGTTTGCCTCGGCGACCGCTTCGCTGGCGTTATGCACCGAGGAGGTCATTTCCTTGATGCCGTCAGTCACCCTGGAAATGCTTTCGGCAATATCCTTTGTTGTTACTGATTGCTCTTCCACCGCGGCGGCAATGGTGGCGACGACATTATTCACCTCGTTGATGACCTCATGGATGGTGCTGATTTCCTTGATGGTTGATTCAGTTGCCGTCTGGATGGCGTTGACCTTGTGGCGTATATCGTCCGTGGCCTTGCTGGTCTGGGTGGCGAGATCCTTAACTTCGTTGGCGACAACCGCAAATCCCTTGCCTGCTTCCCCGGCGCGTGCAGCTTCAATGGTGGCGTTAAGCGCCAGGAGTTTAGTCTGATCGGATATTTCCGTTATGACGGATATCACATTGTTGATTTCAGATGCGGCGCTGCCCAGGCTGTTTACCTTTTCAGAGGCTCTCATAACCGATTGAGCCGCTTTCTCGGCAATGCCTCTGGCCTGCTCGGAATTCTGGGCAATTTCGGTTATGGTGGCCGACATTTCCTCGGTCGCCGTGGCGACGATGCTTAAATTCTCTGATGATTCCGATGCCTTGGAAGAAACCGCATCCATGTTTTTTGAAAGGCGCGAGGCGACAATGGAAATTGTCTGTAAATTTTCTTCCATCTCCTTGGTTGATGCGTCAACTTCAACGGTGTGCCTGGCCATTACATCGGCGCTGCCACGCATCCCGGAGGAAAGTTTTTCTAGTTCTTCCGAGGAAACGGCTAGATCCTTGGTGTTATTAATCACTCCGCTCACTATCCTGGCAAGATTCTCCTGCATATTGGCCACGGAACGCAACACCTCCTTGCCGCCGGTCTGGCTGATCGTTGAGGTGAGATCGCCCTGGGCAATCCTTTCGATGATTTTTTCAACTTCCGCAAGGGAGGAACCGCCTATACTGAAAAGACCTTTGCCAAACATAAAGACCTCAATATTTATCTGGTGGAATCTGGAATAGAAAAAAGATGGACAATTAGTTTCTCTGCCTTATCTTATGCTGAAGTTCCATGCTAATCAAGGCCTTTTGTCATGGTGAGAAAAGAAAAGGTTTTTAAAAATGTTTTGATGCGTTACTATAATAAATTCCAGTTTTTGCTGTGGACATGCTTGGAATTGTCTTGAAATTTCGGGGAGTGACCGTTATTTCGCCTTGTTACCTTTAATCTATTAATATTTTTATATAATTTTCATCCATAAGGAGAAGATAATGGGAAGTTCATGCGGAAAGGGCAGCAGCTGCAAGAGCAGCTCAACCTGCGGGTCGGCTGATGCGGCAATGGCAAAACAGAATATGGCAATCAATACCTCTCTTGGCAAAATCAAGAATAAGATTCTCGTTATGAGCGGCAAAGGCGGGGTAGGGAAAAGTACGGTTTCAACCAACCTTGCCCTTGGGCTGGCTAATAAAGGGTACAAGGTCGGCTTGATGGATGTGGATCTCCATGGACCGGATATCTGCCGCATGCTGAATCTTACTGAAAAGTTGCAGGCAAGGCAAACCGAGGCCGGCGGCCTGGTTCCTCCCATGCAATATGGCGAGAATCTGAAGGTGATCTCCCTCGAATATATGATGGAAGACAGGGATGATCCGATTATCTGGCGCGGTCCTCTCAAGGTCCAGGCCATCAGACAGTTTATCGCCGATATGGATTGGGGTGATCTGGATTACCTGGTTATTGATGCGCCTCCTGGCACCGGGGATGAGCCGTTAACCGTGGCCCAGACTATAAAAGATGCTCAGGCGATTGTGGTCACGACCCCCCAGGAAGTTGCCTTGGCCGACGTGAGAAAGTCATTGAATTTCTGCAAGCATGTCAAGATGAATGTGATCGGCATGGTGGAAAACATGAGTGGCTTCATCTGTCCCCACTGTGATCACAATGTGGAGATTTTTAAGACCGGCGGCGGGGAGAAAACCGCAAAAGACTTCGGGATCAGGTTCCTGGGTAAGGTGCCGATTGATCCCCGGGTCGTGGTCGGCGGTGATGACGGCACGCCGTATTTAAGTTCCGGGGCGGAAAGTCCAGCAGTCAAGGCCTTTGCCGAGATAATCAGCAATGTGGAAAAAGTCCTGGCCCCATTAAAGCCTCTTTCCCTGTCCAGTGCTGATTCGGGTTGCGGTTGCGGTTCAACGTGCAATCCATCAACCTGCACCTGTTAACGGGAGTTTGCAGTTTTGACTCGAAACCCAGAAATTCATTTGTGCGGTGAACTATGCTGATCAGACAGATGACGGTTGGCTCCATGGCTGTATGTTGTTATCTGGTCGCCTGCGAGAAAACCAGGAAGGCGATGCTCATTGATCCGGGTGGAGATGAAAAAGATGTCCTGGCCATGATTGAAAAGGAAAAGGTCAACCTTGAGTATATCGTCAATACCCACGGCCATCCTGATCATGTCTGCGGCAATGGCCCGATACGCAAAGCAACCGGCGCTTTGATTGTCATGCATGAAGAGGATGCGGCCTTTTTCAGCCGTCCCGAGACCGAACACTATTTTTCCATGCTCGGACTTCCCTCATCCCCGCCTGCCGACAGGCTGGTCAAACATGGCGATGTCCTGCGGGTCGGTTCGCTGGCCTTTGAGGTGATTCACACCCCGGGCCATACACCCGGCGGGATCTGCCTGTACTCCGCCCCCCACCTCTTTACCGGCGATACACTTTTTGTCGGCGCCGTGGGCCGCACCGATTTCCCAGGGGGAGATCCGCGGGCATTCATGCAATCGATACGGCAGCGTCTTCTCACCCTTCCCGATGAAACCGTGGTCTGGCCCGGACACGGCTATGGCGGCGCCCGTTCAACAATCGGCGAAGAAAAACGCAGCAATCCTTTTATCAACGGAGAGTTTTAATAATGCGTGAGATCGTACTGGGAACGGCCGGCCATGTAGACCATGGCAAGACCAGCTTTGTCAGGGCGCTGACCGGTATCGATACCGACCGTCTCAAGGAAGAGAAAGAACGCGGCATCACCATTGAACTGGGTTTTGCCTATCTTGATCTGCCTTGCGGTCATCGTCTTGGTATTATTGATGTTCCCGGCCATGAGCGTTTTGTAAAAAATATGGTGGCCGGGGTAACAGGCATTGATCTGGTGGCTTTTGTCATTGCCGCGGACGAAGGAATCATGCCGCAGACCAGGGAGCACTTTGAAATATGCCGTCTCCTTGGCGTGAAAAAGGGTCTTATCATCATCACCAAAAAAGATATGGTGGAAGCTGACTGGCTCGCGCTTGTCGTGGAAGAGGTCCGGAGTTTTTTTTCCGACAGTTTTTTGGCCGAGGCGCCTTTGGTCATGGTTTCTTCCACCACCGGCGAGGGTATTGACGAAGCGCGCCACACCCTGGACAAACTTGTTTCGTCCTGTGAATTTGCCGAGGCCTATGGCCCTTTCCGGCTGGCCATTGACCGTATTTTCAGTATGAAGGGTTTTGGCGCCGTGGTAACGGGAACGTCTCTTTCCGGGCGGGTTGCCGTGGGAGACGATATCATGGTTTATCCCGGCGAGCTTGAAGGAAAAATCCGCGGCATTCAGGTGCACGGTCAAAGCGTTGAGCTTGTGGAGGCAGGAAATCGGACGGCCATAAATATTCAAGGGCTGGAAATGGAGATGCTGGAGCGGGGAAATGTCCTGGCCACTCCGGGCTGCCTGAAACCCTCCTATATGCTTGATGCTGAATTTCTTTTTCTTTCGTCAAACGACAAGCCTTTAAAAAACAGGGCAAGGGTGCGTGTTCATCTTGGCACGGCCGAGATCATGGGCCGGGTGGTTCTGCTCGAAGAAGAGGAGCTGGCTCCGGGAAAATCCGCTAATGTCCAGCTCCTGCTTGAAGAGCCTGTGGGGGTCTGGCCCGGTGATCATTATGTGGTCCGCAGATATTCACCGGTGACGACAATAGGCGGCGGGGTGATCGTCAACAACTCCGCCCCGAAGCGGAAACGTTTCAAGGAGGAAAACAGCCGGATTTTTTCCCTGTACCACAATGGCACCCAGGAAGATCTTGTTCTTCTGCTGTTGCGGGAAAGCGGCTTGGATGGCCTAACTGGCCCAGAGCTTTCCGTGAAAATGGGTTGTTTCGGTAATCGGTTCAAGAAGTTGATGAATGGCCCGATTTCTTCCCGCAGTGTGGTTGTTGTTGATTCGGAAAAACAGCTTTTTGTCGCGGAAGATGTCTATGCGGCTCTCCTGAAAAAAATTACTGATATTGTCACTGCCTATCACAGGGAAAGTCCTTTGAAACCCGGTTTGCCCAAGGAAGAATTACGGAGTCGGCTGCAGAAGGGACTGGGGATGAGGCTTTTTCAGTTGTGTCTGACCGATTTGGGCAAAAAAGGCATCATTGTCCTGGAGGAGGGAATTGTCCGCCTGGCAGGACATCAGGTTTCCCTGCGGGCCAATGAAAAGGAGATCAGGGAAAAGATGGACAGGCTCTTTGCCGATGGCGGTCTTTCCGCGCCGACCATGAAAGAGGTATACAGCGCTTTCCCTGATGTTTCTCAACCGTTGCTGATGGAGGTGTTAAGCCTTCTTGTCAAGGACGGGGTGATCACCAAGGTGACCAATGATTTTTATTTTCATACCAGAACACTGGCGGAACTGCAGGAGAAACTCCTGGGTTATTTATTAAAGGAAGGGGATATCGATGCGCCCCGGTTCAAGGATATGACCGGGTTGACCAGAAAATTTTCCATCCCCCTTCTCGAATATTTCGATAAGATCAAGCTGACTCTGCGGGTCGGCGACAAGCGTGTGCTGCGGTCAAAAAACTAACTGCTCAGCTGTTTTATATGAAAGTCTACGCTGCTCGAAACTGCCCATGCCGGAGCGCCGGACTTTCATGGTTCGTTGTGTCTGGCCAGCCTGGTCCAGCCATGCTGGTTAGCCAGCAGGCTGAAGAGTGAGGGTCTGGTGGTGTTGGCTTGTATTGGGTCATTGCCGCGCCCGCCTTTCAGCCTAGGAGCCTTCAGTCTATCCACCTTTTTTTAAAGACAGGAGATACCAATAAGCAATATCACGGGAAATACCGGTGGCCTGAAAACAGGCCAGTTGAAACGGCTGGAGCGTCTCGCTAAAAGGAGGACACCTCCCGACCTGATTATCTCCCAGGAAATGGCCAGGGAGATGGCTGAGCTGTCAGCTGAGATCGGCAGGCAAATCGGCGTGCTGATTGCCCGCTCCGGTCAGGTGGAAACGGTTATTGTCGGTGACCACAAAAAAATTGTTATTCCCGCTCTTTCCCATATCCGTACAGCCAGCGGCCGCCTCAAGGGGTTGCGTTGCGTGCATACCCACCTTGGCGGGGAAGATTTGACCGAAGACGATTTGATGGATCTTCTTTTTCTGCGGCTGGACCTGATGGCCATGATTAAAGTCATGGACAGCGGTCTGCCGGAAAAAATTTATGGCGTCCATCTCATTCCTGTCCCGGTTGCAGGGAAGAGCTGGCATTTCCTCCCTCCCGCGGTTCCCTCCCAGCCCAAGGTTAATTTTCCTGAACTCATAGCCGCGCTGGAGGACGAATTTTCACGCTCCGCCGCCACAAAAAAAAGTGATGCGGGCAAGGACAGGGCCATACTGGTCAGTGTCACCACCCAGGCAAAAACCAGGGCCCAGGAATCAATGGATGAACTCGTTGAACTCGTTCGTTCCGATGATGTTGAGGTCATTGACACCATTATTCAGCGCCGTGATAAAATCAATCCCAAGTTGATCCTTGGCAAGGGGAAACTGGCCGAGATCATGCTGACGGCGCTTAAGCGCAATGTCAATCTGCTTGTTTTCGATCAGGAGTTGAATCCCTCCCAGGTGAGATCCATCACCGATCATACGGAATTGCGGGTCATTGACAGAACCCAGCTTATTTTAGATATCTTTGCCAGACGGGCGCTGAGCCGGGAGGGAAAACTGCAGATTGAAATGGCCCAGCTCAAGTATCTGTTGCCCCGCCTTGGCCAGCGCGATGATGCCTTATCCAGGCTGACCGGCGGGATCGGGGGAAGGGGACCGGGAGAAACAAAACTGGAAATTGACAAACGCCGGATTAACGATCGGCTCAGCAAGCTTGATAAAAGGTTGAAGCAGGTTGGCATGGAGCGCCACCACCGCCGGTCGCGGCGGAGAAAAAAGGAATTACCGGTCATCTCCCTGGTGGGCTACACCAATGCCGGGAAATCAACCCTGTTGAACACGCTGACAAAAAGCAATATCTTTGCCGAGGACAAGCTTTTTGCCACCCTTGATCCGACAAGCCGCAGACTGCGCTTTCCCGAAGATGTTGAAGTCATTGTCACCGACACGGTGGGCTTTATCAGAAATTTGCCCGACGAGCTGCTCAAGGCCTTCAAGGCCACCCTTGAAGAGCTGCATGAGGCGGATCTGCTGGTGCATGTCATTGATATCAGCAACCCCCGGTTTACCGAGCAGATCCGGGTTGTGGAGGATCTCCTGCAGGAACTTGACCTTGGAGAAATGACTATCATGCAGGTTTACAATAAAATTGATCTGGTTGATCCTGATTTTGTCAGAGATCACCTTGAAAGATCTGACGCCGTCGCTCTATCGGCCATAAACTCTGATACCTTTGCGCCGTTTCTTGAAAAAGCAAAAAAGCTCGTGTTGAAGAAATGGGATGGACACCAAGATGTTGCCTGAAATTCCCGCACGCTGCACCCATTGTCTTGCCTACGCCTTTGATCAGCCGCAAAACAGCTGTCAGGTATGCCGTGATCAAGCCATGTCCGAATCATATCTCTGTAACATTGTCAGGCGGTCCTCCTCATCTCAGAGCTTCAAATGTCATGCCTTCAGGACGAACCTGACCCTGGTCGGCAAAGAGGCGGAAAGAGGTGCGGGTTTATCAGTATGCCAGGAGAAGGAGGCTTACTTTGCCGATGTTGTACGTTCGTTTTCCGCCGGGCGTTGTTCAGACGGAGGAGGGTGCGGCAACCCCGGCTGTCAGCCGGACAAGAACGGCGAGACCTCAAAATTTCACGTGGTTTGGGTTGCCCGGCAGAGAAAACCTCTTTTTGCCGCCAGCAGCCGCTTTGTTTCATTCCTGCATGATGTCTTTCTCTCGTGCGGGCGGCTGATGGCAGGGAAGGTTTTATTGTTATGGCTCGCCGCTGATCACCTCCATCTGTATCTTGAATGCGCGGCTTGGGAACATGAGAGTGAAATCATGGAAGACATGCAGGGCCTTGTGCATGATGCCCTGGTTCAGGAATTTAGTGGCCTTGAAAAAGAGTATGGGAAAACAATGATCTGGGAGCGTGATTTTTTCCTGGAAGAAATTGCGGCAAAATGAGAACGTCAACAACGGGAAATTTACTCCGCACAGGCATCTGCCTCCTGCTGAGCCTGTTTTTTTGTGCTGCTGCGGCGAGCGGGAAGGAAGGCGCGCTGATCGACGATGTTGCGTTAATGAACACGGAACATGATCTACTTCTCTATTTCAGCCTGAAGGACTCCTTTACCGAAGAGATGGAAAAAGGGGTCAAGAATGGTATTCCCGTGACATTCAGCTTTCTTGTTGAACTCTATCAGGTCCGCCCCGGCGTCCCTGATCGTAAAATTGTCAGTTATGTCCTTGATCACACTTTGAACTGCGACTCGCTCAAGCAGGAATTCGCGGTGGAAAAGGATGAAGGACAATCCCGGGTCATATCATTAAAGAGCTTTGCAGAGGCCAAAGCGGCCATGACCGCTATTCATGATTTTAAGCTCATAGATCTTGGCCTGCTGGAAAGCGGAAACGAATATGTGCTGAAATTGAAGGCCCATCTCGCCAAAAAGACCCTTCCCCTGAACTTTCAATACATCATCCCCTTCTGGCAGCTCTGGAAGTTTGAAACCGAATGGTATTCTCTGTCCTTTATTTATGGAAACCCTGAATCAACCGCAGAGAGATGAGCGAAAGCGAAAAAGAGTCCTGACAGCCATCGTTTCCTGTCTGATTCTTATTCCGCTGCTGACTTTTGCCGAAACCAAGATTTTTCAGATCGGGGTAGTGCCCTTTCCTGTCAGCGGTAATGTGCTTGTTTTCGTTCTCATCAATTTTAATGTTTTTCTTCTTCTTCTTATGTCCTTCCTGGTTCTCCGGAACCTGGTGCAGCTTGTTTACGAACGCAAGAAGAAGATTCTCGGCACAAAACTGCGCTCGAAACTGGTTATTTCCTTTGTCTCGCTTTCCCTTATTCCCACCGCCTTGCTTTTTTTCATTTCCCTGCAGTTTGTTTCCACCAGCATGGACTACTGGTTCAATATTAAAGTCGAACAGTCTCTGCTGGAGTCATTGCATGTGGCCCAGGATGTCTACCAGGAAAAAAAGGAGGGAATGGCGAGTCTGTCAGGAAATATTGCCCGCAGGCTAGAGGCAAAACGCTACCGTCAGAACGACGTTGCCCCTCTGAATGTCTTTCTCAGCGACATTCTTGACAGTCATGGGCTTGCCGCCATCGAGATCATTTCTCCCCAGCGTAAGGTGCTGATCAGCATTTCCAGCTCACCGGCCAAGGAGGCTGGCAATGTGCCCGAGATACTGCCGGATCTGCTGCGCAAGGCATTGGCGGGCGAGCGGGGCCAGATAGCCATCCAGAAGGTTGAGGAGGGAGAACTGGTGCGTTGTCTTATGCCCGTTGTCCTCCCTTCCGAACAGGAAAATCCCCATGTGTTGATCATATCAACATTAATAACCCGGTCCAGACTGGAGAGAATGGGGGTCATATCCAGCGGGCTGGAGGGATACCGTCAGTTGATGCTGCTTAAACAGCCGATAAAGACCAGTCTACTGGTCATCCTGCTTATTGTCACCCTGCTTATCGTTTTCAGCGCTATCTGGTTCGGTTTTTATGTGGCGCGCAGCCTGACCGATCCCATTGATAAGCTGGCAAACGCCACTAGACGAGTCGCCGACGGCGAGCTTGATTTTGTCGTTGAGTCGGATTCAGGGGATGAAATGGGCACGCTTGTTGAATCCTTTAACCAGATGACCAGGGATGTTCTCGCCAGCCAGAAAGAGCTGAGGGCAAGTAACCAGGAACTTGAAAACAGAAGACGGTATACGGAAATTATTCTGCAGAATGTTGCAGCCGGGGTCATCTCGCTTGACGCGGAGGGACGCATTACCACCATAAACCGCTTTGCCGAGGAACTGCTGAAAATTAACAAGGCTTCTATTCTAAACCATGATTACCGGGATGTGTTGAATCCCCAGCATAAGGAAATTCTCAATAATTTTTATGGCGAGCTTAAGCGGAGCGGCAAAGGGACCATAGAGCTTCCGTTGCACCTGAAAGTAAGAGGTGATTCCTTTTCCCTGCGGGTGAATATGACCAGGCTTGTTGACGAGGAAGACAGGGAACTTGGCGTCGTGCTCGTCTTTGATAACCTGACGGAACTGGAAAAGGCGCAAAGGATGGCCGCCTGGCGCGAGGTGGCCCGGCGTATCGCCCACGAGGTGAAAAATCCCTTGACCCCTATTCAATTGTCAGCCCAGAGACTGCGCAAAAGATATCTGGATAAATTGGCCGCGGATGGGGAAATTTTTGATCTCTGCACAAAAACAATCATCAGCCAGGTTGATGAACTGAAACGGCTGGTGAGCGAATTTTCCAACTTTGCCCGAATGCCTGCCGTGCGGAAATCAGTGAACAACCTGCGGGAAATGGCGCAGGAGTCCATGGTGCTCTTCCGGGAGGGGCACAGGAATATCCGTTTTGAGTTCATCTGCCCCGTGGGTATCCCGGATTTTTCTTTTGATCTTACGCAGATGAAAAGAGTTCTCATAAATCTTCTTGATAATGCGGTTGCCGCGGTTGGTCATGACGGGACAATAGAAGTGGCAATAACCTTTGACGAGGAGCAGAAACAGGTTTTTCTGGAAGTGCGGGACAATGGGCCGGGTATCAAGAACAACGATAAAAGCCATCTTTTTGAGCCCTATTTTTCCACCAAAAAAACAGGGACCGGGCTGGGTCTGGCCATAGCAAGCACTGTTGTTGCGGATCATGGCGGCTATATCAGGGTAAAGGATAATGCGCCCCATGGCGCAAGGTTTATCGTGGAACTGCCCTTGGTCTGATGTGACATCAACAGGGAAAAAATGACGAAGAAGGTTACTTGAAATGGCAAAAAAAATTATGATCGTTGATGACGAGGCCAGCATCAGAGAGTCTTTGGCCGGCATTCTGTCGGATGAAGGCTTTGCGCCGGTGCCTGTTGAATCCGCGGAAAAGGCTTTTGAGGTGCTGCTTTATGAGAAAATTAACCTGGTGTTGCTTGATATCTGGATGCCGGGCATGGACGGCATGGATGCCCTGGCCCGGATTAAAGAGCAATATCCCCATCTTCCCGTCATCATGATTTCAGGTCACGGCAATATTGAAACGGCTGTTCAGGCTACCAAAATGGGGGCCTTTGATTTTATTGAAAAACCGCCCTCATATGACAAAATAGTTCTGTCCGTCAAAAACGCCTTGCATATCTCAGGCCTTGAAGAAGAAAATCTCATTTTGAAGGAAAAAAACAGCAGGAAATGGAAGATCATCGGCGTTTCCCCGGCCATTACCACGGTCCGCCAGCAGCTGGAAAGGGTAGCGCCCACCGATGCCTGGGTGCTTATCCGGGGTGAGCATGGAACCGGCAAGGAACTGGCGGCCCAGATGATTCACCGTCTGTCCGCCTGCTCGGAAAGGCCGATGATCGAGGTGAACTGTGCGGCAATCCCGGAGGAGTTGATCGAAAGCGAACTTTTCGGGCATGAAAAGGGGTCTTTTACCGGCGCCACCACCAGCAAGCAGGGGAAGTTCGACCAGGCTGACGGCGGCATACTTTTTCTTGATGAAATCGGCGATATGAGCCTGAAGACCCAGGCAAAAATATTAAGAATTCTGCAGGAACAGAAATTTGAGAGGGTCGGGGGCAGCAAGACGATTTCCGTGAATGTGCGGGTGCTTGCCGCCACCAACAAAGACCTGGAGCAGGAGATTGAACGGGGGAGCTTCAGGGCCGATCTTTTCTGGCGTCTTAACGTGGTTCCCATCTCCATGCCGCCGCTCAGGGAACGCTTGGAGGACCTCCCTTCCCTTGTTGAAGAACTGCTGGGCGAATTTTCCCGGAAAGGCATGGGGAGGAAAGAATTCACGGCCGGGGCCCTCAAACTCATGGCCTGTCATAGCTGGCCGGGTAATGTCAGGGAGCTGCGTAATTTTGTTGAACGCATCGCTATCATGACTCCCCAGGAGCTCATCACGGACGAAATCATTGCCACCATGCTGCCCCTTGATATGCATCTGCTTCGTTTTCAGGAAGACAAGGAGAAAAATTCACATTCCCTTCCGCAATCTGGCCCGGATGCCTCTTTCAGAGAGGCCAAAAGAATTTTTGAAAAAGAATATCTGGAGGGAAAACTGAAGGAAAATGATGGCAATATTTCGCAGACCGCGGAACAAGTCGGACTTGAGAGAAGTCATCTACATAAAAAGCTCAAAGCTCTGGGTATTGAAGTAAAACTGGAAAACTGATAGGCTGATTATGAGCGCTTCCATACCGCCTCCAGCCTTCAGTTTGTTACCCCAAATATTACTTTGAAATCTTTAAAATTCAACCGTGATAAATTTTCATATGGCTGACGACAATCTTCCCAATCTTCCCAATCAGAAAGACCTGGAAAAGGAAATTGCTGATTATTTAGGCAGGAAATACGGTGGCCAGGTTAAAATAGTCTCCGCCGGCTTATTTCCCCATCCTGAAAAAAAGGGTGAGAAAAAACAGAAAACAGCGCCGCGGAAGAAGGCTGTTTTTCACTTTGACCTGAAACCCGATGAGCTTGCCGCTTATCTTGATGAGTACGTAATACGTCAGGATGAGGCCAAAGCCATTCTTGCCACGAAAATCTGTACCCATTTCAACAGAATACGTAACGAGTCCGGAAAAACCGGCATTCCTCCCGCCGGGCGGATAAAGAGCAATGTCCTGCTCATCGGCCCTACCGGCGTGGGCAAGACCTATCTCATTAAACTGATAGCCCGTCATATTGGCGTGCCCTTTGTCAAGGGCGACGCCACAAAGTTCAGTGAAACAGGCTATGTCGGCGGAGATGTGGACGATCTGGTGCGGGACCTGGTCAGAGAGGCTGATGGTGATATAGACAGGGCGCAATACGGCATCATCTATGTGGATGAAATTGATAAAATCGCTTCCTCTCCTTTCCGTTTAGGGGCTGACGTCTCGCGCACCGGGGTGCAGAGGGCGCTGCTGAAACCCATGGAGGAAACCGAAGTGGAGATGAAGGTTCCCCATGATCCCATTTCCCAGCTGGAAGCCATGGAGCAGTACCGGGCAACCGGCAAGCGGGAAAAAAAGGTGGTGAACACGAGAAATATCCTGTTTATCATGAGCGGCGCCTTTACCGGCCTGGAAAAGACCATAAAGAAAAGGGTGCAGCAGCAATCCATCGGTTTTGAACAGAATATCTCGTCAGCCAAGGAAGACAGCCGACTGCTTAAGCAGGTCAAGGCTGAAGATCTGATCGAATTCGGTTTTGAGAGCGAGTTTGTCGGCCGTTTGCCGGTGGTTGCCGTGCTGGACGAGCTGCGGGAGGATGACTTCTATCGCATCCTGTTAAACCCGAACAGCCCTGTTATCGTGGCAAAAAAACAGGATTTCGCCGCCTATGGCATCCATCTGCAATTTGAAGAGGCTGCTCTCAAACTGCTTGCCGCAAAAGCGGTCAAGGAACGTACCGGGGCGCGCGGCCTGGTCAGTGTCATGGAACATATCCTGCTGTACTTTGAGAAAAAACTGCCATCATCATCCGTGCGCTATCTGGTCGTTACCCCTGAAATTGTAGAAAATCCCATGGAGCAGCTGGAAATGATCCTGACCTCGGAAGCGACCCAGGAGTTGCACCGGACCCGCTATTATGAATTCGTTGACCATGAGTTTAACCGGATTGTTGACTTTATCAGGGACAAACAGGAGAATCTGCTGAAAGCAGAAAACATCGTGCCATCTGAAGCGCGGTTCCAGCTCATAGCCCGCCAATGCCAGCAGGAAATTGCCGATCCCCGGGATGCCTGCAAGGAATTTATTGGCCTGGTTCGGCACATCCGTGATTGCGCGGAGCTTATTTCCGCTGAATATGGTTTCAAGATCGCCTTTGATGATGAGGCCATGGATCTTATTGTGACGGGGCAGTCCTGGAGCCGGACGGCGGTTGTCGAGAAATGCGAGGAAATTTTTAATTCGTTTGAGTATGGGCTGAAGCTCATTCAGCAGAGAAACGATGTGCGTGATATCCTGATCAGCGCCAAGGGCATCGAAAATCCCGATCTTTTCATCAATGACCTGGTGGCCGAGATCTTCCGGCTGTAAGCATTGATGACCAGGCTGAAAATCTGATTCTTTACGATTCAATCACTTATTGTACCCTACCCCTTGAAATTTTTACCCGGAGGAAATGAAATGGTTTTTCCTGAATATCGTCCCCGCAGGTTCCGCAGAAATGCCCAGCTGCGCTCCCTGATCCGTGAAACCAGGCTGTCTCCCGAGCAATTTATTTACCCTCTTTTCATTATGCCCGGCAAGGGCAAAAGGGAGGAGGTGTCGTCCATGCCCGGTGTTTTCCGCATGACTGTTGATCAGCTCGGCAGGGAAGCCAAGGAGCTCCGGTCCCTGGGCTTGAACCATGTCATCCTCTTTGGTCTGCCTGAAACAAAAGATCCGGTCGGCTCCGGCGCTCATGCCAAGGACGGTATTATTCAGAAGGCGATCAAGGAGCTTAAAAACAAGGAACCCGAGCTGATGGTCACCACCGATGTCTGTCTCTGTGAATATACCAGCCATGGACATTGCGGGGTTCTCATCAATAAACAGGTAGATAACGATGCAACGCTTGAGATTCTGGCCCAGGTGGCCCTTTCCCATGCCAAGGCCGGGGCTGATATCGTGGCGCCTTCCGATATGATGGATGGCCGGGTGGCTGAAATCAGGGGAATTCTCGATGAAAATGATTTTGACATGGTGCCCGTCATGTCCTATGCCGTGAAATACGCCTCCGCCTTTTATGGACCTTTTCGGGATGCCGCGGAATGCGCACCCCAGGAAGGAGATCGCCAGGGTTATCAGATGGACCCGGCCAATGTCCGGGAGGCCTTGCGTGAAGCCACCCTCGATGTGGACGAAGGCGCGGATATCTTGATGGTGAAACCGGCGATTGCCTATCTTGATATTATCAGCCGGTTGCGGGAGGAGTTCGACCTGCCCATTGCCGCCTACCAGGTCAGCGGCGAATATGCCATGATCAAGGCCGCCGGTCAGAAGGGCTGGATTGACCCGGACCGGGTCATGGCCGAATCCCTGCTCGCTATCCACCGGGCGGGCGCTGACATCATTATCACTTATGGCGCCAAGGAAATGGCCAGGATGTTGAACGGCTAACGGCCGGTAGTTGGGGGGGTACAGGGCTGAAGGTTGTGCAACACACCTTCAGCCCTCCTGTTCACTCTCCAAGCTGCTTTTTGAATTCGGTAAATTCGGCTTGCAGATCATGGAGCTCTTGCCTGAGAAGGGTGATTTCCTGCTCCAGGCAGGCTATCCTGTCGTTATCATGGGAAATAACCGGTTGCGCTGCTGACTGATCAGCCTGCGCGGCCTGAAGGGCTGCCGGTTCTCCGGACAGAAGATGCATGAAGCGGCATTCTTTTCGGCCCGGCTGCCTGGGGAGTTTCATGACCAAGCCCATTTCGCTCAGATCGTCAAGTTTTGCCTCGACCTCTTCGATATCATTAAAGCGGTAGAGACGTTCCGACCTGCCGCGCAACTCCCCGGCCGTTTGGGGCCCGCGCAACAGGAGCAGGCAGATGAGCGCCCCCTCCTTTTCCAGGAGGTTGTTGAGCTTGATGAAATTCTCCTCATACTTGGTCACGCGGCTGGCATCGCTCCGCAGGGCAAACCGTTTTTCCTTCAGACCGTCAAGGCCCCGTATTACCGTTGCCTCATCATAATTCACCACCGGTTCACGGTTTGATTTCTGGTTGCAGGCGTTCACCAGGGCATTTAAAGAGAGCGGGTAATATTCCGGGGTTGCCATTTCCTTTTCCAGCAGGCAGCCCAGCACTCTGGTCTCCACGTCGTCAAGCGTTGTTGTTAGCATAGGGTTTCTCCTTCCAAGTAAAAGGGATTCAGCAATTGTTGAAATATCGTTTGTTCAACTTTGATGTTGTAGTTTTGATTCTAAGCCGTTGTAAATAAATTACTGTAACACACCATGCGTGGCAACGGCATAAGGGGCCGTATAGATGATATCAAATCTGTAATGGTTATTTTATAACGGCCCCTAAACTACCATTTTCAGGTGTTCTCCTTCGCTTTGCGCCAAAATTCAAGAAGTGCTTTGCTGTCAATTCCATCCATGGCAAGATTTTCCTCTGATAATCTTTTTTCCATGACTTTAAATCTGCTGATAAACCTGTTGGTTGCTGAGTGAAGGCATTCTTCACTGTTTATTTCCAGCTTTCGTCCTAAATTGACTAGCAGGAAAAGGAAATCGCCCAGCTCTTTGTCGATGTTATCTTTGCAGTCTGCCGTGATACTATTCATTAATACGGCAAATTCACGGGACAGGTTGTCTTGTAATGAACCGAGGTCCGGCCAGTCAAACCCGGTTCTGGCCGCGCGGCCGGCGACCTTCTGCGACCTGCTTAATGCCGGCAGAGATTTGGGCACATCAAGTTCGTAGGTTTTTTTTATTTTTTTTGTGTTTTCCTTTTCCTTGACCCTTGCCCAATTTTTTCTCATTTCCTCGTATGATTCAAAGGTTTTTCCTTCAAACACATGGGGATGCCGGCGAATCATTTTGTCTATGATAGCTTGCAGGACATCTGTCATGGAAAATTTTTCATTTTCCTGGTACATTTGATTGATAAAACCAAGCTGGAAAAAAAGATCACCGAGTTCTTCCTTTATTTGGGAGGTATCATCGTTGTCCAGGGCTTCGGAGAGTTCGTGGGTTTCCTCAAGAAGATATGGTTTGAAGGTCTGCACTGTTTGTTTTTGATCCCATGGGCAACCGCCCGGACCGCGCAAACGGGATATAATGTCTAATAGCTCGCAGAATTTTTTGCCTGTGTCCTTATCATTATCATTCATAAATCGTTCGTATTGCTCCATTTAGCAGAGATTATGCTGGATACTCATTTTTTTAGTGAAAAAATTAATATCATTGATTAATTATGTATAAATATTATTTTGGAGATATGATACAAAGTAATTATTGGGTTTTGCAATTGTTATGAACCTAATTAATTGATGATGGAAATTTATTGACAAGTTTGTTTAAAATGATACTCTAATAGGTATTAATACGTAGTTGCTTTTTATTTTACTGCAACTGCAAACCATCCTAATGCCACAAACAGGAAAAGAGGTAAAGCAATGGAAGCAAAAAAAGAGAAAAAAATAGTGTATGAAAAGCATAAGGATATCGCCCGTATCGATCAGGAGACAAAGCGGACTCATGGTTGGTATGTACGTGTGCGCTATTATGGAAAAACCCATTCCAAATTCTTTTCTGATGGTAAATGCGGCGGAAGATATTCCAGCCTGCTGGCCGCATTAGCGTGGCGCGATGAAATTGAGGCAAGAATCGGTAAACTGCGGACCAATAAACACATCGTTACTGTGAGCAATACAACCACTGGTGTTGTTGGCGTCCGGCTGAATGAAAAGATGCACCGCTATGAGGTGAGCTGGGTGAATGGCGTTGGTAAACAGGGCAAGACGTCGGTCTCCATCAAAAAACATGGCAAGGATAAGGCCTTCAAAAAAGCATGTGAGATCAGGAAGCAAAAAGAATCCGAAAGGCTGGCTTCATAGTCTTCAGAGATAGTTTAAGATCTCAATAGGCTGTTCGAGAAGAGCCTGGGCTCCACTTTCCCTTAATTCAGAGGCGGTACGGAAGCCCCATAAAGCACCCAAAGCAAACATGCCGGCGCCCGTCGCTGTTTCCATATCGGTTTTCGTATCGCCAAGATAGAGAAACTGATGGGTGGGAATATTCAGGGAGTTGGCAATATGAAAGGCGCTCGTTGGGTCGGGCTTTTTTGGGATTCCCTTCCTGGCTCCGGTTATTATGGCAAAACCGTATGATGCAAAAAAAGTTGACACGGTAATGCGTGTCAAGGCATCTGGTTTGTTGGAGAGGATATTCAGGCTCACTTTTCGATCACTAAGCGCTGACAGCATTTCATCGATGCCGTCATAGAGGCAAGTTTTGTCCTGCCAGTGAGTTCCGTATTCATGGGTCATTCCCGCAACGCACCGTTCCACGGTTGTTTTATCCCTGTGGTTTTCAGGTAAAACACGGCTGGCAAGTTTTTCTATCCCGTCGCCAACAAAATATTTGTAGGCGCTGGTCGGATGCAGGGGAAATCCCATGGCGAAAAGGACTCGATTCATCGAATCAGCCAAGTCGTCAAGCGTGTTCAGCAGGGTGCCGTCAAGATCAAAAATAATAGCTTTTACAGACATGGTTGGACGCTGTGTGCTCCTGTTTGGGTTCGGGAGTTTGACTTATTGATTCTCTGTGTTCGTTGTGGTTGAGCAGGAAGAACATGAGCCGGACAGCGCCGTTTCCATGATCCGTTTTCCCACGCCGAGTCTGGCCCTGAGCTCCGATGGCTTGCAAGGTTTGACAAGATAATCGTCAGCTCCGCCTTCCAGGGCCAGTACTTGCTCTTCCTTTGATTTTCTGGCGCTGAATATGATGATGTAGACATAGGGAATCCTTGGATTTATCCTCAGGCGCTGGCATATCTGTAAGCCAGTTAAGCCCGGCAGATTCCAGTCAAGGATGGCAAGCCTTACACTGGGGTCATTTTCCAGTATGTGCATGGCCGCATCCCCGTCTTCCACTTCAATAGGCGTAAATCCCCATTTTGTCAGAAAATTCGTTAATCCTTTACGGACAACCGGATTATCTTCGGCGACAAGTACTTTGGATGTTTTTCCAGCCATGATGATGGTCCTGATTCCGTTTGTTTAATTTTTTCCCTTGGCAGGAAATTCAATTTTTTTGCAGGAAGAAGGACAGAAAAATGTTTCTGAACCAGTAAATTTGTATTGCGGAAAATGAAGATGGATTCATTTTTATTCTTGACTCAGAAGAGTTTAAGAACTATCTTTTGCACGTTTTAAGTAAGTAAATTTATAAAAATAAGGCGTGAATTCTGTGGGGTGAATTTTTTGCCATCGAGCCCTACAGGCAAGGCGCATAATGATTTTACCCCAGCACAGGCTAGTTGTATAGGAGAAATTAAAAAATTGTTTCTAAGGAGGATTGTACCATGTCTATTTGTGTAGTTGGCCACTCAAATCCAGATACCGATTCCGTTGCCTCGGCAATTTCTTTTGCAAATTACTTGAAGGCCAAGGGCCAGGACGCTATCGCCTGCATGCAGACCGATGCCGCGGCTTTAAACCCCGAAAGCAAAACCGTACTAGCCCGTTTCGGCTTGACTGCGCCCGAAAAGATCAGTGACGCTGAAGGCAAAAAAATCGCCCTGGTTGACCACAGTGATATTGCCCAGGCCCCTGCTAATATAATGAAGGCAGAACTTGTCGCCGTTGTTGATCATCATAAAATTGGTGATATCACCACCAATAACCCAATTTATTTCAATGCCCAGCCGGTAGGCTGTACATGCACGGTATTAAATGAGATGTATAAGAGTAGCGGCATTGCAATTCCGAAGAACATTGCCGGGATAATGCTCGCCGCAATTCTGAGCGATACCGTAAACTTTAAATCACCGACCTGCACCGATGCCGATAAGGCTGCCTGCGCGGATCTCGCCAAAGTCGCCGGCGTCAGCGACATGGATGAACTGTTCATGGAAATGCTCAAGGCAAAATCCGCGGTTGCGGGTGTACCGCCCAAGGATCTTCTTTTCCGGGATTATAAGGATTTCGACATGAAAGGCAGTAAAGTCGGGGTTGGCCAGCTTGAACTTGCCACCCTTGACCAGGTTGCTTCCTTGCGTGATGCCCTGTACGCGGAAATGCAGAAGGTCAAAGCTGACGGACGTCACTCCGTGCTGCTGATGCTTACCGATGTTGTCAAGGAAGGAACCGACCTCATGGTTATCTCCGATGACGCTTCTCTCATTGAGAAGGCCTTCAACTCGAAACTTTCCGGCAACTCCATGTGGATTGATGGCATGATGAGCCGCAAGAAACAAACCATTCCCAACCTGCAGAAGGCATTCGGCTGTTAATTATTAACGTTTAGGGGCCGTTATAAAATAACCATTACAGATTTGATATCACCAATACGGCCCCTTATGCCGTTGCCACGCATGGTGTGTTACAGTAATTTATTGATAACGGCTTAGCCTGCCTCGGTAACCATAAGAAAAGCCGTGTTCCTAGCTGGGAGCACGGCTTTTTTTATGACTGTAAATTCAAACAACCTGATCTCGGCAGATTAACCGCTGGCACCAAAATACAAGAGCAAAAAAAATGCCTGAAGTACTAAACTACTTCAAGTGGCTAAAGTTATGGTACTTTCTGATCAGATAAAACCTTTTACTTTAAGTACGTTAGGCATTTAGGCACTTAAAGTACTCAAACCGGTAACAGGTCAGCTACTCATTTTTAATGAACAAGCTTACTGTCTTTGTCGTAATCAAACGAGTCATCATGCTCGGGCAGATGACACTGCAGACAGAGCGGTTTCCCGGGCAGACCA
Source organism: Deltaproteobacteria bacterium (assembly GCA_016219175.1). GTDB lineage: Bacteria > Desulfobacterota > Desulfobulbia > Desulfobulbales > SURF-16 > SURF-16. Next base: position 3,895 of record JACRCD010000093.1, on the reverse strand, counting down.
TTCAGTTTCCATTTTTCAGGATTTTCCACGTGCTTTTTCCCCGGGCCATGGCAGCTCTCGCAGCCAACGTTATGCAAGGTGTCGGGCAAGGACAGGGATTTGTTCTTATCTTCCATGCTTATGCCTGTAACGTGACAGGGGAGGCAATTGGCATTGAATTGCTGATCTTTTTTAACCAAGGTTTCATACGCGCGGGCATGGGGAGTCAACTGCCACCGTTTGGCGATTTCTTCATGGCAGCTCATGCAGGCCTGACTGCCCACATGGTCGGGCTGGATGGTGTTGTCTCTGCTCTCTTTTCTGCCGATGGCATTTATTTTATTTTTTGTTTCCTTGGTAATTTTTTCGATGGTCGGATCATCGGCAATGGTTGGCTCTACCTCAAGAAAATTATGTTCAAAGGTGGCATTTTCAGTTGCCTGGTTTTTCCCCGTTTGCTGCTTGCGGGTCTCTTCCTCAAGAATTTTCATCCGTTCGGCAAGTTTGTAATATGCTTTTAATGTTGCCGGTTTATCCTTATAAACTTGTTCCGGATCACCTTTTTCTTGCAGCCTTTTTATCTGCCAGGCGATCCTGTCGTATTCCTGTTTCTGCAAAACCGCGGTATCTATTGATTTGTTGGCCCAGATAGCGGAGCTGTTCCAGTTAATGCGCATCTTGCCAAGGTATTTACCCTGTTTTTCCGTCTGGCAGATCAGTGTGTTGTTGGTAAGCACGGGATTTTCATTGTGGGCGTTCGTGCCTGATTGGATGATTATATGGATATTGTTGAAATCCTTTGCAATCAGCTGATTTTCCTGTTTCGACTCACTTGACAGTAAGATATATACATCGGCCTTGCCTCGAAGTTCTTCGAGAAGTTTAGGTAACACGTCACGCCATGGCAGTATCAGATATTTCTCCTGTCCCCTGGCCCCATATTTCGGCTCGGTGCCGGTGATGCCGATTATCGCTATGCGAAGCCCATTTTTCTCTTTGAGAATGTATGGAGTGAAAAAAGGTTGTTTGCTTTCCGGATGGACCAGGTTGGCGCTGAGCCAGGGGAAAATCGATTTTTCATGCAGCTGCTGCAAAAAATCGATACCGGCCAGCAGATCAATTGTGGAAATACCCACAGCCTCGTAGCCCAGCAGGTTGTACGCCTCAACCAGGCCTTGGGCATTTATCCTGGCCTGCTCTTCCTCGCGGCCGGCAGACAGCGCGCTATTGTCAAACAGGAGAGCGCCGGCATCAAGCAACAGATCCTGCGTTTCTTGGAATCCGGATTCTTTTAAGAGAGTTTTTCTTTTGGACAGACCGCCCAATTGTTTTGATTTTCAGCCGCAGGGCTCTGTTTCTCCATGTACGTCATTGGTATAATAAAGGTTAAATTCCCCCGTCGTTTTAGCGGCTGAAAAGGGGGCTGGAAAGATGAAAAATAAGATTGCAAGAATGATGGGTAAGTGACGATTCATTGTTTATTCCATGTTATCTGTTGGATTTTTGTTGCGACAGTAGGTGCCGCCATTTGGTTAATCGGTCTTTAATAATTGCCTCATGACCTCTATTGGTCGGTTCATAGTATCGTACACCACAAAGCTCCTCCGGTAAATGATCCTGATCAACCAGAGCGACGGGTGAGTCATGGGCATACTGGTACCCCTTGCCGTAACCAAGCTCTTTCATCAACCTGGTCGGGGCATTGCGGATATGAAGAGGCACCGGCAGGCTGCCGGTACGCTCAATATCACTGATGACCTTACTATAGGCCACGTAGGCGGCATTGCTTTTCGGCGCCGTGGCAAGATAGATGACTGCCTGAACTAGGGCAAGTTCTCCTTCCGGCGACCCGAGCATATGGTAGGATTCCCTGGCGTTCAAAGAGACCGCCAACGCCTGGGGGTCTGCGTTGCCGATGTCTTCCGTGGCAAAACGGATAAGGCGCCTGGCTATGTAAAGCGGATCCTCTCCGGATTTGAGCATGCGCGCCAGCCAATAGAGTGAACCATCCGGGTCGCTGTCCCGCATGCTTTTGTGCAGGGCGGATATCAGGTTGTAATGTTCCTCTCCTGTTGCGTCATAGCGCAGACTGTTTCTCTGGAAACCATCCTCCATCGCCCGCAGGGAAACACAGCGCGTGCCGCTTTCGTCAAGGACGGCAAGCGACGCTGCTATTTCCATGCTGTTAAGCAGTCTTCTTGCGTCACCGTCCGCCATGGCGATGAGATGATCAATCGCCGGTTTCTCAAAGTGAAGATTGAGTTCCCCGAGGCCATTGGTTGCATCGGACAAGGCGCGATGAAAAATGGTCTCAAGGGCCTGGAGTGTCAGGGGCGATAAGGTAAGCACCCGGCAGCGTGACAAAAGGGGGGCCACGATCTGAAACGAAGGATTTTCCGTGGTGGCGCCGATCAGGGTGAGCAGCCCGCTTTCAACATGGGGAAGGAAGGCGTCCTGCTGGCTTTTGTTAAAACGGTGTATTTCATCAACAAAAAGGATGGTAGCTATTCCCTCAAGCTGCTTCTGGCGGGCCTCGTCGATAATCTGTCTGATTTCCTTTACTCCGGCCAGAACCGCTGAAAAGAAGATGAAATGCGCGCCCGTTGATCTGGCAAGAATTCTCGCCAGGGTTGTTTTGCCGGTACCAGGGGGGCCCCAGAGCAGAAGGGAGGGAAGATGTCTTTCCTTAAGAAGCTGCCAGAGCATTTTCCCTTCGGCCAGCAGATGATCCTGACCGACAAAGTCGCTTAACTGTTGCGGCCTCATTCTTTCAGCCAATGGTTTCTGGTCAGAGGTTGTCATTGCTGTTTTGACTGAGAAAATAGAAAAACGAGACGATCCGCCAGACGTTCGGCTGAAAAAACGAGGGATTCCAGATCAAGATAGGTAAGCACGTTTTGGTCAAAAAGAATTTTTGTTCTGGCGGCAAATCCATCCGCGGGTTCCGCATCCCAGAAAAGAAGTTGCTGGGGGAGACGGGGCAGGACAGGAATGATTGCCGCCGCGGTAGCGGAACTTCCCGCAACGGCCCGGCCGCCGATTTTACCGCAGAAGGCATATATCGCCTCGCTGTCCAGGCCGGTGAAAAGCAGCGATAAACGCTCTTCACAGTAGGTAGCCAGTGTTTTGCTCTTGGAGATGGAGTTCGGCAGACTTTCGAGACCTGTCCAAGTTCCGGAGGGCGGATTGCCGCCGCGGGAATGAATGTAATTGTATAAGAGAATCTGGTCCCGGGGATCTTCCGGTTCCTTGCCGTCCATAAGTATCTGCTTTTTGCTGAGCAGAACATGCTGCCCCAGATAGGAAAAGGCAAGGAGGTCGTCTTGGCCGGCAGAAAATGACAAGCCAAGAGGTCCGGCGATTTTATGAAAATCAAGATCTTTAATTTTACTCTGGAGGTGGTGTACCAGATCGAAATCATGCTTGGCGGCTATCTGCTCAAGAGGGGTCTTACCCGGGGTGTCACAGGCGAGGCCGTCAAGATTGATATAAGGGCATTTTCTTGGGTCTTCTCCGCTGCGCGCGACATGAGCCGCAAAGGCAAGACAGGCGGGATAACCGCATGCCCCGCAGTTTGATTTCGGAGTTCGTTGCAGCACTTCAAGAGGATTCATAGTCTTAAAGTACCATTTTGATGGAGGAATGTTCCCGCAGAGCGGTGAAAAAAAAGTTTCTCGCCTCTGCGGAATGCACCGTTACCTCAAGATTTAATGATATATATTTACCCGTCCCGCTCTTCTTGGAAAATGACAGAGAATGATCCGAGCCGGCAAAGATCTCATTGATTGCCATAATCATGGCGTCTTTATCGCTGCCTATGATTTTGTATAGCCAGATGCAGGGATATGCAACTTCCAGTTTTTGATCGATATGTTTCATGGGAAAGAGAGTATGGTAAAAATAGTTAAAAATAATT
>JACRCD010000095.1 GCA_016219175.1 Deltaproteobacteria bacterium | reverse complement strand
TAAAAAGTCGGCGACAAAGCCCGGATGGCTAAGTAACAAAATTCGATATACAAGGCGTAGTGTATTTTTGAGAGTGAGGCTATACATGTGGTATGCCGAACGAACAAAAATACGCTACAACGCAGTAGATCGGATTTTTTACGACGCCATCAGATGTTGGATGTGGCAATTTTAAGGGACGAACGACACATTTAGCGGTTTGTTCGCGGCAATGTTTTGTTTGATAAAATATCCTTAAGGCCACCAGAAACATATTTATGCAGCACACTGGATACGAGCGACTGGTAAGGCAAGCCCTCTTCTGTGGCTCGACGCTGCAGCGCTTCCAGGTCACGGGTCGAAATCCGGATGTTGATGCGTTTGTCTTTTCTAATCGTTTCCCCTGCCAATTTGGCAAGCTGGGTTCGTCGCTCATCCGTTAAGTCAGGTTTAAATTCGCCTGCTTCAAATGCCTCCAGCAATTCCTGGTCTTCTCGATTCAATTTTTTATTACTCATAAGGCCCCCCTCAAGTAATGCTTTGTAGCCTTTCGGCTGGGGATAATACTTTTTAGAAAGATTTCATCCTCATTTTCAGCGTAAGGAACAAGCCAAGCATATTCATCAATTTCGACCACGAACATGCGTTGATTCGGATACTTATTATTGTTTGGGTGAACCAGATCGTCGAGTAACTTTCCAGATTGTAGTGCAAACAACACGTCCTCGAAAGATATGCCTCGCTCACTCATCAAGAGCTGGTTCTTTTCAGCATTCCAGTTGATTTGCTTCATTAATTAATGATAATACAACGTGTGCCTATTGTCATCATGATTTTTTTGTCACAGCGGGTAATGAGCGACAAATAATAATTCCCGCCCCTTGCCTTGATTTGAAATGTTACCAACGGCAATATTAATCGTTCCCGCAAGACAGAAGGTTGAGATGTATCGTAAAAAACGAGAGAATACAATCTGCTCGTTTTTTCTGGAGGGAGATGAGGACAACCTGTTAAAATTGCCAGGGGCAAGGTCAACTTCTAACAAATAAATAAAAACTTATGATTACATGATCTTCCCATTTTTTTTTGCATCTAAACACCCAAGGACACTGGGACACGAAATCCAGGCAAAACGTCGAAAAGCATAAGTTATTCCAGTAATATCTCAAGATGGAAACGCGAACACCCCGGCAAGGGTGGATAAAGTCCAGCGAGCAGGACGTGCATGGCCGCTCTTAATGTCGTCCGAGCCAGTGATGGTGAGAGCACGGTCAGCGAGACGCAGTACATGATGGAATGGAGTGCGACGAGGAGCCGCGCGGCGGAGCCGATTCCGTTCAATACCCCCTTCCCGGGGTGCAAGGGTACCGCTTAATACAAATGGATCACGCCTTCCTCCTGCGGACCAGAACCTTTTTCACCCCAACCGCGCCGCCGCTTCCCGGTTTGCGCCGCACCAAAATCCTTTTCTTCCCCGCTGCCCCTCCTTGCTCCGCCGCCTCCCCGCCGCCCATGGAGTCAAGCGGTTGAAAATAACTACAGCCCGCGCGGGGGCAGCGCAGCACCGTGCCGCTTGGCGTCTTTTTCTCCACCAGGAAAGGTGAGCCGCAGCTTGGGCAGATTACAGGATGGGGCTGGGACCAGGCCATGAATTCACACCCCTCTCCGGGGCAGACATACAGTTTTTTACCGGTGGGGGTGCGCTTGATGGTAATAGATTCCTTGCGGCACAAGGGGCAGGACAACTCCATCTTCTGCTGTTCGGGTTCGTATGATTCAGCGTGCCGGCAGGCCGGGTAGCCTGAACAGGTCCAGTATCTGCCGAACTGGTCACTTTTCAACAGCAGCGGCCGGCCACAATCCGGACAAGGGTTGCCCCGCGGCGCGCCACCGCTCATCCCCTCTGCCCGGACAGGCTCCGGGGTGGACACATCCGGGGTTACGTCCGTCTCCTGCCGCGGTCCGGCAAAAAATTCCGCGGGAACAGCATCCCGCTGCTCAGCCGGTTCTGCCGCGATCTCCTCTGCGGAGGGTGAAGCCTCGGCAGCCTCCACCATGCTCACCTCCCCCCCGCCGGAGTCCATTATTTCCTCAGCGGCCACACCCGTATCCGCTTCCCCGCCAAGAGATTCCTGATCATCCGCCGGCATGACATCGGCAGCAGGCTGAGAACCGGCCATTACCGCGCTTTCTTCCAGCACCACCTCCGCAACCCCGGCGGTTACGCAGACCACGGCTTCCTCCTGGTTTGCAACCGGCTGGAGTGACTCGGGACTTTCCGCCTCTTGCTTAACAGCCGCGGCAACGGGACTGCGGATGATGTTTTTTGACACCTTTTCCCTGACCACCACCGCTTTCGGCACCTGAACCTTAACCAGCGGCACCCCGTGCATGACAAAATTCTGATCAAACTGCTTCAGGGCGAAATTAAGATTTTTCCGGCCGCTGATAACCTCATTCACCGTCTGTTCAAAATAGGCGGAAAGATGAATGCCCTTCATGGCGGGAAAGGCCCGGTTTAAAATGGCAATCACCTTGCCGGCATTGGCCTGGACATGCAAACAGCCATTGACATCCAAGGCGGCATAGCCCTTGTCAAGCATATCCTGCAGCATGGTGACCGCTGCCGGCTCAACCGTTACTGAAAATTGGGCCAGATCGTCAAAAAAGGTCTCGATCGTATAGTTTTCCAAGGTCACGTAGCTGGTCGGCTCGGGGATGACCTGCTCCACCCTTATTTCCTGGCCACCCTTTAGCCGGGCCAGCGGACAATTCTGCAGCAGATCAGGGTCATAGCCGCCCTGAAAGGCCTTCAGAAAGCCCTCTTTGCTCAGCAACGGACTCCGCCCCTGAAACAGGCAGCTTCCCGCGCTGCACTCCACCAGCAGATTGCGGCCCACGGCTTCCCCCATCTGGCTGGCCAGGGCCCGGCCGCAAAGCAGATCATACAGCTGCCTCTCCTCAATCGACAAAATCTCCCGCAGATCATCCCCGATAAGAGCGGGATGTAGAGGGAGTATGCCGTGTCCGTCCAGGTCCCGCTCCACCAGTTCGTCCGCGCCGTAAGCATGCGCCACCTCTTCTCTGATCCGGGCCAGGGTGAGCTTATGCTCGAAGGGATTGATGGCAAAAGGGGCGGTGACAAGACCACTGCACTTTCCGTCAATAGGGAGCCCGGCATAGAATTTCTGCAGGGTGCGCAGAACCATTACCGGCGCCATACCCAGCAGGGTATAGGCGTCATGAAGCAGTTCCACCAGACGGTACGGCATGGGGGGCTCCATGGCGAACTCCTCTGCCGTGACATTTTTCACCACAAACGGCGCATTCTCAAAAAGAGCAAGGGCCTTTTTCACCTGGCCCGGATCCTTGAGGAAACCGTCTTCCGTTATTCCATAGGCCTCCCGCAGCAAGACCATGAACTCTCCCCCCGGCCCCGACAACCGAACCTTGATCCGCCACTTGGCGGGAGCGGAAAATGAAGCGACCTCCGCCTCCCTTTCCGCCAGGAGAAAGAGGGCGGCCAGTGTTGAAAAATGGAGGAGGAGCCCGCCCGGTCCGCTCATGGTGCCAAGCAAACGGTTCAAATGACGCAGCAGGAAATTATTAAATTGCGACCGTATATAAAAGGCAGCAGCCTCACTGTCCCGAACCGGCTGCACCACATGGAAAGATTCGCCGATCTCCTCCCCGGCAAATCCGGAGATATGAATCCGCCTGACTGCCTTCTGCCCTTTAGTCGCGGCAAAGAGAAACTTGCTCAAGGTCCAGCTCCAGTATTCGCCCCGCTGATCTACATCCAGGGCCAGATAAATATCCTTATGCAGATTCGTGAGCAGCGTCTTGGCAAATTCCTTCTCCGCCTCCGCCGGCACAAACTGAAAACCGGTTTCCCCGGCGTGGAGCCTGTCGGCCTTGGCTATATGAGCGGTCTTCATGGGCGGCGAACGCAGCACCATGGTCTCAAGGATACCGCCTGCCTGGTCTGCTAAAGTCCTGGCCTTCGCTTCTGATTCCACTATCACCAAAGATGCCATTCTCGGGGACCCCTCTAGGCAAACACCTTAATTATAACAACGATAAGCAGCACAGAGCTTATTCTTCCCACTCTATGTCAGTAAATTCTTCACTACCTATTTGTATCATAGTTTCAAAATGATACAAATATGAAAGATAACTACCCCGCCTTGCGGAACAGGCATCTAAATCTAGATTTTTCAGATGCCCTTCTGTATGCTGAAAGTGCAGCCGGCAATTCTCCAGGAATCTCTTCCAACCATAGACATATCAGCAGGAAAAACATCATGGCATTTGTCACCCTTCAAGGCATGGATGAGGCCATGGCCCATCTTAATCCAAATAGTGACACACTGAAGGGCCGCCTGGCAATCCTTATTCGCTCCTATTTCCCAACCGAAGAAAGTGTACAGGCGATTGTTTCCATTTCCGCCGAGGATATTATCCGGCAACTATGGGAGATTGACGATCCCGAAGAAATCCGCCAGAAAAAGAAAAATTTAAGCGGGCTCAAGTCCTCTCTCAACAAAACGCTCAAGGAACTGGCTCAGCAGGGACAAAATCCGGAAGGCTTGATCATTGGCCGCGACAATGTCTTCACTATTTCCGATGAACACAAAAACGACCTTCTGCAGCAATTGGGCATCACCGGCGCCATGGCCCCCCATGAGGTTATTTCCGTTTTCCGCGAGCTATTAACCACTATCTTGCAGGGCAGTGAACAGAAAGAGTCGGCAACCTCTCTGCTTAAAGAGCTGGAGGAGGTGAAAGAAATGATTGCCCGCACCGCGGGCATCAGTTATCAGCCATCTCCGATCACGGCGAAACAAGAGACAGGTTCAACAGCCGGGCAGGGTGACAGGCAGGGATCAGGGGTGGGCCAAGACGGGGCGGGAGCCGCCGCCGATCCGGAGGGTGCGCGGGGACCAGGGGCAGAAGCCGGGCCCGGTCTCGGCTCCGGGACGGATACCGAGGACATTGCCGCCCTGGAATACGAGGAAATCCTCGGGGATGAGGAGACGGACATCCTTGACCAGGCTGAAATCATCGCAGCGGAAGCAGAAGATGGCCTGGAGGAACTGCCCGTCGACCTACCGGAACAAGGAGCAGGCCAGGGACAACCAGAGGAAGAAAGCGAGGCTACCCTGGAGTCCGCGCCAGGGGCCGGGGTAGCATCAGGACCGGGGCCGGGGCTCGAATCCGGCATGGATGCCCAGGAAATTCCCGCCGACGATTTCGAGGAAATTCTCGTGGATGAAGAGACGGACATCCTCGACCAGGCGGAGATCACCGCAGAAGGCAGCGAAGCGGAGGTTGACCTGGGGGAAGCACCCATGGCCCCGCCAAGGCAAGGAACGGGACCGGGCCAAGCGGCCCCCTTGGATGGTGGGGGATCAGGAGCGGATGCAGGGCCTGGGCTCGAGTCCGGCATGGATGCCGAGGAAATTCCCGTCGACGACTTCGAGGAAATTCTCGTAGATGAGGAGATGGACATCCTCGACCAGGCCGAGATCATCGCAGAGGGCAGCGAAGCGGAAGCGGAGGTTGACCTGGGGGAAGCACCCATGGCCCCGCCAGGCCAAGGAACGGGACCGGGCCAAGCGGGGGCGGGAGCCGCGGCTTTCCAGGAGGGTGGGGGATCAAGGGCGGATGCAGGGCCTGGGCCCGAGTCCGGCATGGCTGCCGAGGAAAGTCCCGCCGACGATTTCGAGGAAATTCTCGGGGATGAAGAGATGGACATCCTCGACCAGGCCGAGGTCATCGCAGAGGGCAGCGAAGCTGAAGCGGAGGTTGACCTGGGGGAAGCATCCATGGCCCCGCCAGGGCAAGGAACAGGACCGGGCCAAGCGGCGGCGGGAGCCGCG
>JACRCD010000094.1 GCA_016219175.1 Deltaproteobacteria bacterium | reverse complement strand
ATCTCGGCAGATTAAACGCTGGTGCTAAAATACAAGATCAAAAAAAGTGCCTAAAGTACTTAAAATACTTCAAGTGCCTAAAGTTATGGTACTTATCTGAGCAGATGAAACCTTTCACTTTAAGTACTTTAGTCACTTTAAGTACTCAAACCGGTAACAAGCCAGAATCTGAGATAGCGGCATAACTTGTTGAAATTACGTCGTGACGTCAGGAGTTCTGACTTTTGATTTGGAATTGGAATGAAAGGCTGCTGAGGAAAATCTGAAAGAACTACGTGGCGGGATGAAAGGAAAGGATGTGGATGATGCTTGATATCGGGATGGGGTAGTTTTGCGGATTGAGCAAGGCCTTATGAAAGGAGTTTTTTCATAAGGCCTTGCCTTTTATGGTGGCGAATGACGGCTAATTAATGATGAACTCGTAAAAAGTCGGCGACAAAGCCCGGATGGCTAAGTAACAAAATTCGATATACAAGGCGTAGCGTATTTTTGAGAGTGAGGCTATACATGTGGTATGCCGAACGAACAAAAATGCGCTACAACGCAGTAGATCGGATTTTTTACGACGCCATCAATTAATAGACCGTCATCTTGAAAAGAACATGATGGTGATATTCAGGCCATTGTTTGGTCTTTATCTCCGTCTCGGACAGGTCGACATACCGCGCTTCCGCCGCGGTTAATTTCTGGGGATAGTCGCCTTTGAGCAGGGCCTCTTTTTCTTCAGCGCTTTCCGGGACTCTGACAATCAGGCAGTCCGCCTTTTCGCTAAAATTGCTCTGCACGGCCGAGGTCATCAGGCTGATTCTCTGCCACCGTGCGGCAGGGTCGAGTTCCCCGAACTCCTCTTTGCTGACAACCATATACCATTTTTTGTTTATCTTCCTGACCGTAAAGGTTTTCAGGAACTCAAGGGCCATATCCTGAGCCATGATGGTAGGCGTGCATTCAGGGCCAGCGCCTGGCTCCTTGTGTTTGGCGGCCACATCATCATTGCAGCTGGGGATGCCGCTGCCGCTTGGGAAGGCAAAACAGGACACCGCTGGAAAAAGCCCGCCAGTCAGGGCGAGGGCCAGGGAAAAGGCGCGGATGGTACGAAGTTTTTTCATGTTCATTCCTTTGGACACCTGTTAATCAAAAAATTCTTAACGTTGCGTCCGGCCGTGACGGCCCATGTAGAGGTTCATTCGGTAGCCTTTGCTTTCTGTCAGGAAGCGGGAGTATTCGTCAACGAGCTGCCTTCTGTCCTGTTCTTTTACCGCGGATAGTTTCTGCTTGAATTCAGCAAGTTTGGGCTCAACCACATTTTTCTGGTATTCCTGCAGCTTGCTGTCCGCATCGGCAAAGAAGCGGTCAACCACGCCGGAAGCATGGCACTGATTGCAGCCGGATTTCATATTGTTGCGCAGATTTTCCGCACGCGGGACCAGGGGGGCCTGGGGCGAGGTGAGATCATGTGGCAACCTCCAGGCCGGATTATGCTGGGTCAGCAGCCCATGACCCGAGCCGTTCATGTGGCAGAAGGCGCAGGTCGGGGATCCCATCTGGCTGGCGTCATAGAAAAAGCCGGTGCGGTCCATTAATTTTTTGTCTGTCTGTGTTTCGTAGGCCACCCCGTGCAGGGAATGGCGGTAGATTTCTCCTTCCGGGTAATTGGCCCCGTCATGACAGCGCAGACATGTTTCCGGCTGGCGGGCGGTGGCCACGGAAAAACGGTGTCCCATGTGGCAGGATGCGCATGTGCCGTGGCTTTTGTCGGGATTGATGCGTCCGGCGCCGCTGCCGGGCCAGGTGGCCGGGTTGGGGAGATTGTTTTCGTCGAGCGAGACCACAACGCCATGACAGCCGCCGCATTGACTGAAATCGCTGTCCTTATGCCGGGAGACGACGGGATAACGGGGATCATCCTCCTTCATCTCTTTCAGCAGTTCCAGAGCGCGGGCGTGGCCGCTGGCTGAAAAATCCAGGGCCTCTTCCTTGTGGCATTTGGCGCAGATATAAGGAGTGACCACGGTTCTGATGAAAAATTTTCCGGCGTGGGGGGAGAGGCTTTTATCGGATTTTTCTCCGGCGTGACAGTCGGCGCAGCCCACTCCGGCCCTGGCATGCGTGCTGTTCACCCATTCCTCGAAAATTCCGGGTGTTTCATCCTGGTGACATTCAAGGCAGTGGGCGCTTTTGTCGACAAGTTTTTTCGTGTCTTTATGTCTGTTGCTGCTTTCCTGATCGAGTCTGTTGGTCCGGAGGGGTTGCTGGGCGGTCTCGGGGGCGGGTGGTGACCCTGCCTGCCCCTCCTCCGTCCGGGCGTCCGCCGAGAAAATCCCGGCAGCAAGGAAAAGTGCTAAGCCAAGAGACAAACTACGTGAACGCTGGGTCATCTGTGACAACCTCCTGTGATCTGTTGTGTGTTAAAAAAAGAGTGGCCATGTCGAGAATGTCCTGGTGAAGTCCTGATGTCTCCGAAAAGGTCTTGCCGTTGGATTTTCGTGACCATGAATCATGATGAACTCGTAAAAAGTATCTGGATGGCTAAGCACAAAAGTCCGATCTACTGCGTTGCGGCGGGATCAATCATAAAAATATCGTACCCTGTCCGGTGGTCGAGGGGCCTTTTGACGCACTCGGTAAAACTTCCGCGCAGAAATGACGGTATGCAACAATTGAACCGTAACGAGATAAAGGGGTGCCGCAATCAATCAAAAAAAGCGTTTCTGTAGAGCTCAGGGCGGAAGCGTTGGCAAATATGGGATAACAGAGCAGTCATAAGGCGGAGTGTGGCCGTTGGTCCCGAGTCGCATCTCTTCATAAGGGGAGGCGGGGTGTGAGTAAATTGACCTTGTTGGGCTATTTAACCCAGGTTCTCTGTCGTTTTCCGGATTCCATGTTGACGGCGGTCTCTGCCAATTCTCTTTATACTTCTTTTTTTTACAGGCAAACCGTGTGTCTGTCAAAGGTTTTCCCGGGGGCAGGCTTGATAATACGACAGGCCCTGCTGGCCAGGCCTTGAATTTGCATAAAACATATAAACCGTTTATGGCGGGGCGCATAATTTCCCGCGGATATTTTTTACGACGCCATCTGGCAGCTGCGAGGTGACTTTTTACAAGACCATTTTTTTAAAGCCGGGAACATTTTTTTGGTCTGAAAGTCCTTAAGAAAAGCGCGAAAGCAAACGAAACGCTTCTCTCAATAAGCGAACCGGTAAATTAATCGTGCAAATTTTAAAAAAAACTGGATGAAATAAAATCCGCTTAAGTTTACCTTAGCAAGTAGTAAACAGAAGGTGTCTGTCTGCTTTTTCTACAAGCTGAACATTCAGCTTGCCACATCATTTTATCAAGGGGTTTAGGTATGAAATTTTTTCTCAATAATGCATTTAAAACTACACTTGTTTTTCTCTGTCTGAGTCTTGCCGCTTCGCCAGTTATGGCGGCAGAGAAGAAGGCGGAAGATAAAAAAACCGAAGCCGCGGCAAAGACTGAAACGAAAAAGCCTGTTGAAAAAAAGGCTGAGGCGAAGAAGGGAGACGCCGGTGTCGTCGCGCAGGTCAACGGTCAGCCTATTGCAAGCAAGGAATTTGAGTCAGCGCTGCAGTCCGCCAAGCAGCAGTTTGCCAGCGTCGGCTGGCAGGAAAATGATCCGGCCCAGCTGCAGAAGCTGCAGGACCTCGCTCTTGACCGGCTCATTGATTTTGAGCTGCTCTATCAAGCCAGCCAGAAGGAAAAGGTTAGTGTTGATGATGCCGCCATTAGTGAGAAGCTGGCCGCTTTCAAAAAACAGTTTCCTTCGGATGATGAATTCAAGAAATTTCTGGAATCCAATAAGTTGACTGATGGCGAAATGAAAGGCCAATTGCGCCGGAAAATGGCCATAGAAGGTTTGCAAAAAAAGCTGCAGGATCAGTTTACCGCTGAGGCAAAGGTAACCGATGATGATCTGCAGAAATTTTATGATGGTAATAAGGATAATATCAAACAGCCGGAAAGAGTGAGAGCCAGCCATATCCTGGTCGCAGTCGATGAAAAGGCCGATGAGGCTGCCAAAAAAGCGGCAATGGAAAAAATTCAGGGTATTCAGAAAAAATTAAAGGACGGTGGCGATTTCGCCGCCTTGGCCAAGGAAAGCTCCGATTGCCCGAGCAAGGAAAAAGGCGGGGATCTTGATTTCTTTGTCAAACAGCAGATGGTTGAGCCATTCGCCAATGCCGCCTTCAGTCTGCCGGTTGGCCAGACAAGCGATGTCGTCACCACGCAGTTTGGCTATCACCTGATCAAGGTCACGGATAAACAGCCGGAAAAAGTCCTTGCCTTTGAGGAGGTCAAGGAAAAAATACGCACCTATCTGACCCAGCAGAAGATTGACGGCCAGTTTGAGACTTATATCAAAGGCTTGCGTGACAAGGCTGATATAAAACGAATGTTACCCTCCCAGGGTTAAGGTTAAAAGTTGAAGGTTCAAAGTCCGGGATTTTCCTGCTATTGCTAAAAAATCCTGGACTTTGAACCGGCTAAGGACGTTCTAGGATGAAAAAAATTAGAGTCATGCTTGTCGATGATCATGATGTTGTGCGCTCCGGTTTAAAATCGCTGCTGAGCATGGACACCGAGATCGAAATTGTCGGCGAGGCGGCCAACGGGGCGGATGCGATAGAAAAAATTCCTGAGTATAACCCTGAGGTAATTGTCATGGATATCTCCATGCCGACCATGGACGGCATGGAGGCGACGCGAAGAATCAGCGCCAAATACCCGGAGTGTCTGGTTCTCTCCCTGACTGTCCATGAAGACAAACAGTATTTTTTTGAGATGCTTGCCGCCGGGGCGAAAGGGTATATAACCAAACAGGCTGCGGCGGAAGAGCTGGTGTCGGCCATCAAGGCTGTCGCCTCGGGTCATGTCTACCTGCAGCCGGCCCTGGCCAGATGGCTGCTTGAGGATTACAACCGGATCAATAAGGGCGCGGTAGCCAGCGGAGAAGCCCTGACCTCCGCCGACCTGGAGACGCTCAGCAAGAGAGAACTGCAGATTCTGGAACTGGTGGCCGAAGGCTTGACTACCCCGGAAATTGGCCGCAGGCTCGATCTCAGCCCTAAAACCGTTTCCCGGCACCGGGAACGGATAATGAACAAACTGAACCTGCATTCCGCAACGGAACTGGTCAAGTTCGCCATCCGGACAGGCCTGATTGAAGTCCATTAACGTTTGCAGCCGGTAAGGCTGAGCCATTCCGGACGCTCCGCGGCGGCCAACAGGAGGAGATCATGCTGAGCAAGGAAAGTAAACGTTGCGGACTGTTTCCTTCGACATTTTTTCGCGGCCTTGTTTTGATCTCCCTTATTGCGGTCTTGATCCTGCCCCTCTATACGATATTCTTCATTTCTCCCTCTTTTGTCGACTTTATCATCAGATCCCATGAAGAGCTGGCCATTGATGTGGCTATTCACATGGAATCAAAGCTTATTCCCGATCAGAGTCCGCAGTTGACCAGGGATATTCTCACCCCTCTTGTGCTCAGGAGAATTTCCACAACCGCCGATGATTTCAATCTGTTGAAGGTGCGCATCATGTTTCCCGACGGGGAGATATTTTTTTCAAGCCAGCCCCAGGAGGTGGGACAGTTCATTGCCTCGGATGAATTCAAGCGGACGGTTGCCCTCGGACAGCACTATGTTCATGTGATCACGAAAGGCGAGAAGACCACGGAAGGGTTTGTCATGGCCGGCGATATTGTCGAGACCTATGTGCCGATCCTGCGGGAAGGGAAAACCATAGGCGTCTTTGAAATCTATTACGATATCACCAGGAAAAAAGAGGAGCTCAACCACCTCCTGCACATCCTTTACTGGACAGTGTTTCCCCTGACGTTCGTCCTTTTTTGCGCGGTGGTGCTCAGTTGCCGCAGAGCCAATAAGAATATCGCCCGCAGGATTGCCGCGGAAGAAGAATTGATGACTCGGGGTGAAGAGCTGCGCGAAAAGAATGAAGAGCTGACGGAGCTGGTCATTGTCTGCAAGGAACGCCAGCGCAGGCTGGAAGAGGAAGAGAAGGCCCGGCAGCAGGCCCAGGAGCAGGTACAGCAGGAAATGTTGAAGCGCGAGAAGATGCGCATTGATCTATTGCGCCACATGGTGAGAACGCAGGAGGAAGAGCGGGCGCGCATTGCCCGTGAGCTTCATGATGAAACGGCCCAGACCCTGACTGCCGCCTCGCTTAATTTCGCCACTCTGCAGAATCTGCTGGCCGCCAATCCCGAGATGTCAGGGGTGGTGGGGAGATTGCAGGGGCTTTGCAAGCAGATGCATCAGGATCTCTATCGGCTGGTTCACGATCTGCGGCCGGCTCAGCTTGATGATCTCGGGCTGGTCCCCGCTCTGCGCTATCTGGTTGATGAAGGGCAAAAAAACACGGGTCTCAAGGTTACATTAAGCATCAGCGGCACGCCGCGGAAACTTGAGCCGTTTGTGGAGACCATTATTTACCGTTTCGTGCAGGAGGGCCTCACCAACGTGACCCGTTATGCCGAAACGGACCGGGCTTCCGTTTTTCTTATTTATGAAGAACAGCAGGTCATCGCCAGGGTCGAGGATAAGGGCAAAGGCTTTGACCCTGCCAAGTTGCAGCAGTCCGGATCCGGCTGGGGACTTATCGGTATTTCCGAGCGGGCTCAGTCCCTGAAGGGCGTGTTCACCATTATAGCGGCCCCGGGGGAAGGAACAGTGCTTGAAATTGCCGTGCCTTTAACCGTGGCATCCTGCCCCCTTAACAGCCTCATCGGTGAATGATTGACGTGAAATGAGGCAGGGGAGGGGCAGTGCCGGTTTTTTCTGCTGACTTTGCCCCCACCATTGAGATGATGGCATCCCCCAGGTTTTAAAGAGTTAACGGGTGTTAGGGCTGCGCGGATGACTTCCCAATCTCGAGGCTGTTTATGGACAGCACGGGACAGCTGTTGGGCGATTCGATATCGATACGAATGTCCGTAATCGCCCCTGCCTGAACCCATGAAGAAAAAGATGAGAGATCGATTCTGTTAATTCCCGGGGTGGTCGCAAAACGGATGCTGTCGGTTTCACGGAAAACCGCGTCCGCTGCATGCCAGAATACCTGAATCTGCACCGACTCTTTCTTGTCGCCGCAATCGAGTTCAAAAAACAATTGCGATGCATCCTGCGTCATAACCGGGCTTGATAGCGTAAAAGTAAAAAACGGATCAGCGCCTGAGATTCGATACCCTTCCGTCCCCTCAACCTTGGTCATGTCTTTGCTCCCGGACTGTAATCCGCGGCTGCCCGGAATAAAATCTTCCCGGTTCCCGGAGGCGGTTATTTTGGGGGGAAGAGCTGCAAACCAGACTTCTCGGGCGGCTCGTTCGACTACAGTGATGAAAATGTAATCCGGGTTATAGGTATCGACCAGGCGAGTCAAGCGCGCGGGGTCCGTAGCCCGGTAGTGGAGTTGCAGGGTTTCGGTGAAAGTGGCGGCCATGAAGGGCGCCATTGCCGTGCCAAAAGAATCGCGCAGCCACAAGACCTTTTTTTGATTCAAGGCATGTTTTGATTTGACGAGTAGCGGGTGCTGCGGGGTGCTGATGGGAGGATTGCCTCCGGATACCGTGAGCTGCCCCGTGTCAAAATCGTATTGTTCTGTTTCGATGGGGTTCTCGGGGAGGATGTCGATGACCACCTCGGTGTCCAACAAGGTGTCCCGCATCCTCAGAAAATTCGCCAAGTCCCCTCCGCGGCGTTTGTGGACTTTCGCGACACGGACCTGTTGCTCGGAAAGCAAGCGCAGCCCAGCTTCCGTGCGGGCAACCTCCTTTGCGAAAGTCCGAAAAGCCGCCCACACCCCGAGGTTGTTCCAATGGGAGTCCGTCTTGAAGTAAAGGGGGTCGGGATACTGAGACTTTGCCGTCTTTACGGCGTATCTGGTGTCAACATAAATTTCCTGACTGACGTGAGCCACTAAGGTGTCGGTTGCCGCGTCATCCGCAGGCTGTGCCCAGTCAGGGAGGAACTCGGGATAGATCGTGCCCTTGTCGGGGGCCAGCATGACTTTATACAGGCGTACTCCTTTGCGTCTTGACCACTCCTCCCATGATTTCGTGGCAAGCCCGATTTTTTTGGCGGTTTCCACATCTTTAGCTGTTGCGCCTCGGCGTGCGGTGGTGATCGTTTTTTCGTACTGGTCTCCGAGGAAAAGCCAGTCATTTTGGCCGATTATCACCTGCTCCGGAGCAGTGGATATACCAAATTGATAAAAAAAACGGCTCAGGAAAGGCGCGGCAAAGTCGAGGTTGTAAAGGATAGACCTGCTCCACCATTTTTTTCCCTCATTTTTTTGCGCGGCTCCCGATTTGAGATTGATTGCCGGCACAATCGTCAGAGCGAGCAAGAGCGAGCAAACGAAGACAAGAACCTTTTTTTTCATGGCCATACCGTTTAGAAATTGAAGTAAAGGAATACCGAGCTCGTTGTGGCCATCGTGGAATACATCGCTATGCAAAACAGAAGAAACGCGCCCGATAGTTTCGCCAGGCCATGACTCTGTCCGGTTGTCATCAATTCAAAAGAATTTTTTTGGCTGATGATTCCCAAGGCCAGGACGATTGCCCCGAAGCAGAGCACGTTTGCGGCCAGGCCGGCGGGTAGCCGTCTCAGGAGGTAATCCGAAAAATATCCTCCCCATGCCAGGCTGGCGGTGGGAATGTCCCGCACCGGAAAATGATTAACCGAGCCGATGTCCGCCATGGCCCGGAGGATCCTCAATGCCTCGGCGAGAGTCGTGGCGCGAAAGAAAACCCAGGTGATATTGATAAAGCCAAAAGTCAGTACCCATGCCGCGGGCCTGGGCAGGCGCAGGCCCAATTTACTCCAGGCCCGGTGAGCGACGAGCGCGGCGCCGTGCAATGCCCCCCATATGACGAACATCCAGCTGGCGCCGTGCCAGAGTCCACCCAAGACAAAGGTCGCCATGAGGTTGGCGTAAACGCGCACGGTGGAGCAACGGTTGCCGCCTAAAGGGATGTAGAGGTAATCACGCAGGTAGCGACTGAGGGTCATGTGCCATCTTCGCCAGAAATCCTGGATGTCCAAGGCCTTATAGGGAGAATTGAAATTGATGGGCAGCCAGATGTTGAACAGGAGCGCGGCGCCGATCGCCATATCACAGTAGCCGCTGAAGTCGAAATAGAGTTGAAAGGTATACGAGAGACTAGCCGCCCAGGCGGTGAAGAAATCGAGGCTCATTCCGCCATCGAATCCGGCATTCGCCCAGATGGCAAAGGTGTCGGCGATGACCACCTTTTTGAACAGGCCGATGCTGAAAATGAACAGGCCGAGAACGATATGGCGATAGCGCACGGCCAAGGTCCAACGCGAAGCAAATTGCGGCATCATCTCCCGGTGATGCAAAATCGGTCCTGCGATCAGGTGGGGAAAGAAAGTTACAAAAAGCGCGTAGTTCAGAAAATCATATTCCTTGGCCTCGCCGCGATAACTGTCGACCAGGTAAGCGATCTGCGTGAAAGTAAAGAAACTGATGCCCAAGGGCAGGAGTATCCGCGGGTAAACATAGTTGACATGGAAAGCGGCATTAAAATTGTCTATCAGAAAGTTGGCGTATTTGAAATATCCGAGCAAGGCAATGTTTGCCGTGATACTGGCGGCCAGAATAAAACGGCGGGAAATCCGCGAACGGGCCGGTGCGGGATTCCGGGAAAGACCCGTGCCGACAGCGAAGTTGAAAAAAATGGAACCCAGAAGGAGTGGCAGGTAAGCAACGTTCCAGTAGGCGTAGAAAAAAAGGCTCACCGCCACCAGCCAAGCCTTGCCCGCAAGAACGAGGCGAATTCGATTCAGGTAAAAGTAGCCAAGGAACGCTATCGGTAAAAATAACAGAATGAACTGCGGAGAACTGAAAATCATCTATGGGAACCTTTTGTAATAAAAGATATTTTGCGTGTATTTCGCGTAAGGGTCGAAAAAAGGTACTTTTCCTTTTGAGAAGCTTGATACCCTCCTCAAAAAAACAAACAAAAAGGAGGAGTGTTATAAAGGTGGGAATCACCCTACCGTAAGGTAGGGAAATTTTCAATGAGTTACCGTCAAGAAATTGCTTCTTTATTTTGAGTAAATGATAATTATATTTATTACGAAAAGGACACTTTCGAAAACAGATTGATCCTCCCGGATAAGGAAGGGAAATGGAGGCATATTATGACTACTGATACATGTTGCCAGAATATAGAAAGAGAACTTTCCTGCTGGAAAGGCAGACTGGATGAAGTTGCCCACAAATTTGACGCCGTTCCCTCAATCGATAAGTATAAATTGACGCCGCATATTGAAGGGATTCATATTCTGCTGACGGAATTGGATGACAGAATCAACACCCTGCGCAAGGAATGTCCGTCAAATTAACGTCCGGCAGGACTCTTTACAGGCGGCCGGTGACCCGGGTTAACGTGGTATAATGTAACGCTGTTTTTTCGTAAGCTGGGCAAGTGGTTTCACCGTTTGCCCAAACGGACCGGCGGGCATGAGATCCTGCCCGCCCTACCGAAAGAGCAAGAGTTGCATGGTCCGTGTGATCCCGCGCCGGTCGCTTTTTTATGGACTGAAGAAGAGAAGCCCCCCCAAAAAAATATTCACCTGTCCAAAACTCACGCAGGCCTAAAGAATGGGCTCCGGCTCAAAACATGCCGGAATGACGACCGAGGTTCCCTGTCATTCCTGGGTCGCGCAGCGCAGCGCCAGGTTCCGCAGGGACTTCAGATATTCCTCCGAGCGATCAAGATAAAAGGAGAGGGCGCGGGAGAATTTTTTACCCAGCACCCCGTCGACGAACAGCTGGCTGATCTGCCGCTGCTGCTCGAGGATGAGCTGGGAGGCCACCATGATCCGCCGTTCCTCGGGGGACATGGCTTTCATGATCGAGGCCAGGGTGCCGGCGGCCCGGGGTTGATACATCCAGATGTAAAGAAGGTCAAGGGCGTTGATGATGACGATCCTGCCCAGATTCGGATCCTTGTCAGCCACGGCCTGCATGAATTCCTTCGGAGATTCGAGCATCTCGAGCACGTCCGCATCCGGGAAAAGTGTCTCAAGGGCCGCATAGGTTTCAAACACCTGGGCGATCTTGGCCGTATAATCCATGGAGCGGAAGCGGATATTGTTGAACCGGTCGGTCAGACCCTCGATGAAACCGGCCACGCAGTCCGAGGCCAGCTTGGAAATCACCGCGGCCCATTTCTGCAGGATATCGTTGACCGCGGCCACGCTGGGCCCGCCGATCATCCAGCCGGTCACTCCATTGAGCAGCACGGCCAACGGAATGGAGAGGATGCTGCGGAAGAAGTTCCCGTACACCGCGGCCTTGGGCAGACCCCGGAAGATATTATGGCTCGAGATGTAGATGCCGTTGGCCAGCGCCATGACCGAATAGAGGGCCAGCGGGTTGGTGCCGGCGGTGATACCGAACAGCCGGTCGAGAATCAGGGTTTTGACCAGCAGATCGAGCAGCGGCACGGAAAAACCGGTGAACAGCAACGAGTAGGACAATCTGTCCCAGCTGACATACTCCTTCCATTTCAGCAGGGGCGAGCGCGAGATGCCGCCGGCCCCGAGCACGGACTGGATGATGTTGCGCAGCCCCGTGATGCCGAACCAGATGAAAGCGCCGAAATAGGCGAGAAACCACCAGTCCTTGGTCAGGGCGAAGGTGGCAAAGGCCGGGATGAAACCGATGAGTATCTTCAGTCCGTTTTTTAGATAGTGGTTCAAGTAGGCCAGGGGAATTCTCCGCGGCGTTTCCGTCTCGTCGCGGACCGCAAGCGACAGTCCGTTGTCCTGCCCGGTCTGCATCCATCCCAAGGTGGCTACGTTGCCGTTGGGTTCCATATGGGTGGAGTAGGCCTGAACCACCCATTCCTTTCTCTGCTCGTAGCCGAAGTTCAGCTCGGAAAAAACAGGCTCCAGGAAACATGACGGGGTGGAAACGATGTTCTTGTGCTCCCAGGGCACACTGCGGCGATCCCCGAGTCCGTTGTGGTGTTCCCTGGGAATGAAAGTTACCTGCAGATGGGCGGTGATCCGCACCGGGATGTTCCAGCGGCGGGGCTGACCTTTGCGGTCAAGATTTCGCCTGGCGCGGCGCGGCAGGGTATCCTTCATGACCAGTCCCATGCCGTAGCGGTGCCGGGAGCTGCCGGTGGAGTCGCTGCCGATGCGGGATTTGAGCAGGGAGTTTTTGTAAAATCCTTGCAATGTCGGCATATTGTGCAATATGACGGTGAGTTTTTTTCTTCGCTCTTCCCCGTCACTGACCAAGGCAACGGCCTCGCTCACATCCCGGATAACCTGCTGGATAACCCGTTTGAGATTGATGACGTTACCCTGATTGATCGCCAGCTGCAGCTTGTTGATCTCGGCGTAATGGACGGCCTTGCCGGTGGTATAATCCTTCAGGTTGAAAATTTCCAGGTGGGTGATTTTACCCCGGCAGCCGTAAATAAGCTCCAGAACATCGGCCGGGCTGAGCTCGCTCAGATTCAGGGTGACGCGGGAGCCGGAGTGCAGACTTTCCAGTCTGGCGAGAAGTTCCTCGGGAGAGAGCAGCAGCATGGCCGGCACATCGGGATCATCGTGCGGGGCAAAGGGATTGTAAATGTCTGGATTTTTCTCCGGCCGCAGAAAGCTCTCGATGATGGCATCCGGGTCCAGGGTGTTCATGATCTCAACGGCGTGGGTGATGCGCAGACGTTCTTCCTGGTCCGCTCCACCCCAGCTTGCCCGGAATCCTGCCAGCCGTTCCTGCATGGCCGGCAGCATAAGATTGTAAATAAATTTGGCCAGATGAAGAAGCGACGGCTGGCCGGAACCGACAAAGGCGAAAAAATCCTCCCGGTCAAAGGGGGCGAGGTTGATGCCGTACGCCTCGTTAATCACGGGCAGGTGCCTGGCGTTGAACTCCCTGAACACGGCAAGCACGTAACGCTGCTGGTATTCCGAAACCTTGCGGCCCTCGTCCATGAAGGTTCTGGCCGTACCATCCTTGATGAAATTGAGAAAATCCTGTTTGTCGGCAAAACCGCGCGGCGCCCAGATGAGTTTGACGTACCGGCCGCGGAACCGGGCCGAAAATTCTATGCCGATCCTGACGGTGATGCCCATGACCTCGGCCGATTCCAGCAGTTCGGTCGCCACCTCCACATTGATGAAGTTGTAGTAGATCACCGTCAGGCGGCGGATGCCCTTTATCCAGGCGTCCATGATCAGGTGGGTCGGTGACTTGCGTCCCTTGGTGTTGGCGTCGTGCACATGGTCATCAAAGGCGATCTGATTCCACTCCTCCGGCATCTCGATCAGATGGTACTTGTTCAGCTGGCTCCGGATGAAACGGGGCTTACCGAAGGTGGCTGTGCGGAAATCGCGGGCCAGCTTGAGCTGGCGCAGATAGTCCCCCCGGGAGCGGACCAGCTCCTTCATGATCTCCAGCAGAACCCTGGCCGTATTCCGGCGCAGCATGCTCTGGGAGCTGCAGAGCACCTCGTCGCGCAGGCAGCGGAGGGCATTCTGCCGGTCGGCGGCTTTGCCCGCCTCAAGCGAGCCCAGTAGATGGATTACTGCATAGGCGATGCGCAACCCCATGGAGGCGGTCATTTCCTTGATGCCGTGGGGGTGGAGATAGGGAATCAGCAGATTCTTGATGTGCTTGTGGGCTTCATCACGGTTGAGAACGTCATTGACGATATTCAACAGGACATAGTCGTTCTCATCAAAAAAATACCTGGAAACTCTTTGATTGGTATGCATCTCACCGTGGTGTGAAAAAAAGACGGGATATATCCTTGCGCCGGGCGGTCACCGTAAATGGTCAAAACAAACCGCCCTCGTATACTCCCTGATAGCTCATCGGCCATGATCGGGCAATAGTTAAATGACATCCCCTTGCCGAAAAAGGAATATGTTCTACGGGGTCAGGCGTCGTGGCTGTCGAGGACGCTTCTGACCTTGTGGGCGATTTCCCGGGCCGAGAGAGGTTTGGTGATGAAATTCATGCTGGCGCCGCCCGTCTGATTCTCGTCCAGGTCGGAGTTTATGTAGCCCGACATGTATAAAGTTCTCATGGCGCTGTGCGAGGGGCGCATGGCCCGGGCCAGTTCCTTGCCGCTCAAGCCCGGCATGACCATATCGGTCAGCAGCAGATCGATTGTCCCACTGGCGCCGGCATCATGATATTTGAGGGCCTCTTCACCATTGTGGGCTTCAAGGATCTTATATCCCAGCGGATTGAGGGCGTCTCTGATAAATTGCCGGATGGACGGGGTATCGTCAACCACCAGGATTGTTTCGGTCCCCCTGGGCAGGAAGCTGCCGGCCATAATGGTTTCCCGGGCAGGCTGGGCATTTGACAGGGGGAAATAGATGTCAAAGGTGGTGCCCTGGCCCGGGGCGCTGGACACCGTAACAAAGCCGTTGTGCTGTTTGATGATGCCGTAAACAGTGGCCAGGCCGAGACCGGTTCCCTTGCCCTGTTCCTTGGTGGTGAAAAACGGTTCGAAAATCAGCTTCTGCGTTTCCTCGGTCATTCCCTCGCCCGTGTCGGTTATCTTCAGAAGCACATAGGAGCCTGACAGGATGTCGTCGAATCCGGTGTGTTTTTCCGTATCCAGATGAACTACCTCGGAACCGATGCCCAGCTGTCCTCCCTTGGGCATGGCGTCCTTGGCATTAATGACAAGATTCATGATAATCTGTTCACACTGGCCCGCATCAGCCTGGATATAGCATTCGGGGGAGTTATACTTGATATCAAGGCTGATGTTTTCACCGATAAGTCTCTCCAGCATTTTCGTCAGTCTGTCGATGACCGTGTTGAGGTTGATGGTCTTGATCTCAAGGATCTGTTTGCGGCTGAAGGTCAGCAGCTGGCGGGTAAGCCCGGCGGCCATCCGGCCGGCCTGGTTGATCATCTGTATCTTGTCCCGGATCGGATCGTCTTGCCGCAGCTTCATGAGGAGCATTTCGCTGTAACCCAAGATAGTGGTGAGGAGATTGTTGAAGTCATGGGCGATGCCGCTGGTCAGGCGGCCTACCGCCTCCATCTTCTGGGCATGCAGGAGCTGTTTTTCCAGCGTTTTTCTGGCGGTGATATCATTAAACAGCACCACCGCGCCGATGATCTCATCCCCTTCCAGGACGGGCGTGACGATATATTCAACCGGAAAGTTGGCGCCGTTCTTTTTCCAGAAAACCTCATTGGTGACAAAATGGGGTTTTCCGGTGGCAAGCGTGGCATGGACAGGGCAGTCACAGACAGGGTAACGGTTGCCGTCGGTTTTCGTATGATGGAGCAGCTCATGTTGATTCCTGCCCAGCATTTCCGCTTCGGTAAAGCCGGTCAGCCTGACAGCGGCAGGATTCATGAAGGTGGTTCTACCCTGGATGTCGACCCCGTAAATTCCCTCGCCGGCGGATTCCAGCAGCAGCCGGTTCTGGCGGTTCAGTTTTTCGACCTGCTGATCGGTCTTGATCCGCTGGGTAATGTCCCGCATGACCACCAATGATCCGCTCAGCTGCTCCTGTTCATTGAACTGGGGGATGGCTATGAATTCAAAGTAGCGTTCCTGGCCGTTTTTACCTGTGACGGGCAGGTGAATGGTTGCCCTTTGGATGGATTTGCTGGTAAACGACTTTTGACACAAACAGTTCTCGTGGGAAAAATCATCTGCCTGGCGGCAAAAGGAGCAGGTTGTGCCGATAAATCCGGGTGTCAGCTGTAGCGCGGTTTCGTTGGCCCAGGTAATGACGAACCGCGGATCAATCAGGAAGATGTTGTCCGGCAAGCTGTTCAGGATGTGGCGATGCCTTATTTCGTTCATGGTCAGGGCCTTTTCCGTTTCGGCCCGGACCTCGATCTCCCTGTTGAGCTCCTCGATCAGCAAACCCTGCAGTTCTTGTGAATCTTCAAGATTACCGATCAGGTTCTTAAAGCTGAAAGAGAGAAGCAGAATGCAGGCCCCGCCGAAACCAGCAGTGAGCAACAGGGAATGGAAGATGAACTGTCTTTTCTCCGAGATCTCCCGGGAGATATCCTGCACGGCGATGATGCCGCCGATGGGCTCCTGGAAGCAATTTTTAAATCCTTCCAGGATATGGATAAGGTAAGTGCGTCCATTGTAGACGATCTGTTCCGCTGAATTGTCGAACTTGAAGTCCGCGGGGAGAATTTCCGCGATGAGCGGATTGTCGGCAATAAGGGTATGTGAACCGAAAACCTTGTTGTTTTGGGTAGTTCCCGATGCCTTCTGCCAGAAGGTGTTTGCGAAAAAGGCTGATGTCTCTTTATCCGTGGTGCGGCGCAGCTCATTGACGATCTCATCTGTTCTGATGCCGATCTCCACTGCCCCCACATATTGGCCCTCATGGAAAACAGGGTGAATGACGCGGTAAAACGCGCCCAATATGCCGATTTCATAGCCAAAAAGAGGCTTGAGTTTGTTGTGCACCTCCTGAACGGCGGAGCGGATTTGCCGCAGGTCATCGCCATGCCAGTCCGGCTGATGCATACGCAGAAATGAATCGCCGTCGGGCAGGTGGAAATGCATGACATGGATATGCGGGTACGATTTTTTCAGGGAATCATACATGGGGCGGGTAAGAGTATAGAGTTTCTCCCTGTCCCGCCCGGCGAATGCCTTGATATTTTCCGGGTTGCTCTCGATAAAGTTACTGAGCCAGTTGTTGTAAATGGAAAAATAAAAATTCTGGGTGGAGGTGAAGATGTGTTGAAAATCCTTCTTCTCCTCAATGAGATAGGAATTGATCTGTTTGTTGTATGTTGCTACCTGGTGGAGGGAGTAGAAGAGCGAAAGTACGGTGATGATCGAGGTGACGAGCAGAATAGCCTTCGTTTTGGCGGCTATTTTCAATGATTCAAAAGGGTGCATATATTGCTGAAATATTTTTGGTAATTGGTAATAAGAATGATGGTTGTTCTCCTTGCTATGTAAAATCTCCAGTCAAGGCTAAGTACATTTTGTGTCACACTTAGCCGATGAGAAATCCTGCTGTCAAGTAATTTGCTCGATGGAGCGGATTGTTTTTCTCTGCAAATTTCAAACAGGGCGGTCTTGATTCATTTTTTCGCCAGCACGGCAGGGTGACTGAAATAGATCCGAGGCGTATCAGTGGGAAATTCAGGGTTCATTTTTTTTATCCTTCACCGTTTCACTCAGCGTTACTTTAAAGTTTGTCTCGGCAAGGGTCGTTTTATCGCGTCCCGAGGTGATAATAATGTCCGGGGCGATTAAGGCAAAATCCGGATCCGTAATGGAACCGATGAAATCATCAAGACTACGGACCTTGAAGTCGACCGTGGAGATGAAGTCGGTTGGAAAATGCCAGGCCTGGTGGCCACCGGAACTTGACATGCTGTAGACGAAAAATTTTGAATCCGGGGTCCACGCCGCTTTTTCCACTCCCAAGCCGTGTTCGCCATCTTCCGAGCCATAGCTCTTGGCGCAGAGGATCTTGCCATTCTCTCCTTTCAGGGCGATTTTGCTCTCCCCGGAGCCGTAAGGCGCTGTCGGCAAGGCCAGGACATAGGCGCAATATTTACCGTCCGGGGATACATATTCTTTCTGCTCTTTCGCGTAAACAGAGGTGGAAAGCAAGAGAGTAAATAAAATTGCTATGCTGACTTTTTTTGTCATCAGCTTTTAGAAAGTAGGGCCGACCCACGGGCCGGCGCAGTTCTTGTTTGCCCCGCTATGATAGTGGCAGACAATACAGCCCTGGGGCCCGGCATGGCTGTTGGTATGGCAACTGAAACAAAAATCACTTTCGCAAAAATCCTGCGCACCCGGTCCGCAACCGTCAACCTTATTGTTGTTGACCTCCTTGCGTAAAAGATAGGAGGAAGGCCTGCCGCCGCCGCTAACCAGGACGGTGCCGTGCGGGTCATGGCAGTCCAGGCAGGAAAGGACATAGTTACTCTTGACCGGGGCGGCATCGTATGGGGCAATGATCGTGCCCCAACAGGCGGACCCTCTGCCGCCGACGTCGTATATTCTCGCCCTCTGGCCATGCATGTCTCCCGAGGCGCTCCAGTTGATGGCCGTGAGATGTCCGGCCGTGGTATTCGGATTCATGGAGGCCAGCCCCGGCGTACTCACCGGGACCTCGTATTGATGGCAGTCGAGACAGAAGGCATTGTAATCCGTGGTCTGTGAGCCGTCATGCAGGGCCACCCCGCCAGGCTCATAGGTGGTGGTGGAGCCGTAGTAAAACGGCGGGCGGTAGGAGGTATAGGCGCTCATCCGCTCATTTGCGCCGTCTCCCCATACCGCCTCATGGTCAGTGGGTTTGGAGATGGTGCTGTAGGCGGGGTCCGAGGGATTGTCCTGGTGGTTTTTGGCCAGGTGGGGGTTGTGGCAGGCCACGCAGGGGTTGGACGTCTCCTTGAAGAAAGAAAATTTGCTTTCCGCAAAGTTCTGGATATCGTAGAGGTTATGATACGAAGACAGATTGAAGGCGCCCAGGATATCCGTTACGGAGTTTGTGGTATAGCCGCCATAGGTGATGGCGTACTGATAGTTGGTGACGCCACCGCCGCTCTGCACCCCGCCGGCGTTGATATGACAATAAAAGCAGAAATTATCCGCCATGACGTATGGGCCGGCTTGGACAGTATTGTTGAAATTGTCACTGAACAGGGCAAAGGGAGAAGCGCTGGCAGAGGCGGGTGAAGGCTCCTCGCCGTCTATGCTGGCATGCTGTTCATGACAATGAGCGCAGTTGCCGGCGGAATAGTTGCTTACCGTGCTCCGGTTCACCCCGCCTGTGTCGTTGCCGTGGGCGGATTGGGTGTAAGGCCCTGCTCCAGCCTGGCCGGGCAGGAGAAAGCCCTGGGAAAAAAAGAGAATAAAAAAACAGTGAGCCGGTGCGGCGCGGGTTCTTTCTTTCATCCCTGATTTCATTTCAACTCCCATGGTGCTGTTTTAAAGTGAACTTGCTTATGGGAAAAAACCATGCCCGAACTTTCCCCAACCGTTTGCGGCAAAAAAACTCACGGGGTACGATAATAGGTCATCTGATCATTGTGGCACATGTTGCAGGTCTTATTCTTGGCAACTGTCCCGGCGCCCGCTCCGAGGAATTGCAGCTGCGCGCCGCTGCTCTCCCCTGCATTTCCGAGGTCCGGATCAATATCCCCGTCGGCATTGATATACTGCAGGTTGATCATCGGGACTTTATCGGTGCTGCCTGTCGGGCCGGCCAGTTCCCCGTGCCGGGTCATGGCCGGGTTCGGCGAACCATGGACATTATGGCAGGCCGTGCAGCTCTGCGGCGAGTCGGCAGTGCCGTCCCAGTCGGAATCCCAGTCCTTGTTATTGCCGCAATAGCCTCTGCCCCGCAGATGACGCAAGTGTTCATTGCTGACATGCCCCTGGCTGTCAAGATGGTCGTCATTCCTGAACAGGGTCTGCGGGGGGTCCCGCTGGAAATCGCCCGCGCCGTACGCATCACCCAAGATGCTGTACTTGTCGTGGCAGCTGAAGCAGAGGGCGAAGTCATTACCGGTGCGGGGATTTTCGCCGCTGTTGCAACCGGTGCGGGGGATCTCAAGAGCTGGAACGGCTTGGGAGCCCGAGGCTACATCGGCCAGCCGGTAGCCCCCGGTATAGTTATTGAGAGAGGACTTATAGGATTGCGCGACCCCGTCAATATGGATGCTTGCGGTATCATGGCAATTATCACAGCTGATTTTATGGCCGGTGGTCAGATAGCCGTACTGCAAGTTTTTCTTGAACTGGAATTCCCTTAAGGCATTAAGCGGCAGGGGGTAAGGGCTGACCTTGACCACCTTAAGATATTGAAATGGGCCGAAGATATCCAGCCTGGCCTCAATCCACCCCTCACCCGCCTCAATACCCCAGGCCGGCGCGGCAAAAATTATCGAACGGCCGTAGAGGATTTGGGTCCAGTTCGTCAGATCATTGCTGCCGTATACCTGCCAGTAAAATTCACTATCAAGATCCGTATAAAATCTGATATGGGAAACGTCCGTGCCGCCGCCCAGATCAAAGAGCAGCTCCTGGCCCCAGCTGTCAGTACTGCCGGTCGCCAGGTCGCTGTCAATCAGATTCGCGGCGCCTGAAAACCCGCTGCCGGCAATGGCGGCCGGGCTCTGCCAGTCGCCGGACATCGACTTGCCGGCAATGTTCGGAGCCGCAACCCCGTGCACAGCCGAGGTGCCGTCATCGTGGCAGCCGAGGCACCATTTTTCCTTGCCGGGCCGCAGATGCCCGTCGGTATCAAAGATTTTCGATTCGCCGGTGGAGGTCGGCCAGTTTATCGGGTTCCAGGCCCCGATATCCGGATCATCCATACCGTCAAAGGCGCCATCCGGGCTATGGCATTTTTCACAGGTTGACCGGTCGAGCAGAAGTTCGACTGCGCCATCCTCATGGTAAGTTGGTTTATGGCAATCCATGCAGAGAAGCCCCAGATCGCCTTTAATCCCGACAAAATGAGTGAAATGTATGACATTGCTTGTCTGCCCTGGTTGCGGCAGGGCAAATGTCCATATGAAGAAGGCAGCGCCTGACAAAATAGTGGTGACTTTCATAATTCCGGCCTCACATGATAAATAATGATAATAACAACTTGCCTGTTGAGGCAAGCAAAAACATCCATTAATAATTATTGCCTGCTGAAGTGGTCTTGTCTTTAACAAGCGGATGTTACCATTATTGGGCCTGGAAATCACCCGAGGATATTGCCCTGCGACAATATGACACACATGGGGATGGGGGGAGGATGCTTAACAACCAGATTAGAGACGATGGATTTGTAACGATTTGGGCATACATGCCCGGCCCGGCAATACCGCCGGTTGAGAGTGATCGCCTTTGAAACTTGATGGCGTCGTAAAAAATTCGATCTACTGCGTTGTAGCGCATTTTTGTTCGTTCGGCATACCGCATGTATGGCCTCGCGCTCAAAAATACACTACGCCTTGTATATCGAATTTTGTTACTTAGCCATCTGGGCTTTGTCGCCGACTTTTTACGGATTTATCAAACTTCTGTTTTCATGCATCGGGGATGAGGCAGAAGGGGAAAGAAAAGCACCTTCACTGGCGCCTATTGCCTTAAGTCTGTTGCCTCTCCATGAAACGCTCTTTCATGCTGCGAAATTCTCGGTTCAAGACCTGGTTGCGGTCCGCTCACGCACCGTGGCCAGGAAACGGTTGATCCGGGGCCGCTCCTCCGGCGGCACCAGCAGGCCGGGTAAGGGTTGGCTCGGCAGCAGACGCTCCCGGGCCGCCGATTTTACGGCCTCTCCCCGGCCGTGGCCGAGAAAGGCCAGGACATCGGCCAGGTTGCCCCAAAAGCCGCCCCGGTCCAAGTCTTCCAGGAGCTGGTTGGTGACGATGGCCAGGGTAAGGAACCACTCCGGGGCCTCGGCCATCCCTGTTTTCCCGCAGTTGACCGTGGAGTTGAAACTCCGGCAGGCAAAGGGACGCACCGGGTAGATGGCGCAGAGCCCCTCCTTCAGAAAAAAGCAGGGCTCGAAGAGCCACGGCGATTCCGGTTCTTCCGGCGTCTCCTGTCCGGCCAGGCACAGAGCGGCCAGGCCGTTGCCGGTCGAGGCGGGGCGCAGCGGCGCCTGGTCTCGGGGCAGGGGTGGCAGGGCGCAACCCGTCTCCCGCAGGAAATCGACAATCAGCCGCCCTTCGCCGGTGGTCAGCGTCACGCTTCGGGTGCAGCAGGTGGCGCACCCGGGTCCGCAGGCAAAAGCGATGGCTGCCGACTCCTCGGCAAAGACCTCATAAATCTCGGTGATCACGGAACTCATGACAGGGGATAACAGGGATAGTCACCCCATGGTGGCGCCAGGAGTCTGACGTCTTCTTGCCGGACCAGCTTGAGCGCGGGGTTAGAGGTAATGTGCATAGGCCCTCGTAATCTTGCCATTTTGGTTGAAATGAAACACCTCCGCGGACGGGCCGCGGACACCATTGTAAAAGAGGGTGATGCTGTTTACGCCGGCAAGCGCGGCAACCAGCTCAAAATGAAGATCCGGAATTAATTGAAGGGCTTTGGCCCAATAGGAACCCACGGCTTCCTTGCCCTTTAATGTACCTGACGGTTCACCGGCCATCTTGATGATTACAGGTGACGACATTTCAAAATCGTCAATGTAATGAGACAGGATGCGATCAAGATCATGGTTATTCCATGCGTCTATCCAATCAGCCGCAAAATGGTCAGCGAATGCCTTATCGATCATGATTACCTCTAATGCGGCGCTGCAAAACTTTTTGGGTGACAGCCCGTTGCAATATAAGTTTTATCAACCCTGATGAACTCGTAAAAAGTCGGCGACAAAGCCAGGATGGCTAAGTAACAAAATTCGATATACAAGGCGTAGTGTATTTTTGAGAGTGAGGCTATACATGTGGTATGCCGAACGAACAAAAATACGCTACAACGCAGTAGATCGAATTTATGCCCTTCAGGGTATTTTTTACGACGCCATCAACCCTAACCCTTCAAATTCGCATACTGATCAGCTTTACGAAATAAATTGTCCGGGATGGAAATTGCTGTATTTATGATTTAAGCATAACCGCGGTAATACCGCGTGTCAAACTGTAGCTGTTGCGCTATCGAGCCTGAAGAAAAAGTCATTTTGCAGACCTCGGCTATCCGATGCCGAGCCCGTTTGCGAAGCAGACCAGATTGCGGTCAAGCAAACTTTCGGACTGCCGCCATGCGGCTTTTTTGGGGCTCGTTTGTGTCGCTCTTCTTAGGATATCAAGCTGTTACACTGGTGCGATCCCCGGGCACGCCTCAAAAGACGACGGGAAATGGCATTTCAGGCCGTGGTATCAACAATCGCGCCGCCCATCTCTTTTATCTTCTCGTCAATGAGGGAAAGGGCCTTGTCGATAGTCTTGTAGCTTAACTCCGGCAGTTGACCGCCCCACAGCTTTTCCGCTTCCTTGAATCCTTGGAGGAGTCCTTCCCGCCCGGCTCGTAGTTTGTCCAGGTCTCCGCCGGAACCGTTTAAGACAAAATCAGCCAGTCGCTGCGCTGTTTGGTCGATCCCCCAATACCCATCCGCGCTTACCAGTTCGGTCGCCTCTTCCGGGCTCAGTTCCAGAATGGATTTGTTGTTATATTGTAGTTGGGAGATGTCAAAACCGGTTTGGTTTATCAGGTGGGAAAGGCCGTTCTGGGCCTCGAAACTTTTGGCCGATTCCTGCTGGGTCTCCAGACGGAATTGGCTGAAACTGGATGTCTGCAGGCTCACTTGTGTCATTTCGGCGGTCTGTGTCTTGTCTTTTTGTTTTCCTCGCAGAGCGGCAAAATTTTTCATCTGTTCCAGGATTGAACTTGTTTTTTTTATATCCATCGCCATACCTCTTGATTTTGAGAAATTTTTCTCCAGCGCCAGGGCCGGGTTTATCATAGGATATATGACAAACTGTTTCAGAGAATGGTTCCTGTTTTCATGTATCAGGGATGAGGCAGAAGGCAAAAGACAGAAAAAAAGGACCTTTGTGCCCCCAACCGCCGCATCACGAAAAGACCTCGAAGTAGTCCGGATCCTTGTGGAACGTTTCCCCCGGTATCCGTACTGGCACACCGGCAAGCTCTGCCGTGGACATCACGACATTTGCCTTTTCGATTTTAAATACGGGGTTAGGATGCCTTGCGGCTTTTCCCATAATAGGAATGGGCGCGAGGGGAACTACAACATGAGTTGACAGCCTTTCCACGGCCGGCGCTTCGGATCTAAGCGAGATCCGGAACGAGCCGCCTTCGCCCGCGTCGAACGCATGCACATGGAGGGTCATGCCGTCCGGCGCCTTCCACTTGGCGATCGCGCGCGGATCAAGCAACGCGCGATAGACGGCCACGCGTGGTGCGTTGATGTGTTGGCTAATCCGGGATTTCGGCCTCGACAAGTTTCGCCAGAAGAGTGAGCGATTCCTGCCAACCCAGATAGCAGGCCTCGGCAGGAATGACATCGGGCACCCCTTCTTGCACGATGCTCAACTCGGTCCCGACGGATACCTTCTTCAAGGTCACCGTCACCTGGAGTTCCCCCGGCAGGTTCGGGTCATCGAATCTGTCCGTGTAGCGAATTCGTTCATGCGGCGCCAATTCGAGATACTTTCCGCCGAAGGAATGGCTATGTCCCGTGGTGAAATTCGTGAACGACATCTTATGGGCGCCGCCCACCTTGGCCTCCAGGTGGTGGACCTTGCCGGTGAATCCATTTGGCGGAAGCCATTTGGCCATTGCTTCGGCATCCAGGAAGGCCCGATAGATTCTCTCGGGCGTCGCACGGAGCACGCGGTGCAGTCGGATGGTGTTTGTTGACATGATTTCCGTCTCCTGTCGATTGATGATGTTGTCTGGCAATGAGCGACCGTTAAAAAACCGGGTGCGCCGCCCTGCGAGTCCGCGGAAAAAGCCTTTTTGCCGAAATCAGCCACGATGGTCTGACCTGTTTTTGCTTACTTTCCATCATACGCCCTTTGCAGGACAGCAATATCAAACTTCTTCATCTTGAGGAATGCTTGAGTGACGCGGGCCAATCTCTCAGTGTCTCCCTAAGGCTAACTTCAGAACTCCTGATGTCGTGACGCAATTTCAATAGGTTATGCCACCATTAGGGATTCTGTCCTGTTGCCAGTTTAAGTGCCTAAAATACTTGAAGTACTTAAAGTGCCTAAAGTTAAAGGAGTTATCTTGTCAGAAAGTACCGCAACTTCAAGTATTTTAGGCATTTTAAGTACTTTAGGCACTCTTCTCGAATCGCAATCCTGG
The DNA here is from genome assembly GCA_016219175.1 of Deltaproteobacteria bacterium. Lineage (GTDB taxonomy): Bacteria > Desulfobacterota > Desulfobulbia > Desulfobulbales > SURF-16 > SURF-16. Next base: position 3 of record JACRCD010000094.1, on the reverse strand, counting down.
TAT
>JACRCD010000092.1 GCA_016219175.1 Deltaproteobacteria bacterium | reverse complement strand
TGCGATGGTCTGGACAATGATTGCGACGGCATCAGTGATGACGGCCTGAGTGTCGACGCGGACCATGACGGTCATACCACGGCTGCCTCCTGCACCGGCAGCAAGGATGACTGTGATGATGGCGATGGCGCCAAATTCCCCGGCAATCCTGAAGTTTGCGATAATAAGGACAACAACTGCGACGGCACGGTGGATGACTTCAGCCGGGCCACCAGCTGTGGTACGGGTCTCTGTTCCGGCAACAGCGGTACGGAAACCTGCACGGCCGGTTCATGGGGCGGCAACACCTGCGCGCCGCTGGCCGGTGCGGTGGCCGAGATCTGCGATGGGCTGGACAACGACTGTGACGGCATCAGTGATGACGGCCTGAGTGTCGACGCGGACCATGACGGCCATACCACGGCTGCCTCCTGCACCGGGACCAAGGATGACTGCGACGATAACGATGGCGCTAAATTCCCCGGCAATCCTGAAGTTTGCGATAATAAGGACAATAACTGCGACGGCACGGTGGACAGTTTTACCCGTTCCACCAGCTGTGGTGTCGGCATCTGCTCAGGCAACAGCGGGGTTGAAACTTGCACCTCCGGTTCCTGGGCAAATAACACCTGTAATCCGCTGGCCGGAGCAACGGCCGAAACCTGTGACACTCTTGATAATGACTGTGACGGTACGGTGGATGATGGCGTAACCAACGCCTGCGGCACCTGCGGTCCGGCTCCTGATACGGACGGTGATACGGTGGTTGATTGTCTGGATAACTGCCGCTTGGCCGTCAACCTTGACCAGAAGGACTGTGACCATGACGGAATCGGTGACCTCTGTGACACGGCGTCGCCCTGTTCCAATGATGATGACCTGGATGGGGTGACAAACGACAAGGATAACTGTCTGACCGTGCCGAATTCCAACCAGGCCAATGTCGATCATGATCTTTACGGCGACGCCTGCGACTCGTGTCCCAATGATGTATATAATGATGGTGATAACGACGGTATCTGTGCGGGGATTGGATTTAAAGCCCCGAAAACCGGCGGCAATGATAACTGCCCGATCACGGCCAACACCAATCAGGCCAACCTTGACGGAGACCTGCTGGGTGATGCCTGCGATGCCTGTCCCAATGATGTTCATAATGATGCTGACGGCGACGGCATCTGCGGTGACGTGGACGCCTGCCCGAGTGATCCTGATAACGATATGGATGGCGATGGTGTGTGCGGCAACGTGGATAACTGTCCGGCAGTGGCTAATGCCAGCCAGACCAACGCTGACGGCGACACCCTTGGCGATGCCTGCGATGCTTGCGTGAACGATCCTGCCAATGATGCGGACCAGGATGGGATATGCGGCAACGTGGATAACTGCCCGGCGGCAGCCAATAGTGGTCAGACGGATGGTGACAGCGATGGCTTGGGCGATGTCTGTGACATCTGCCCCAATGATGCTGATAACGATATGGACGGCGACTTGGTCTGCGGCGATGTGGACGGTTGCCCGGCCGATGGCGGCAAGTCGGCTCCCGGCCAGTGCGGCTGCGGCATAGCCGATACGGATGCGGATGCTGACGGCGTGGCGGATTGTAATGATGTGTGCCCCCATGACGCCGCCAACGATGGCGACGGTGACGGCCGTTGCGCCGACGTCGATAACTGCCCGTCAGTGGCCAATGCCAACCAGGCCAATGCGGACAATGATCTGTATGGCGATGTCTGCGATGTCTGCCCCCACGATGTGGTAAACGACGAGGATCATGACAACGTCTGTGGCGGCAGCGGTTTTGCCGCCCCCATGACGGGTGACAATGACAACTGTCCGACCACGGCCAACCCCAGCCAGGCAAATGCTGACAATGACGCCTTTGGTGACGTCTGCGACAGTTGCCCGGCTGATGCAAACAATGATGCCGACCATGACGGTCTTTGCGGCGACGTGGATCTCTGTCCCAATGACGCCAATAACGACACGGATGGTGACGGTGTCTGCGGCAACGTGGACAACTGTCCGGGTGCGGCGAATCCCGGTCAGCAAAACGCTGACGGCGATCTCTTGGGCGATGCCTGCGATGCCTGCCCTGATGATTCTTTCAACGATGCGGATGGGGATGGTATCTGCGGAAATCTGGACGGCTGCCCCAATGATGCCGCCAAGTCCGAACCAGGGGTTTGCGGTTGCGGGGTGGCTGATGTTGATTCCGATGGTGACGGCACGCTGGACTGCAACGATGGCTGCCGTCTCGATCCTTACAAGACCGCCCCGGGCGCAAGAGGCTGCGGTTTCATAGATGACATGACGGTGCCGGCCGGCGCCAACGTCCTGGTTCAGCCGATTCCCGAGCTGTCCCTGATCATTGATGAGATCACCTCAGCCTGTACCCTGAGGGTGACGGTTGTTAACGATGCCTTCCATTCATCCATCTATCTGCCCGTGGGTAACAAGATGTATGATATCGATCTGCTGTGTCCGCAGGGTCCGGTTACCGGCAATGTCTGTCTCCAGTATGAGGAGACGGATGTCACCACCAACGAACGGGATGTGCGCATGCTGCGCAATGACCTGCAGGGCTTAAAGGATGTAACCTTCAGTCTTGATGCGGATACGGATACGGTCTGTGGCAGGACAAGCTCCTTTACGCTCTTTGGGGCAGCCGAGCCCAAGAACAGCGACGGCAGCAATCCCGACACGGTAGCGGTTCCGGCCGGAACGGATGTTGTGGTCGCAACCCCGGACGCACAGGCCGCGGTAACCCTGCCGAGCGTTGATCCGGGCGGCTGCTCCATGTCGGTGTTTGTCATGGATAAGCCGGTGCCTCCTGTTGATTACCGGCTGCTGGGTGACAAGGCCCTTGATATAGATCTGGAATGTTCGCCTGACGGCCATGTCTGCCTTGATTACATCGAGGCTGACGTTCTTGGCGCCGAGGCGGACCTTGTCCTCTGGCACCGCGGTTTGAACGGCTGGGAGGATATCACCGAAAGTGTTGACCCGGTCAACAATACCATCTGCGGATATGCCCCCTCGTTCTCGCCGTTTGCCGTCGGCGAACTGAGCGACTATTCGGGTCTGCACCTCATTCCGTATCCCAGCGCCCTTTCCTCGGATGAGACGGATCTGGAGGTGGTCTTTGATGCTTCGCGTTCCTCCTGCTATGAGGAGGCGTACGACAATCAGGGAATCGCGTACCCGGTTGAGCTCGACTGCAGCTTCACCTGGGATTTCGGCGGGCCGGGAACGGTATTGGGCGGCAATGGCGACGATATCATCGTCTATCGGTATGATGAGGTCGGTTCCTACACCGCCACGGTGAACATGACCGAAGATGTCAGCGGTCTGACCAAAACGGATACGGTGGCAGCTTCGGCGATTCTTGTCGAGCCGCCGAAGCCGACGGCTGATTTCACCATGTCGGCCGTGGGCAAGACCGTCACTTTGAAGGCGACCGGTCTGCCGGCTGATATCATGCGGGCCTATATCTACTGGGGGGACCGGAAGCGGACCATGTCCAGCAGCCCCCATGCGAATCTGGCTGCGGGAATGGCTCACACTTACGCCGGCAGCGGCAGTTATCTCATCCGGGTCACGACCCTCGATACTGCCCATAACGAGTTGAACTATACCTTCTCCGAGGATGGGGATCTGATGGTAACCCTGCCTTAGCTGAGCTGATATCAGCTGTAACTGCCCCGGTTTTCCTGTTTCGCGATGAAAGCAAGGAAAACCGGGGCTTTTTTTTGGTGATTAGGAGGGCGGCGCTTGGCCTGAAGGGGGTCGCAAGTGGTTTATCTCTACCGCTGCCGGCCGGCCCACGGCCTGCAGTCCCTTGCTGTCATCATTTGACAGAGAGGAATTTGTCGTCGATCTTGGCCACGTATTTGCTGTATTTCATGTCGGACTTGAGGATATGCCCAAGGAGCCACGCGGCCAGAAATTTGCCGATTCCGGGCAAGGACTCCTTGCCGTAAGTGCTCCAGTTCTCGCAGTGATGAAAGATCTCTTCGGTGAGCTTCACGTGCTCCTTGATGTGGGTGTTGAGCTGGTCGGGAGGAAATCGCGCCATCTGCATCAGTTTTTCTTCATCCCTGAAGTGGGTTTCAGCATATAGAACCAGCCGGTTCAGGATGGCATAGGTTATCTTCGCCCCCTCGCCCCTGGTCAGGGCTTGGTTGAAATCATTGACGATGGCTATCAGATTCTGGTGCTGCCGGTCAATATACTCTGACTGGACACTGAACTCAGCACACCAGGTAATTTTTCCGCTCTTCATCGTCTTTCTCTTTTGTCTTCCGCCTCATCCCCGCTGCATGAAAACAGAACTTTCATATATAAAAGTGAGGCTATACATAGGGTATGCCGAACGAACAAAAATGCGCTACAACGCAGTAGGCCGGATTTATGCCCTTTGGTATTTTTTACGACGCCATCATAAAAAATTATAATGGTTTTTTCTTGTTGGCGTACAGGGAATTGTTTTTTTTATGTGCAGTCGATGGGGAGGGGATTTTCAAGGCCGGCAGGGCGGACAAAAAAAAGGGGACAGACGCGAAGCGCCTGTCCCCCATGCGTATAGCTTGCGACTTGGGTTAATTAGTTGCAAACATGATTGTTATAAGGAACGTTATCAACAAATTCGTTCACGCAGTTCGGGTCGCACGGTGAACAGAGGCCGCGTTCCGGTCTGGTGAAGTTGTGGCAGAAGAGGCAGTCAATGCCGCTGCCCTTGTTAAGATGTCCGTGCATGCTTTCATGGCCCCTCGGGCTTTTTACCCGGTGGCACTGTCCGCAGATCTTGTCCTGGGTGTCTTTCAGGGCATAGCCCTGCTTGTCGAGCTTCGACAGGGTTGACAGGTCAAGATTGGCGCCGGTGTCGCCGTGGCACTGGGCGCAGGTGGCCACGCTCGTAGCCGGGCTGACCCCGTGGTTGATGGCCATCTCCGCCTCAACCCAGGTCCAGGTATAGGGCCCGGTCAAGCCGGCATAGGCCATGCCGTTTGCCGCTGCCTCATCGGATTTGCCGGTCATGAACTGCCAGACGACATCAAAGGGAATAACCTGATTGGTGGCGTTATGAACCGCCATGTTCGATTGATGACGCTTGATCGGCACAAGTTTGCTGATGCCGGGGGCATCGGAAACAGCACCATTGGCATCGGCCATCATCTTGTAACCGCTGATGGGATCGATCCGGTTTAAGGTCTGACCCAGTTTGTAGACATAGCTGGTGCCGTTAAAGAAGACATGGTCAGGGGCGACATTGGCCACCTTGTGCTCTTCCCCGGCCCAGGCGCCCTGGCCGTTGCACAGGGCCGCATTCCAGGTAGGATTGGTCCAGTCACGCCACATTTCGGTGGCGCCGCCCTTGGCAAAGGCCGGAATGTGACAGGATTGACAGGCCACACGGGCGACATGGCGATCCGGTTCGGTGCGTTGGCCGGCCGAAGCATGGCCGCTGCCACTGTCCATGCCGGTATGGCAGTCAACACATGCTTTCACGGCGCCGCCTTCCGTCGGGCGCAGATCGATACCGCGGCCGGGGATCTCATGGGCCGTGGACACATGGCAGGAACCGCAGCTGAGGCCGGCGCCGCCATTGGCGACGGAGGCCAGATGGACATCCTGCGCGGCGGTGGCGCTGGCCGAATTAAGGCCGATATCACCGCGTTTCACCCAGTCGCCGCCGCCTGCCTTGGCATGGCAGGACAAACAGGTCGTCGTGGTCGGACGCTGCACGCCGCGGACCAGGTCAAGGGCGGTCAAGCCGGGCATGGCCGCCCAGTTGAACTCGACATGGAAATTACCGTTGGCATCCCTGTCCGAGGGGATGTAGGTTTTCGGGTTGCCTTGCCAGTCGATGATGTACATGAAGTTGGCCGGATCAGTCTCGGCGGCGTACTTTGATTTGTATTGGTCGTTATGGCAGCGCAGACAGTCGATGTCCGCCGCGGTCAGGTTCTCGTATTTCCCCAGGGTCGGATGACAGGTAAGACAGGCCGCTCCGGCCATGTCCGGGTTGGGGTAGCTGCAGAAGGTGTTGATTTCAGCAAGTTTCTGGCTCAGTCCGGTGGCGTTGGTGACCTTGGGCGAGGCGGTGGGCATCATGCCATGCAGGGCATTGACGATATCATTGCCTTCAAACGGATGACACTCCAGACATTTGGCGGTTACCTGGGCCGGGGTGGTGAAGGTGCCGGTAATCCCCTGATGGGGGTTGCCGGAACAGAGGTCGGCTCCGGAGCAATCCTGGTCAATGCCGTCGCACTGTATTTCCGTGGCGCCGGGGAAGATGGAGCTGCTGCTGTTGTTGCAGTCGGTGGCGCTGCCGTTCGGACAGCTGGCTGAACCCGGATTGCCGTAACCGTCGCCGTCGGTGTCGATGCAGGTTGAGCAGGGCAGGTCAGCCCCGGAGCAATCCTGGTCAATACCGTCGCCGCAGATTTCGGTGGCGCCGGGGAAAATGGAGCTGTTGTTGTTATTGCAGTCCGTGGCGCTGCCGTTCGGACATACGGATACCCCGGGGTTGCCGTAGCCGTCCCCATCGGTATCCTTGCAGGTAACCGGTTTTCCCGCGAGAGATTGTCCGGCGGACAGAGGCAGGGCCAGCAGGCCCAGGGCGATCATCGATAAAATCGGTTTCTTCATCTTTTCCAAATCCTCCATAAAATTCATGAAATTGTGCTTGTTTCGTAACGTGCTTCCTGGTTGTTTTTCCGTTTCCCTCCTTTGTTATTGGTGGTGTTGAGTCTGCATGCATTCACAATCGTCATCAAGGTGTTTGTATGAAAGTCGACGGTGCTCGAAACCGACCATGCCGGAGCGCCGGACTTTTATGGTTCGTTGTGGCTGGCCAGCCTGGTCAGCCATGCTGGTTAGCTGTTAAGCCTGTGTGCTTGCTGTTGTTTGCGTAAGTGCGGACGACTTGTTACGGTGGGAAAGAAAAGCAAAAAATATACCACCTGGTGGTATTATAATTTATCTATTAATATCAAAATGTTATGCGTTATTGTGGTATAATTGTGCAAGGCATTTTCTGGGTGACATTGCACAAATTGGGGCCATATCCCCCTGGCGGTTGGGTGTTTTGCCCAGCGGGGAATGGGTATTTTTTGGGCAGGGAGGCGGGGTGGCGGCCAAACTGTTAAAATGGATGGGTGAATAGCCCAGTTTCCCCCCCCTCCGGGCCATTCGTCTGGTTATTTCACCCAGTATCGGTCTTGTGCCCGGGTGGATGTTGGCATTTCCTGGCCATGGGCCGGTCAGAAACTGGTCGGTGTTTCGCTGGTAACTGCTTTTTTTTACAGATGTTCCTTTCCTTCCGCCGCCGGCAGACTCCCGGGCTATGATGTGCGGCACATCTTTATCCGGCGGGGCCTGCGCGGAGTTTTGCGATAAATTTTCAAACGGAATCGGCGGGTTGCCTTGCTGTTTCCCCTGGTTGGCTGAAGGGTATCGTGCCGCCGGTTGGCCGCTCCGGGGGAAATATCCCGCTGCTGGCAAATATCTTGCTTGTTCTTTGTTGTCCATGAGCGCCGGAAGCCGCGCGGACGATGGCGTACAGATGTGAAAACCCCAGGCATGATTTCCATGGATTCCTTTATTGACGTGACCCTTCATCTTGTCTCCCAGTTTACCGGAGGACACGGCGGTATTGCCGCCGGCATCGTGCCTTTCGGGCTGGGCGCCGCTTTATGGGGGACTTTGCTCGTTTTTTCCCTGACTTTGCGCCGCAGCCCCTGTCTGCCCAGGGAACGCATGCTTGTCTGGGGCTTCGGTCTGGGGTTGACCCGAGAGCTTGTCATGCTGGTCATGGCTGCCCTGCCGGCCTACGGGATTGTTGATTCCCATGTTTTGCATGTTATTTTCCCTCCTCTGGAGCATGCCCTTTTCGATGCGGGCCTCGTTGTGGTGGCCGGAGCCTTTCTGCTCTATCCTGGGGATGACCAGCTGATGCCGAGACGTTTTGTGCAGACAGGCCTGGGTTTGGTGCTGCTGTGCTATCTGGCGTCCTTCTGGTGGTGGGGCAACCATATCACGGGAAATCCGGATAGCCAATTCGGTCAGACTTGGTGCGACTGGCTCTTCAGGATGAACGCCTCTGTCATCATGGCCGCGGCCATTGCTTTCATGCTGGCCAGGACAAGAGGCTGGGTGAGGAATGTTGTCAGCCTCGCCTTTGTTTTTCTGTTTTTGAATGAATTTCTCAAGATCCCCGATATGCTGCTGGGCGAGACGTATGAGCATGTCTTCACCCCCCTGCGCCACGGCCTGTATATGGCTGCCATTCCATTATTCGGCTATGTGTACATACGGGAGTTGTGGGAGGAAAGGGAAAGGGGCCTGGGCGATCTCCTGGAAAGCGAAGAGCGCTACCGCTCTCTTTTTGAAAATTCCCGCGATGCCATCTGCATCTGCGGCAACGGCTTCGCCTCCGTCGTCTGCAACCGGGCCATGCTTGACCTGACAGGCTACTCGGACAAAGAGATGCATTATATTACCATCCTGGATCTGCTTGCCAGCCGCAATGAAAGAATTATCCTCCAGCATGAACTGGATACCTATGGCTCGGTCAAGGATTTCGATCTGAAGCTGCGCCATAAATGCGGCCGGCTCCTTGACTGCCGGCTGAGCGCCACCCTGAGAAGAGATAAGGTTTCCGGCGATGTTATCGGCTACCAGTCGATCATCAGGGATATGACGGAGAGGAACAGGGTGGAGGCGATGACGCGGCAGGCCGGGAAAATGGAGGCCATGGGAACCCTGGCCGGCGGCATCGCCCATGATTTCAATAATATCCTGGCCGCCATCCTTGGCTACGCCAATTCGGCGCTGCGGCAGGACCATGGCAATGGCCCGGTCACGGAAATGCTGCGGGAGGTGATCAGATCCGGGCAAAGGGCCAGGGATCTGGTCAGGCAGATCCTGACATACAGCCGCAACTCAGACAAGCAGGTGCAGCTGGTGGACCTCTGTTCCCTGGTGCGAGAGGTGTTGGGCTTCCTGAGGATCGGTTTTCCCGGGGCAGTTGAGATCTATCAGGATATCAGCCCGGACTGCCGCTCTGTTTTGGCAGACCCCATTCAGATACATCAGGTTCTGATGAACCTCTGCACAAATGCCTTGCAGGCCATGGATGGCAAAGGTATTATCGTGGTAAGATTAAAAAACGTTACCGTTCCCCGGGCCGAGGATTGCCCGCCGGGGCTTGCCCTTGGCCATTACGTTAAAATTGAGGTCATTGATAACGGCCGCGGTATGGATAAGCTGACCCAGGAAAAAATTTTCGACCCTTTTTTTACAACCCGGGAGATCGGCAAGGGAACCGGAATGGGGCTGGCAAGCGTGCAAGGCATCGTGGCCGCGCATAATGGGACAATCACCGTCTCAAGCGCGGTCGGCAAGGGCAGCACATTTACCGTGTATTTTCCTGCCTCGGAGGGAAAGGCGGAGTCGGTCGAGCCGGTGCGGCAGGAGTTTCCGAAAGGCAATGAGCGTATTCTTTTCGTGGACGATGAGCGATCCCTTGCCGGGTACGGGGCCATGCTTTTTGAGGAGCTCGGCTATACAGTCTACGCCTATACCGACAGCGCCGAAGCCCTTGCTTTTCTGCGGGCCCACCCCTGGGGAGTCGATCTGGTCATTACCGATTTGAACATGCCCGGCATGAGCGGCATTGAGTTTGCCGGTGGGATCTCAGAGATACGACCCGGTCTGCCGGTCATCCTCAGTTCCGGCTATTCCGTCTCCCTGGAGGAAGAACGTTTTAACGGGTCAGGGGTCAAGGCCTTCCTGTTGAAGCCGGTGGATGAATTTGCATTCTCCTGCCTTGTCAGGAAAATGCTTGATGAGCCCGGCGGAAATGCCGGAGAGCCGGGTCCTCCCGAGGCGGTTCCCGGCCGGGCCGCTGATGCCCCGGACCAGCGGCAATATGCACGGGATCGCTTTGAGGCCTGAAATGAGCACCATGTACAGTTCTCTTTTCTCGAAAATGTTTGAAACACCCGGTGGGGACATCTCAACAGTTGATAAAACAACTTTTGGCTGGTTGATCCACTTTCGCTGGGTGACAGCCCTGAGCATGATCTTTCTGATCTCCATCGCCCACGGCATATTTGCAGTTAATATTTCCCTGCTGATTTCCGCGCTCCTTGTTCTTCTGCTTATTGGCAGCAATATTGTCTTTTTCCTGCAGTTGAAACGGGGTGACGGCAGGTATTTCCGGTTGTCATCCGCGCTGATGATGTTTTTTGACGTGGGCTTGCTGACGATTCTCCTGATGCAGATTTCCTGTGCCCTGAATCCCTTTATCGTTTTGTATATCATTTATGTTTTTCTCGGCTCGCTTTTGCTCAGGCCCAAGTGCGCCTTCGGGCTGGTTGTTTTTACCGTGGTCTGCTACACGGATTTTTTCGTCTTTGCCGATCCCATGGTCATGGACGACGCGGCCCTGCGCAAGCTGGCCGAGGCGGGAATGATGCCGCCCGCGGAATACATGGCCGCCTTTACCTTTTACGCCGACAATATTGAAGCGGATCTGCGTTCCTATATCCTCGTGCTTTTTACGGTTTTTGTGGTGGCCATAGTCATCATCAGTTTTCTGGTAAGCAGGGTGCGATTGTCCTTTGAGGGGCAGCAGAAAACCATCAAGGAACTTGAGAAAGTCAAGAATCGCGCCGACAAGCTGGCCACGCTGGCCACCTTTGCCGCCGGGGCGGCCCATGAATTTGCCACCCCTCTGTCAACCATTGCCGTTGCCTCGGGAGAAATGCTCTATCACCTGCGGGAGAAAGGCGGCAGTCAGGATCTGATAGATGACAGCAGATTGATCCGGGATCAGGTGAACAGATGCAAGGAAATACTCTATCAGATGTCGGCTGATGCGGGGGCGCACCTCGGCGAGAACATGGAGACTTTCAAGATCCGCGATCTGGTCGGCAATATCCTTGCATATTTCCATCAAGGCCGGCAGCAGAATATCATTTTCTCCAACCAGGTGGAGGATTTACAGTTTACCATGCCCATGCGCACCTTGATGCGCACCCTGCGGGGGGTGCTGAAAAACGCCATAGAGGCCTCGGAAGCTGGTTCCCCGATATTCTTAAGCTGCACCATGAATGACACCCATGTTTTTTTTCAGGTGCAGGACCATGGTTGCGGGATGGATGAGCAGACCAGGCAACGGGCCCTGGACCCTATTTTCACCACCAAGGTGCCCTGGAAAGGAAGGGGGCTTGGACTGTATCTGGTGCAGACCATGGTGGAAAGATACGGGGGAGACGTCGTGCTCGAGTCGGAAGAGGGCATAGGCACCACGGTCACCATGAGCTTTGCCAGAAATATGGTTCATTCGGTTCTGCCGGCAAACTGATTGATGGCGTCGTAAAAAATACCCTGAAGGGCATAAACCCGATCTACTGCGTTGTAGCGCATTTTTGTTCGTTCGGCATACTGCATGTATAGCCTCGCTCTCAAAAATACACTACGCCTTGTATATCGAATTTTGTTACTTAGCCATCCGGGCTTTGTCTCCGACTTTTTACGAGTTCATCAACTGATTGGCACATCATGGAAAGAATCGAAAGATGTTTGGCGGAAGGCGGCAGCGATTATCTGGCCGGTATTCTGCGGGCCGCGGGCCAGGCTGCCCTGCAGGCCGGTTCGGTCCTGGCCGGATTATACCATCAGCCGCACCAGGTGCGCTACAAGGGCAGGATTGATCTGGTAACGGAGGCCGACGTGGCTGCCGAGAAAATCATTATCGATCTGCTCTCCGCCCGCTATCCCCAAATCGCCATCCTCTCCGAGGAATCCCATGCCGCCTATAGCTACATCCCCCAGGAACCCGTCTGGGTGATCGATCCCCTGGACGGCACGACCAACTTCGCCCACGGCTTTCCATGGTTTGCTGTTTCCATCGGTTTCATGGAAAAGGGCAGGGTGCTGGTTGGGGTGATCCATGCGCCGCTGCGGGATGAGCTTTTCTGCGCCTGCAAGGGATACGGGGCCTGGCTGAACGGGGAGAAAATCGCGGTATCCAAAGCGGAGAAATTGCTGCACTCCCTGCTGGCCACGGGCTTTCCCTACAATATCACCGAGCAGGCGGACGGGGTGCTGGCCGCGCTGAAAAAGGTATTGACGCGCTCCCAGGGAGTGAGAAGGGCGGGAGCGGCGGCCCTTGATCTTGCCTATGTGGCCTGCGGCAGGCTGGACGGCTTCTGGGAGATCAATCTCAAGCCGTGGGACACGGCTGCCGGCCTTCTGCTGGTGGAAGAGGCGGGTGGTCGGGTTACCGATTTCCGGGGGCGGCCGTATTCGCCCTTTGTGCCGGAGGTTGTCTCGTCAAACGGTTTGATCCACGAGGAGCTGGCAACTCTTCTCCGCGAATCCGCCATTGTCACCTGACCTCGTTGTTTATGAAACTCTTGCTTAAATTGCTAGCCGTCATGCTGGTCCTGGCGGCGGTTTTTATCGGCGAAGTCGCCCTCTTCGGCCAGGGATTCGAGATCATGTTCAGCCAGGCGAGGTGCAGTGAGTGGTTCAGCGGCATCAGGCCGTACGGCTGGGCCGTCGGGGTGGCCCTGCTGATCGGCGATCTGCTGCTGCCCGTGCCGGCCACCGGCATCATGGCTGCGCTCGGCAACGTCTATGGTTTCCCGGCCGGGACGATCCTTGGCGTCATCGGTTCGGCCGGCGCCGGTTTTATCGGCTATGGGGTGGCGCGGCTGGCCGGCGGCAAGGCGAGCCGTTTTCTGGCCTCTGAGGAAGAGCTGGAGCGTTTTCGCTATTTTTTTGACAGGTGGGGAGGGGCGGCCATTATCATCAGCCGCTTCATGCCCGTTCTGCCGGAGGTGATGGCCATTCTGGCCGGGATTGCCCGCATGCATCCGGCCCGGTTTGCCGCCTCTCTTCTGCTGGGCACCATTCCCAGCGTCATGTTGTTTTCCTGGATCGGCCAGGCCTCGGGCCGGATGCCCCACTATGGCGTGCTGGTGGCGGTGGTTGTGCCCCTGCTCCTCTGGCCCGCCTTTCTCAAATTTGTTCAGGTCAAGGACGGCAGGCTGTAGGCTGAAGCCGGGAAATTACGACGCCATCATCTTGAACAGCCATTGACTTCGATTTTCTCTTTTGATAGCCTGAAGTAAATGAAGGTTGCAGCCTTCAACCTCCAGTCTAATCAAAAAATGGATGTGCTGATGACATATAAAAAACCTGATCAGAAAACCGGGGTATGGCTCATTGGCGGCCTTGGTTCAATCGCCGCGACCGTTATGGTGGGCACCCTGGCCCTCAAGGAAGGGCTTATCCCGGCGGTCGGCATGGTAACCGGGACGGATGCCTTCCGGCCTCTCGGACTGGCGCCAATCCGCGGCTTTGAGTTCGGCGGCTGGGACATCCGTCGTCAACCCGTCATTGATGGGGCCAGGCGGATGGTGCTGGAATGCGGCGCTGTTGATCCTGCGCTGCTGGTGGATCTGGCTGATGAGCTGGCGGAGATAGATAGCTGGATCAAGCCGGGGGTAGTGCATAACTGCGGCCAGGCCATCAACTCGCTGGCTGAAGGCGCCGGGTGCGGCCGGAAGCCGCTGCTTGCGGAAATTGACGAGCTGCGCGGCCATCTGCGCGCCTTTAGAAAAGACAAGGGACTGACGGATCTGGTGGTGGTCAACCTGGCCTCAACCGAGCCCCCCTTGCCGCTTGAAGAGCATCACCTTCATCTTGCCTCCTTTGAAAAGCGGCTGCAGGCCGACGACGCGACCACCATAAGGGCCAGCAGTTTATATGCCTATGCCGCCATCATGGAAGGATGTCCGCTGATCAATTTTACCCCCACCGCCGGGACGCTGATTCCCGCCCTGCTTGAACTGGCCGCAAAGCGGCGGGTGCCCGTCATGGGCAATGACGGCAAGACAGGGGAGACCCTGGTCAAGTCCGCCCTGGCCCCCATGTTTCTCTCCAGGAATCTGGAGATACTCAGTTGGGAGGGTTTTAACATTCTCGGCAACATGGATGGCAAGGTTCTTGAAAATCCTGAAAACAGGGCCACGAAAATACAGTCCAAGGACAGGGTGCTGTCCGGCATTCTGGGCTATCAGCCCCATTCGGCAGTACATATCAACTATGTCCCCTCTCTTGGTGATCAGAAAACCGCCTGGGACTTTATTCATTTTCAGGGTTTTCTGGGCGCCAAGATGTCCCTGCAGTTCACCTGGCAGGCCTATGATTCCCTGCTGGCCGCCCCGCTGGTGCTTGATCTCATCAGGCTGGCCCAGTTTGCCCTGCACCGGGGAGAATGGGGGCTCATGCCTCATCTGGCCAGTTTTTTCAAGGCGCCCCTGGGGGTTGCGGTGTTTGATCACCACCAGCAATTCGCCATGTTGAATGAATATGTGCGGGGTGTTGCGCCGGGGCAGGGGTGATGGTTTTGATAAAGTGAAGCTTTCCTTCAGCACCAACGCTTTTACCCGTTTCTCCCTGTGCGAGGCGGTGGCAAAAATTGCCGCTGCCGGTTACGCGGGGGTCGAGATCCTGGCCGACATGCCTCATCTTTTCGCGGCCCCGGCCGCGGAAACCGAGCTGCCGGAGGTGCAAAGAGCCCTGCGCGATGCCGGTATCCAGGCGGCGAACCTCAATGCCAACACGGCGATCGGCTATTACGGCCGCGGCTTCTGGGAGCCCCTTTTTGAACCGTCCCTGGCTCATCCGGAGGAAAAGGAAAGAAGGTGGCGGATCAGTTACACCAAAAAAGTCATTGATTTTGCCGCAATTCTCTGCGCCCCGGCGGTGAGCGTCACCTCCGGCCGTCCCGTGCCCGGCTGCAGCCCGGAAAAGGGCCTTCTCCTGTTGCGGGACTCCCTTGCGGAAATCCTGGATTATGCCGGGGACCTCGGCATCCAAATAGGCCTCGAATATGAACCCGGCCTGCTCATTGAAAATTGCGATGAGCTGGCTCCATTCCTGGACGTCATGGATCATCCGTGGCTGGGCGCTAATCTCGATCTGGGCCACAGTCACCTGCTCGGCGAAGAGGCGGAGGCCGTCATCAGCCGTCTCGGCGAAAAAATTTTCCATGTTCACCTGGAGGATATCCGGGACAGAAAACATTTTCATCTCATCCCCGGGCTTGGCGATATCAATTTTCAGCAGGTGCTGGCCAGTCTGCATAAACAGTATGACGGCTTTGTCACCGTGGAACTGTATACGTACCCCCAGGCCCCGGAAGAGGCCGCGGCCAGGGCCAGGGTCTATCTGGAACAGTTTCCCGTCTGGTCATGAGGGGCGTCGGATATGTGTAGAATGAAACCAGCCGTGCCCGGGGTTGACCGCCAATGAAATTTGCCTTCAGTACAAACGCTTTCCGCGGGCACAGCCTGGTGGACACCATCGAGACTCTGGCCGGGCTGGGCTATGAGGGCATCGAGATCATGGCTGATACGCCCCATGCCTATCCTCCTGATATGACCGATGAGTATCTTGACTCTGTCAGGGAGACGTTGCAGCGTTGCGGGATGCGGGTGGCGAATATCAACGCCTTCATGCTGCACGCCATAGGCGACACCTGGCATCCGTCCTGGATTGAGCCGGAAAAAGGGCGGCGCATGCAGCGCATCAGGCATACCCTTGACTGCATTGAGCTTGCCGCCGCACTCGGCGCCCCCACCATCTCCACCGAACCGGGCGGTCCATTGCTTGGTATGACGGAGGAAGAGGGGCTGCTGCTTTTCCGGCAAGGGCTGGCTGTTGTCCATGATCTGGCCCGCAGCAAAAATGTCCGGGTGCTGATTGAGCCGGAACCGGGTCTGCTCATAGAAAACAGCAGTCAGTTCCTGGAGATTTACAGCGGGCTTGATCAGGATGTCTTTGGCCTTAATTTTGATATAGGTCATTTCTTCTGTGTGGGCGAAGACCCGGCCCGGCTGGTGAAAAGTTTGCACCACTGCACCGCCCATTTTCATCTGGAGGATATCGCGGAAAGCAGGGTGCATCATCATCTCATGCCCGGCCAGGGGGCCATTGATCTGCCGGGGGTTCTGCGGGCCATCCGGCAGACGGGCTATGCCGGTTTTGTCACGGTGGAGCTCTATCCCTATGAGGACCGCCCCGTTGAGGCGGCGCGCCAGGCCCTTGATTATCTGCGGAGATGCGGGGAGTAATATTCTTGGTAAAAGTCAGCTCACGGCAGAAGATCAGGGGCTTGCTGCAGCTGGTCAGGCTACCCAATATCTTTACCGCCATGGCGGATATCCTGGCCGGAGCTCTGATTGTTTCGGGACTTTCGCTGAACCTCGTGGCGCTTTTATGGCTGCTGCTGGCCAGTTCGGCAATTTACGGGGCTGGCTGCGTGTTAAACGATATCCGCGACCGGCGGGAAGATGCGCGCACCAGGCCGGAGCGGCCGATCCCGTCAGGTGCGGTTTCCCCCAACCAGGCCCTTGTTTTCTGCCTGCTGCTTTTTGCCGTTGGCCTGGCCGCCGCAGCCTGGGCCGGACGGACTTCGTTTTTGCTGGCGGCTATACTGACCATTCTTGTTTTCACCTACGACTGTCTGGTTAAAAATATAAAGATACTCGGGCCGCTTGCCATGGCGGGCTGCCGCTCGGTTAATCTGTTGCTTGGGATGAGCGTCAATCCGTCGTGGACTGTTTTTTTGGTTTTTCCCGTTCTGACCCTGGGCTATGTCTATTTTCTCACCTGGCTTGGGACATTTGAGACCGGTAGAAAACAGGGAGGGGAAAGGTGGCTTATCCTCAGCGGCTTTCATCTGGTCCTGGCGGGTTTTCTGCTACTGACCGTGCAGGGAGCCCTGAAACCGGGCGGCCTGATTTTCATCCTTGCGGTTTGCCTTATGGCCGGGCCGCCATTGTGGAAAAGCGCCTTGCACCCGGGGCCTGAAGCCGCCGGCAGATGCGTGAAATATCTGGTGCTGGCCATCCCGGTGCTTGATGCGGCCTATGTGGCCGGGGCGCAGCATTACCTGTTGGCCCTGCCGGTTATCTGCTTTCTTATCCCCGCAATGCTGTTTGCGAAAATTTTTAATGTGAGCTGAATGCCATGACCAGGAAAAGAGTGATCGTGCTTGATGTTGTCGGCCTCAGTCTGAAACATTTTGACAATCCTGAAAAAATTCCTCATATCGCGGGACTTCTGGGGTCCGGCACCCTCCACCGGCTTGTCCCCCCTTTTCCGGCCGTGACCCTGCCGGTGCAGGCGACGCTTACCACCGGCTGTCTGCCGGAACATCATGGCGTGGTGGCAAACGGTTTTTATTATCCCGAGACCATGCAGGTTTCCTTCTGGGATCAGGCGGATCGTCTGGTGCAGGCGGAGCGCATCTGGGAGAGGCTGCGGAAAAAAAACGGGAAGTTGACCACCGCCCTTCTCTTCATGCAGAATTCCCTGTACGCGGATTGTAAAGTGGTGATAACCCCCAAACCCATGCATAGCGAGGAGGGGCTGATCCCCTGGTGTTATTCAAAGCCTGCCGGCTGGTATGAGAAGGTGAGCAGGGAACTGGGCGAGTTCCCCCTCCAGCACTACTGGGGGCCGCTGGCCGGTATCCAGTCCAGCCGCTGGATTGCCGGGGCAGCGGTGAAAACCATGGAAAAGCACAAACCGGATCTGATGTTTGTCTACCTGCCCCATCTTGACTACTGCTGCCAGAAATTCGGACCGGACAGCCAGGAGGTGACGGAAGAGCTGGGCAAGGTGGACAAAGAGGTGGGGCGCATTATTGCCGGCGTTGACCAGCTCGGTCTGCTGGACGAGACGGTTTTCCTTGTTCTTTCCGAGTACGCCTTTGCCAAGGTGGAGGATGCGGTGCCGTTAAACCGCATCCTCAGGCAGCACGATCTTCTTAAGGTGAGAACCATTCAGGGCAGGGAGTATCTTGATATTGAGCTCAGCCCCGCTTTTGCCATGGTTGATCACCAGGTGGCCCACATTTACCTCAAGCCGGGTTTTACGAAAAAGGTTGGCGATGTGCTGGGCAAGGAGCCGGGAATCGATTTCCTGCTGCAGGCCGGTGAGGAGAAAAAACGGTATGGCATCAATCATCAGCGCTGCGGAGAGATAGTCGCGGTCAGCCGCCGGGATAAATGGTTTTCCTACTACTGGTGGGAAAACGAGAAAAAGGCCCCGGATTTTGCCGATAAGGTGGATATTCACAGCAAGCCGGGCTTTGATCCGCTTGAACTTTTTATTGAGCCGAAATCCTTCAAGATTTCCCGGGATACCCGGCTGATCCGCGGCTCACACGGCTACCCCCCGACAGGTGCTGCCGACCATGTCCCGTTGCTGATCAGCGGCAGGCTTGAGAAAGAACCGCCCGCCGCCGGTCCGCTGGCCATGACGGATGTGGCTGGACTGATAGAGGAGATTCTTGGAGGGTAAAATTTTCGCTCAATTCCCCGCCAGATCGGCTAGGGCGTCGACAACCATTCCTGTTCCCACCGCAATCAGGAGGATATCGGTGGCCACCCGGACATAACGGTGATTCGGCGGGGGCGGCCCGAGCTGCACAATGACCGCGGGCGGCAGCTCATGGAAGATAACCTCCCGGGGCAGGGGCCGTCCTACGGCCCATTTTCTCGCCTGACCAGGCGGCACGCAACCGTTCCCTTTTTTGACAAGGCCCGGCGGGCAGTGGCCGGAACGGAACTGTTCGGCATAGTAGTCGCGGATAACGGCGCGGTGCTGGTCGCCGAAATAGACGTTTACCGTGACGTTGTCCCTGTCTCCGTGGCCCGAATGTCTCTCGTCCCGGTCCCGGTCGCGATGGTCCTCATGTCTTTCGCGCCTCTCTTTCCGTTCGTGTTTTTCGTTTTTGCCGCCGCCGCCGGCCCATGGTGGCCTGTCCGCCAGAGCCGGGCCGGAGGTTGCCAGTATCGCCGTGACGGCAAGAGTCAAAGTCAGATTTTTCCGCAAGGTGATTTTCCGCATGGCGGTCCTCCAAGTAAAAGGGAGTTAAGGGCCGGCGGCGCCGTGGTATAAAAGAGCCCGTACCGGCGTCTGAAGGCTTCAAGGTTTCAATATCGTGCCGTGTAACCCTTGATCTTTTGGCAGGGTGGGCAGGATTAATTGCCCTCCGAAAAAAATAACCGTCACAGTGGGCCGGACGGTTGAGTAGTAAAGACAAGTATACAATCCATCTCAGGATTTTGAGAGATATTTTTGCTTACCCTTATTTTTTGGGGCGTCTCTTCTCCGGCTCAATCGTATTGGCATTGTCCACAACCATCTCGATGCGATTTTTAACCTTAACCTGCCCGGCATGGATTACCTGCCAGGGAGGGCGGGTGGCGGCTGGTCAGACCAGGACGGCTGTCCGGAAAACCGGAATCGGCAAAGAATTGGCCCGTAACTGACATCCGGCCCTGGAGGCGCCGAAAGAAAAAAAAGAGGCGGAATCAGACGGTCCGGGCAAAAGAGGAGAGACCTGAACGGATTATCCCGTTTGACGAGGAGGATTTCAAGGATTTCTGATGGGTGGCCGGAAGCAGCCTGAAAAAAAACAATACAAAAGGGGCTTGAACAAAGCCCCTTTTGTATTGAAACCATGGAGGGTGGTTATGAGAAAAAGACCGGATGATTTCCGGGGTTCTGCTGTTATGCGCTACGTTTTTTTCTGAAATATCCGCTGAGTCCGGCCAGTCCTGTGCCGAACAGCAGCATGGTGGCGGGTTCGGGTACGGGGGCGGGACCGCCGCCGGTTACATAGCTTTCGCTTTCACCGTCCGTGAGGCCTTGCAGATGCAGGCCGATGCGAAAATCTTCGCTGTTTAACGCTGAAAGGATAGCGTTAAAGGATGAACCGGTAAAAGCTATGGTAAGCGTATCCTGAATTCCTGCTGTCCAGTTGTCTATTCCGTTTTGGTTTGTGCCGGGAGGTGGATCAGCATCTGTTGACCAGTCAGCGGTAAAGTCAATTGTTTGTCCTCCGGAAAGATCTGACGGCGAGGCAAAATGATCAAAGCTGACATCTCCGGTTGAGTCATAGCCTGCAAAGGTTAATGTCGAAGTTGCCTCCCAGTCGAAGTAGATATCCGCGATGGTTGACTGAATATTTCCAGTATTTGAAAAGGCGAAAAGGGTTATCCCCCCTCCTTCATCCGTCACATCCACCTGTAATTGTCCAGCGGGGTTTAGCGGAGAATTGTCTTCCACAACGGTAAATCCGTATGGTATGGCCTGCGCCATCCCCGCCGTGCCAATCATCATCAAGCCGGTTGCCAATCCCGCTAATATTTTTTTCTTCATTTAATTCACCCCCCGTGCTTTATTTCAGTTGCTAAAGCAATTTCGTTTGTATTTTTACCTAATGTTAAACAAGCAATTAACAGGCCACGGTGAAGGATAGGTGAAATTTCTTGAATATTTCAAGAATCACGGTATGTTACCGGAAGAAGCGTCAAGCCGGGAAAGATGGTTGCGTCTGTTTTCTGTCCGGGTTTGTGGATTTTTTCCGTTTATCCGGAAATGGATCGGCCTTTTAGCCAAAATGGGTAGTGCGGCGCCATCTCGGTGGCGCATATTTCCCGTTTTTAAAGATCACACCCTTGGTTTCGAAAAAAATACCCCATGCCGCAAACATATCTCATCGCCCTCATCTTTCTGGCCGCGGGCTTTACCCAGGGATTGTCCGGTTTCGGCTCCGCCCTGGTCGCCATGCCGCTGCTGCTGCTCTTTCTGGATGCCAAGACAGCGGTGCCGCTCTGCGTGTTAAACGGCCTGGTCATTACCGCCTTTCTTTCCCTGCAGCTGCGCAGCCATGTTGACTGGCGCAAGATCATTCCGCCGCTTATCGGCTGTCTGCCGGGGATTTACGTTGGGGACTTTTTGCTCAGGAAGGCTGACGGCAGTCTGATAAAACTGCTCTTGGGGGTCCTGTTGATCGGCTATGCGCTGTACTGCATGTTTTTGCAGCCCAAGCCGCGAAAAATAGCGTCCTTCTGGCCCTACGTGGCTGGTTTTTTTACCGGGCTGATCGGCAGCGCCTTCAGCGCGGGCGGGCCGCCGACCATCATTTACACCACCCTGACCGGCTGGAACAAGGATGCCATCAAGGCCACCCTTTCCGTTTTTTTCTTCACCACCGGCATTTTTATCGCAGTCGCCCACGCCATGTCCGGGTTGACCACCCCCGTGGTGCTGCGTTACTTCTTCCTGTCCGCGGGTTTCGTGCTGTTCGGCGTCATGGCGGGGTCTTTCTGCTACGGCAGGGTGGAAAGGGAAACCTACCTGAAGATTATTTTAAATCTCCTGGTGATAATGGGGGGCATGATGATTTTTTCGGCCCTGTGAGTTTACCGCTGGGTAACCGGATACCCTTTGCGGCGCAGCAGATCAACCACGCTGTCCGGACCGACCAGGTGGCCCGCGCCCACCACAACCAGGGTCACCGCTTCGCGCTTCATTATTTTTTCAAGCAGCGGCAGCCAGTTTTTATTGCGTTTGAGCACCAGCCGGTCATACTGCTCGGGATATCCCGCGAAACTTTTGGCCATGAGGCCTTGCAGCTTCTCCCCATCCCCCGTCTTCCAGGCGTTTTCCATGTCCGATGACAGCTCCCCCGCGAGCTGCAGATCATTTAAGGTCTGCTGCAGGAAGTTTTCCTGCTCCCGGCGGGACTGGCTGTAAAAAAGGCTCAGCTGATAATCCACCGATTCCAGGGCGATGATTTTCTTTTTGTCCTGCTTGGCCCGGGCGTAGAAATGTTCGTCCAGTCCGTATTCGGGCAGGAAGCCCTGCCTCTCAAGCTCCGTCACAGTAAGGGTCAGGGCGCACAGCCAGGGCCGCATGGTCTGGAGCTGGGCGGCTGGTATCTTTAAATCGGCCATTTTTATCCGCACAAGCTGCCAGGTGGGGAGGGTGAGCTGCTGCTCCAGGGTCTGGCCGGCTGGCAGCCGGCCGTAGGCCACGATTTTATTCTGCATGGCCGGGGTGTCCATCTCATCCATGTCCGTCTCGAAGACCAGGGCGCTGCTTGCCGCGTAAATTTCGTCCATGACAACGGGCAGCGGATACGATTCTTTTTTCATGACATGCAGCGAGCCGAGAAGATACAGGACATGCTCCCCAGTCCGCACCTGCCAGAGGCTGCCGCGGGCGAGGGACGGTGCTGGGGCAAGGAGCAGGAGCAGGATGAGCGGCAGCCCCGGGAAAAGCAAGACGCTGGCTGCCCGCCGGCGCGGGCCTGCGGTGTTTTTCATGGTTTCCATGGGTTTTCTTCTCCCGCCTCCGGCTGCCAGCTCCCATGGTTGAACACCTCCCTGGTGATTTCCAGATAGGGTTCAATCTTTTTTGTTTTCTGGATCTTCTTTAAGATCTTTCGGCCGTCGGCAAAGGAACCGGCCAGATAAAACCACAACCCCTTCAGGCGGCCGAGAACCGGGGAGGGGCCGGACAGCATGTCCCGGTAACAGGTGAGCAACGCGTCATGGAAGTCGGAGAGTGTCCGCAGGGGATTATCCGGCAGTTTGCAGCCTTTAATTTGGGCGGGCAGAAAGGGATTGGCCAGCGCCCCCCGGCCGATCATCCAGCTGTTGATGGTGGGAAAGCGTGCAGCCAGCTTCTCATAAATTGCGGGACTTGTTATGTCGCCGTTATACACCAGGGGGTGGCGGCAAAGTTCCAGGCAGCGGCCGAAGGTGTCCAGGTCAACCGTGCCGTCATACATCTGGATGCCGGTGCGCGGATGGATGATGACCTCGGCCAGGGGGAATTTGTTGAAAATGGGCAGCAGCGCGTATATTTCCTCGGCCTCCCGGCGGCCCAGCCTAATTTTGACGGATACGGCCAGGGGTTGGCTACAGACTTTTTCCAGGAAGGACTCGATCATCTCGGGATGGGGCAGCAGCCCCGAGCCCCGCAGTTTGTTGGCCACCATGGGGTAAGGGCAGCCCAGGTTCCAGTTGACGGTGGTGTAGCCCAGATCGGCCAGCATGGCTGTTGTGGCCAGGAAGCGGTCGGCGTTTTTGGAAAGAATCTGGGGGACCACCGGCAGGCTGGTGTTGTTTTCCGGCAGCAGGTCCTTGAACTTGGCCGGTTTGACTTTGCTCCCCTGGAAGGTGGAGATAAAGGGGGCCACCGCCCGGTCAAAGCCGGGGAAGAAGCGGACGAAGATGTTGCGGAACTCCACCTCGGTGATGCCGCGGAGGGGAGCGAGGATCAGGTTTGGGCTCATGGGCTCGTCTTCCCCATGGTTGCCTGGCGGTCATATTCCTTGATGATGTCGTCGGTGATGTCGGTGCTGCCGTCATGGAAGAAAATGCTGCCGGAGTTTTCGTTTAAGATGTGAGTCAACCCCTTTTGCGCGGCATGGGTTTCCACAATGGCATGGATCTCGGTAATAATCCCGCTGATGATCTTCTCTTCCGCCCCGTCCATGTTCTGCTGCTCTCCGCCCGCCCGGCGCAGCGCCTCGAATTTCTCCCTGGCCTCCCTGCCTCTTTTTGACTGGTTAATCACCTGCTGGATGTCGATCACCCCGATGCGGGCCGTGCCTGAAGCGGGCGCGCTGGTGGCGCGCTTCTCCTCTTCTCCATTTTTTCCGGCGTTTTTCCGCAGTCCTGGCTCGCTAACCTTTGCCTTGACGGTCTTGGGGGTAGGGGCGGCAGGAGGCTTGTCATGGAGCTGGGTGAAGTGAACCCAGCCGGTCCGGGAGATCTCTGGCACCTCCACCTTCACCCAATCCTTGTGCTGGAGCTTAATCTCTACTTTGGTGTCCTTGCCAAGCGGGGCAATGATTCTGGCCGCCTCGGCCGGGTTTTCCCGCAGGGCTGTGTCCGCCCGGATGAAGGCGGGGCCGGGGGGAAGCTCATTCAGATCCGCAGCGGCAAGCGGGCTTGCGGTGAGCAGCAGCAGGGAAAAGAAAAGGCGTATTATCATTGCCGAGCCTTGTCCGGGAGATGCAGGAAATTTCATGCCAGGATGGCCGAGCCCGGGGTGCGGGGAAAGGCGATGACGTCCCGGATGTTGCCCATGCCGGTGACAAACTGGATGATCCGTTCAAACCCCAGGCCGAAGCCGGCGTGGGGCACGGTGCCATAACGGCGCAGGTCGAGATACCATTGATAATTTTCCAGGGGGATATGGGCCGCCTCCATGCGGGCCAGGAGCTGCTCCAAGCGTTCCTCGCGCTGGCTGCCGCCGATAATCTCGCCGATGCCGGGAAAGAGGATGTCCATGGCCGCCACGGTTTTGCCGTCGTCGTTGAGCCGCATGTAAAACGGTTTGATGGTCTCGGGATAATCGGTGACAATGACCGGGCGGCCAAAGAGGGTCTCGGCCAGATACCGCTCATGCTCCGATTGCAGGTCAACCCCCCAGGCGATGGGGAAAGTAAAACTCCGGCCTGATTTTTCAAGCTGTCTTATCGCCTCGCTGTAGGAAATACGGACAAAATCGTGGCGCAAAACATTGTCGAGCCTTTTTAACAGATCCTTGTCCACGAAGCGGCTGAAAAGGTCCATGTCCTCGGCGCGGTTTTCCAGGCAGTCGCTGATGAGAAATTTCAGCAGCTCTTCCGCCAGGTTCATATCGCCTTCCAGATCGCAGAAGGCCATTTCCGGCTCCAGCATCCAGAATTCGGCGAGATGGCGGCTGGTGTTCGAATTTTCCGCCCGGAAGGTGGGGCCGAAGGTGTAAACGTTGCCCAGGGCCAGGGCGTAGGCCTCGGCCTCCAGCTGGCCGCTCACCGTCAGGCTGGCCGGCCGGCCGAAGAAGTCCTGGCTGTAATCCACCGCGCCGCCCCCGGCCCGGGGTATTTTTTCCAGATCGAGGGCGGTGACGGCAAACATCTCGCCCGCCCCTTCACAGTCGCTGGTGGTGATGATCGGGGTATGCACCTGGAAAAAACCGCGCTGCTGGAAAAAAAGATGGATAGCCCAGGAGAGCCGGCTGCGCACCCTGGCCACGGCCCCCAGGCTGTTGGTGCGTGCCCTGAGGTGGGCGATGGAGCGCAGAAATTCAAAGGAGTGGCGTTTTTTCTGCAACGGATAGGTCTCGGGCGGGGCCCAGCCGTAAACGGTGATTTCGCTGGACTGCAGTTCCACCTCCTGGCCCTTGGCCGGAGACGCAACCAGCGTGCCACGCGCGCTGACCGAGCATCCCGTGCTGAGCCGGGTAATTTCCGTGGCGTAATTCGGTAGTGATTCCGGGGCGATGACCTGTAGGCCGGCAAGGGTTGAGCCGTCCGTCAGGTCGAGAAAGGACAACCCCTTGGAATCCCTTTTTGATTTCAGCCAGCCCTGGACGCAGAGTTCCCGGCCAAGGGGTTTTTCCATGAGAATAGTTTTGATGCGAAGTCTGTTTTCCATTTGCGCGGTATGTTAAATTGCTTATAACTAATCAGGGGTTTAGGCTGTAGCCTGAAGGCTGTTAGTAAAAGAAAGCAGAGAATGACTGGGAAAACATTTTCTTATACAGTCAGTACCATTAGGCCTTCAGCCTAAAAACCATCAGTCTATTCACCTCAACAATTACACATTTTATCAGCTTTTAACAGGAGATATGGAACATGGCAAGAGTGAAAAGACTCGATCCCGCAAGTACCGGCCTGCTCGTGGTCGATATTCAGGACAGGATGATGCGGGTCATTCCAAACAAGGATGAGGTGGTTAAAAACAGCGTGCTGCTGCTCAAGGCGGCCGGGATTCTCAAGATGCCCATTGTCGCCACCACCCAGTATGCGGCCCGGATCGGGGAGCTGCTGCCGGAAATTGGGGCGGAGATGCCCGATGCGCAGCCGTTTGATAAACTTGAGTTCGGCTGTTTTGACAACACCGCCGTCCTGGAGAAGATCCGTTCCTGTTCTGCCGTTGACACCTGGATTGCCTGCGGGGTGGAGACCCATATCTGCATTTATCAGACGGTGCTGGGTGGCCTGCGCGAGGGCTATGACCTGTGGGTGCCTGCTGACGCCGTTCATTCCAGGGCGGGAAAAAATTATGAAACAGGGTTGCAGAGAATCAGCCGGATCGGCGGGGCCGTGGGTAATACGGAAATGATCATTTACGAACTGTTGCACCGGGCGGGGACCCCTGAGTTCAAGGCCATGCTGCCCTTTATAAAGTAGGGGCGGTTGTAGGGGCGGGTTTCATGCCCGCCCTGGCAGAAGGCAAAAGCGGCTATTTTGCATAACTATTTGAAATAATGAGATATAATTTCTGATGGCGGATTTTTTCGGCTGCCTCTTAAATTTTATTTGAGAAAAGTAAATGATTTCCGATAGGTAAGGTTGATGAACTCGTAAAAAGTCGGCGACAAAGCCCAGATGGCTAAGTAACAAAATTCGATATACAAGGCGTAGCGTATTTTTGAAAGTGAGGCTATACATGTGGTATGCCGAACGAACAAAAATGCGCTACAACGCAGTAGATCGGATTTATGCCCTTCAGGGTATTTTTTACGACGCCTCAAGGTTGACACCCCTCTTTTTTATGGCATCCACGGTGAAGGGAACAGATGACAGAC
>JACRCD010000091.1 GCA_016219175.1 Deltaproteobacteria bacterium | reverse complement strand
CATGGCGGCCACGGTTTCGGAAACGGCCTTACCCCCCTCCTTGGCGTCGGCGGCGCTCTTGATCGCGATCTTTTCGGTCTGCATGGCGTTATCGGTGTTCTGGCGGATGTTGGCGGCCATCTGTTCCATGCTGGAGGAGACTTCCTCGGCGCTGGCCGCCTGTTCCGTCGCCCCTTGCGACATCTGCTGGGCCGTGGTCGACATTTCCTGCCCGCCGGCGGCCACGTTGTCGGCGGCGCTCTGCACCTCCATGACGATTTCTCTCAGCTTGGCCACCATGTCCGACAAGGATTCCATGAGCTCGTCGTTGTCGCTGCGTTTTTTGAGTTCCACCATCAGGTTGCCCTGGGCAATCAGTTTGGCGCTACCGGTGATTTCCTTCAGGTTCGCGATCATGTCGGACAAGGACTCCATCAGTTCGTCGTTGTCGCTGCGTTTTTTAAGTTCCACCATCAGATTGCCCTGGGCAACCAGCCTGGCGTTGGCGACGATGCCGTTGGTGGCTTCAATCATCTTCTTCATGGCGGCCATGACACTGGTGGTATCACCATCCTTAAGGGTGATCGGGCGGGAAAGGTCGCCAACCGCAACCATGTTTGCAACTTCACCAAGCTCTCGCGGGTCGGCGCCAAGCTGGTTGAGAACGGTGCGGATGATGAGAAAGGCGACGACAACACCCAGGATAACCGCCAGAGCGCTGCACCCAAAGAGAACCTGTGCAACTTTGTGCGCCGACTTGAGAATTTCCTGTCCATTGTTCTTCGCCTCGTCAACATGGGTTCTCTGCAACTTTTCCACCGCCTCGGTCAATTTCCCTCTGGTTTTGTCGAAATCCTCCATCAAGACATTGCCGGCCGTTATCCCTTCCGAGACAAAGACATTCGCCATTCGCTTGCCACTCTCATAAAACTGGTTGAAAGCTGCTTCTGTTTCCTCGGCCTCCCTGAGAGACTGGGTGTCGTTCTCCGTGCGGAACATCTCCTTGAACCGGGACAGATCCTCCCTGAATTTCGCGGCAAACTTCTCCGCCTGGTTAAACCCCTCCGGGTCATGGGTCGCTGAAACATCGGTCAGCGCCTCTCCGGTCTCGATCACGGCTATGTCCAGTTCATAGGCCAGGATGAGGAAGGGCAGGGTCTCCTCATCCATCTGCCTGGCATTTTTTTCCGTCACCCTGAGCAGCATGGTGGTGGCGATCACGGCTATTAAAAAAATGAATATGACTGCGCTAAATCCCAACCCCAACCTTGTTTTCATCTGCATGTTTTTCAGCATTGCGCTTTCTCTCTTTCTGGTATGAAATTACTTTTAACCGGACTGTGAGACTGCTCGGGTTTTGTTTTTTTCTTTTCCGCCTTGAGTCTGGCGCCCCGGGTATTATTCGGGGACGCTGCCCTGAACAGCCAGCAGTTCATGTGAGGAAAAGACCTTATCGATATCAAGGATCATGACGAAATCGTTGTTGATCTTACCCATGCCCTTGATGAATTCGGTATTGAGTTTGGTGCCGATATGGGGGGCCGGTTCAATGTTAGCCGGCTCCATCTCCACCACCTCCTGCACGGAATCGGCCAGCACCCCCAGCACGATGACCTCGCCCTTCAGGTTCACCTCGACCACGATGATGCAGGTGTCCACCGTCTGCTCCGTAGCGGTCATGCCGAAATTGAGCCGCAGGTCGATGACCGGCACCACCCCGCCGCGCAGGTTGATGACGCCCCGCATGAATTCCGGGGTTTGCGGGACCCTGGTGATTGAGGAGAATTCCAGGATTTCCCTGACCTTGGCCACATCGAGGGCAAAAACCTCCTCGGCCAGCTTAAAGGTCAGATACTGCACGGTTTCCGTAATTGCTGCCACACTCATTGTCGAATCTCCTTTAAAGTAGATTATTAGACTGTAGGTTGTTAGCCCTAAAAGCCTAAACCCCTACAGCCTAAACCCCTGCAGTGCATCTGATTTAATATTTTTCAAACTCGTCATCAAAAACATCCGCCACTGCTTGCCCCCCCAGGTCCAGGTGTATCGCATCCCCTCTTTTATCCGCCTTGGGAAATTTAGGTCCGCCCGTGTAATCCATGGCGTGGCGACCAAGGGTAAGCTGTCTGGCCGAGCCGCGCCTTGGTGCGGTTGTGATCCGCCGGCGGCTTTCCGTCTCCAGGGTGAAGAAGGCGATGGTGGATTTCAGCTGCTCGGCCTGGCTGGAAAGCTCCTCCGTGGTGGAGGCCATTTCCTCGGCCGCCCCGGCGTTCTGCTGGATGACCTGGTCCAGCTGCTGGATGGCCTTGTTGATCTGCTCGGCCCCTGAATCCTGTTCCTTGCTTGAGGCGCTGATCTCCTGCACCAGTTCGGCGGTCTTCTGGATATCGGGCAGCATCTTGTTTAACAT
>JACRCD010000090.1 GCA_016219175.1 Deltaproteobacteria bacterium | reverse complement strand
TAGGGATTCTGTCCTGTTACCAGTTTAAGTGCCTAAAATACTTGAAGTACTTAAAGTGCCTAAAGTTAAAGGAGTTATCTTGTCAGAAAGTACCGCAACTTCAAGTATTTTAGGCATTTTAAGTACTTTAGGCACTCTTCTTGAATCGCAATCCTGGTATCAGAGTAAAATCTGCCGAGATCAGGTTATCTGAGGTTAGAACGGGGTGGCCGTGGTCACCCCGTTTGCCCTGTTGAAAGCAGATGGTTTCGCCAAAAATCCGGCATTAGCCGAAACGCCGCAGAGCAAACGCTCCTTCACCGCACCCCTGGCGCCACGAAGGATCCTGTCTGAAAGTTATTCAATTTCCAAGGCGGCAACCTATTTTATTGACAAACAATACCCCTGCGATTAAATACAATCAACCTGACAAACTCATCCCAAACCACCCGAGGACTATATGAAAAAATTACTGTTCTTACTGATGCTCAGTTCTGTTGTTTTGGCAAACAACCTCCATGCGGCAAATCAGGTAACCGTTACCGCGACACCGGAAGGTGTATATCGCTGTCATGAGAATGTGGAGGGGGGGCAAATTGAATTATTTTTTGACGCAAATACCATTTTAGCGGATGGCGACCAGATTGCCCTGGATCTTGATTTTATAGATACGTACAATTTTACCATGCTCTCGGAAGATTTTTATTCCGTAATGGATTTTCAGAATATTGATGACAATGCCACTTCGGTTGGGGGGGGAGTTTATGCCGAAGTCCATGGTAACGCAGGATCTCAAAGGATCACCATCGACATTGTCGGAAATACGTATGATGCGTCACTGCGGGTAGGATCTGCTCCCGGCAGCAAGGTTTCTCTTGGGCCGTTACCCAAAATTCCGATCAATCTGACATACTGGCCTGAACGCACAGTTCGTGTTTATCTGGATTCAAAAGCCGACAAATTCACCTTCATTCCTTATAATCCCGAGGTCGCATATGTTTTTCCGTGCGGCCCGGATACAAATGCCGGCCCGGATCTCGTTGTTTTTGACGAAGCCGTCCTGGATGGAAGCCAAACAACCAGCAATGCCTCCGAACCTGACACTTTTCAGTGGCAACTCAACCATAGAACCAATTCCAATTACAACCAAACAGTCTATGGTGAAATAGTGACAGTAACTGATTTAAAACCAGGGTTTTACGATGTTACGTTAAGCGTTGTAACCGTTGATGGTGGATATGGCACAGATAAAATGATCATAGCAGCCATTGGCCCTAAGGGGGACTTTGACCAGGATGGCGATGTCGATGGCGCTGATTTAAAAGTGTTCTCCGAGAATTTAGGGGCGCAATAAGGCTAAGAAAGAGAGGCCCATGAAAAGTCGCTTTTCCATGAGCCTCTTGCAAAAGTCGAAACCAAGCCGTCATTCCGGCAGGCTTTAAGCCGGAATGACGGCTTCTATTTCCAATTTCAAATCATTTGAGGCTCTTGCAAAATAAGCAAAAGAGTGGTTCCTGTCATTTCGACCGAAGGGAGAAATCTAATAAAATCTCGCAATTAAAGATTCCTCACTGCGTTCGGAATGACACGCAAGTTCATTTTGCAAGAGCCTCATTTGTATGACTTTGTCCCCCTCAAGGGGGGGGTGGCGTAAGAATTGATGATCTCCGCTACTCCATAGCGACCACGGTTTCGGCAATGGTGTCAAAATTCTCGTCTAAGTAAAAAGTATTCGTAGAGGGCCGGTAAACCCCGATATCATCATCGCCGTCCCCATCCCAGTCCCCGACAATGGGGAGATCCGTCGATCTGCCGAATGACTGGGCATGGTCATGGATGCCGTCATCATCGTCATCGAGATAGAATCTTTTATTGTCAGGCCGGAAAACCCCTATGCTGTCAACCCCATCCCCGTCCCAGTCGCCGGCCAGGGAAATATCCCCCAGCCTGCCGATGGTGACGGCCCGGTCATGGATGCCGTCCTCGTTATAATCCATGTAATAGCGGCGGACCGAAGGCCTGAATACGCCGATATCATCAACTCCGTCGCTGTCCCAGTCGCCAACCACCGGCAGGTCCGACAGACGACCGATGGTAACGGTAGAATCGGCTACGCCATCCCTGTTGCTGTCCAGATAAAATTTTCTTTCCGCGCCGCGGAAAACACCGATATCATCGACCCCATCACCATTCCAGTCGCCGATTACCGGCGTATCCGTGCCCGTGCCGAAGGCCACCACCTCGTCGGCCACTCCGTCCTCGTCGTCGTCAAGCCTGAACCGGCTGCCGCTGAACAGACCGACATCATCACTGCCGTCCCCATCCCAGTCGCCAACTATCGGAATGGTCAGTCCGCCTCGAACCGCCCGCACATCGTTATTAGTTGACTTATTGGTGTAACTGACGAAACCAAAGTTGAAATGTACAACCCACGCGCCTCCCGCATACGTGGCGCTGGAAGTGGACGACCAGTAGTCGAGGGACGACGAGCCCGGAAAATAGGCGGACCCTGTAGAGGTGTCGGCCCGAGCATAATCCTCCAGCGACTGCAGCTCATGGCGGCTGGGCAGACGCCAGTCACCATGCCCGGCCAGGGAGAGGTTTTCACTCTGCATCAAGGCGGTCTGCCAGTCATAGGCCTGGGCTGTTCCATCGCAACCGTTGGTGGCCCCATTCCAGATCTGGCCCATGCTGCATTTTTGCCACATCAGCCCGGTGGAGGTATCGGTCACCGTGCCATCATTGTTATCCGTGTAAGCCGCCTGAGACTGTCCGCCTCGCACCGCCCGCACATGGTAACTATCTGACTTATAGAGGTAATAGTCGACGCCGCCATTACCGAAAAACACTCTCCACGCGTAGTACGTTTCGTAGGCGTAGGTAGTAGACGACCAGTAGAGGGACGCCACCGTATCCGGAAAGTATGTGGCATCAATGGCCGGCCCCGGGTCGGGGATACTGCTGTCCGTCAGGGAGGACAGTTCCTTGATCCCCGGCAGCCGCCAGTCATGGTGGCCGCCGAAATCGACGGTATTAAGCGCGCTAATAAAATCTTCCGTATCGGTGTCGGTGCCGCAGGTCCCCGCATTGCCGCCGTTGGTCGCCGGATTCGAATCACACCAGGTGTAGGTATTGTCCTTGTCGTGGATGGTGTTGTCATCGGTCTTCATCTCCCAGATCAGGCCGGTGACATTATCACGGGTCATAATCCAGCCGTCGGCGTAGGTAGCCGAATCCGGCAACTCCACATCGCCCTGGCCCAGCTTGGTGTAGGAGCGCGACGGGCCGGAGTACTGGGCGTCCTGGCCATAAAAGGGCTCGCCCGACTGGGGGCAGGATATCTCCACTGTGTCGTCATAGCACTTCGCCTGGCCGGTATCAGGCCAAAGGTCAAAACCATAACCCGGCAGAGATGAGACAAAAATCGCCATCATAACCATGAAGCCAATCATCATTACCCTGTTTCCTTTCATCATCCTGTTTCCTTTCATCATCATTTCCTTATATCCCAAGGCTTGCCCCATGACTGTGAGGCAGTTAGTGTCTGATCCGTCCCCGTTTGCGGTTAGAGGCCGTCCGCCGTTCATTTCTTTTTTTGCGCATTTTCGACTATTTCCGCCAGAGCCACCAGTTTCGCCTTTGGCGGTGCGAATATGCGCTGCTGCTCTTCCTCCCCATAATTTTCTTCGATGAACTCCCGGATGGGAAGCCTGTTAAACCAGCAGTCAAGTATACTGCGGCAGGGCAAACGTTCATTCATGGTCCGGCAATAGCGGAAGGGGATGAAGTGCCCCAGCATGCGGCAATAGCCTTCTTTTGTATCATATTTTTCAATCATTTCTTTTGCTTGATAACCGGTATTCTTGATTCCAGCCCTTCCTCGGCCACAC
>JACRCD010000089.1 GCA_016219175.1 Deltaproteobacteria bacterium | reverse complement strand
GGCGGTGTGAAGCTCGGAGGGTCAATTTTCTTTCCCCGAAAGGAGGACCTTTATGAGCTATTATTCGGTAAAAGGCAAAGGGTGGAGGTACGACTTCACCCTGAAAGGCCAAAGATACACGGAAGCCTGGTTCAAAACAAAGAAGGAGGCATTACAGGCAGAAGCAAAGAAAAGGGAGGAATTGACGAAACCCAGGGCGGTTTCGGAAATTCCAACCGACATGGACTTTTTGGAGCTGGTTAATCTCCGGCTTGATCATGTCAAAGCCTACCACTCGGAACGCCATTACGCCGAATATCGGTACATGGCGAAAAGATGGATTACCCGCTGGGGGCATCTGACTTGCGGCGAGATAAGCCAGAGACAGCTTGAAGATTTTATCCTTGAGAGAAGTTCCGTGTCCTCGTTTACCGCGAACAAGGAAATCAGGTATCTCCGCTCCCTGTTCAATTTCGGCAAGAAAAAACGTTTGTTCAGCGTCAACCCTTTGGACGGTGTTGACTTTCTGCCGGTTGAAAAGCGGGTCAAGTATGTTCCGGCAATAGAGGATGTTGACAAGGTAATTTCTCAAGCCACCCCGGATGTCCAGGATTACCTGTGGGCCATTCGTGAGACAATGGCGCGGGTAAGCGAAATCAACAGAATGACCTGGGATGATGTGGACCTGAAGGCGCGAGTCGTGATTCTTTACACTCGCAAGAAGAAAGGCGGACATCTGACCCCCAGGCGGGTGCCTATGACTTTAAAGCTTTATGGGATTCTCTCCAGGAGGCATCAGGAGCGAGACCCCCAAAAGCTTAATGTCTTCTGGCATCGTTATTGGAGCAGGAAAGCAAACTGTTGGCAGGAAGGGCCGTTCAATGATCGGAAAAAGTTCATGGGTACTTTGTGCCGGAAAGCCGGTGTGAAGTATTTCCGCTTTCATGCCTTGAGGCATGCGGGGGCATCCCTCTTGGAGCAAAGCAATGTTCCCATTGGCACTATCCAGCGTATTTTGGGTCATGAGAACAGAAGCACCACGGAAATCTACCTGCACAGCATCGGCGATGCGGAACGTTTAGCTATGCTCACATACGAACAGGCAAGACAGCAGTCTCACACAGATTCACACACGCAACAAAAAATCCTTTAACTCAGATGAGCTAAAGGATTGAAATTACTGGCGCGCCCGACAGGATTCGAACCTGTGACCTACGGCTTAGAAGGCCGTTGCTCTATCCTGCTGAGCTACGGGCACGTAACTGGTTGGCAAGATGGTAAAGACGTTTTTTAGCATGAGAGGCGGTAATTTGCAACTCAATTTCGCAGGGTGGGTGCGGCGCATGTCCAGGCTTGACGTGCATGACTTCTGCCTGCTATTGTCACTGTAAAGCCGGGAAAGGACTTGCCGCGGGAAAAAACCGGCAGCCTTCCGGGACCTCAATCGTCTTGATCCGCCCGAAAAATATCAGCCGAGGATTTTTTCAGCCGTCATGTTTTCTTTCAGCCGCATGCCAAGAGAGGCTAAGACCATTGAGGCCATGATCCGCATCTACTGCCGGGCGCACCATCATGGCGGCCGGCCGCTGTGCGCCGCCTGCGGCGAGCTGCTGGACTATGCCCGCAAGCGTCTGGCCAAGTGCCCCTTTCAGGCGGGCAAGACAACCTGCGGCAAATGTCCCATTCACTGCTACCGGCCGGATATGCGGGAGCGGGTCAGGAAGGTGATGCGCTACGCCGGGCCGCGCATGCTGCTGCGCCATCCTATTCTCGGCTTCCTGCACCTGGTGGACGGCTTGCGGAAAAAGCCTAAAAAACGCGCAGAAAAATAAGGGCTAAAATTTTACCCTGACTTTATAGCTTAAGGTTGTCGAGCCGAGAGGCGGCACCGCTACCTGCCAGACCGCGGTGTTACTCGCCGCCTTTTCATGGGGCAGCGATTGTTCCAGCATCTCCCAGTCGCCGGGAATGGGTTCCGTCACCTTCACGGTTACCGCCTCTTTCTTGCCGTTTTTCAGCTCAAGCTGGTAGGCGCTTTCGTAGATGTAATTATAGAGGGAAAATCCTGACACCTTTTTAAAGTCAGTCTGTTTTGTGTTCGCCGTGACGTCAAAGGCATCCCCGAGCTTCAGGCGCAGTTTCTCGTTTTCCGGGGTGTGGTCGATGCGGTCTTCGCCGACAAACTGCAGCCGGTCCCGGGAATCCTTTTTATAGACGCGCACCACCCCTTTGGGCAGCGGCAACCCCAGGTTGTTTTCCTTGCTGTTGGCGATTTCGACAAAGACGCCGATTTTCATCTTTTTGCCGATTTCGCCATACTGGCTGCTGTAGTAATAGTCGCCGCCCTGGAGGATCAGTTCTTTACGGCAAGGGACCTGATTGGCCTGCAGCAGGGCAACCTGTTTGGTCTGGTTGTCCCGGATGGTGGCCGGCCGGTCAAGGCTGTAGAGATGGTATTCAAACATCTGTTCCTCGGCCATGGCACTCTGCATTTCGGCGCTCATGACCTTTGTGTCCCGGGCTGCCTTGGGGGCCGGGTGCTGGGGGGGGACCTGGTGGACATCGCCGGCAACGAGCTGCAGGCTGGCATTGTTATAGGAGGCGCCGCTCTGATTAGTCAGGGTGACCCAGCCGTTGAGATCCACGGCGTCATCCGCCGGATTGAGCTCCGCCACATAATCCGCCTGCCAGCCAAGTCCGCTGGTCAGGTAGCTCAACTCCACCTGCTGGGGTTTGTCCGTTTTGCTGTCCGCCAGCATGGTAAGCGTCGGCCGGTCCCGCAGATTTGCCGGCACGTCGGCAAAGACCAGGCGGCCGGGGATGCCTGTTTCGATATGGTCGCCGAGTCGCAGCACCACCCCGTTATTGGCGCTCAGCACCTTGGCCTTCTCTCTTGCCTCTTCACCGGTTGTCGGGTGGGTTCTGACCACGGTGACCTCTTGGCCCACATATTTTTCCAGCAGGGCCTGGGGAGTGAGCAGATCAAATTCAAAGTTCTGTTCCAGAACGGCAAGGCTCGCGGCGTTCAGCAGGGCGGTCTCCGGCTTGATCTGACCGCTTACTTCCCGGAAGGAAAGCACATGCTGTCCGGCGGGCAGAGTGATGGTGCGCCGGTCTTTGACCAGGGCCAGATTCTGGTTGTAGATGGTGACGGCAAGTCCCTGCTGGTCCGCCAGTGTCGTGGTATATTCGGCGGATGGCGCCGGAACGGGTTGAGTCATGACAAGCAGGGCGACAGCGGAGGAAAGGATGGTCCTATGCATTTTTTTCTCCATGGGTTGGCAGCGGCTCAAGGGGGCGGGTTTGCTCTTTATTATAACCCGGTTGACTGTTAAAAGTCCCTCTGTTATTTTTGCGGAAGATGGTGGGAGAGTCTTTTTTCCTGCCCTGTTTTCTCCCAGTAACAAGGAATAATCAGATGACATCACCCCGTCTTGCCTCGTCCATTGCCGGTATCTGCCGTTTTGAGAAAAAAAAGACGGTGGCGCGGCCTCTTTTTTTAAGCGGAGTTTCCGCTGGTTTTCCTTCCCCGGCCGATGATTATATTGATCGTGAACTGGACTTGAATGAATATCTGATCGCCAATCCCGCCGCCACTTTTTTCGTGCGGGTTGACGGCGATTCCATGATCGGCGCCGGTATTCACCATGATGACATTCTCATTGTCGATCGATCCCTTGAACCGGTGTCCGGCAAAATCGTCATTGCCATTCTAGATGGGGAGCTGACCGTGAAACGGCTGATGAAAACAGGGGACTCCTGTTGCCTGGAGTCGGAAAACCCGCTTTATCCGGCGACGGAGATAAAAAAGGAGATGGAGCTTGAGATCTGGGGGGTGGTTACCAGTGCCATTCATCGACTGTAGTGGACCTTGTCCTCGGACCAGATGTCTCATTTTTCACAAGATACCCTGTAAAGAGCGGGCGCCGGCATGAGCATGTTCGCCCTGGTTGACTGCAATAATTTCTACGCCTCCTGCGAGCGGCTTTTTAAACCGCGGCTCATGGGCCGGCCCGTGGTGGTGCTGTCCAATAATGACGGCTGCATCATTGCCCGGTCAAACGAGGCCAAGGGTCTGGGCATCGCCATGGGAGCGCCCTATTTCAAGTACGAGAAATTTCTGCAAAGCCAGGGCGTTGCGGTTTTTTCCTCCAATTATGCCTTGTACGGCGACATCTCCAGCCGGGTGATGGCGCTGCTCAAGCAGCTTGAGCCGGAAGTGGAGGTTTATTCCATTGATGAGGCCTTTCTGCATGTGACGGCAATTGCCGGCATGACCCTTACGGAATACGGCGGGCAGATGAAGGAAACGGTGCGGCGCTGGACCGGCATTCCGGTCTCCATCGGCATCGGGTCGACCAAGACCCTGGCCAAGGTTGCCGGCCGTTTTGCCAAAAAAGATGAGGCGCTGCAGGGGGTTTTTGACCTGACCGGGGCGGATGTCGATGCAATTCTCGGCGCATTTGCGGTGGATGAGGTGTGGGGTATCGGTTGTCGCCTGGGGGAACGGCTGGCGCGCCGGGGCATCACCACGGCCCTGGCCTTGAAAAACTGCGATGATGACTGGCTGCGGAAAAACCTGAGCATCACGGGGTTGCGTACCGCCATGGAGCTGCGGGGCATCCCCTGCCTTGAGCTGGAGGATTGTCCGGTCAGCAAAAAATCCATAGCCAGCTCAAAATCATTCGGCCGCCCGGTGGAGTTGCTGGCCGAACTCAAAGAGGCGCTGGCCACCTATATTGAGCAGGCGGCAGTCAAACTCCGCGCCCAGCATGCCATGGCAAACAGTCTGGAGATCGCCCTCACCACCAACCGTTTCAGCAGGACAGGCACCCACTATTCCGGTCGCAAGGTGATAACCCTTGCTGAACCCACGGCCAGCAGCTCCGTTCTGATCCAGCACGCCCTGCCGGCCCTTGCCGGCCTGTATAAGCCCGGCTTGCGCTATCAGAAAGTGGGGGTGGTGCTGTTTGGTCTGGTGCCGGAATCATATTACCAGCCCAATCTCTTTTTCCGGCGGGACGGGCGAAGCAAACCTCTGATGGCGGCTCTCGACAGGATTAACAGCAAGTGGGGGCGCTGCACCATCCAGCATGGCGCGGCAGGGCTGACCAAGCCGTGGCAAAACAGGCAGCTGAAAAAATCGCCGGCCTTTACCACCAGCTGGCAGGAGCTGCCGGTGGTCAAGGCGTCCGGGCCTTCCGGCCGCGGGTAGGATTGCGCAATGTCAGGCGGGAGGGGATCAGTTTTTTTCGTTTTCCTTCCACATCGGCCCCTTGGCCGTGTCGATGACGGTAATGCCCTGTTCGGCCAGTTTGATGCGCACATCATCGGCTTTAGCCCAGTCCTTTTGTTTTCTCGCCTGTTCCCGTTCCTGGATCAGCTTGTCAATTTCCGGCGCCAGGGGACATTCCTCAAGCTTTAAGATCTGCAGAACCGAATCGATTCTTTCCAGGGTTTCCTTGATGTACTGTTTCTGATCCCGGTCCAGTTGGCCGGTATTGAGAATGGGATTGACCTTTTTGATGAAATCAAAAAGGATGCCGAAGGCCTTGGACATGTTCATGTCGTCATACATGGCGGCCTGGAAGCTTTCCTCCATGTCGGTTACATAGGAGGCCAGTTTGGGATGGGGCAGATCCGGCGGCAGGCACTGCAGTTTGCGGGTGAACTCATCAAGGCGTCTGAGGCTTGTTCTGGCGGCATCGAGTTTCTTGAATGAAAAATCGATGGGTTTGCGGTAGTGGTTACGGATCAGGAAAAAGCGGACTTCCCGCGGGGTGTAGCCTTGTTCGGTAAGCTGCCGCAGGGTGATGGCGTTGGCGTTATCCTGGCTCATCTTTTTGCCGTCAACCAGCAGCAGTTCGCTGTGTATCCAGAATTTTGCCAGCGGTTTGCCGGTCAGGCTTTCGGCTATGGCATTTTCGTTCTCATGGTGCGGAAAGAGGAGATCCCGGCCGCTGGTATGGATATCCATGGTATCCCCCAGATAATGCAGGGTCATGGCGGCGCATTCAATATGCCAGCCCGGCCGCATGTTGCCGCGGTCCGTCTGAAAAAACAGCCCGCTTTTCAGTTCCGCCAGCGTCGATCGTTTCATCAGGGTGAAGTCAAGGGGATTATTTTTTTCGTAATCATCAAGATCAACGGTCATTCCCACCTTGATCTTATCCAGCGGCACCCTGGAAAGTTTGCCGTAATTCTTGAATTTGCTGATGTCAAAATAGACCGAGCCGTGCTGTTCATAGGCACACCCTTTATGGATGAGCTCATGGGCCATGTTGATCATCTCATCGACATGTTCCGAGGCCCGGGGGTAACCGGTGGCCTCTTTTACGCCAAGGGCGGCAATGTCCTTCATGAACTCGGCGATATAGTATCCGGTGAATTCCTTCAGGGATTTGCCCGTTTTCGCCGCACCGGTAATCGTGTTGTCGTCGAGATCAGTGAAATTCATGTAAAAGTGGACATTGTATCCCTTGTTCAGCAGCAAGCGGTGGATCAGATCAGCCACAATAAAGCGTCGGCAGTGGGCAAGGTTGGCCATCTCGTAAGCGGTGGGGCCGCAGGCGTAAAACGTTACCCGGTTGGGGGAAAGGGGTTGAAAAATTTCCTTTTTGCGGGTCAGGGAGTTAAAAAAGCGCAGCCCTTCGGTTTTTGTTTTCTTTTCCTTTTTGCTGGTAAACAGCTCCGTGCTCAGGTACTTGTCGCCGCTGTCCGGCAGAAGAACGACAATGACCCCCTCTTCGAGCTGCTCAGCCACGGCCAGGGCGGCGCAGAGCGCGGCCCCGGAGCTCATGCCGGCAAAGATGCCTTCTTTCCTGGCCAGCAGCCTGGCGTGGCGGAAGGCCTCCTCGTCGGGAATATTGATGATCTGGTATGGTTTGCTCTTGTTGAAAATTCCGGGCTTGTAGGATTCCTTCATGTTCTTGAGCCCCTGGATTTTGTGGCCAAGAAAAGGCTCGACAGCCGTTACCCGCACCTCCGGATGGTTTTCGGCAAAATAATGGCACAGCCCCATCACCGTCCCCGTGGTGCCCAGGGTGGCGACCACATCCGTCACCTTGCCGCCCGTTTGCTCCCAGATCTCGGGGCCGGTTGTTTGCACATGGGCCATCCAGTTTGCTTCATTGTTGAACTGGTCGGTGAGAAAGTACTGGTCCGCATGTTCACGGGCCATGGCGTAGGCCTGTTCGATGGCCCCATCCGTTCCCCGTTTCCCCGGGGTGAGCAGGATCTCCGCGCCATAGGCCTCCATGATTTTGCGGCGCTCGATACTGGCCGACTCGGGCATGACCAGTTGGCAGCGATAGCCCTTTACCGCGCAGACCATGGCCAGACCGATGCCGGTATTGCCGCTCGTGGCCTCGAGAACAATTTTGTCAGGGGTTAACTCGCCATTTTTTTCTGCTGTCTCGATCATTGACAGGGCAATACGATCTTTTACCGAGCCGCCGGGATTCCCTGACTCTAGTTTGGCATAGATGGTGATTTTTTTGTGCGGATTGAGCCGGTTGATCGGGACTATTTTCGTCTTGCCGATGAGATCGAGAATATTTTTATATTCCATATGCGGATAGGGCGCCTTTTGTTGACAAAGAGATGGTTGAGGAAAATTTTTTTAAACTCTACCCATCTGCTTATAATGCGAGGCACGTCTTGTCAAGAGGAAAGCCTGTGCTGGCAGGCCGTAAGGCGGTTTGCAAACATGGGGAAGGCGCGGGATGGCCCGCGCCTTCGCGAGAGAGAAAGATAGGAGAGAGAAGCCGGGTTCGGTGTGAGGTTAGGGAGGCCCGGCAAAAATGCACTCATCAGCGGCCAATCAATTCTGACAGCTTTTATGTGTAATTACATCTTGTTGAAATATTCTTTTTCCGCCCCGCATTTCGGGCATACCCAGCCATCAGGGAGATCTTCAAACGCGGTTCCTGGTGGAATTCCGTTCTCAAAGTCACCTTCGGCCGGGTCATACACGTAACCGCAAGGGCATTCGTATTTCGACATTTTGTCCTCCATGCCGTGTTTAATTTTTGTTAATCCAGGCTCGGCACAAGTTTACAGAGCCGCCTTGCCCGCCTCGGTTATCTCGTATTTGCATCGGGCCGGGCTGCCGATGTAACCTTTCGTTTTCAAGGTTTTTAACTGGCTACTTAGCGCTTTGCTGTCCAGCCCGGTTGCCGTGGATATATCACGGGTGCCGCAGGCGCAGTTCAAACCCGCCATTGCCGCCAGGATTTTTTGTTGCTCGCCCGTGATCTCTTTTTTGCAGGAACAGTTACAGCCCATTTTTCCACCTCATGTTTAATTTTACCGGTTAAGTTTTAGTAATAATTATCAGTGGCGCAAGAATTTGTCAAATTATTTTTTAATAGTATGGAGAAAATCGTTTTGGACTGCAAGCCATGCTGTTTGCTTTTTGCAAAAAAAAAGAGCGGGTCCAGGCGGATCCGCTCTTTTTTAACACTAGAAAAAACGAATATTATGCTGTTTTTTCATTCTCCAGTTTTACGGAGATAGCGATTTTATATAAAACAGTGATGATCAGAAACCCGGTAGCCCAGATGCCTGCCGTGACCCCTATTTCAATTGGCGTCGGGACATATTCGGTAATCTGCTCGAGGCCGTTCGGGACAAAACCGCCCAGTACCAGACCCAGTCCTTTGTCAATCCAGAAGGAAGTAAAGATCAGGATGCAGGACACGGCCAGCAAAGCATCGGACTGCTTTGCCCGCGATACGAAGAGCAGCCCGATACCGGTAAAGCCCATGATGACCGAGGCCCGCATAAACGGCACCAGGTTGTTGTATGTTTCACCCGTGGCGTGATCGGTCAAGCCAAAGAACAGATAGTCCAGGGTATGTTTATGTCCTGGGATATCGCTGTAGTAAGCCACGAAGATCTCGCAGCCCAGAAAGAAGAAGTTGAGTAACGCGGCATAGCCGATGATGGTGACCAGCTTGTCCTGGGCCTTCTGTCCCACATTGAACTGGGTGGTCTGTTTCATGATCAGGGCAATGACCATGAGCAGACAAGGTCCGGCGGCAAAAGCCGAGGCCAGAAAGCGGGGGGCCAGGATCGCCGTCAGCCAGAAGTGGCGTCCGGGCAGACCGCAGTACAGAAAAGCTGTAACGGTATGGATACTAACAGCCCAGGGGATGGAAATATAGATGAAGGGTTTAACCCAGCCCGGATACTTGATCCCCTTATATTCCGAATGCAGTATAACCCAGCCGCAGATGAGGTTTAATAAGAGATAGCCGTTAAGCACGATCATATCATAAAACAGCATGGAGTTGGGGGTCGGATGAAAAACAACATTCAGGGCGCGCATCGGCTGGCCAAGGTCTGCCATGATGAAAAGCAGACACATGGCGACCGCGGCGATGGCCATGAATTCACCAAGGATGGTGATTCTGCCGAAATCCTTGTAGTGATGCAGATAATAGGGCAGAACAAGCATCAAACCACCCGCCGCGACGCCGACCAGAAAAGTGAACTGGGAGATATACACCCCCCAGGTCACGTCACGGCTCATGCCGGTGGCGCCAAGACCGTAGTTGAACTGGACAACATAGCAGATGGCGCCCACTCCGATGATACCGAGCAGAAACAGTACCCATGCCCAGTATCCTAAGTTACCTTTGAGCGATTTTTCTAACATAGTTGATCACCTTAGATTATATAAAATACTGAGGGCATGGTGCCCAAAGAGGGTTTACGTTGAATAGTGAACCTTGCCTTCAATACCTGCGAAACCTCGGAATTCGGGTCATTCAAATCACCAAAGACCATGGCCTTTGAATCGCCTGTTGCCTCCACGCAGAGAGGCATCTGGCCCTTTGTCACCCGCAGGGCGCAGAAGCTGCATTTCTCAACAACACCCCGCATTCGCGTGGGAAATTCAGGATTGACTTTTTTAATAAAAGGCACGCCGTCCATGGTTCCCCGTGGATCACGCCAGTTGAAACTCCTGGCGCCGTAAGGGCAGGCCGCCATGCAGAAACGGCAGCCGATGCAACGATGAAAGTCCATCATGACAATACCTTCCGCGCTTTTAAAAGTAGCCTTTGTCGGGCAGGCACGCACGCAGGGAGGGTTGTCACAATGATTACAGAGCACCATGAATTTCATGGAAAGCAGTCCGTCATCCTTTTTGTAATGGCTTTCATCAGGAAAGGCGTTCATGAACGGTTCCTGCCACAGCCATTTGATCTCATCCTTCTTGTTGCCGAAATCCGGGACATTATAATAGGAATGACAGGCGTCGATGCATTTCTGCGCCAGCCCGGGGGTTTCATGGAATTTAACCGCATCAATCACCATGCCGTAGCGCTTGCCGGCTGGGGCGGCGCCATGTCCACCCTGTGCACCGTGCGCGTCGGGTTGAGCGCCGTGAGCGCCGCCTGCCGAAGAGGCCTGAACATCACTTTTCATCAGCATGTTCAGGGCAGAAGGCGCTCCTATTCCGGCAACAGCGGATATGCCGGCTATCTTAAGGAATTTTCTTCTTGAACTATCCATTATTTCGCCTCCTGAAGTGCCATATCTGCCTGGGGCGCAACATGGCAGTCCCAACAGTATGGATAAACAGAAGCAAACTCGTGGCAGACATCACAGAATTTCTTCTTGCTGGTGTGGCAGCGCATACAGCCATTCTGCAGGCTCTTCTCGTAGAGTTTGCCCTCAACTTCGATCATTTCACGTTTTCCCTCACGGATGACTTCATCCCGCCATACGTTCAGGAGCTCCATGTGAGATTCCTTCATATACTTTACAGGCTTCACACATTCCTTTACCCCAACCGGTTTTTCCAGTTTAGGCGCCTCAACCTTGCTCCCGGCATTGTTAAAGATGGCAAACAGCATCAGGCCAACGAAAATAATCAGGCCGGGAATAATTTTTCCAGCGTCGTACATAGATTATCCCTCCATTCCTTCAAGAGGTTCAAAACGGAGACCCGTTTCCCTCTCTTTTTCGCCGTCCATTATGAGCGAATTGCCCACCAGCTCCGAAAGTCCGCATACTTTAACATTCGGGTTCCAGTAGTCCATCAGAGCAGTCAGGGTGGCGCGGTCAATGGCGCAGACGCAGGCCAGCGTATTGACACCGAATTTGTCTTCAACATGCTTGACCGCATTGGCCCGCGGCAGACCGGAGCGCATCCTGAGCTCCATGATTTCACCGGTATTGAGACCGGTGCCGCTGCCGCAGCAGAAGGTTTTTTCACGGATGGTGTTTTCCGGCATCTCATACCATTTCGGCACAACGTGATCGAGAACATAACGCGGTTCGTCCAGCAACCCCATGGCACGCGAGGTGTTACATGAATCATGCCAGGTGGGGATGCGGTGCGCATTGCGTTTCGGATCAATTTTCAGCTTGTTGTTGCGGATCAGATCCGCGGTGAATTCACTGATGTGGACCATTTTGGTCGAAGCGGCG
The DNA here is from genome assembly GCA_016219175.1 of Deltaproteobacteria bacterium. Classification (GTDB taxonomy): domain Bacteria; phylum Desulfobacterota; class Desulfobulbia; order Desulfobulbales; family SURF-16; genus SURF-16. The sequence continues at coordinate 22,412 of JACRCD010000089.1, read as the reverse complement.
TTCTCAAAGACCGTATTGGTGATCGGCGATTTGGGAACCTCAAGGAAATCAGCCGGACCGTTCATGGTGTCCATGTACTGATGGAGCACGCGCCACATGTGGCCGCATTCGCCGCCCAGTATCCATTTCACCCCGAGCCTCTTTGCTTCGGCGTACATCTTGGCGTTCAGTTTCTTCATCATTTCGTTTGAGGTGAAGAGGCCGAAGTTGCCGCCTTCCGAGGCGTAGGTGCTGAAGGTGTAATCAAGGCCGATGTGATGGAACAGCAGCAGGTAGCCCATGGCGGTATAAATGCCGGGCTCGGCAAAGACATCAGCCGACGGGGTGATGAAGAGTATCTCCGCACCTTTGCGGTTGAAGGTGGGCTCGACCCGGATGCCGGTGATGGTCTCGATGTCGTCGCAGAGATAACTGACGTTGTCCTTCAAGGTATGGGGCTGCAGACCCATGTGGTTACCGGTGCGGTTGGAGTTGGCCGCCGGCTCCAGAATCCAGTTGGTGCCCACCCCGACCAGATGAAGCAGTTCGCGCATCATCATGGTTATTTCCGCCTGGTCAATGCCATAGGGGCAGAAAACGGAGCAGCGGCGGCATTCCGTGCACTGATAAGCGTACATGAACCATTCTTTCAAAACGCCAACGGTCATGGGCCGGCCACCCGCCAGCCTGCCGAGCAGCTTGCCCGCGGCGGTGAAGTCATTGCGGTAGACCGACCTGAGCAGTTCGGCCCGCAGCACCGGCATGTTCTTCGGATCACCCGTGCCGAGGAAGAAATGACACTTATCCGCGCAGGCGCCGCACCTGACGCAGGTATCCATAAACAGTTTAAGAGAACGGAATTTGTCCAGCCGCTCCTTTAAACCTTTTAAAATGATATCCTCCCAGCCATCCGGCAGTTTCCAGTCGTCCTGATCCGGGCTCCATTCGCGCGGATTCGGGAATTTGTGGTATTCCACCATGGATTTTTTAGCGGGATAACAGAAGTTGCCCTCCTTGAAAACAGCCGGAACATCCATCCACTCCTTCGTGGGAATGGACCCGGTCATCAGGGATGGCTCCCTTACAACGTTTACACCTAATTGAGCTGCTTTTGGAATCGCCATTTTATTTATTCCTTATCAACGGGGATGTCGGCATCTTTCATGAAGTCCCTGAATTCATCTTCATAAGCCGCATAGGAGTGAGGCTTGATTGCCGGATCGTTCCATGGATTAATATGTCGTATCGCGCGACTGTTGTTCGACATGTTCCGAGTTGGGCTGAGGAAAACGCCGCCCATGTGCATCAGCTTGCTGAACGGGAAATAGACCATCAATGCGCAGACAAGGGTGACATGGATGAAAAATATCGAATGAATCCCCTCCGGCAATACGGGGGAAAAGGACGCCAACCCGGCGGTGAGCTGTTTTACCGCGGCAATATCCACCCGGTAGACGAAGCGCATGAGTATGCCGGTTAAACCGATGGCAAAGATGAGAAAAAGCGGGAAATAATCTGCCGGCAGAGAGATGTAACGGATATGGCGCAGGGTCAGCCGCCTTGCGAAGAGAAAGGCGATGGCCAGCAGAAAAATGGCGTCGGTCATGTACAGGCGGGGCGCGCCGATCTGCATCATACCGTCCGCGAATTCAACCAGGGGAACGAAGAATGGTATGGGTTCGGTGAAAAGACGCAGGTGGCGCAGAACGATAACCAGAAATGAGTAGTGAAACATCAGAGCAAACAGCCAGAGGGACTTGCTTGAACCATAAACAAGTTTCGGCCCGTCATGGATTTCCGCTTTGGTGTTTCGGAACAGCGACCGGAAAAGCAGTACTTCCAGAATCATCCTCCCCGTCACTTCGAGCTTGTTGTTTGGACAGTCAAGCCTGTCCTGCTTGATCCAGGGCAGTGATTTTCCCTGGCCGCATGTGGTTGGTATCCGGAATGGCACCGGAGATTTTGCCCAGTAGATCACACGGTTGGCAAACCCCACGATGAACACACCGAATGCCAGGTAGGGTAGCACCACCCCCAACAGATACTGCAGACCTGTCACCTTCCCTCCCAAGAAGGCAACAACGATCAGTGCTAAGACTGCAATGAAGGGATACAGAACTCTCATTTACCGTTACCTCGCCTCACTTTAAGTGTGTATAAAGTCCCGACGCGCCAGGCCTGGAGGGCTTGGCGCTTTCGGGGGCCTCTAAAATTGTCTGACACCCGCGGTCTGGCGCCGCAGGCATCCTCATCCGGCAACCTTTTCCTTTTCAGGGGCAACACCGGCTTCCGTTTCCGCGCTCTGCATTTGCTTGTTCTGGCGCACCAAGGCGGAGGGACAGATGGATCCATCGGTAAGTATGTGTCTTCCCTGGGTGAATTCACTTAATCTTACCTTGTAAAGCTGTTCCTTGCTGGCCATAAACATGTCAAAAATGGCAAGCGCAGCCGCATCAATTCGGGCGTCGAAGGCCAGCCATTCTTTATATGACTCAGCCATTCCTTTGCTTGCAAGTTCCTCGCGGACCAGTTGCTTCAGTTTAAAAACAAAAGAAACCGCATCGGAAGCCAGGACTTTCTGAACGGCTCGTACCTTGATAAGCTGTTCAAGATCCGGCGTGATGACCTCATGGTCGCCGGTATCGCAAAGCACATCATAGAGTTCCGCAAGACCTGATCTGATTTTGTATCCAATGGGATTGGCAAACTGGTCTTTCTGATTTTTAAAGATGTAAAATGTGTCCGGAGCGTAGCCGCTTAAAATGCAGTCTTCCCATTTCTCCAGTATTTCACCCTTTTTTTCCTGCAGTAATGCTTCGAGGCTTTTTTTCATCGGATACCGTGTCTTCAGTATAAATACCTAAAAGATGAATGACCATTCATATTATGAGAGGGATGGTTATCACATTTATTTTCAATTTTCAATGAAAAAAATGTTTATCCTTAAACCGTTACACCTGAATTAATGATAATTTTTACGGCCTGCGAAAGATTGTTGCGCAGGTTGGCCGGATCATTAAAGATGAATCGCCTCTTCAACTCCGGTGGTGAGCGATGATTCTTCCGTATCAACCGCGGGGGATGGATAATTAAATTTTATCCGGCATGGGTATGTCCGTACTTTTTTGTGTTATAAAAACGCTTAAACGTTTGATCGATGCATCGTTCAATTTCCGTTTCTCAGCCTTTCCGTGAGTCTGCTGTTGCGCTGCTCGACCCTGTTATTGCTGATGGCCATGGCGACGGCCTTGAGGCTGCCGATCAGTATCACAAGTTTTTTGCCCCGGGTGACCGCCGTATACAGGAGGTTTTTCTGGAGCAGGGCATAGTGGCAGGTGTGAATCGGCACAATGATGCATTTGAACTCCGACCCCTGGCTTTTGTGGACCGTGATGGCATAGGCCAGGACGAGTTCGGCAAGGTCAGCCGTTTCATAATGCACCGCTCTGCCGTCAAAATCGACGGTGATGGTTTGCTCTTCCTCATCTTTGGCCGTGACAAAACCGATATCGCCGTTAAATACCTCCTTGTCGTAATTGTTGCGGATCTGCATGACCTTGTCGGTAACGAAAAAATGGCTCCAGCCAGGGCCTGTTTCCGCGGAGGTTCCGCGGCTGTTTATGGTTTGCTGCAGGGTTTTGTTTAAATTGTCGCTGCCGATGAGACCTTTGCGCATGGGGGTCAGGATCTGGATGTCCCGCAGGGGATCAAAGCCGAATTTTTTTTCAAGCCGTCCGCTGCAGAGGGTGCGGATCTCCTGTTCAATCTCCGCCGGGTCGTCCCGCTTGATGAAATAGAAATCCTTGTTGCCCTGGTAGTCGGGCAGCAGCTCAAGAGGCTGCCCCAGGTTGATGCGGGCGGCATTCGTGCTGATAAGTGAGCCTTCCCCCTGCCGGAAAATCCGGGTCAGACGCGCAACCGGGAAAACCCCGGAATCAATGCAGTCCCGCAGCACATTGCCCGGTCCGACCGAAGGGAGCTGGTCCGCGTCTCCCACGAGCAGCAGCCCCGCCCCATGGGCCAGGGCCTTGAAGAGGGAATTGGCCAGCACGATATCAAGCATGGAGGCCTCGTCCACCACGATAAGATCCGCGCGCAGGGGATGCTCGCTGTTTCTTTTGAAGCCGCGCAGGGAGGGATCATATTCCAGCAGCCGGTGAATGGTTCTGGCCTCGCGGCCGCAAGCCTCGGACAAACGTTTTGCCGCCCGGCCGGTGGGGGCGGCGAGCTCAATCTTCACCCCCTTTGCGGCCAGGATAAGAAGCAGCCCTTTGAGGATGGTGCTTTTGCCGGTCCCCGGTCCGCCGGTTATGATGGCCAGCCGGTTTTGCAGGGCGGTTTTCAGCGCCTCCCGCTGTTCGGGGGCAAAGGTGACGCCCATGCGTTCAGCGGCCCGGGACAGCTCCAGGTCAAGCTGCACAGGAGGGTAAGATGGGGGAAAGGAAGCGAGGGCGCGCAGGATTGCCGCCGCCCCCATTTCCGCGTAAAACAGCGGGGCAGGATAGATGCGCTCCTCGTCCGCGACGATTTTTTTGTCAGCGGCCAGCAAAGGAATTTCCGCGCCAACCATAGTCTGGAAGCCGGCAAGTTCTTCATCGGGGTCGAGCAGGGTGCGGCAGAGGCTGATGAGTTTGGCCTGTTCAAGGTAGCAGTGACCATCCCCGGCAGCCTCGCCGAGTGCAAAGAGCAGGCCCGCCCTGGCCCGTCTGGCATCCTGTCCGGCAATACCCATGGACAGGGCGATGCGGTCGGCGCTCTTAAAGCCGATACCCCAGATGTCTTCAGCCAGCCGGTAGGGGTTGGCCTGGACGATGTTTAAGGCGTCACCGCCATACGTTTTGTAGATTTTGACGGCAAAGGTCGCGGAAATGCCCTGGCTCTGGAGAAAAATCATGATCTCATGGATATGTTTCTGTCCCTGCCAGGCGCTTTTGATCCGGGCTATTCTTTTGCGGCCCAGGCCCTGTACCTCATCCAGGCGATCCGGGCTTTTTTCCAGGACGTCCAGGGTCTCAAGTCCGAAATGTCTGACAATTCTGCCGGCAAACCTGGGGCCGATCCCCTTGATCAGGCCTGAGCCCAGGTAACGCTCCATGCCGTTTAAGGTGTTGGGCTTTTCCAGGGCGTACTGTTTGACCTTGAACTGGAGGCCATGGCGGGCGTCTTTGACCCACCAGCCGGAAAGGGCCAGGGTTGAGCCTGCCGGCACCCCGGAAAGATGGCCGACGATGGTGGTCAAATCCCCGGCGTCACCCGTCTGGGTCAAGCGCGCCACGGTAAATCCGTTTTCCTCGTTATGAAAGGTGATGCGTTCCAGGGTGCCCCGGATTGTGGTCAGCGTTTCCTCGGCCATGGTGGCATCAGAGCGTTATTTCCATGCCCTCCCTGGCAAAGAAGATTTCCGGCGCACCTTTTTGGCCGCTGCGGCAAATGGTTTTTGCCAGCTGGTCTATCTGCTCGTCGGTGCGCATGGGGTCATGATGAAAAAGGGCCAGGGCTTTGACTTTATTGCGTATCGCCATGGGACAGACATGCTCGAAATAGGAGTGCCCCCAGCCCGCCTTGCCGGCCTCATACTCAGCCTTGGTGTATTGGCTGTCGTAAACGAGCAGGCCGGCTCCGGCCACGAACTGCTCTAGGGCCTCGTTCTGTTCCCGGGCCACCAGCTCGCCCTCCTGGGCCATGATTTCGTCGTAGGCGGGGTTGGCCGGATCGGTGACAAACAGATTGCGGAAGGGTTCGGTGTCATAGGCGGTGCAGAGGACTTTGTCTTTGTATTCAAAGCGGTAGCCCAGGCAGAGGATGGGGTGGTTCAGGTATTTGGTGGTGAGTTTGATGCCGTCGCCCAGATCGAAGACCCCCTCCTTCAGGTCGATGTAAGTGATGGAGGCGCTGAGTTCTTCGCCCCGCACCGGGAAATAGCGGTAGGTCAGCTGCCCGCCGACAATTTTCTCCAGGGTATCCTGTTCGTAGGAGACGGGGCCGTAGACCTTGAGTCTGCTGCCGGGTATATAGATAGGGGTGAAAAAAGGAAATCCCATGATGTGATCCCAGTGGGTGTGGGAGAGAAAGATTTCTGTCCGGATAGGCGCTTTCGGCAGGTCGTGCCTCATCATGAAGTTGCCGAGCTCGCGGATGCCGGAGCCTGCATCGATGATTATGAGGCGGTTGATGTCGGGAAAACGAATCTCCAGACAGGGGGTGTTGCCGCCGTACTTCATGGTCAGCGGGCCGGGACATGGAATGGAGCCGCGGACGCCCCAGAACTTTATTTTCATCTGTCACTCCTTGGATTAATTCGAAAAAAGTCAGGACGTTGTTTCTTGATGGCGAGGCCATCACTCCTTGGTAATCTGCAGGAATATCTGCGCCTTTTCTATTTCTTCCTGGACCGTTTCATGCAGAGCGCTGATCTGGGACCATGGCATGCCGGAGGTGGTGATAATCCTGTCCGTTGCCGCCACTTCCTGATGGAGATCTCCGGCAGAGCCTATGGCGAATATATTGGCGTAAAGATTGGCCACGGCAATGGTGGCGACAAGCGGCCGGTTCTCTTCCGGCACCGTCTCGGGGTTGTGATGATGGGTGAGGCACGATATCATGGACTGGTTGAGCTGCCATTTTTCCCCGATCATTTTTCCGGTCAAACGGTGATCAAAACCAAAGATCATTTTTTCCGCCTGGAGCAGGCTGCATCGCTGCAGGTCGGCAAGGTCAAGGGCCTGCTGGTACTCTTCCGGAAAGCAGTTTGACAGGGGGATCTTGCCCAAGTCGTGCAGCAGTCCGGTGACGAAATACTCCTCGCGGTTTATGGTAGGGATATTTTTTACGGCGGCCAGGGCCTTGGCGGTAACCCCCACGCAGATTGAGTGGGTCCAGAAGGCGTCCATGGAGAAACACTGGGATTTTTCCTTGCCCAGGGTGCCGAGCACGGCGGTGCTCAGCGCCAGGTTTTTCACCGTGTTTAGGCCCAGCATGATGATGGCCCTGGTCAGGGAGGTAACCTGATTCGGCAGGGAGTAATAGGCCGAGTTGATGAGCTTTAGTACATGCCCGGTGAGAACGGGGTCAAGGGCAATGACCCGGTTCAGGTCATTGGGCGAGGTGTTGGGCTGGTTGCAAACCTCCATCACCTTCGTTACCGTTGTTGACAGACTGGGCATTCTGTCGATAAAGTCACGAAGTTGACGAAAAAGTTCTTCTTTGGTGTCTAAAGGATTTGCCATAGCCCTCTCTTTCTTATACCCTGCGAAAAAAATTAACCCATCATAGTATTTTCCGGCACAGGGGTCAAGATTTCCGGGGAGTTGCAAAACGAAAAGATGTTTCCCGCCTGTGAGTGCTTAGCACGGCAGGGAAAATCAGGGAAATTCAATTCAGTGGGAAAAAAATGAAAACAGACGACTTGTCGTACATTATCGGCATCGATGCAGGAGGGACGTATACGGACACGGTTCTGGTCCGGCGTCCGGAAAACAAGGTCGTGGCCACCGCCAAGGTGCCGACCACCCATCATAACCTCAGCCTGGGCATCGCCGGATGTCTGCGCAAACTGCTGGCCAATTCCGGGGTGCGTCCGGATGAAGTAGGGCTGGTCGCCGTATCAACCACCCTTGCCACCAATGCCGTGGTGGAGGGCAAGGGTGCGGAAGTGGCCCTCCTGGTTGCCGGTCCGGCCAAGCACTTCAGGCTTCCGGTGGTGTCAACGACTTTTCTCCGCGGCGGTCACAATCACCTGGGAGAGGAGCAAGACAAACTTGACATGGAGGGGCTGGTGGATGCCGTGCTGCGGTACAGGAGCCATGTGGACGCCTACGCCGTCTGCTCGGCCATGAGCATCGTCAATCCCGCCCATGAGCGGATCATGGAAAAAGCCATCAGTCTTATTGATCCGAAGCCGGTCTTCTGCTCCCATGAGGTGAGCGATCGGCCGGGAATCATGGAGCGGGCGGCAACCTCTGTTCTCAATGCCCGCCTCATGCCCGTCATGCAGGATTTTCTGGTCGGCATGCAGGAGGCTCTCGCCTCCCTGGGGCTGGCAGGCCGGGTTTGTATAATCCGCGGGGATGCGCAACCCATGGATATCAGCCAAACTCACAAGCAGGCCGCCGCCACCGTGGCCAGCGGCCCGGCGGCAACCGCCTGGTACGGTTTGTCCTTCTCGCCCGTCCCTGACGCCTTGGTCGTTGATGTCGGCGGCACCACCACCGATATCACTCTGATCAGAAATGGGCGTCCTGTTATTGATGGCCAGGGCAGCCTGATTGGTGAGTGGCTTACCCATGTTGATGCGGTCCAGATGTCCACGGTGGGCGCGGGGGGCGACAGCCATGCCGCGGTGAACCGCCAGGGTATGCTCAGTGTCGGACCGGGCCGGGTCTTGCCCCTTGCCATGTCCGTGCTGACTCCGCCGCCGGCCCAATGGATCGGCAGAGGATTGCTGGACAGGTGCGTGATGGCGGAAGCGGATCTGGCCCCGGATGAAGCTGAGCATGACAAGGTGCTGTCCTATCTCCTCGCCCATGGACCCGCCACCCCGGAATTCCTCAGCGAGCATTTCGACATGGCTGAAATCACCCTGGTGAGCCATCTGAAGGAATTGAGCCAGCTTCATTTGATTGTGGAAACAGGGTTTACCCCCACCGATGCCCTGCATGTCCTCGGCCTGCTTGAGCTGGGCAACCGGCAGGCAGCGGTGGCAGGGGCTGAAAAACTGGCGTCCGGGCTGGGAATCTCCGTGGAAGATTTTTGTCGACAAGTGCTGGCCTCTGTTGAGCAGAAGATTGAGGATGCCATCCTCGATCACATCCTGAAAATTGAAACGGGTAAAACCGTGACCGCTTTTTTTCCGAACTATCGCGGCAGTTCCCTGGTGGACCTGCGTTTTCTGGCCAGGGTGCCCATGGTGGGCATTGGCGCCGCCGCCCGCTACCTGCTGCCCGGCATTGCCAAGCGGCTGGAAACCGAAGTCTTTTTCCCGGAACATTACGAGGTGGGCAATGCCTTGGGGGCCGCCCTGATGGGGGGTCAGTGATTAATATCCCGGAGGCTCCAGGTATTCAGACTGAAGGCAAAAGGCGGTAGAGCGGGAACCCTCGCCATTCCCAAGGGTGTTTTGAGTTTTTTGTCGGCACAGGTAGGCTGACCTGCTGATAAGGTTTCCAAATCATGGGAAATTCTGCTATTATTTTACCTGTCCAGTTTGTATAGTATGATTTAGCGGGTTGCAGGCGGATTTTTTTGTTAGCGGTAATGGCAAGTGTTCAGTCTAAACACCTGAATGGTTACCGGCAATGAGTTTAAAGTGTAACAGGAGTGTTATGTAATGAAAATTCTCGTAACCGGGGGAGCGGGGTTCATCGGCTCGAATGTGGTTGATGCCTATATTGCAGCCGGGCATGATGTGGTTGTCATGGATAATCTCTTCAGCGGCAAATGGGAAAACATCAATCCCGGGGCCAGATTTTACCTGATGGATATCCGCGCGGCCGAAGTTGCCAAGGTTTTTGAAAAGGAAAGATTTGATCTGGTCAATCATCATGCGGCGCAGATGTCGGTTCCCGCCTCGGTTGAAAATCCGCTCTTTGACGCCGACGTCAACGTCAAGGGCTTTGTCAATCTGCTGGAAGCGGCCAAGGTCAGCGGCCTGCCAAAAATTGTCTTCATTTCATCGGGCGGGGCCATCTACGGGGAGGCCGAGGAATTTCCCACCTCGGAGAAATCGCCCACCTTGCCGCTCTCTCCCTATGCCATAACGAAATCGGTGTCCGAGCAGTATCTGGCCTTTTACCGCCATCAGTATGGGCTTGATTATACTATTCTCCGCTATGCCAATGTCTATGGGCCCAGGCAGATACCCCACGGCGAGGCGGGGGTGGTGGCGGTTTTCATGGACCGGTTGCTGGCGGGCCAGTCATGCACGGTCAATCATTTCCCTGATGAGCCGCGAGGCATGACCCGGGATTACTGTTTCGTCGGGGATATTGTCCAGGCCAATCTCGCCGCTCTGGGCAAAGGGAGCGGTGGGGCCTTTAATATCGGCACCGGCAGGGAAACACACACGGCCGATCTGTTTTATGAGATATTTGCGGCCATGCAAAAGGCCAAGCCTGATCTGCAAGCTGATTTGCGCGAGTTTAACAGGGGAGCCGCCCGGCTTGGCGATTTGACAAAAAGTTGCCTGCTTTATGATAAGGCAAAAAAAGAGCTCGGATTTGCCCCGCAATTCACCCTGGCCCAGGGACTGGAAAAGACAGTGGCCTGGCGCCTTGGCAAAAAATAGATTTTTATCGTGTACTTTGTGGATTAATGGAGAAAGGAGTTGGACGTATGGATGCAACTGTTGCCGTTGTCGGCCTGGGCTATGTCGGATTGCCGTTGGCGGTCACCTTCGGGAAGAAATTTCCGACGGTTGGCTTTGATATCAAAGAACAGGCCATTGCAAGTTACCGGAATGGGTTTGACCCCAACTGCGAGGTGTCGGCGGAGGATTTCAAGGCAGCTTCCCGCATTACCTTCAGCAATGATCCCGCCGACATCGGCAAAGGGGATTTTATCGTTGTGGCCGTACCCACTCCCATTGACAATGCCCGGCAGCCGGATCTGTCGCCGCTGAAGGCGGCCAGCCGGACCGTGGGCCGTAATATGAAAAAAGGGGCGGTGGTTGTCTTTGAATCCACTGTTTACCCCGGAGCCACGGAAGAGGAATGCGTGCCGATTCTGGAAAGGGAATCCGGCCTGCGGTGGAAGCGGGATTTTTTTGTCGGCTACTCTCCGGAGCGCATCAATCCCGGGGACAAGGAGCATACCTTGACCAGGATTGTCAAGGTGGTGTCGGGCGACACCGAGGAGACCCTGGAAAAAGTCGCCGCGCTCTACGGGGCGATCATCGAAGAGGGGATTTATCGCGCCGGCAGCATCAAAGAGGCCGAGGCGGCCAAGGTTATTGAAAACACCCAGCGAGATCTTAATATCGCCCTGATGAATGAACTTGCCGTTATCTTTGACAACCTGGGCATCGATACCTTGAATGTGCTCAAGGCCGCGGGCACTAAATGGAACTTTCTGCCTTTCCGGCCAGGGCTTGTGGGCGGGCACTGCATCGGGGTTGACCCCTATTATCTGACCTATAAGGCGGAAACGGTCGGTTACCATCCCCAGGTGATATTGGCCGGACGCCGCATCAATGACGGCATGGGCAAATTTATCGCGGAGAAAACGGTGAAACTCATGCTGGCCGGCGGCATTAATCTGCAGAAAACCAAGGTTGGCGTTCTGGGGCTCACCTTTAAAGAGAATTGTCCGGATTTGAGAAATTCCAAGGTCTTTGATATCGTCCATGAGCTGGAAAGTTTCGGCCTGAAACCATTGCTGCATGACCCGAGGGCTGACAGGGGTGATCTGGAGAAGTATTATGGGGTCAAGCTCGCCAGCCTGGAGGACATGCACGACTTGGGGGCCTTGATTTTTGCCGTGCCGCATAGGGAATATCTGGACAGACCGCTGCGGGATTTCACGGACCGGCTGAGCGCAGGCGGCGCCCTCATTGACGTGAAGTCCGCTTTCGACGTTAAAGAGGTGCAGGCGCGGGGCGTAAGGTTCTGGAGATTGTAATGGATGCATACGAGAAACTCCGGAACGAATTAAGACAGAAGCCCTGCCGCTGGCTGGTGACAGGAGTTGCCGGCTTTATCGGCTCCAATCTGCTGGAGGCTCTTCTGGAGTTGGACCAGCATGTGATCGGGCTGGATAATTTTTCCACCGGTTTCCAACATAATTTTGATCAGGTGCGGCAGCTGGTGGGCAATGAGCAGTGGCAAAGATTTACCTTTGTGCAGGGGGACATCCGGGATCTTGCCACCTGCAGGGAGGTATGCAACGGGGTCGATTTTGTCCTCCACCAGGCGGCCCTGGGATCCGTGCCCCGCTCCATCGAAGACCCCCTGCTGACCAATGAGAACAATCTCTCCGGGTTTCTCAATATGCTGGTGGCGGCCCGCGACGCCCGGGTGAGGCGTTTTGTTTATGCCGCCTCAAGCTCGACCTATGGCGATCATCCGGGACTGCCCAAGGTGGAGGAGAATATCGGCAAGCCTCTTTCGCCCTATGCCGTGACAAAATACGTCAACGAGCTGTATGCTGATGTTTTTGCCAGGACATACGGCTTTCAGACCATCGGGTTGCGCTACTTTAATATTTTCGGCCGGAGGCAGGACCCCAACGGCGCCTACGCCGCCGTCATGCCCAAGTGGTTTTCCGCCCTCATTCGCGGGGAGGAACTGTTTATTAACGGAGATGGCGAAACAAGCCGGGATTTCTGCTATATTGACAACTGCGTGCAGGCTAATTTGCTGGCCGCCACAGCCGCAAATTCCGAGGCACTTAATCAGGTATATAATGTAGCCTTTGGGGAAAGAACCAGCCTGAAAGGCTTATTTGCTCTTATTCAGGAACGGGTGCACCGGATCTTGCCGGGCACAAAAAAAATCAGCCCGACCTACCGGGATTTCCGGGCCGGCGATGTGCGCCATTCTCTGGCCGATATCAGCAAGGCCAGCAGGCTGCTCGGCTATGAGCCGCGCTTTTCGGTGCAAGATGGTCTTGACCGGGCGGCTGAGTGGTATGTGGAAAATTTAAGATGATTTTGGAATAAGGATTATGAACAGCTTACTATGAAAAAAGTGCTTATCACCGGCGCTGCCGGATTTATCGGTTTTTTCCTGGCCAAGCGGCTGCTGGCCGAGGGCGTTGAGGTGGTCGGGCTTGATAATCTCAATGATTATTACGACCCCGGCTTAAAAAGGAGCCGTCTTGATCAGCTTGCGGGGCAGGAAAACTTTACCTTTGCCCTGCTCGATCTGGCTGACCGCCCAGCTGTTGCGAAACTTTTCGCGGCGCACGGCTTTGATGTTGTGGTGAATCTGGCGGCCCAGGCCGGGGTGCGTTATTCCCTGGAAAATCCCCATTCCTATGTGGACAGTAATGTGGTCGGCTTTGTCAATGTGCTGGAAGGGTGCCGTCACAACGGGGTAAAGCATCTGGTGTTCGCCTCTTCCAGTTCGGTCTACGGCGGCAACACCACCATGCCGTTTTCCGTGCATGACAATGTTGACCACCCTGTTTCGCTCTATGCCGCCACCAAAAAGTCAAATGAACTGATGGCCCACACCTACAGCCATCTGTACGGCTTGCCATGCACCGGCTTGCGCTTTTTCACCGTGTACGGGCCGTGGGGCAGGCCGGATATGGCCTATTTCCTCTTTACCAGGGCCATTCTGGCCGGCCAGCCGATCAAAGTTTTTAATTTCGGCAAGATGAAGCGGGATTTTACTTATATTGATGATATCATTGAGGGGGTGGTGAGGGTCATCAATAGGACGCCCGTTGAAAATTCCGCCTGGGACAGGGTGAACCCGGATCCGGCCACCAGCTGGGGCCCTTATCGCATCTACAACATCGGCAACAACCAGCAGGAAGACCTGCTGTATTTTATCGAGGTACTGGAAGGATGCCTGGGCCGGAAGGCGGAAAAGGAATTTCTGCCCATGCAGAACGGCGACGTGCCGGCAACCTATGCCAATGTGGATGATCTGGTGCGGGATGTGGGTTTCAAGCCGACAACCACCATTGAAGAGGGTTTACGCCGGTTTGTGGACTGGTATCGGGGCTATTACAGGTAAGGAAGCGATATGAATATAACAATGATCGGTACGGGTTACGTCGGGCTGGTTACGGGCGCATGCCTTGCGGAGTTCGGCCACCGGGTTATCTGCATGGACAAGGATGCCGCTAAAATCGACCGGTTGCGCCAGGGGGAAATTCCCATCTACGAACCGGGCCTGGACGCCCTGGTGGCCAAGAATGTCAAAGACGGCCGGCTCGCCTTTACCACGGATCTGGCGGACAGTATCAGCAAGGCCAGGGCGGTTTTCATCGCGGTGGGCACCCCATCCTCCCGGCGCGGCGACGGCTATGCCGATCTGACCTATATTTACGCGGCAGCCCGCGATCTGGCTCCCTATCTGAAAAATTATACCGTGGTGATAGACAAAAGCACGGTGCCGGTGGGCACTGCCCGGCAGGTGGCCCGGGTGATCAGGGAAGAAAATCCCGCGGCCCAATTTGATGTGGTATCAAACCCCGAGTTTTTACGGGAAGGCGCGGCGATCAGCGATTTTATGCGGCCCGACCGGGTTGTTCTCGGAGTGGACACCGAGAAGGCGGGCGAGGTGATGAAGGAAATTTATAATCCGCTCTATCTGATCGCCACCCCCTTTGTCATAACCGGACTGGAGACGGCCGAGCTGATCAAGTATGCCGCAAATGCCTTTTTGGCCATGAAAATCTCTTTTATTAATGAAATGGCCAATGTCTGCGAGGCGCTGGGGGCGGATGTCGTTGATCTGGCCAAGGCGGTGGGACTTGACGGTCGGATCGGCAAGAAGTTTCTGCACGCCGGACCTGGCTATGGCGGCTCCTGTTTCCCCAAGGACACCCTGGCCCTGCTGCGGATCGCCCAGGAGCATGGGGTGCCGGTGCGTTCCGTTGAAGCGGCGGTGGAGATTAACGCCGCCCAGAAAGCGCGGATGGTGAAAAAGATACGTGATGCCCTGGGCGGGACAGAGGCGGGTAAGACCATTGGTGTTCTCGGCTTGACCTTTAAACCTGAAACCGATGATCTGCGTGACTCTCCCGCCTTGACCATTCTGCCGCCTCTTTTTGAAAAGGGGGCGAAGATCCAGGCCCATGACCCGCAGGGTATGGCGGAGACCGCCAGGATGTTTCCGGGTTTCTCCTATAAGAATAATGCCTATGAGGCGAGTGAGAATGCGGATATACTGGTTCTTTTCACCGAGTGGAATGAGTATCGCGCCCTCGATCTCCAGGAATTGAAATCCAGGATGAAGTCTCCTGTTTTTGTTGATCTGCGCAATGTGTATAATCCGAAACAGATGAAAGATGCCGGATTTGTTTATGTCGGCGTGGGAAGAGGGTGAAAAAAGTGCCTAAAGTACTTCAAGTACTTCAAATGCCTAAAGTTAAACTGTGGTTGAACAGGATAAATGGGCCGGAGTAACCAGGACAACAAGGAGTTTTCGAGGATTCTCGAAAAACGGACGCTGCAATTTGCTGTGCGCATAATTCGCCTCTCTGTATTGTTGCCTAATACCTCAGAGGGTAAGGTTGTAAAAAATCAGCTGACAAAATCAGGAACTTCAATTGGTGCGAACTATCGTGAAGCGAATCGCTCCAGAAGCAGGGCTGATTTTAAAAACAAAATAAAGATTTGCGAAAGTGAAGCAAGTGAAACACAATATTGGCTTGAGGTAATAGGCGAAGCAGGGTTGCTGCAGAAACTTCAATTCAAGGAAGAATATGCGGAGTGCTCAGAGTTGCTGGCAATTTTTACTTCGATAGGCGGTAAGGTAATTTAGTTCTTGACGAATCCATCCAAAAGTAACTTACTTTAGGCACTTTAGGCACTTTAGGCACTTTAGGCACTTTAGGCACTTTAGGCACTTTAGGCACTTTAGGCACTTTAGGCACTTTAGGCACTTTAGGCACTTAATTTGAATGCATTAGACCTAGAACTCCGCAAAACAAAGGAAGAAATCGACCGTCTTGTCAGGAACTGGCGGGCATTGCTTGATGTAATGCCTGAAATGGTTGTACTGATAAGGGAGGATTGTGTCATTGAGTACATGAATCCCAGCGCTGTCACTGTTTTTGGCGATCTGTGCCGACTTGATTGCCGTCAGCATCTCTGCAATGCGGGTGACCGGTGTGGAACATGTTGTCCGATCAAGCTTTCCGCCAGCGGGAAAAGGAAGAACGCCATTGAAGAAACACGGATCAGTAATGTTGATGTTGAATACAGTTTTGCCCCTTTTCATGGGTATTTAGGTGACAGGCTGGTCATGCTGGTGATGAGGGACGTCACCGAGCGCAAACTCCATGAGCTTGAGCTTGCCAGTTTCCATAACAATATTGAGGAAATACTCCAGCAGAAGATCGGCGAACTCAAGGAGAGCGAGAAGACCCAACAGAATCTATTCCGGGAGATTAATGTCTTAAAACGCAAGCTGCAACATAAGGATCAGGCTGATGAAATGATCGGCACGAGCCGTAAGATGCGGGAACTGCGTGAGATGATCGACCAGGTGGCCGGCTCTGATGCCACAATTTTAATTACGGGCGAGTCGGGAACAGGCAAGGAGCTTGTGGCCAATCTGATCAGAAAGTTCAGCCCCAGGGTTGACAAACCTTTTCTGAAGGTCAACTGCAACAGTATCAACGACAACCTGCTGGAAAGCGATCTGTTCGGATATGAAAAAGGGGCGTTCACCGGCGCTGGCGGCCGTAAAAAAGGCAAGTTCGAGATTGTTGACGGCGGCACGATTTTTTTGGATGAGATAGGGGACATCTCCCCGAAGATGCAGTCATCCCTGCTGCGTGTCCTGCAAAATGGAGAAGTGATCCGTGTTGGCGGCAATACGCCGGTCAATGTTGATGTGCGGGTCATTGCCGCCACCAATGTTGATCTTGTCAAGGCGGTTCATGAGAGTGTTTTCAGGCTCGATCTCTATTACCGGTTAAACATTATCAATATCGTGATGCCGGCGCTCAGGGAAAGAAAGGAAGACATCGTGGATCTGGCCACCTACTTTGTCAAGCGCTACCGCGAGGCCTTTAAAAAGGATGTGGATTTTCTGCCGGACAGCATTATCAGCCGGTTGTTGATGCATGACTGGCCCGGAAACGTCCGGGAGCTGGAAAACGTGATCCAGCGGGCTGTTCTGATGTGTAAGAATTCCGTCATTACCGAGCAGGATTTGATCTTTAGCACAAAACCGTCTTCATCCCCAACCAGTGATTATCTGGATGAGGTTTGCCGGCAATTTGGCAAAAAATCCCTGAAGGACATCATCGCGGATTTTGAGAAAGAGCTTATTGTAAGCTGTCTGCAGAAAAATGAGGGAAATGTGCAGGTGGCGGCAAACGAGCTGCAGGTTGGGAAAACTGGCCTTTATGATAAGATGAAGCGGTTCGGTATCGCGGCAAAGGCGGTGAAACCGTAAGCCGATGTCTGATCGCTGGTAGCATGACCTTTCGGGGGGAGGATTTATTTGCCCACCAATCCGTGTGGCTGTTTTCGCAAGTGGTGCGCGATGATTTCTCCTTCGGCTGCTTCGCTCTTCTGCCTGCAAATCCTCGTAATAAGAAAATGAAGTGTGCCATCCGTGCGTGCCAGATTCGCTGGCACTAAAATTGCAATAAGTTTTCGGTGTTTGAAGGCTCGCGGATGAATAAAAGTTGAGCATCTTGCAAAGGTCAAAAAAGGCCGTCATTCCGGCAGGTTTTTATATGAAAGTCGACGGTGTTCGAAACTGCCCATGCCGGAGCGCCGGACTTCCTTGGTTCGTTGTGTCTGGCCAGCCTGGTCCAGCCATGCTGGTTAGCCGGAATCCAGATTCTGACTGGCTGAAGAAATGGATCCCCGATAAAAGCATACGGGGATGACATTCATTTGGCAAGAGGCGCGGTTTGCAGATGGAAATTGCAGTATATGATTGCTTTTGTTCCTTTTTGGAAGCATGACATTCGAAACGTCGGGAATCAGGGTTGATATAAATGGGAAATATGACATGCCATACCAATGATAAAAAGTGCCCATATTGGTCCAAAAGCAACAGTCACAATTGCCGGATGATCAAGGGCGGCCTGTATATCCCGATGCCGGAGCATATCGATGTCTTTTGTTCATCTTCCCAGTATGTTAAATGCCACCAATATATAAGAGGCTGCGAGTTCCTGCAGGAAACGGCAAAAAAATACGGGTTCATTGTTGATGGGGGGCGGCGCAGGTTCCGTCGGGTCCCGGATCGGGTTTCCCTCACGGTTTCAGCCTGCGATATGAACAGAAAGCCATTGGATCTACTGGATGATCAGGCGATGACCCTCGATCTGAGCCTTGGTGGATTAAGAATTGAAAGCAGTCGGGCAATCCCGAAGGATACCATGGTGACATTCGCCTTTGGCCCTGATTTCTCAAGCCCGGAACTTGCCGGAGTGGGGGAGGTAAAGTGGTGTGAGTCACAACTTGATTCCGGGCGTTTTGAGGCGGGCATCGCTTTCACTGATTTTAGCCTGACCCAGGCCATCGGCAATCATCTAGGTTTGCCGATGATGTAATGGCAGACAGCTTCCACAGTCTTTCCACGTCTCTTCAGCCTCCGGGTCTATCTCGAGCACGCGTCCCTTTTGTTGCCAGCCTTGATTATTTGTTAAAATGGATATTGTAATTTGCAGCGAAAAAGACGGAAAGCGCTCCAGTTTTCTGGAAAAAATAAACAATTCCCTTGCGCGGCAAGGATTGCGAGGTTGTTCTGTTTTCCGGAAAAATGGAATTTTGCTGATATTGCGAGGTGAAATTCCGGGGGTTCGGACGCTGCATTCGGGTGATGGCATCAAGCTTTAAGGTGTGTTTAACTGTATAAGATGTTGAAAATGTTAGGTGTTTGTGGTGATTTTGGATATTTTTCGCGCGTCGTCTATTGTGGCATATGATGTGCATAGTTTGATTGAGCAATCGGGTGATTCTGCAAAATAACATTATTTAGTGAGGGAAATAAAATGAAGAAGGTAATGGCAAAGGGTTTGGCTTTGGCCTTTTTGGGGTCGTTGTTTATGGCGGGCAATGCGTTGGCGTTGCCTGTTCTGACAATGTCAGATGGAACAACAACCATAACAGTTGCCGATAATGGCGTTGGTGATACTGCAAATAGTGTTGATGGTGTTATAACCTATGCGGGTATGTTTGGTGGCTGGAATGTTGTGATGTCGATGGGAACAAGTTATCCTGCCATAGGAAGTCTCGGTTCCCCAGAGCTTCATCTTTCGTCAAGCTTGACATCAGTGAATGCGCCAGGTGCTTATGGCGGAACCTTCAGTTTTACTTTTGAGGATAATTTCACCGCGTGGGCTGATTTGGGTGGTTTAGTAACCTCTATAGGTGGTGATGCAGCGGGTGCGGTCTCTTTGAAAACATATTTGGACGGTGTCGAAATCGCCAGTCTTGGCGTGTTTACCGGGGCTTTTTCTGATTCCGTGGCTAACTATGGCGCATCGCCTGCAAATGATGATCTTTATAATTTGAAGATTGCGGGGGTGATAACCCACGATTCAGTTGGGCAGGCAAGTTCATTTGATGCCTCTGTTGCCCCTGTTCCCGAGCCAGCCACCATGCTGCTCTTTGGTTCCGGTCTTGCCGGTCTCGCTGGCTATGGCAGAAGAAAAGCCCGTAAAAAATAAATTGGTTTGTTGGCTCATAGCGCATAGCTGATAGCAGGAAATAGAAAACGCCTGGTCTTGGTAAAACGAGATCAGGCTTTTTTTTGTCAAAAGCAGAAAAAAAGTGAACCTGAGCAAGATTGTTGCCTTTGGTTCATGAGAAGTGTAAAGATACATTCGAGAGTTTCTCAAAAGGACGTTCGTTGGCTTGAGGGTAGGCAGGGAGATCATGCAAAGACGTCTGGATTTGCTGCGTCAGGCTGAAAATGACCTGGAGTGGGCGGAACATTCCCTGACAGGGGGATTTTGCTCCCAGGTTTGTTTTATCTGCCGGCAGTCAGCCGGGAAGGCGCTGAAGGCCTATTGTCTTTTCAAGGGTTTTGATACGGTTCGCACCCATTCGCTTTACCGCATCATGAAAGAACTGCAAGAAAACTGGCAGCTGAAGACATGTGCCAGGGAGCTGGATATTTACTATATTTCCGCTCGCTACCCTGATGCCCTGGCCGGATGGCGCCCCGTTTGAAATTCTAACGCGGGAGCAGGCGCAGCGGGCCTTGCGGTCGGCCAAGACGATTTTCCGGCTCGTCACGGAGCGGATGGGCGTGGGGCCAGGATGACAACCGGTAATATTCTTGAAAAAAGCCGGCCGTCAACATCGGTGGTTGATTTTTCCCTTGAGCAGATCAAGGAATTTCTGATCAGAAAACTGGCAGGGAAAAATGTGTTGAACGCATATCTGATTGGTTCAGTTGCAACTGGAACAGCGCGGAGTTGGTTGGATATTGACGTGATGATTGTTCAGGAAACAGCAAAGCCTTTTCCTGATCGTGCCCTTGAGTTCATGGACTTGTTTGAGCTGGGAGTGCCGGTGGATATTTTCGTTTATACCCCGGAGGAGATGCTCAGCATGGACCGGGAGCCGACCTCATTCTGGAAAACCGCCATGCAGGGCAAAATTTCATTGCTGTGAAGATTATCCATGTTATACTTTTTCAGCCATCAGCCCATGAGCAAAGTCACTAACTATGTGCGGAATAGCCGGTTATTTTAACATATCCGCAGATCATTCTCCGAGCCAGGACGTCCTGGAGAAAATGATCCATACCCTTGCCCATCGCGGGCCGGATGGCTATGGCTTTTATACCGGGAAAGGCGCAGGCCTTGCCCACGCCCGCTTGAGCATCATTGATCTGGAAGGCGGCTGGCAGCCAATTCATAATGAAGATAAGTCTCTGTGGGTCATATTCAACGGCGAGATTTTTAATTATCTTGAGCTGCGCCAGGAGCTGGAAGAGCGGGGCCACCGGTTTTACACAAATTCGGACACCGAGGTTATTGTCCATCTCTACGAAGAGAGCAGGGAAGAGTGTTTTGCCCAGCTGAACGGGCAGTTTGCCATTGCCCTGTATCATGCCGGAGAAAATACTCTGGTGTTTGCCCGGGACAGAATGGGGGTGCGGCCTCTCTTTTACACCATTCATGATGGCGTGCTCTATTTCGGCTCCGAGGTAAAAGCCATTTTTGCCGCCAGCCCTTTGCTGCCCAAGGAGATTAATCCTGGCGTGCTGCGGGAAATCTTCACCTTCTGGATGCCGGGTGGGGCGGAGACGGTTTTTCAGGGGATTCATCAGCTTGAGGCAGGGCACTGGGCCAGGGTGAGCGTTGGCAAGGGAATTGTCACCAGGGAGTTTTGGGATATTCCCTTTGCCGATGGGCTTGCCGGCGGACTGCGCGGGGAAGAGGAATGCGCCGAGAGGCTGCGGGAGCTGCTCATTGATTCAGTCCGGCTCAGGCTGCGGGCTGATGTCCCGGTGGGCGCCTATCTGAGCGGGGGGCTTGACTCGTCAACCATCACCTCACTGATTCATCATTATACCGATAATCCGTTAAAGACTTTTTCCGTCAGCTTCAGCGACAGTGTTTATGATGAACAGGCGGAGCAGCAGCAGATGGTCGACTTCCTCTCCACCGATCACCATGGCGAGCACTGTACCTATGAGAAGATCGCAGAGGTCTTCCCCGATGTGATTTGGCACACGGAAATTCCGATCCTGCGCACAGCTCCAGCCCCGCTTTATTTGCTTTCCTCATTGGTTCGCCGCCATCAGTACAAAGTTGTTCTGACAGGCGAGGGAGCGGATGAAATTCTCGGAGGCTATGATATCTTCAAGGAGGCGAAGATCCGGGCGTTTATCAACAAATGCCCCAACTCTTCCATCCGGCCGCTGTTGTTGAAACGGCTTTATCCTTACCTGGCCTTGTCTCCCACCAAGTCGGCGGAATACGCCAGGGAATTTTTTGACACCGGTGCTTCGGTGGACGATCTTTTTTACTCGCATCTCCCCCGCTGGAAGACCACCGGCTGGACATCGGTCTTTTTTGCGGAAAAAATGCAGGCAATAAACGGTGAAGCTGCATTCGAAAAGCTTGCGGCGCGGTTTGCCGCTAAACTGGCAGGACTAGACTATTTTTCCCGCGCCCAGTATCTGGAAGCCAAGCTCCTGCTCGGCAACTATCTTCTCTCCTCCCAGGGAGACAGAATGGCCATGGCCCACTCGATTGAAGGGAGGTTTCCCTTTCTCGATCACCGGGTTGTGGAGCTTGCCTGCACCATCCCGCCAACGTTACGCATGAAAGTGCTGAATGAGAAGAATATTCTTAAAAAAGCCATGGCGCAGCTGCTGCCGCAATCCATCGTCAAGAGAAAGAAGCAGCCTTATATGGCCCCGGATATTTTAAGTTTTTTTGGCGGCAAGGAGCCTGAATATATTGATTATTACCTCTCCTCCAAGTTGGTCGCGGAGGCGGGTTTTTTCAATCCGAAAGCCGTGCAGCAGCTGCTGATGAAATGCCGGAAAAAGGCCAGGCAGGGTTTCAGGGAGAATATGGCCTTTGTCGGCATCCTGTCAACCCAGATTTTGTATGATAAATTCGTCAGGAATTTTCAGGTGGATTTTCCGCAAAAGCTGGACAATGTAAAGATTATTTCGTAATCTGCCCGATAGTCGAGTTATACTATTATGTGATTACCACCGACTTTCAGCCAGCTTCAACAATTTAGTGGGTCTGGGCAAAGTATGCACAGCTGCATGAGCCAAGCTTGGCACCATTTTGCCCAACTCAAAACGGCGGTTGAATCG
>JACRCD010000088.1 GCA_016219175.1 Deltaproteobacteria bacterium | reverse complement strand
TGAAAAAGTCAATATGTCTCATTTATTTTATGGCACTACATAGCCCCTCTAACAATAGACCAATTGATATTATTAGATTTTTTGAGGGCAAATGGAGCAGAAATCGTTAAAATCCTCTCATTGGTGTTAAACTTGGGTTAGTATGCTTGTTGTTTTTTCCAGCTTGTGGCGGAATGCGCTACATATACATGGCGGAGATAAATCCAATTCCAAATGTTGATATTAACCCTATAAAAGAGCGGATATTTTTTGAGATCGAGGAGAGCGTTCAAGACACATTTTGGGAATATCATTCGGAGCTTAAACCTTTGGAGATTTCCAACTGGCGAGCATCATTGCGAAACGGCTTTAATAGTGCCTTCAAGGAATTTAATATTGTTAACACAAAAGACGAAGCACAGTTAATTTTTAGAATTTATGATGCAACGCCAGCTCGGACTCTGGCAAGTTTGAGCCAATCAGAGCAACAGCTTTACCCTTTTCGAGTAAGCGAAACTGTTAAAACAGTAGTTGTGAGCAGCCAACTCACCTATAAAGTGAGGCTGCTTAACGTTCAAGGGGAAATCTTAAAGCGTTCAAATGGAACCGCAAATTCTAAAAAAAGTGGCACGACAAAATATGAAAACGATCAGATAATTGCAAGCGCAATAGAATCAATGTATGAATCTATTGCCAAGGACTTCTTTCAAGACATGCCCGTAAAATAAAATCAATCCCAAGGGGGAACAAGGGGGAAGGAGGTCTTAGGGGACGGAGTTAGGAGGTCTTAGGGGACGGAGTTAGTTTAATAACATAAGGCGCGAACAAACTATCAAACTAACTCCGTCCCATCGTCCCCGCATCGTCCCCCTCCACAATTCGGGGCAATTCGTGGCGAGTCTGGGGTCAAATCTTGCGAGTCTGGGGTCAAATCTTTATCCTTGACATTTTCCCTTACGACGACGTAAAAAGAAAACATGGCAAGACCACTGCGCATCCAATATCCGGGTTCTGCTTATCACATCACCAACCGGGGCAACGAGAGGAAGGCTATCTTCGGGGATGATAACGACAGCCCCAAGGGCCGTTACAAGGTGGCGGGAAAGGTAGTCGATATCTTCGGCAACGACACCATGAAAATTGTCGGGGTGACGGTATGAATGAGTCGAAGATACAAGCCCTGCTCAAGCAGGGCGAGGGGCTGCGCATTGAGTTCAAAAAATGCCAGGCGGCCTTAAACAAAGATATTTACGAGACGGTATGCGCCTTCCTGAACCGTTCCGGCGGTGAGCTGCTGCTTGGCGTTGACGACGACGGAACCGTCACTGGCATCGACGAATCACTTATCCGGCAAATCAAAAGTGATTTTACAACCGCGATCAATAATCCTCAGAAGATCAGTCCGTCGTGTTACCTTTCCATGGAAGAAGTCATCATTGATGGTAAAGCCATTCTCTCTATTTATATCCCCGAAAGTTCCCAGGTGCATCGCTGCAATGGCAAAATATTCGACCGCAACGAGGACGGCGATTTTGATATCACCGGCAACAACACCCTGGTGTCGGAACTTTTCCTCCGCAAGCAGACCAGTTATTCGGAAAACAGAATCTACCCGTATGTGACTATCGAGGACCTGCGGGAGGATGTCATTGCCAGGGTCAGAAAAATGGCCGGCATCCAACGGCCTGGCCATCCCTGGCAGGAGATGGATGATTTCGAGCTTGTGCAAAGCGCGCAACTGCACCGGAAAGATTATCAAACCGGCAAGTTAGGGTTCACCCTGGCGGCGGTCCTGCTGTTCGGCAGAGACGAGGTGATCCTTTCGGTGCTGCCGCATTTCCGCACCGATGCGATTTTGAGAAGGGAAAACCTTGACCGGTATGATGATCGGGACGACATCCGGACAAATCTGATTGATAGCTATGATCGGCTCATGGCCTTTGTCGAAAAGCATCTGCCGGACAAGTTTTATCTTGAAAAGGATCAGCGGATCAGCATCAGAGATCATATCTTCCGGGAAGTGGCCGGCAACATTCTGATCCATCGAGAATACCTGAGCCCTTTTCCGGCCAAATTCATCATTGAGCCGCACCGCGTTTATACGGAAAACAGCAACAAGCCGCATGGGCATGGCCCTATCAGCCCGGCAAACTTTTCACCCTTTCCCAAAAACCCCGCCATTGCCAAGGTGTTTAAAGAAATCGGCCGGGCCGATGAACTCGGCTCCGGGGTCAGAAAACTTTTCAAATACGGCAGGATTTATTCCGGGGCCGATCCGCAGCTATTGGAAGAGGATATCTTCAAGATCATTATTCCGCTGGCCCTGCAAGACACCGCGCAAGATACCGAGCAAGATACCACGCAAGACACCGCGCAAGACACCGCGCAAGCTGTCATGCAAGACGAGCGGACCCTAAAAATCCTGGAATTCTGTCGGACGCCCCGGAAGAGAGAAGAAATTCAGGCGTTGATTGGCGTCAGCCACCGGGAATACTTCAGAAAAGAAATCCTGACCCCGTTGCTGGAACAAGGTTTGCTGCATCCGGCAGCACCCGGCAAAATGACTAGTCCGAAGCAAAAATATTACTCCGGGGCACAACAAAATGAGAAGGGAGTTGAAAACAATTCCATCGAATTCGATGGAATTGGCAAACTGAACGGCGGTAAAAACCCTGAGGACGACTAAAAGCAACCAGGAGGGTCAAATCTTTATCTTTGACATTTTCCCTTACGACGACGTAAAAAGAAAACATGGCAAGACCACTGCGCATCCAATATCCGGGGGCTGTTTATCACATCACCAACCGGGGCAACGAGCGGAAGGCTATCTTCGGGGATGATAACGACCGCCAACGATTCCTGGAGATCCTGGCCCGGTCCGTCGACACCTATCAGGTGATCATGCACGGCTTTGTGCTGATGTCCAACCACTATCATCTGCTGGCCGAGACGCCGCTCGGCAATCTTGCCGAATTCATGCGTTATTTCAACATCACCTACACCTCTTATTTCAACCGTTGCCACAACCGTGTGGGGCATCTTTTCCAGGGCCGCTATAAATCGGTCCTGATCGACAAGGAGTCCTATCTTGCCGCCGTGTCAAAATACATTCACCTCAATCCGGTAAAAGTCAGCGACCTGCTGAGCAAACCAGCGGCTGAAAAGCTGCGCCTTCTCTATGCTTATCAGTGGAGCAGTCTGCCGGGTTTTGCGAACACGAAAATGAGAAACAAATGGGTTGAGTACGGGGTGGTGCTACGGGAATTTGGCGGCGATAATCCGGCGGGGAGAAAAGAGTATCGCCGGCAGATTGAGGCGGATGTGATCAAGGGAATCCCCATGAAAGAGAAGTTGATCGGACAAAGCATTCTGGGTGACCCGCCCTTTGTCGCCTGGGTAGAAGAAAATTTTCTACAAAGCGGCAAAGATCGTGAACAACCCTCCATAGGCATGGTGCACAGCTATCTTGCCAAGGAGAAGATACTTGCGCAGATTGCCGCGGCAACACAAAAGAGCGTGGACGAGGTTGTCCACGGCAAAGGCGAGATCCGGCAGATTGTCATGGATCTGCTCTATCGTCTCGGCGGCATGAAAAACAGAGAGATCGGCGAGATGCTGGGGATTGACTACAGCACGGTAAGCCTGAACCGCAAGAGATTGAATGAAAAACGAAAAAAAGACAAGCAGTTGGACCTTGTCATCAGTGCGGTTGAGAATAATTTATCAAAGAAAAAGATTTGACCCCTTCGGTACCCTTCGGTACACAAAAATATTGCGCGTCTCAGATCGATCATGATACCATAATACAAAAAGCATATCGATGGAGGGCTACTATGCAAACTGTAACTGTTTCACCTAAGTTTCAGGTGGTAATACCGCGTGAAATCAGACAATCGTTACAACTGCGCCCAGGGCAAAAAATGCAGGTTATAGAATATGAGGGCAGAATAGAACTTATACCCGACCGAGATATTTCCGAGCTTCGCGGGTTCCTCAAGGGAATCAACACTGATTTCGATCGGGAGAATGATAGGGTATGAATCTCATTGATTCCTCAGCTTGGTTGTCCTATTTCGCGGATGAACCGTCGGCAGGCAATTTCCATGACCCGATTCAGGCAACTGAATCACTTGTCGTGCCAGTAATTACAATATACGAAGTTTTCAAAGTTGTTCTGAGAGAGTCTGGCGAGAATGAAGCATTACAAGCAATTGCGGCAATGCAAAAAGGGAATGTTGTTGATTTTACGATTAATTTAGCTACAGCGGCTTCAAGGCTCAGTTTGAAACATAAGTTGCCAATGGCTGACAGTATTATTCTTGCCATCGCAAAACAGTATGATGCCATCCTCTGGACACAAGACGTCGACTTCAAAAACATTCCAGGGGTAAATTATTTCCAGAAATAACACAATGCGAAGTCGGGGTCAAAACAGAGAGATCGGCGAGATGCAGGGAATTGACTACAGCACGGTGAGCCTGAACCGCAAGAGATTGGAAGAAAAACGAAAAAAAGACAAGCGGTTGAACCTTGTCATCAGCGCGGTTGAGAATAATTTATCAAAAAAAAAGATTTGACCCTCTCGGCACTCCTGCTTTGCCGCACTCCTTTTTTTCTTTCGGTTGCAGCAGGAAAACGCCGCCGCCCTCCTCCTGCCGCAACCGGTAGCGCCGGCCACTAGCGTCCGCCAGGAAATCCTCTCCGCTGGCGCAGACCACCACCTGACAGGAATCGCTCAAGCGGCCCAGCATTGTCTCCAGTTCACGTTTCTCTTCCCGGCCCAGGCCGGCATCAGGCTCGTCGAGCAGAAAGATGGGCTGCCGCTCTTGTCTTTCAGAAAAATACCAGGTACTGACGGCGCAGCTGAGCATCCAGCGCTGATGGCCGGAAATCGCGGCCGGAGCATGGTCGCCCCGGCTGTTGCGCGCCCGGATCATGAATGTGCCGCCGGCGCCGGACAGGGAAAGTTCCGGGATAGTGCCCGGCAGATATGCGCCCAACCGCTCGCCAAGTTTGCGGGCGGCTGCTTCATAACGCCGGCCATCCTGGCGCAGGAGGCCGGAAATTTCATGGTCAGCCGCCTGCCGCAAAAAGTCCGGCTCGATGCCCAGCAGTTTCAGAAAAAAAAGATCCGGGCACTGCTGGAAGTTCTCTCCCTCCTGGCGCAGCCTTTCAGCCAGCCGGTCCACATCAATGGTCGCGGACAACAGGTTGTCCTTATGCAGATAAAGAAAAACCGGCAGGGACCGGCTCGTCACCTCTCTGGCTTTCTTGAAGCGGGCCGCGCGGTTAACGATGAAGCGCGCCTGTTGCAGCAGATCGCGCGCCTCTGGCCATCCGGCCCTTTCCGCTAAGCGGTCGAGCAGTGCGTTGAGCCGCGCGGCAAGCTCTTCCTTGATCCTCTCCGCAGGTTCCCGGCTTTCGCCCTCCTGCCAGAGTCCGGCAACTTCGCGGTCATCGCCTGATTCCGGCAACGCTTCGCGCAGCTTCTTAAGGACGGGAGTCAGTTCGCTCCAGCGGCTGGAAGCGGCGATCTCCACATAGGTGATCCACCTGGAGTTGTCCAGCCTGCGGCCCACCTCGATGTGATCGGTATCCATAAAGAGCGGATCAATAGCCGCCAGGGTGTTGCGCAGGGTATTGTCGCAGATGAACACCCCGATCGCCGCGGTTTTTTTGGCGGGGATAACCCGGCGGGCCTGGTGGCCGGATGCGACAAAATCCGGGAAGGCGGTAAAGGGCGCCGGGTCCGGATGGCAGAAGGGAGGATTGATGGAGCGCAAGGCGCTCAGCAGGGTGCTCTTGCCGCTGCCGGCCGGCCCCGTTATCGTCGTCCGCTTGGCATGAATGGTGAACCAGTCGCTGTTTTGCAGCACAAAATGGCCGGCGACCTTACAGCGCAATAATTGCATGCTCCCTCCGTTGCAACCGTGTCTTTACTGTTTAGAGTATTTGATAGAGAGGGAAAAAAACAACAGAAAAGTGCGAACCTCTGCGAGAGGTGTAAGATTATACATCATTGTCAGCAGAGAGGATCGGCTGCCTCGCGCCGCGCCTTGATGTTTACACCCTGAGACTATGGCGAACGCTGACATTTTCAGGAGGATGCCATGAAAAATATCATAGAATTGAACGAGTTGCGCAACCAGGAGTTCGTCTTTGCCGACCGGGAGGATGCCGGGCGCCAGCTGGGCAGCCTGGTGCGGGAAGAGGCAGGGAATGGTGGTCTGCTGCTGGCCATCCCCTCCGGCGGGGTGCCGGTCGGGGCGGCCATGATACCCTTCCTGCACTGGCCTCTGGATCTGTTGCTGGTGCGCAAGGTGCAGATTCCCTGGAACACGGAAGCCGGTTTCGGCGCCATCAATATGGACGGTGACCGGCTTTTCAATCAACCGCTGCTCGACGCCCTGCATCTTTCGGAAGAGCAGGTGGAAGGCCAGATCCAAAAGACCAAGAGCACCATTGAAAAACGCAATGAGCTGTTTCGCGGCGGCCGCCTATTCCCCGATATCGCGGGCAAGAATATCATCATCGTCGATGACGGCCTGGCCTCGGGTTTTACCATGCTGGCGGCAATAAAATTCGCCCGGCGCCGGAACCCCGCCCGCCTTGTCATAGCCGTGCCGACCGGCCTGCTGGAGACGGTTGAAAATGTCGCCGCCCAGGCGGACCGCCTCTATTGCCTCAATATCCGCGACACCTATTCCTTTGCCGTGGCCAGCGCCTACCGCAACTGGTTTGACGAGACCGATGCGGGGATTGTCGAGCTGCTGAAGCGGATAGGTTGAAAGGGTCTTGCCCCCGGCTGTCTTGAAATCAGAGGAGCGCTCGCGGAACCGCGCTAAAATCAGGCCTCCGGTCCGGCAGGCGCGCTGAGCTCCATGTTGCTTGCGCCGGCAAAGAGACAAAAACCGTTGCCGCCTCCCTGCTTGGCCCGGTACATGGCCATGTCGGCGTTCTTGAGCAGGTCTTCGCTATTGCGGGCGTCCAGGGGGAAGATGGCGATGCCGATGCTGGGCGAAGAGAAGATTTTCTTTCCTTCATGCTGGATCGTCCCGGCAAAGGCGGCCAGGATACGGGTGGCCGTATTGACGGCATCCTGCGGCTGACTGATGTTGTCGAGAATGACGGCGAATTCGTCCCCTCCCAGGCGCGCCACGGTGTCGCAGTCACGCACGCACCCGCTGAGCCACCGGGATACAGACTTGAGCAGAACGTCACCCGAGGCATGCCCGAGGGTGTCGTTCACCTCCTTGAAGCGGTCCAGATCGACAAAAAGCAGCCCCGCCTGGTGGTTTTCGCGATGCGCCTGCTTTAAGGTCTGCCGCAGCCGGTCATGGAAGGTCAGACGGTTGGGCAACCCGGTCAGAAAATCATAGAGGGCCATCTGTTCGAGTTTATGCTCGGCAATTTTGCGTTCGGTGATATCCTTGGCGACATAGACCAGCCCCTGGGCCACGCTGTCTCCATCTTTAAGCCGGGAGGTGGAGAGCAGCACCGGAATCTCCCGCGCGTCCCGGGTGAGGAAGGCTTTTTCCGCATTGCGGCACAGGTGCGCGGCAAAGTTGCTCTCGCAGGCAGAACCAGGCTCTGCTTCGCCCGCGGGAAACGCCATGAGAACCTTGCTGATATGGCGGCCGATCAATTCATCCTGGCCATAGCCGAGCAGATCGAGGGTCGCCCGGTTGACACTGCGGATGCGAAAATCGTCGGAGGTGACGATGAGGCTGTCGTTCATGTTGTGCAGAATGCTTTCCACATAGACTTTGGAAACCGTGGTCCTGACCAGGTCTTTTGTCATGGTAATAATGGCTGCTCCCAGTTCGCCGATGTCATCATTCCCATCCATCACCTCCAAGGCGGGGAAATTGCGCTGGCCCCGCCCGAAGGCGCGCACTGCCTCCTTGATATGGGCCAGCGGCTTGATCAGGGTCCGCTCGGCTGCCCAGTTCACCGCCAGGGTCATGAATGCCAGCAGTGCTATAAAAAAACCGGAAAGCAGGAGGTTGTTGCGGCTGGTCATGTCCATCAGGACGGTGACGTTATTCCTGAAGGATTCCCGATAGAAGCCGGCAAAGTATTCGAGATTGTTCTGGATGTCGCTCTGGATCGCGGCCAGATCCTGCAGGATTTTGATGTGCTGGCCCGGGTCATCGCCCTGGGCCAGGACCGGATAGAGCTGGGCGGCCTCCTCTGAATATTTGCGATATCTTTCTTTCAGGGTGAGCAGACTGTCGATTCTGTCGGCAGGCAGACTGCGGCGGCTGCGGTTCGTCTCCGTAAGAGATGCTATGCTGGCGATGATTTGCGGGGAGAGCCCATTGCCGCTCTCAGCGGCCTCGGGCAGACCGAACAGGAAACTCTCTTTGTAAAAATCCTTCTGCACAACAAATTGATTCAGCAACTCGTTACTGTGCATGGCCAGGTGAAAATCGAGGTCACGGATATGGACGAGGTGATTTTTGAGCTGGTGGTTGGAATAAAGGGCAAAACCGGTCGCCACGATAAACCCGGCAAAGGCCACGTTGACGCAGAGCCAGATTTTTTTGCGGATGGTGTTGATCAGCCTCACGGAATCCCAACCTCGCTATTTCAACTCAATTTTCTTGACACTGTCATCGAGCTGTTGAACATCAATGTAGCCAATCATCTTCGGATTAGCGGCTATTGCCGCTTTCACCGCCTGACTGTCCGGTTGTTGATCCGGGGGAATGCCTGTCCCGGAAAAAAGGGCCAGTTTCCAGTACAGCTGAAACTGAGCCGGGGTTTTGCGCAGAATTTCAAGAACAAAGCCCTGGTGAACTTCACCTTCATCCTGCAGAATCACATCAATTACCTGGCCATTGGGCCAGAAGGTTTTCTTGCCCAGAAAAATATTTTTGACCTCTGACCTGTCCAGGGTTTCAACCGGGTTCTCTTTGTTGACCACCACCACGAAGTCAGCGGCCGCAACCGCGGCAGGCCACGGCAGCACCAGCAGCAAGAGCAGGAGCAAACGGCGTGACGGCATCACCGGGTCCTCTCTTCTGACCCGGCCGAGCTGAATAAGGCCTTTGCCGGCTGAATGTCATACAGGTGTCTGACGCGCATATTCTTGTCACAACCTATGAAGAATTGTGTTTTCGTCGCCCCTGGAAAGCGGGAGCCGAGTAAAATCAACGACATGGATGCCCGCCTTCGCGAGCATGACGTATTTTTAAGGTTCCCTGAAGACTAAAGGCTACAGGGCCGCCGGTGCTGGCTTGTCGCCAGTTTTGTGGCGCCTTTCCTTCAGTCCATCAACCTGAATAGTTGCTAAAAATTAAATGAGGTCTTAAGGACAACGTAGTTCCAGTACCTCTCGACCCCCTCGGGATTAAAAATCGCCAGTTGCAGCGCGGCCCCGTCGACTACGTGGTACTCGGCCTTGGCCAGCCACTGACTGGTTATCTCCCAGTGCAGCCCCAGCCCCAGGTCTTTCCGCCAGCCGAGAAAATCGGGTTGGCCCTGGGCGACAAGCCCGCTGCCGTCATGATCGTTCTTGTCCGCATAAAAAACATCGTAGAATGCCGACACACCAAGCCTTTCCAGGGCATGATAGCAAAGCTGGACATACCCTCCCTGGGAACGGCCGTCAGGGACATCGAATCCCAACACCTCCCGGTCGCCGGTTTGCTCTGTGTACTCGGCAACCAGGATCATTTTCTGCAGGGAGTATTCCATGGACAGCACGACAAAGTCCTTCATGGCGCCCAGCGCCTCGCCCTGCCCCGTCCCGACATCAAAATCAAAATCCGACTCCCCGGCAAAATACGACACCCCGGCCCGCAACCCGGCAAGGGGCGGGGTATAAATCAGCGAGCCGCCGTACACATACCTGTTGTCGGCCGTTAGATCATTAACCGCCCCCAGTTTTTTCATTTTGGCGATTCTGGCCGCCAGTAATGCCATGCCGCGCGCCTGTCCTGAATCCGAGCGAAAGTCCACGCTTCCGTAATAGGCCTGATATTCGAGATCCCCGCTGGAACCCAGGGAGAGATTGCCGTAGAGGCTGCCGCCCACGGCCGCGACCACAAGGGTCCGTTTGCCTTCGTCGTAGATGCTTTGCGGCAGAAAAACCATGGGCCGCAGAAAATCGGAGTCGCGGCCCTGATTATATAAACCGATGGGCAGCTTGACCTTGCCGAGACGCAGCCCGAGCCAGTCTTGCCAGCGATAATCCGCCATGGCCCAGTCGATGAGCACGTCGTTATCCCCTTCCTGGCCGACATCGCGCGACAGCAGCTGCATCCCGAGACGAAAATTGTCAGTCACGGCCGAATTAAGGGTCAGCCCGAATTCGTTTAACTGAAAAGAACCATCCTGGGAATCGCCGAGATAGTTGTTGCCGTGACTATCAATATAGCCCTGGGATAAAAACCCGTTGATGCTGAGGTATTCCCCGAGATCAAAGGCGTGGCAGGGGGGAGCGGTCGCGGCCGGAGAGATCAGCAGGGCCAGCAGGATGGAAGAAGTGCTCAGTGACCGTTTCATAGTACCTCAATTGGAATATTGACACTGTAACGCCTAATTTCTTGCCGGGTGGGCACGGGTTTATCGTGCCCGCCGGTTAGGCCGCAATGTCTCAATCGCATGCATAACAAACAGACGTTGTCCACCCTACCGGCCACCAAGATACAAGGGTGGCCAAAAGATCAAGAGTTACATGCGGCCCGCAGGGCCACGCCGATCTCTTCCTGCAGGCCGGAGATAACAGCCAGCGGCTCCGCGGCCCTGGTGATGGGCCGGCCCACCACCACATAATCCGCGCCATTGGCCATGGCGCGGCTCGCGGTCATGATGCGGGTCTGGTCATCACCGCTGTCCTCTATATTGGCGCCGGGGCGGATACCGGGGGTGACGATGAGCAGCTTGTCGCCCAGCCCCTGACGCAGACGGGCGGCCTCAAGCCCCGAGGAGACCACCCCGTCGCAACCCAGCTCCAGCGCCCTTTTCGCCCTGAAGTAGACCAGTTCCTCAATGGTCCCGGTCATGCCCATGGCCCGCATGTCCTCCTCGCCGAAGCTGGTCAGCACGGTCACCGCCAGGATCTTCAAGCCGTCATCGCGCCCGCTTCCGGCCTCCAGGGCGGCGCGGATAATCGGATCATTACCGTGCACCGTGGCGAATGTCACCCCTCTGTCCCGCAGCTGCATCATGGCAAGTTTGACCGTCTCCGGGATATCAAAGAACTTGAGATCAACCATCACCTTGTGCCCCCGGTCGATAATCCAGTCCACGATATCAAACCACCCGGCCAGAAAAAGTTGCAGTCCCACCTTGTAAAAACCTATTTTCGCCTCCGTCTTTCTGACCCATTCTTTTGCCAGTTCGGGCTCGGCGACATCCAGGGCCAGAATGATGCGTTCCTCCAGCGGGATATCTTTATTTTTCATTTTTCACCCAAAAAAACCAATTGATAATTGATAATTGATAATTGACAGCTATAATACATCAAATCAGCAATGGCTGAAATTGAAAAGCAAAAAAACCATTTTCATCTCCGTCAATCTTTTGAGAAGGCAGGCCCATGACTTCACTTCTGCGCCCGGACAATTATGCCCGGCACACCCTGGAACGCTACACCGGTTCTCCGATCAAGGAATTCTGCTCCCACATTCTCATCTGCAACTTCCACCGTTATATCAGATCCTTTTCCCAAATCACCGGCAAACCGATACTGTCAAACAACTGGAGTGTTGTCCATGACCATGACGCGGACATCAGCATCATCAATTACGGGGTGGGTTCGCCTTCAGCCGGCATTGTCATGCACTGTCTCTCCTTCCTGGACGAGATCAAATGCGTCCTCATGCTGGGCATGTGCGGCGGCATTGACGACTCGCTGGATGTGGGCGACCTGCTGCTGCCCACCGCCAGCATCCGGGACGAGGGCACCAGCGCCCATTACCTGCCCAAGGACGTCCCGGCCCTGCCGACCTTCGGGATGAACCGGGTGGCGGAAGAGGTCATCAAAAAAGAATTCAACAAAGTGCCGAAATCAGGCATCATGCATACCACCGATTACCGCATGTGGGAATTTGACAAGGAGTTCATCGATTACATTCTCAAGCACCGCATCATCGCCATCGACATGGAGATAGCCACCATCTTTTCCGTGGGCTACGCCTTGAATGTCCCAACCGCGGCCATCATGCTGGTCTCGGACCTGCCCCTGAAAAAGGGGGGAATCAAAAGCAAGGACAG
This sequence comes from Deltaproteobacteria bacterium, assembly GCA_016219175.1. Lineage (GTDB taxonomy): Bacteria > Desulfobacterota > Desulfobulbia > Desulfobulbales > SURF-16 > SURF-16. The sequence continues at coordinate 24,031 of JACRCD010000088.1, read as the reverse complement.
CGCTTCGGACATCTTTGAAACGTATACGGCGCAGCATCTGGATATCGCCGTTAAAATCATCCAGGAAGTTAAAAAACAAAATTATCCCATCCGCTAAGGACGCCATGAGCTGTATCGATTTCCACACCCACGCCTTTCCCGATACCTTGGCGGCGACCACCGTGCCCGCCCTGGAGGAACAAGGCAATGTGCGCGCCGCCCTTGACGGCAGGATCGACTCCCTGCTTAATTCCATGGACCGGGCAGGAATCAGCGGCAGCGTGGTCTGCTCCATCGCCACCCGGCCGAAACAGTTCCGGGCCATCCTGGAGTGGTCCGCCTCCATCCGCGGCGAGCGCATCATCCCTTTTCCCTCCTTTCACCCGGAGTCCCTCCAGGCGCTTGCTGAAATTGAGGAGATCCACCGGGCAGGCTTTAAAGGCATCAAACTTCACCCTTTTTATCAGGATTTTTTTCTCGACGAGCCGCGACTGGAGCCGTTCTTTGCCAAAATAGCCGATCTCGGCCTGATCCTGGTCATGCACACCGGCTTTGACATCGGCTTCCCCAGGGAGCTGCGGGCCGATCCCCGCAAAATCGCCAGCGTGATTAAAAAGTATCCCGGACTGAAACTCATCGCCACCCATCTCGGCTCCTGGGATCAGTGGGAAGAAGTGCATGGGGAACTGGCGGGGAAAAATGTCTATCTGGACATCGCCTTTTCCCTGGAATATCTGCCAGGCGAGCTGGCCAGAAAAATTATCCTGGCCCATCCGCCGGACAGAGTCCTGTTCGGTTCCGACTCGCCCTGGGCGGATCAGGGCAACACCATCAGGCTTCTCAAAGCTCTGTCCCTGGGCGAGGAGAGAGAAAAAAAAATCCTGGGGGAGAATGCCTCGGAGCTGTTGCGGACTTCTCCCCTTTGAGGATGACGGCGGTAAAGCAGCTTCATGGTTTTATCTTTCGTGCAAAAAGCATGCACGCCGTTTTGCTGCCTGGCTTCAAGGATCACGGAAACGAATCTGGCAAGAGAAAGGATAGTCCGCCGTCTTGAACAGGTCAGACGGACCCAGGGGAAAATAAACAGAAGCTGGCGGGCCGTAACGCAGATACTGGCGATTTTTGCCGAGACGTTACGGGACGAGACATTCCTCGGGCTCATTGCACGTCGCACACCACGGGGCCGCCGACCCGGTATTCACCGCTGTCGAGGTTATAACGCATACCGACGCCGCTGACCGAACCGTTTTTGCTGGTAAAGGAGACAGGGGTGGCGGTTTTCAAGGTTTTGTAGGGGATGAGATAACGGAGGGCCTCGGCCCGCAGTTCAAAGCGGTTACTGATCCCGACCACGACCTCATCCGCCAGGGTGAGAATCCCCTTTTCCACGTCATAGAATCCTTCGCCCCCGGCAATGTGCGCCTGCTCTTTTCCTTTATCAAAGAGCAGGACGTCAACGCCCTGCAGCAGAAACGTGTCCATGCCTGCCCGGCCGCTCCGCACCCTGTCGGAGTCCAGCCGCATGCTGGGCAGGCCGTTTTCATAGCGCATCAGCTGCACGCCGGTCAGGAGAATGCTTTTATCCGGCGCCGCATCAGAGGCTGTCACCTTGAGAAAATCATGGGGAGCAAGAAATTCCGTTACCAGGGGTTTCCACAGAGGAGTGGCCGCCAGCGCCAGTAAAGGCAGGAGCCAGAGAAGATTGCGCAGTCCGGACATCATGACAGGTAACGGCCGAGCAGATCCTGATAAAGCCCCTTGGCGTCGATGATGAGATCGCAGATCTCCCGGACCGCCCCTCGGCCGCCCGGACGCCTGGCCACATAATCGACAATCTCCCGCACCTCCGGGGCGGAGTCCGCCACGGTAGCCGAGAACCCAACCCGGGCCAGCAAGGGGAGATCAAGCCAGTCATCGCCCATATAGGCCACCTGGGCAGGGGCAAGCTGCAACTCCTTGATCAGCTGGGCAAAGACCTCCACCTTCTGTCTTTTTCCCTGATAAACATGGGTGAGATTGAGGTCCCGCACCCGCCTTTCCAGGGCCTTTGAGCTGCGGGCGGTGATAAGGCCGATTTCCACGCCGGCCTGGCGGAGAAGATTCATGCCGAAACCGTCCCGCACATGAAAGGTCTTTATCTCGCTGCCCTCATCGGTGTAGGCAATGGAGCCGTCGGTGAGAACGCCATCCACATCAAGCAACAGCAGCTTCACCTCCCTGGCCTTGGGCAGACACATACGCCAGGCATAGCCCCTTTCCTGATTTTCCGTGCGGGCGGCAGCCTTTTCCAAAAGGGAGCGGGTGAACTCGCAATCACCGGGATAATCCCCATCTCTATGATGAGGGGAACAGGTGTCGTTTTCTTGCATGGGGAGTGATGCTTCCTTCTTCAGATCTTTGCAGTGCGATTCGTCCATAACTGCTGACGCATAAGCCCACGGCAACAGCTATACCGCCATGAGCCATGAGCTATGAGCCATCAACCATGCGGTGAATGGCCAGAATGGTTTTCAGCAGCGGCTCAAGCTGATCAAGGGGCAATGAATTGGGGCCGTCGCACAGGGCCTTGTCCGGATCAGGGTGCACCTCCAGAAAGAGACCGTCCACCCCGGCCGCCACGGCCGCGCGGGTCAGCGGAGCGATAAACTGCCGCTGGCCGCCGGAGCTGCCTCCGGCCCCGCCCGGCAGCTGGACACTGTGGGTGGCGTCATAGATAACAGGGCAGCCCAGGGAACGCATGATGGGAAAGGAACGCATATCCACCACCAGATTGTTGTAACCCAGGGTTACCCCTCTTTCGGTCAGCAGGATGTTGCTGTTGCCGCTGGCCCTGATCTTGCCCACGGCGTGTTCCATATCCCAGGGCGCCAGGAACTGCCCCTTCTTGACATTGACCACCCTGCCGCTGCGGGCCGCCGCGACCAGCAGATCCGTCTGCCGGCACAGGAAGGCGGGGATTTGCAGTATATCAAGCACCTCAGCCGCCTGCTCAACCTGGTTGACATCATGCACATCGGAGATGACAGGGACCCCGAATTCCTGCCTGACAGCGGCCAGGATACGCAAGCCTTCCGTCAGCCCGGGTCCGCGGTAGGAACCAAGAGAGGTCCGGTTGGCCTTGTCAAACGAGGCCTTGAAGACAAACGAGACGCCCAACCGTCCGGCCACCTCCTTCACCCGGGCGGCGATACTCCGGGCGACCTCCTCGGACTCCAGCACGCAGGGACCGGCAATCAGCAGCAGGGGATTTCCGGGACCGACCCGAAAAAAATCCCGCACACTCACACTATCCATCATTTCTTCTCCAGCCTGGTTTTAAACGTTGCCGGCTCCCGTGAAAAACGGACCGCCTCTTGATAGTCAACCACCTTGCCGGCGCATCTGCTCAATATCTTCGGATGTGAACGGATCCGCCTTCATGCGCGCAAGTTTGCCGCCGGTCCCGAGGGCCGGGGCAACGCCCGCGGCCAGATGAATGTCGTTGGCATTATGGCTGATGGCGGCCTGGAAAAGCTTTTCAACCATATCCATCCCTCGGGGGGCACTGACTTTCATTTTTTTCTCACTGGAACCGGGCAGGAAGGATCCTCAGTTCTTACGGGAATACTCCAGGGCGGCCTTGATGAAATCACGGAATAAAGGATGTGGCGTCATGGGCCTGGATTGAAATTCGGGATGGAACTGGCAGCCGAGGAACCAGGGATGATCGGCCAGCTCCACGATTTCAACCAGGGTATTATCAGGCGAAGCGCCGCTGATAACCAGCCCTTTGTCCTCCAGCTCCTGCCGGAACGCCCCGTTAAATTCGTAGCGGTGGCGATGCCGCTCGGTGATGCTTTCCTCCTGATAGGCGGCATGGGCAAAGGTGCCTTTCTTGACCAGGCAGGGATAGCTGCCCAAACGCAGGGTGCCGCCCATGTCGGAGCTCTCATCGCGCACCTGCTTCTGGTTGGTGCGATGATCAAACCATTCCTTCATCAGATAGATGACGGGGTGCTGGGTGTCGGCGGTAAACTCATTGCTGTTGGCGTCTTTCATGCCCGACATGCGGGCAAACTCGATGACGGCGAGCTGCATGCCGAGACAGATGCCGAAGTACGGGATCTTGTTTTCCCTGGCAAAGGTGACCGCCCGGATTTTACCGTCAACCCCGCGCCGGCCGAAACCGCCGGGAACCAGAATGCCATGACAGCCGGCCAGCTGCTCCTTGACTGGTTTGCTTTCCAGATCCTCGGCGTTGACATAGCGCAGCTCCACATGGGTGTCGTTGGCCACGCCGCCATGCACCAGGGCTTCATGCAGACTTTTGTAGGATTCCTTCAAGTCCACATACTTGCCGATGATGCCGATCAGAACCCGATGGGAGGGATTCTTGATCCTGCGCACCAGTTCCTCCCACGGCTCAATGCGCGGCGCGCCGGTCCACACATTCAGCAGCTCAAGGATCTTGTTGTCGAGACCTTCCCGGTGAAAGCAGAGCGGCACCTCATAGATGCTCTCCACATCCTGGGCCGTGATAACGGCGTCGGTGGGCACGTTGCAGAACAGGGATATTTTCCCTTTCAACTCCGCGGACAGCTGGGTCTCCGTGCGGCAGAGCAGGATATCCGGTTGAATGCCGATGGCGCGCAGTTCCTTGACGCTGTGCTGGGTCGGTTTGGTCTTGACCTCCCCGGCCGCTTTCAGATAGGGAACCCAGGTGACATGGATGAAAATCGTATTTTCCCGTCCCACATCCAGCCGGAACTGGCGGATGGCCTCCAGGAAAGGCAGACTCTCGATGTCGCCGATGGTGCCGCCGATCTCGACAATGGCCACATCGGCGTCACCGTCCAGCTGATTGATGGCGTTTTTGATCTCATCGGTGATATGGGGAATGACCTGCACCGTGCCGCCCAGGTATTTGCCCTGGCGCTCCTTGGTGATCACCGAGTGATAGATGCGGCCCGAGGTATAGTTATTGCGCTGGCCCAGCTTGGCCGAGGTATAACGCTCGTAGTGGCCCAGGTCAAGGTCGGTCTCGGCGCCGTCGTCAGTCACATAGACCTCGCCATGCTGAAACGGGTTCATGGTGCCCGGATCCACATTGATGTAGGGATCAAGTTTCTGCATGGTGATGGTCAGCCCGCGGCTCTCAAGCAAAGCGCCGATGGAAGCGGCGGCCAAACCCTTGCCCAGCGAGGAAAGCACGCCGCCGGTGATAAAAATAAACTTTGTCTTGGGATTATGTTGTATTGTTTTCATGCAGGTCACTATATAGCAACTGGGGGGTAATTTCCAACAAAAAAAAGAGAGGTTTTCAGGTGGTTGGACTGAAGGCGATCATGCCCGCCGGGACTGACTTATCGCATACTCCATGATGGATTCCCTGCGGCCGGCAAAGCCTCCCGGCCACTTTTTTTTTGCACTCTTTCCCACTTTCAGGTTATCTTTTCTCATGATTGATGATCTCGTAAAAAGTCACCTCGCAGCTCCCAGATGGCTAAGTAAAAAGTTTGATATACAAGGCGTAGTGTTTTTGACAGGGGCTCGACTATACATACGGTATGTCGAGTCCCTGTCAAAAACCTACAACGCAGTAGATCGGACTTTTTACGACGCCATCATGATTTCTTGTCTGCTTATCTGCCTGCTTTTTTTGTGCGCCGGCTGCAACCCCGATCCGCCCGAGCAAAAAAGTCAGCCGCCCGCCCGGGCCGCCGCGGCCCGGGAATTTTCCTGCCGCCACTGTCATGAAGTTGCCCTGGATGCCAGGCATGAGGCGATCCCCTGCACCACCTGCCACGCAGGACAGGATGCGGCCCCTTCCGCTGAAACAGCCCATCAGGGTCTGGTGAAGCAGCCCGCCCATCCGCGGCATATGGAAAAAAACTGCGGCGCCTGCCATGCCGGCCAGCTGGCCAAGGTCAGAAACTCCCTCCATTTCACCCTGAAACAAGAGGTCAACGCTGTGCGCCTGGCCTTTGGCGCCGGCGGGGAGGTGGAATCCCTGCTTGATATCCCCCAGCATGAGGAGGTCGGCTCACCCCTTGAGCTGGCTGACGATCTGCTCAGACGCCGCTGCCTGCGCTGTCATCTCTACTACGAGGGCGACCGGTATGCGGAAACGAGACACGGCACGGGGTGCGCCGCCTGCCATATGGAGTTCGGCAACGGCAAGGCCGTTTCCCATGCCTTTGTCAAAACCGTTCCCGACAGCCAGTGCCTGCACTGCCACTACGCTAACTTCGTCGGCGCCGATTACCACGGCCGCTTCGAACATGATTATCACTGGGACTACCGCACCCCCTACCCGAAGGAAGGGAATGCAGCCCGGCCCTACGGGGTGGAATACCACCAGCTGGCCCCGGACGTGCACCAGCAGGCCGGACTCTCCTGTGTCGACTGCCATTCAGGCAGGGAGCTGATGGGAATGACGGATGAAAAAATCACCTGCGCCTCCTGCCATCTCTGGCAGCCGGGGGACAAAATCCCCCTGGATAATCTCAAGGAGGAAAACGGCTCCCTTATCCTGACCCGCCGTCTCGGCGACAGAAACACCGGAGCCGTGCCCCGCCTCAGCCACCCGGCCCATGAACGCTACCAAAACAAGGCGGACTGCGCCGTCTGCCATGCCCAGTGGAGTTTCAGCGATGAAGGCACGCATCTCCTGCGCCTTGACACCAAGGATTTCGAACCGTGGAGCGCCCTGTACATCCAGGGCAGTTCCGAGGTGGAAGAGCAGCTGATCAACGCCCTGTACGGGGACGACTCCTATGAATACGTCTTCATGACCGACAAGATCACGGACGAACTCTATTCCGGCCTGTGGCTGAAAGGTTACGAACTGCGGCGCTGGGAGTTCCCCATCATCTGCAAGGACGACAGGGGCATGCTGCGGGTCTGCCGCCCCCTGCTCGACCTGCACCTGAGCTATGTCAACGAGAAGGGGGAAACCGTTTTTGATGCCATTGCCCCGCAAAGCGGGCGGGAACAAGGACTGCGGCCCTATACGCCTCATACCATCGGCAAGGCCGGCGCCTTTTTCACGGACCGGCTGCGCGAAAACACTGACCTGGTCAAAGCCCCCCTCAATCTGGAAAAGAATCAGGAAATTCCCCCAACGCCATGAAGTCATTGTCTTCCTTAATCAAGAGACCCGGCCGGCCGGGATTATGCATCTGTCCCCTGCTGCTTCTCATCCTTTTTCTCCATGGCTGCGCGACCAAGGAAGTTCCGGCGCCGGAGTCTGTTCCGCCCCGCATCACCCCCGCCGTTCCGGGCTACATTCCCCCCACCCAGCGGCCATACAAAATCATGGGCAAAACCTACTACCCCCTGCCAAGCGCGGAAGGCTACGAGGAACAGGGCATTGCCTCCTGGTATGGCGGTCAGTTCCATGGCCGCAAGACCTGCAACGGAGAGACCTACGACATGTATGGGCAGACCGCGGCCCATAAAACCCTGCCCATGCACACCATGGTGCTGGTGCGGAATCAGGAAAACGGCAAGGAGATGGTGGTGAGGATCAATGACCGCGGCCCCTTTGTCAAGGGCAGAATCATTGACCTCAGCCTGACAGTGGCGCAACAGCTGGATATTGTCGACAACGGCACGGCAACGGTGAAACTGACCGCCCTTGGCGAGGCGCGGACGTACCGGCAGGGAGGCAGGGAGGTCGATCGTTTCCTGCCCCACGAGGATTTCCAGAAAGGTGATTTTTATGTGCAGATCGGCTCTTTCACCAGCCGGCTCAACGCGGATAATCTGCGGGACAAGATGAAACAGCAGGGCAAAACAGCCGTGATTGCCGAGTTTGACCGGGGTGACAAACTTTTCTACCGGGTCCAGGTGCGCGCGGGGACAACCCTCACTGCCGCGCGCAGCATGGAAGAGGTCTTCAACAGCAACGGCTATCCCGATGCCTTTGTGGTGGCCCGTTAATGTTGATGGCGTCGTAAAAAAAATTCGATCTACCGCGCTGGTTGCTTAGGCGGGATCTTCTTTCGCCAGTTCCGGATATTTTTCCTTCATGCACTGCGGACAGATACTGTGACTGAACTGCGCCGCCGAGTGTTTGCCGATATACTGCTCAACCTGCTGCCAGTAGCCCTTGTCATCCCGGATCTGCTTGCAGAACGAGCAGATGGGGATGATGCCCTGCAGCGCCTTGATCTCTGTCAAGGCCTGCTGCAGATCGCTGATCAGCTTTTCCCGGTCCTCTTCCGCCCTTTTGCGTTCAATGATGGCGGCCAGCAGATTGGCCGCGGCCAGCAGGGTCGCCTCCGCCCTTTGATTCCGTTTCACCCCTGCCCGGGTATAGAGGGTAATGACCCCCTGCACCACCCCTTTTGAGGAAAGAATCGGCACGCAGTAATGACCATGCGGGGCCATGGGTTCGTAGATGATGTCATGGAATTCCCCGGTGCAGCTGGAAAAATGGCATTCACCCGTGGCGGCCGCGCGGCCGCAGACGCAGGTGCCGACCGCTACCCGCGCGCATCGAGACAGCGTCGCTTCATCCATGTCCCGCTGCGCTGCCAGTTCCAGCACCGCCCGATCCGCGCCGACCAGAAAAACCATGCCCCTGGGCTCAACATCAAGCCAGGGAATGGAGCTTATCTGGTGAATGAAAATCTCCAGGATTTCCTGCAGAGAAATAGTGACCAGCGACAGCTCAAGCAGATTGTTGAGAATGGCCTCCGCCTGGTAATTTCTCTCTTTTTCCTGATCCAGCTCGCGCTGTTTAGCCATATTCCGGCTGGCCCGGAAATAAATAAAAACCACGGCGCACATCAGACCGGCTGAAATAAGAAAGAGGACGCCATAGACGCGGGACATCAAGCGGTGGAGGGTATCCTGGGCCTCGGTGACATCGTAATAAATTTCAAAGGCGCCGACGAATTTCCCCGCCCTCATCACCGGCATATAAATTTCCAGAACATCAACCGGCACCGTCATCCCCTCCAGTGACTCCCTCCCCTTTTTCACCAGCTTGGCGAAGGGCTTCCCCTTGGCGACCACCTCGGAAAAATAACCGTTCGTGTTCCTGGCGCCGATATCCTTTTTATCCGAAGAGTAGACAACCTCGCCGTTCGCGGAAAAGAGCTTGAGCTTCTCCAGCTGGAAATCACGCATGACTCTTTCCTCGGCGCGGGTCATTTCCTCCAGCACCCCATTGTCGGACAGGTCCGGCTCATCGGCAAGAAACATGGCGATCAGATGATTTGTGACACGCTCGGCCTCTCTTTCGGCGTTCTTGACAATCAACTTGGCGAATTGCGGCGACAGGGAAAAATAAATATAGGAGGGCAGCAGAAGAACCGCGGCTAACGACAGAAAGACATAGACTCGCAGATAATTAATATTAAACATAATTTCCGGGGAAAATTTTCTGTTCCATAGGCCAAAACCGGCAGGTTGTCCCACATCAGCGTCAAGGCAACATTGAAGGATGCCGCGAGGTTCATTATTAAGAAGCCGGGAGGTTACATTGCCCCAGGCTGCTTGTCAACATATCATGCCATATAATATTATGACATCGCAAGCACTGAGCAAGTTCCTCACGGAATTACCGGTCCGGCATTTACGGTATTCAGTAAGCCCCGCTCATCTGCTATAATTTGAGAAATCCCACGCCGCAATTACCGTGCAGCGATCTTGATTTGATATGCGAAAAGGAGCCTGCCCGTGCCGGTCATTATCCAGGTTGTTACCTTGCTGTTATGTGTCAATTTTTTCCCACCGCTGGCGGATCTCATCTGGGGCAACCGCTACAGATACCCGGTTGACGGCGGCAGGCTGTGGTTTGACAGGCGGCCCATTTTCGGCAGTCACAAGACCATCCGCGGCATCCTGGTCAGCCTGCCGGGCGGGGCCGCGGTTTTCCTTCTCTCCGGCCTGCCCTGGTGGGTCGGCGCGGTCGCCGCCCTGCTGGCCATGGCCGGCGACCTGTTGAGCAGCTTCATCAAACGCCGCCTCAATATTGCCAGCGGCAAGGCCATCGTCTTTCTCGACCAGCTCTTTGAGTGCCTGTTTCCCGTTCTTTTCCTGGCCCGGGTGCTGCCGCTCGGCGCCGGCCAGGCCTTAATGATTCTGCTGTGCTTCATCCCCATCGCCCACTGCGGTTCCCTGTTCTGGAATTATATCCTCTACCGTCCGCCGTTGGATGGTTATCCGCGCCTGATCCACTCAACGGTGCGTTTGCGGGAATGGCGTTCATGCCATGTGCCGCTGGCCCGCTGGCAAGCACTGTGCAATCTGACCAGCTTTCTTTCAAACCAGTTATTTCTCACCTCGTTTTTTAAGATAACCGGCCTTTATGAAAAAGGGGTGCGCAATACCCTGGATATCCGGCTTGAAGAAAAAACATTCCGTTTTGCCTCCCTGCCGCAACGTTTTGACCATTTTCGCCTGCTGCTGCTGACGGACCTGCATCTGGACGGTTTGGCCGGACTGACGGATGAGTTAATCAGGAGACTCACGAACATCGAGGTTGACCTCTGCCTGGTGGGGGGCGATATCCGCATGCAAACCTATGGCCCCATAGCGCCGTGCATGCGGCAGCTGCGCCGTCTCCTGCCCCATATACGGAGCCGTCACGGCGCCTTGGGCATACTGGGCAATCACGACTGCATTGAAATGACCCCTGATTTCGAGGAAGCCGGGCTCATCATGCTTATCAACGATTCATGGAGAATTGATAAAGGGGAAGAACGAATCTGGCTGGTGGGAGTGGATGACCCGCACTACTATAAGACGCACAATGCTGAACAGGCCTTCCGGGATGTGAGGGCAGAGGATTTCACGATCTTTCTGGCCCACTCCCCAGAGGCTTATCAAACTGCGGCGGAGCATGGGGCCGATCTCTATCTCTGCGGCCATACCCACGGCGGCCAGATCTGTTTGCCCGACGGCAAGCCCGTTCTGACCAACAGCAGGGCGCCGCGCTTTACCGCGGCCGGCAACTGGCAATACCGGGGGATGACGGGGTATACGAGCAGGGGAGCCGGGGCTTCCAGCGTACCCCTCCGCTTTCATTGTCCGGGGGAGATTACCTTGATTACCTTGAGAAGAGGGATGGAGGGAGAATAGGGGAAAAACAAGAAGCCAGAATCCAGGAGAGACGGGAATGCCCATAACTGGTGAATTTCCCGCTCAATGTCGTCTCCTGGCTTCTGGCTTCTGCAACAAAACCCGATCAGAAACCGCCGACCGCCATGAACCAGCTTTTTATCAGCGCCAAAGGGCCGCCGCTTGCCACCATGGCGCTGATAAGACAGGCGCCTGACCACAATCCGGCCAAGGTGGGGATAACACCTACCGCTACCAATGCTCCCCGTGAATATTCCTCCCCGGCTGCAACATTAATTCCCGCTCGGTTCTGTGTTCTTGTTTTAATCTGTGCTCTATCTGTATTCATGGCGTCCTCCTTAGGGTTATTTATTTATTTTGCCTTTGCCTGGCATTAATGCCATTTCCATGCCACCGAAACAAATTAAACAATTACGGGCAATTACAAAGAAACAACCTTGTGCTTCCTGCCAAACTGGCAGAAAACATTGCCATTTTGACAAAGAGGATGGGGAGAATCAGCCTTTGCCCAGCCCGGCCCCTGGCTGCGGCATTAAGGACACGGCAAGGGGGGGGTCACGCCCGGGCGGCGTGGCCCGGAAGCTCGCAATCTCGGCTTGACTTCAGCGTGAACTTCGGAAAAGATAATTTGCGGGGATAAGGGTTTGAAACGCAAGCCCTCGTTTATCGCGCCATTCATGACAAAGAGTGTTTATAATAATTTTGCCTGACCATTCTCCCCGCCGGACATTATGATGACAGAGACAAAAGTCCGTTACTTCCTCGTTGCCGCCCTTTGCACGGGACTCTATTTCACCAGCCTGAAAAACTATCTTCTTTTCCATAGCCTGGCCGAAATATTTAGCATTGTGGTCGCCTTCTCCCTTTTTATGATCGCCTGGCATTCCCGTCAGTATATCAAGAACCCATACCTGCTGTTCGTGGGCCTTGCCTATCTCTTCATCGGCGCCATCGACCTGCTCCACACCCTCGCCTACAAGGGCATGTCCATATTCACCGATTACGACTATTACGCCAATCAGCTGTGGATCGCGGCCCGTTACCTGGAAAGCCTCTCCCTGCTGCTGGCCTTTATCTTTCTGCAGAAAGATAAACTGCTCAGGCCCTACTTCGTCCTGACCGCCTATGGAGTGGTCACCGCGCTGCTCATTGCCGCTATCTTTTATTGGCGAATCTTTCCCGTCTGTTTTGTGGAAGGCAGCGGACTGACCCCTTTTAAGAAAAACAGCGAATATCTCATCTGCGCCATCCTGCTGGCGTGCCTGTACCTGTTAATCCGCAACAGGGAAAGATTTGAGAAAAGAGTTTTTCCCCTGCTCATGCTGTCGATATGCTGCACCATCATTTCCGAACTGGCCTTCACCTTCTACCTCAGCAACTACGGATTCCCCAACCTGGTGGGCCACTACTTCAAGATCTTTTCCTTTCTTTACATTTATGAGGCAGTCATTGTCACCGGCATCGAACATCCCTACAATCTGATCTTCAGGGAGCTGAACAGCGTCAACAAAAATTTGCTGACCGAAATCGAGGTCCGTAAAAAAACAGAGCAGGAGCGTGAAAAACTCATTGGCGAACTGCAAAGCGCTTTCAAGGAGATCAAAACCCTGAAGGGCATACTGCCCCTCTGTTCATTCTGTAAGAAAATCCGTAATGACAAAGGGGAATGGGAACAGGTCGACTCTTACATCCACAGACACTCCCAGGCTGACATCAGCCACGGCGTCTGCCCCCAATGCATGCAAGAGCATTATCCGGAATATTCCTAACGCGACAAAACCACCTAACGGCTCACCATTTTCCCGCACTCCCGCCTGCCACAATCCTCCGGAAATCCTCCGGGGTGTCCATGTCCAGCGTAACGGCCGGATCACCAACCGCAAGCAGCAGGGTCCGCCCGCTCTCACTGTTGATAATGTGCCGCAGGGTCGGGAGCGTGGTAATTTCTTCAAGCACCGGGCGGGGAAAGAGGGTGGGATGCCCTTTTCTGCCCTGGCAGACGGGGATGATAATTTTATCCGGATGCTCCGCATGGGCTTGCATGATGGTTTGCAGGGTCGCAACCTTGACCAGGAAATGATCGGCCAGGCAGACAAGGACCCCGGCCACATCCCCGGCCAGGGCTGCCAGGCCGGCGCGCACGGAATCCGCCATGTCGCTTGCCGCTGCCCTGTTCCAGACCACGGTTACCGGCAGATTACCAATAACCGGCTCGATGGCGGCGCCGGTCGAGCCCAGCACCACGACAATCTTTTCAAGCCCGCCGGCCAGCAGGGCGTCAAGGCAGTGACGGATGACGGGTTTGCCGCCATAGGACAGCAGCTGCTTGCTGCGCCCCATCCTTTTAGACTGACCCGCGGCCAGCACGATCGCGGCAATGGGCGGCATGGGCCGACCTCCTGTGTAAAATCATCTGCGCCACCACACTGACCGCGATCTCCTCGGGGGTTTCGGCCTTGATGTCCAGGCCGGCCGGCGAGATGATCCTTTTGATATCCTCCCCGCCGAACCCTTTTCCCTGAAGATAAAGCTCCATGGCCTGCCGCTTTCTGGCGCTGCCCAGCACGCCGATATAACCAGCCGTGGTGGCCAATGAAGCGGCGGCGGCGGTAAAATCCTCCTGGTGATCGCTGGTACTGATAAAAATAAAGGCGTGGCCATCCGCCCGCGCGTCACGAAACAGGGTGGTCAGTTCAGCGCTGGTTGCACAGCGCCGCACCTCGTCAGCCGCGGCAAACTCCGCTTTTCCGCCCGCCGTGTCGATCAGGGTGACAAGAAAGCCGGCCTCGCCGGCGGCCCGGGCCACGGCCCGGCCAACATGGCCCGCGCCCACAACGAAAACGACAGGCGAGACAGTGACCGGTTCAAGATAAATGGTGACATTGCCGCCGCAGACGTGGCCATGCTCTTCGGTCAGGGCAAAGGAGAGGGAACGCGGCGCGCCGCTGCCCATGACCTGGAGCGCGGCGGCGATGGTTTCCGCCTCCGTCTTGCCGCCGCCGATGGTGCCGGAGATGGCGCCGTCTCCATAGACCAGCATCTTGGCCCCGGTCTTGCGGGGCGATGAGCCGACGGCCTTGACGATCGTGGCCAGGGCGCCGGGCAGACGAGCTTTTTTCAGCCGCACTATTTCCTCGTAAAGATGCAGATCATCCATGACGGATCATCACCCCTTGAGCCCGGCGGCCTGCAAGGCGGCGGGATCCATGGGCAGGGTCCGCAGCCGCAGGCCGGTGGCGGCATGGACCGCATTGGCCACGGCCGGAGCAACGGGCGGCACCCCCGGCTCACCCACCCCGCCCGGCGGGGCCGTGCTTTTCATGATATGCACCTCCACCCGGGGCATTTCAGGCAGGCGCAGCAGCGGATAATCATGAAAATTACTCTGTTCCACCCGGCCGTTTTTAAAGGTGATGCGTCCATAAAGGGCGGCGGTCAGGCCAAAGGCCACGGCTGATTCCATCTGCGCCTCAATGGTGTCCGGATTGACCACCTGGCCGCAGTCAATGGCGCAGACCACCCTGTGCACCCTGATGCGTCCGCTTTTTGCCACGGTGACCTCCGCCACCTGGGCAATGAAGCTGCCAAAGGATTCATGCACGGCGATGCCCTGGGAAATTCCTTTGCTTGCCGCTTTGCCCCAGCCGGCCTTTTCGGCGGCCAGATCCAGCACCCCCAGCAGCCGGGGATGGGCGGTCAGCAGTTTGCGCCTGTAGTCGTAAGGATCCTGGCCGGCCGTCACGGCCAGCTCATCCATGAACCCCTCCTTGACAAAGGCCGTATAGGAGTGGCCCACCGAGCGCCACCAGAGCACGGGCACCCCGGCGGGGGCCATATGATAATCAACCAGCAGATGGGGGATCTCGTAGGGTGAATCGGCAACCCCTTCCACCGCTGTGTTATCGATGCCGTCCTTGATCATGCCGCCCTCAAAGGGCGTGCCCTTGGCAATGGACTGGCTGACCACGGTATGGCGCAGGGCCAGGGGAGCCCCCTTGTCATCCAGGCCCGCGATCAATTTATTATAGGCGGCCGGCCGGTAGTACCCGCCCTGAATATCATCCTCGCGGGTCCAGATGACCTTGACCGGCGCCTTGACCGCCTGGGAGATCTGCACCGCTTCCTTGACAAAATGGGAATCCCCCACCGCCCGCCGGCCAAAGCCGCCGCCAAGATAGGTGGTATGCAGTTGCACCTTTTCCTTCGGCAGACCGGTGAGCCCGGCCGCCGCATCCCGGTCATAGGTCTGCAGCTGGGTGCCGACCCAGATTTCACAGCTGTCCGGCCGCACATCCGCCACGCAGTTGAGGGGCTCCATGGGCGCATGGGCCAGATAGGGCACATCATAGACCGCCTCGACTTTTTTGGCCGCGCCAGCCAGGGCCGAGGCCACATCCCCCCGTTGCGCCGCGATCAGCCCCGGCTGTTCGGCCAGCTGCCCGTATTGTTTTTTCTGCTCAACGCTGTCCAGACCAGCCAGCGGCCCCTCATCCCAGCTGACCTGCAAGGCCTGCCGGCCCCGGCTGGCCGCCCAGAAATGATCGGCCACCACGGCAATGCCGCGCTCAATCCGCACCACAGCCTTGACCCCGGCGATCTTTTTGGCGGCCGCCTCATCAAAACTTTTGACCGCGCCGCCGAACACGGGCGGCCGGGCGACGACCGCGGTGAGCAGGCCGGGCAGCATGATATCGATGCCGAAAATCGCCCTGCCGTTGGTTTTGTCCGGGGTGTCAAGCCGTTTTCGCGATTTACCCAGCACCTTGAATTCATGTGATTTTTTCAAAGGCGGATCCCGCGGCGCTTCCAGGCGGGCCGCCCCGGCGGCCAGTTCGCCGAAAGAGAGCCGTTTGTTGTTGGCCGTGTCGGTAACAAAGCCGTTTTCCGCCCGGCAGGTGTCAGGGGCGACATTCCAGGCCACGGCCGCCGCCTTTTCCAGCATCAGCCGGGCCGCGGCCCCGGCCTGGCGAAACTGGTCCCAGCACGACCTGATACTGGTGCTGCCGCCGGTGCCCTGCACTCCCCACTGGGTGTGATTATAGGCCGCATCAACCGGGGCGGCTTCAATGCGGATCTTCCGCCAGTCCACTTCAAGCTCCTCGGCAATGAGCATGGGCAGCGAGGTATAGACACCCTGCCCCATTTCCGACTTGTTGACGATGATGGTTACCGTATCATCGCTGCCGATGCGGATAAAGGCATTGGGGGCAAACACGGTGGGAGCTTCGGTGTACTGACCGGGGGCGGCATGGGTTTCGTCAACATGAAAGCCGAGAACCAGCCCGCCGCCGAACAGAGCCCCGGCTTTACAGAAATCGCGGCGGCTGATATTAATGATGTGTTTCATGATTTGCCTCCCTGCCCCATTAAGTCGGAGGCGCGATGCACGGCCCGGCGAATGCGCTGGTAGGTGCCGCAGCGGCAGAGGTTAGCGCCCATGGCCTCATCAATGTCACCGTCGGAGGGCTGCGGGTTTTTGGCCAGCAGCACCGCGGCCTGCATGATCTGCCCGGAATGACAGTAACCGCACTGGGGCACATCATCCTCGATCCAGGCATTCTTCAAGGCATCATTTTCCGCCAACCCTTCTATGGTGGTGATTTTCTTGCCTGCCGACTCCTTGGCCGTGACCTGACAAGAGGAGACGGCTTCCCCGTCGATATGGACGGTGCAGGCCCCGCACTCGCCGATGCCGCAGCCGAACTTGGTGCCGGTGAGCTGGATATGTTCCCGGATGACCCACAGCAGCGGGGTGTCATCTTCTACTTCCACCTGATAATTTCTGCTGTTGATATTGAGAGAAATCATAATGTCCTCCTTTGCTGGACAGATGTCAGGATTGAAAAAAACAGAAGCGGAAATTTACTCCAAAACAATATCTTGTTTTTTCCGCTCCTGTCAAGCGGAAGACGATAATGGGGCAAGCCCGGCAATCACCACGCTGCGCCATTGACAGAACGGCTTCAGACACGCTATAAATGCAAAGAGAGTGCTGAATAATAAAATTGAGAATCTTTACTAAACCTGCCTGATACCCCGGCAACAGCCCAGGAGCACTTGTGGTTTTTTTTACCCTGCTCAACAACATAACCCTTGTTATCGCCCTGAGTGTTCTCTATAGCCTCATTATCCGCAGGTGGGCGCCGCAAAGCCCATCCAGGCAGGGTGTTTCCGGCCTTCTTTTCGGCGGTGTCGCCGTCATCGCCATGATGAACGCCGTGGAAATGGCCCCCGGCGTCATCTTTGACGGCCGGTCCATCATCATTGCCATTTCCGGCTTTATCGGCGGCCCGGTCAGCGCCCTGATCACGGTCATGATGAGCGCAACCTATCGGATCTGGCGGGGCGGGTCCGGCATGCCCACCGGGGTTGCCGTTATTATCAGTTCCGCCCTCATCGGTCTCGCCTATCATTATCTGCGCCGCCGCAGGCCTGATTCGGTGCGCCCCTTGCATCTTCTCGCCTTCGGCTTCCTGGTCCACCTTCCCATGCTTCTCCTGCTGGTGAACCTGCTCGGGAGCAGCAGCCCGGAAATCATCCGGCAGCTGGTTGCCCCGATCCTGATCGTTTATCCCCTGGGCACCCTCCTGGTCTGCATTGTCCTGCTCGACCGGGAATCACGGTTCCATGCCGAACAGGCCTTGCAGGAAAGTCATGCCCTCCATGCCGGACTCATCGCCAGCCAGAATGCCGGTATTTATCGAGTCCGTGAACCGAAAATCATTCCCCGCCACTCCACGGCGGAGACAGCCTTTACCTATGATTTTGTCAGCGACAGATACTGTGAAATCATGGGGACCGGCAGGGAGGAACTGTTTGCCGATCCCGGCATAACGCTGCGGCAGGTCCATGCCGATGATTACCCTGATTTCATCCGTTTGAACGAAGAGGCCAACAGGACCATGACCCCCTTTGTCTGGGAGGGACGCATGCTCATCAACGGCCAGACAAAATGGCTGCATTTCGAATCCAGCCCCCGGGAGCTGGACAGCCACCAGTTGATGCGAACCGGCGTGGTCATTGACATCAGCGAACGCATCCACGCCAGACAGGCCATGGAACAGGCGGAAATGGAATGGGTTGCCGCCATGGACGCCTCTGATGACGCCATCTATATCCTGGACCTGGACCGTCATCTGGTCCGCGCCAACAGCACCTTCTTCCGCCTGACCGGCAGCAATCCCCAGTCCACCATGGGCCGCCATATTGCGGATATTCTTCATCCCCGGGCTGAGATCGGATTATGCCCCGTCTGCCAGGCCCAGGAGGACAAACGCGACGCCGTTATCACCCTGGAAAAGGACCATCCGGATAATCCCGCCGGCCGGCCCATCGAAATAACGGTGAAGATGGTGCGCGACAAAGGCGGACATCCGGTCAGCATCCTGGTGATCATCCACGACCTGACCAATACCCGCAAGGACCAGAAAGAGAAGGAAAGGCTCGAAAGGCAAATGCTGCAAGCCCAGAAGATGGAGGCCATCGGCACCCTGGCCGGAGGCATTGCCCACGACTTCAACAACATCCTCACAGCCATCCTTGGCTATGCCGATCTGGCCAAGGATGGCATTAAAGCCGGGCATCCCGTCACAGGGGATATTGACGAGGTCATCAAGGGGGCCCTTCGCGCCCGTGATCTCGTCAGGCATATTCTGGCCTTCAGCCGCAAGGAGGGAACGCAGATCATGCCGCTCGAGCCGCACCTCATCGTCAACGAATCCCTCAAGCTTCTGCGCGCCTCGCTGCCGGCGACAATAGATATCAAGCAGGACATCGACAAAAGCTGCGGCAGCATCCTGGCCGATCCGGTCAAACTGCATCAGGTGATGATGAATCTCTGCACCAATGCCGTCCAGGCCATGGAAAATGAACAGGGAGTTTTAAGCGTGTCGCTGATCAAAAAGGAGCTGGGCGCCGATAACCTGCAAGGCGAACTCAACGTCGCCCCCGGATCTTTTGTCGAACTTGCGGTAAGCGACAACGGGCATGGCATGGATCAGAGCACCATGGCCCGCATTTTCGAGCCTTACTTTTCAACAAGGGAATTCGGCAAAGGCACGGGATTCGGTCTGTCCGTCGTGCACGGCATCGTGCGCGAATGCGGCGGCATAATCAAGGTTGACAGCGAGGTGGGCAAAGGTTCAACTTTCCGCCTTTATTTTCCCCTTATTCGCGGGCCGGTCTCCCAGCCGGCAGGGGGGGCGCGGGAAGAACCGCCGACAGGGCACGAAAGGATTCTGGCTGTTGACGATGAAAGGACTATTGTCGAGTTTGAGAAATTCGTCCTGGAGGGGCTGGGCTATGAGGTGATCGCCAAGACAAGCGGCGCCGAGGCCTTGGAAACCTTCAGGACAGGTCCGGAAAACTTCGACCTGCTGTTGTCCGATCAGACCATGCCTGACATGCCCGGCACGGAACTTGCCGAAAAAATTTTGCAAATCAGGCCCGATATCCCCGTCATCCTGTGCACGGGCTATAGCGCTGTGTTGGACGCGGAGACCGCTTTGGCCATGGGCATAAAGTACCTGGCCATGAAACCATTTAAAAGAAGCGAGCTGGCCGAACTGGTCAGAAAGGTTCTGGATGAAAGGACATCGCGTGCGTAACGGTTTATTCCCTCTTTTACAGGCCCTGATGGCTTTCCTGCTGCTCCTGAACATGCTCGCTTCACCCCGGCCCGCAGCCGCCGAACAACCGCGCCTGCCCATGGTGCGGGATCAGCTAAAAAAGCGACTGACAGCCGCCGAATTGCCTGCCGAGGCGAAAATCCTGGGAGAATTTGTCCATTCCCTGAAAATGACGGCAAAATTCTACGAGCGGAGGGATTTCCAGCCGGCCTGGCTCGGCCTGAACGGGCAATTCCCGCGGCCCGCTGCTCTCATCAAGGCAATCCGGGAGGTTTCCCGCGACGGGCTGGTTCCCGAATATTATCATCTCAAGGCTATTGAATCATCCCTGGCCAAACTGCAAACAGCGCAAGGCCAAGAAACAACGCCTGATTACGCCCTGCTGGCCGACCTTGACGTGCTGCTCACCGACTCCTTTTTCCTCTTGAGCTGCCATCTTGCAAACGGCTGCATCAACCCGCTCATGTTGGAGGCCCAATGGTTTGCCGGCAATGAAAAAATGGATGTGCCCGCGGTTCTGGAAAAGGCCTTGCAGGAAAATCGCGTCAAGGAATCGCTTGATTCCCTTGCCCCCCGGGAGGGTTTCTACCCAAAACTGAGACAGGCCCTGGCGCAGTATCGCGAAAAAGCCGCGAAGGAGACATGGTCCGTTATTGCTGATGGCCCGAAACTGCGCCAGAATGATAAGGACAAGAGGATTCCCGCCCTGCGGCAGCGCCTCGCTGTTCTCGGCGATCTGGCCGCCGGGGAAAACATGACGGCTGAGCTCTTTGACGAAAGATTCGCGGAGGCGGTGCAGCGTTTCCAGCAAAGACACGGGCTTACGGCTGACGGGGTCATTGGCCCCAAAACATTGCAGGCCCTCAATATTTCCCCGCAAAAACGGATCCGCCAGATAGAGCTCAACATGGAGCGGCTGCGCTGGAGCCTCAGAAATCCCGGTCCGCGCTATATCCTGGTCAACATTGCAAATTTTGGTCTGGAGGTCATTGAAAACGGCTCCCCGGTTCTTTCCATGCGGGTCGTAGTGGGAAAACCTTTCTGGAACACCCCTGTTTTCAGCGAGGAAATGACCTATCTCGTCCTGAACCCGCCCTGGCATATCCCGAAGAGCATCGCCCTTGAGGAGATTCTGCCCAAGCTGCGCAAGGATCCCGGCTACCTGGACCGGCAAGATATCAAGGTGTCCCAGAACGGCGCCACCCTGGACGGCAAAGCGCTGCAACAGATCAACTGGTCACGCCTGTCAATAAATAACTTCCCCTACAAATTCAAACAGAACCCGGGTCCCAAGAATCCCCTGGGCAGCATCAAATTCGTTTTTCCCAACCAACACGATATTTACCTGCACGATTCGCCCAATAAGAACCTTTTTCAGCGGAATATCCGGGCATACAGCCACGGCTGCATCCGTATCGAAAAGCCCGTTGAACTTGCCGAATACCTGTTGCGCGATGATCCGAAGTGGAACCGTGACGCCATAGCGCAGACCATAAAAAACGGGGAAAAGAAAACGATTCGCCTGCCCCGGCCCGTTCCCGTGCATCTTCTCTATCTCACCGCCTGGGTTGATGAAAACAATATCATGCAGTTCCGTGACGATATCTACGAAAGGGATGCCCTGCTTGATGAAGCCCTTTCAGAAGGCCATCTTCCCGGGCAATGAGAAAATTTTCTTCATAAACCGGAAATATTCTGTTATAAGAAATGATGATTTGCAGGCTCTTGACCTGAACAGCTACTTTTTTAATCATCCGATAACCTCGTAACAAATCTGGAGTCGAACCAATGCACATGCGGTTGTTTAAAGATCTCAACCCCTTTCAGCAGGGGATAAGCCGGAGAGGATTTCTGACTTTTGCTCTTTTTACCGCGGTTGCCAACATGATTCCGGATGAAGCCATCGGCGCCATCAAAAAAACCCTGGCCTCGGAAAGATCTCTTTCCCTGTACAACACCCATACCGGGGAAAAACTGAAATCCGTCTACTGGAGCAAAGGTAAATATGTGCCCCAGGCCTTAGTCGAGGTTAACCGCCTGCTGCGTGATCATCGCACCGGCGACGTCAAAAAAATAGACCCCAGCCTGCTCGACCTGCTGCATGTCCTCCATCGAAAACTCGACAGCCGCACGCCCTTCCACATCATTTCCGGCTACCGCTCCGCCCGCACAAACAGCTTTCTAAGGCAACGCCATCAGGGCGTGGCGAAAAACAGTCTGCACACGATCGGCAAGGCGGTGGACATCTATCTTCCGGGCCGGAACCTGAAAACATTGTTGACCGCGGCCGTCGATCTCAAAGGCGGCGGCGTCGGCTACTATCCGGAGTCCAATTTCGTGCATGTCGACGTGGGACGGGTCCGCTACTGGTAATCGGCAGCGCTGACCGCCTCATTATCCTGCCCGGCAATTTTCTGAAACAACAGGGGATTGGTTCTTCTCCTGCCTTCCTTAAATCAGCATTGCTTCCGCCATGGACCGGGCAGTTGCGGCCCATCATGAATTTGACCAGGGCCTGTGTGTCGGTAACAAAGCTATTCATTCCCGACTTCCTCTTCCAGATGTTTCCAACTCTCTTGTTCGAATTTCTTTAATTCCCCGAAATCAACATCATAGCCTTGCAAAATACCCTGGAGCTTGATGATGTTCTTTTTCGTCGGCCGCTTTTTCTTGTGCTTCACGAAACGGTAATCCATAAAACGAAAAAGGACCCGGAAGTTGGCACCCATGAATTTTACGAGTAGGTTGTAAATATCATGGACAAAAAAAGGGTTCTTACCGAAAAAATCAACCGGCTGCTCGATATGTTTCCGGTGGTTGCGGTCATCGGGCCGCGGCAATGCGGAAAATCAACCCTGGTCCGCGGCTTACGGGGCGACTGGAAATACTATGACCTTGAAAGTCCGGACGACTATCAGCTTATCAGCAGCGACCCTGTTGCCTTTTTCAGCCTGAACACGGATCAGGTAATCATTGATGAGGCCCAGCAGTACCCGGACTTGTTCAAGGTGCTCAGGGGGGTTGTTGATGCGGACAGAAAGCGGAAAGGCAGATTTATACTGACCGGTTCGAGCTCACCGGAAATCGTCAAGGGGATTACTGAAAGCCTGGCTGGGCGAATCGCCACCGTCGAACTGTGGCCTTTCAAGCAGAACGAACTGTATGAAAAACCGCTGCCGGCTATCTATGAAATGCTCATTACCGGTGCTGCCCGCCCGCGGGATTTTCTTGAGCTGCAACCGGTCCTGCCGGCGAAGCAGAGCATGAATGTCTGGCTCAAGGGAGGCTTTCCGGAACCACTCATCGAGGGTGAAGGAAATGCTCTCTTTTACCAGCAATGGATGGAAAACTATATCATTGACTATGTCGGCCGCGATATCAGGATGCTCTTCCCCAGGTTGAATATTTATCATTTCAGGAGATTTCTTACCCTCCTGGCCCAGTTTTCGGGACACCAGCTCAATATGAGCGATATGGCCAGGGCCCTTGAAGTAAGCGTATCCACGGTAAAGGATTATCTGGACATCATTCACCAGACATTCCTGTGGCGCAACCTGCCGCCTTATACCAAGAATCCGCTGAAAAAGGTGCAGAAGGCGAAAAAAGGATTTTTCCGGGACCAGGGTTTGCTGCATTACTTTCTCAAAATATCCGACCCGGACAGGCTGCAGATTCACCCGGTCGCCGGTTTTTCCCTTGAAAGTTTTGTCATTGAAGAAATAATCCGGGGACTCCAGGCAACCATGGTTACCCAGCTTGACTACACATACTATAGAACCATTGACAAATCCGAGGTTGACCTGGTGGTGGAAGGCCCCTTCGGCCTTGTTCCCTTTGCAATCAAGCTCGGCTCTCTGGCAAAGCGCCCCTCTTTACGGGGACTGGAAGGTTTCATGGCCGACACCGGGGCGCCCTATGGTATCCTGATTAACCGGGGGAAAAGGGTGGAGCTGCTCACGGACAAAACCATCCAGATACCTTTCAATTTCATCTGAGTCAGGGACCCGGGACAGCACGCACGTCAAAGACAACACCCCATCTTACCAAAAAGTGTCTCCTCCCGCCCCCTACGAACAAAGCAGCGGGGGCTCAACCAGTTGCTCCACCCCCTGCTCCCTTGCCGCCGTTGCCTGGACCGCGATGCCGGTCTGCCGGGCAGCTTTTTTCTCGCAGAAGGTGGCGGGTTCCGGGGACCAGCCTTGGACCAGCCGTTTTTCCTCCCGCTGCATGGCAAAATGGATATAACGGCCCACCGTGGGCGCATAGAGTCTGGTTTGCCAGCCAAAGCTCCGGTAGAGCTGTTGCAGCAGCAGGCGCAGTTTTGCCGCAAGCGTTGGGTTGCTGTTGCTGTA
>JACRCD010000085.1 GCA_016219175.1 Deltaproteobacteria bacterium | reverse complement strand
CAGCTATCCGCAGGGGTGCTCGGTGCAGTACGGACTGGATGGCGCGGGCCGCATCCAGAGCGTCACCTGGAACAAGCAGGCCGAGAATCCCGTCACCCTGGCCTCGGCCGTCAATTATCTGCCCTTCGGCCCGGTAAGCCATATGACGCTTGGCAACGGCCTCACGTTGGACCTCGGCTATGATCAGCGCTACCAGCTTACGAGCCTCGCCCACGGCAGCGCCCTGGACTTGGCCTACAGCTATGATAATGCGGGCAACATCATTGCCATTGCCGACAACCTCGATGTGACCCGCGACCAAACCCTCGTCTATGACAGCCAGTACCGGTTGGCCGAGGCCACCGACGTCTTGGGCATGGTCTCTTATAGCTACGACCAGGTCGGCAACCGGCTGAGCCGCACCAGCGATTCGGGCGTGAGTGAAACCTACGAGTATGCCGCGGGCACCAACCGTTTGCAGAAGATCAGCGGCAGCATAAACAAACGAATCGCCTATGACGAAACCGGCAAGCCGGTGCTGATGGCGGGCGATATTCCTAACCCCGTTCCGGCTGCCGACTATGTGAGCAATGGTCTTGGCCAGCGGATTTTGAAGACGGTAAACGGCGTCACCACCGTCTTTCATTATGACCAATCCGGCAACCTGATGGCCGAAAGCGCTGGCGACGGCACGCTCAAGCGGGCCTATGTGTATCTCGACGGATTGCGATTGGCGACGATAGATATTGCCTTATCAGGGCCAGCGCAGATATACTATCACCACAACGACCATTTGGGCGCTCCGCAGCGGCTTACCGATGCCACCGGCGCCGTGGTGTGGCAGGCGGATTATGATCCCTTCGGCCAGGCCGTGGTTGATCCGGCCTCAACGGTGGTGAATAATTTCCGCCTGCCGGGCCAGTATTTTGATGCAGAGACGGGGTTGCATTACAACTGGCACAGATATTATGATCCACAGACTGGGAGGTACCTCAGTCCGGACCCCATCGGTTTAGCCGGGGGCATCAACCTCTATACTTATGTGGGCGGCAACCCCGTCAACTACATCGATCCTTGGGGGTTGAGATATGCTGAGTCCTGGGGTGCTGGTGGTGCAGCTGTCGGGGGTAGTATCGCTCTTGGCGGCTCGATCGTTGTTGATGCTGCAACAGGTGGATTGAATATTTTGGCTACCCCATCTGAAGTGGCTGGTGGTATGGCCTTGGGTGGGACAATTGGTTATGGTCTTGGGTCCGCTCTTGATTGGATGATGAATGAAAATACAAATGGGAATAATGACGATCAAACTTGTGGAGCTGACGACAATGATGCTGGGAAGGTTAAAAAATTAAGTCCAGGCGAGATAAAAAAGCTTATTAACGGCGGAGAACATCCGCATAATTTAAAGCCAAAGCCAAATTCCAGATACGATTTATACAAAGATAAAAATGGGAATATTGAAATTAGGCCCAAGGGTGGGAAAGGCCCTGGGGAACCAACAGGCATTAATATAAATGATTTTTAATTGCTATGAATACTGAAACATTTGTAAGTTTGACAATCGTTAGCTCCATGCATCGTCCGGAAGATATAAATTCTTTGGTGGGAGTTCATTGTGATAGGTCATGGAAAATTGGAGACTTGAGAGCAAAAACAACTATTAAAGAGAAAGATAATGGTTGGATACTTAACTCAGGGCTGAAGGTAAAAGATTCGCTTAGCGAACATATGAAAGCGTTACTGGAAAAGATTGCACCTATATCCAGTAAAATTCAAACTCTCTCTAGTGATAACTATGTAGAAATTTCCTGTGCAATATATGCCAAAGAACCTCCTTCGCTGCACTTTGAGAAAGACACGATTCATAGAATCAACCAATTAGGCGCGAGTCTAGATATTGATCTTTATATAATTTAGGCCTGCAAGCTTTATGAGGTGTTATCGCTGGGCGGTTAGAGATATTTCTTGCCGCCTTTCGTTTTTCACGGGGAGCCCCAGGCCGGAGCCGGGCGGGCGGGGGAATCTAATCGACAACTACCTTGAACCCTTGAGGGTTTGGGTGATCAATAAAGACTGGGCTGCGAGCCCCGCAAACAGCGCGGGATAAACTCCGGAAGCACCCATTCGGGCATAAAAACTCCAAACGCGCAGCCCGTAGGCTGGGGTGAGCGTGCGAACCCCAGCAATAAAAATAAAGACTAATAAAAGGCGGTTGAGATTTTTTCTTAACCGCCTTTTACCGTTTATACACGTCACCCCGGAAGCCGATCACCTCAATGTAGACAATCCTGACGGTATCATCGACGGAATAAATGATCCGGATATTGCCGACCCGCAGCCGGTAGCTGCCGTGCAGATCACCGGCCAACTGCTTGATATTGTAGTGGTGAAAAGGATCTGCCGCCAGACGATCAAAGGCGGCATTAGGGCGGCGGACGGTTGGCGTATCCGCCTTCTGATAGAACTTGGCGGCCTTCTTGGCAAGCTCTATTTCATACATCGCGGCGGATCGTCTTGAAGCTGACGGTCTTGCCGGTGCGGATATCTTCCTTGGCGTCCTGGTAGTCTTTTATGAAACCGGGATCGCTCATCAGCATGGCGGTTTCATCCTCGCTGCTTCGTTGCAGATCCTCCAGAAAAAAAAGAACGGCATCGAGTTTTTCCGGCGGTATATGGTTGATGACGTTGTGAATTCTGTTTCTTGTTTCCACGGTTCCCATAATGGTCCTCCATTCCTTTAAGCGTGGGAGCTATAGGCTTTTTTCGCCTTGGCATCCCTGAGAAGACTGTCGATGACGTGAACGATAGTCTTCTTGTCTTCCTGGTCAAGTTTTTCAATATCGGTCAAACGTTGCAGCATGGCCTTGTCCTTGATGTCGGCGACGGAATCCATATCATCGACGAGGTAATCAAGGGTCACATTGAAAGAATCAGCCAGCTTTTTGGCAACCTCGACCGATGGGGTCATCTCGCCCCGTTCATACCTGCCGATGATCGGGCCGCTTGTGCCGATCATCTCCGCCAGATGTTTCTGGCTCCAGCCCCGCTCTTTTCTGAGCTTCTGTATCTTATCTCCCATCAGCATGGCAGTCACCTAAAAATATCAAATAGTAATGTTTCCGGCTTATATCAGATATTATTAGCCACTAAACGGTTTCCGTCAACATCGAAAAGCTCCTCACCCGCTATGTTGATTTTGATTACGACGACTACAACCGGCTGATGAAGACCATCTATCCGGGCGGCGCCTTTGAAGAACTACTGTATGACGCCAAGGGTAATCTGGCGCGGGTTACCGATCCAAACACCCTGATTAGCCGCTACGGCTACGCTTCCCTTGACCGGCTCTGTCTGCTCACCGCTCCGGATCTTGCCGCCAGCACCATCACCCATAACAGCGCTGACGGGGAATCCGGCTTCAGAAGCAGAATTATCCCCCGCACAAAGCCGCGCCCCCCCTAATTTCCCCTTCTTCCTATTTAACATTTCATCCAGACATCAATAATTTATGATATTATGAAACCGGGAAACCCTAATACGCTATCTCCAGCAAGGCAATGAGATACAGCCCGCCTTTTCCATACCGTCACGAAATCCGCAATAATAAGGAGAAGAATAAAATGACAACAAACAGCTTGTTTGCCCCGCTCTCCATTGGGAACCTTAACCTGAAAAACAGAATCGCCATGGCGCCGATGACCAGAGGAAGGGCCGGCCGGGAGCGCATAGCAAATGAGCTGATGGCGGATTATTATTACCAGAGATCAGGGGCCGGGCTGCTGATCACCGAAGCGACCGTGGTGTCAAAGCAGGGCATCGGCTGGATTGATTCGCCCGGCATCTACAGCGAAGCGATGGTGGAGGGGTGGCGGAAAGTCACCGACCGGGTCAAACCGACGGGTACCCCCATTTTTCTGCAACTCTGGCACTGCGGCAGGGCGTCCCACAGTGATTTCCATAATGGCGAACCCCCGGTGTCGGCCTCCGCGGTTAAGCTGAACGGCGATTATATCCATACCCCGCTTGGCAAAAAAGCATATGAGACGCCACGGCCGCTCACGGTTAACGAAATCAAGGCAACAGTCGATGATTACCGCCGGGCGGCAAGCAATGCCAAGGATGCCGGTTTCTCCGGAGTGGAGGTGCATGGCGCCAACGGCTATCTGATCAATCAATTCCTTGATGCCAAAACAAATCTCCGCCAGGATCAATACGGCGGCAGCCTTGAGAAGAGATTCCGCTTTTTCAGGGAGGTGATGGAGGCCGTGCTTGAGGTTTGGCCCGCGGAACAGGTGGGGGCCCGCATCTCGCCGAACGGAATTTTTAATGATATGGGCAGCGCGGACTTCAGGGAAACATATCTCTATGCCGCCGCGGAGTTAAACAAATTCAAACTCGGTTATCTGCATATCATGGACGGGCTGGCCTTCGGTTTTCACAATCAGGGGGAACCGATGACCCTGGCGGAATTCAAGCCCGTTTTCCCGGGGATCATCATCGGCAACTGCGGCTATGGCAAAGAGGCGGCTGAAGAGCGGGTCGCGGCGGGCCAGGCGGATATGATCGCCTTTGGCCGGCCCTTTATCACAAACCCGGACCTGCCCGAACGATTCAAGCATGATTGGCCGTTAAACCCCGCCGAGGACATGTCGCTCTGGTATACCCCCGGGCCCGAAGGGTATACGGATTATGCGGTCTATCAATCAGGATGAACTCGTAAAAAGTCGGCGACAAAGCCCGGATGGCTAAGTAATAAAATTCGATATACAAGGCGTAGTGTATTTTTGAGAGCGAGGCAATACAGGTGGTATGCCGAACGAACAAAAATGCGCTACAACGCAGTAGATCGGATTTTTTACGACGCCATCAATCAGACGCGCCTGAGTGATTGCCGAGCCTGCCGGCAGAACGGCGACGGCTGAAGTGAAACGAGGGGTCTTCGTTACTCCATCTTGTCTTCTTCACGTTTGGCCAGCGTTCTAATGATGTCGTTTTTGCCGACAATGCCCACCAGCTCATTTCCCGCCAGCACCGGAATGGTATGAATGTTCTTTTCGGACATGATGGTGGCGATCTCCTCAATGGAGGTATCCTCGTGCACGGTGATGACCTTCTTGCTGCAGATATCGCTGACCGTGGTGCCGGTCATCTTGCCGATCTCCTTTTCCAGCTTTTCCGCGCTGCCCAGCATGATGACCGAATCCCAGAAGGAAATCATGGTGGGGATATGAATTTTTTTAGCCTGGTCGATGAGGTCGCTCTCCGTCACCACCGCCACCACCCGCCCCTCGGCATCAACCACCGGGGCGCCGCTGATGTTGTTCTGCCAGAACAGGGCGGCCAGCTTATCCACCCCCAGGTCAGGGGTAACGGTAATCACATTCTTGGTCATAATATCCTTTACTGTATGCATGTTTCTCCTCATTTCAGTAGATCTTTGATAACAGAAGGCACTCTCTCCGCCACTTCGCCAGCAAGGTACCCGCAACACATCTTTTCAGACAGCAAATCCGCCGCCTGACCATGAATAAAAACCCCCAGGCAACAGGCCTCCCAGGGCTCTAAACCCTGGGCCATCAGGCCGGCGATGACGCCGGACAGGACATCACCCATGCCGCCGGCCGCCATGCCAGGATTGCCGCTGCCGTTCACGGCGAGCCTGCCGCCGGGAGAGGCGACAATGGTCCCCGCCCCCTTGAGCACCAGATAAACCTTATGTTTCTCCGCGAATTTTCTTGCCTCTGCAAGCCTGTTTTCCTGGATATGACGGCTGGTGCTGCCTGCCAGTCTGGCCATCTCCCCAGGATGGGGGGTCAGCACCCGCACCCCGCTGCTCACGTTTTGCAGTAAGCCGGGGTCAGAGGCCAGCAGGGTCAAGGCATCGGCGTCAACAACCAGGGGGATGTCAGCCTGCTGATAAAGGCGCTGCACCAGTTGCGCGGTTTGGGCAGACAGGCCAAGCCCCGGCCCCAGCACCGCCGATTTCTTCCCCGCCATGGCCTGCTTGATCTGCTCATAGTCCGAAAGCACCGGCGCGCCGTCCGGTCCGCCCGCCACCGGGATGGTCATGGCCTCGTGCAGGGCCGAGGCAAATATGGCCGTGAGCTGGCGTCCGCCGCAGAGCGACACCAGCCCGGCCCCTGACCGGAGCGCCCCAAGCCCGCTCAGGATGGCGGCCCCGGTTTTGCCCAGGGAGCCGGCCACCACCAGCACATGGCCGTAAGTCCCCTTGTGACTGTCGGCGCAACGGTGCGGGACGAGACTCGCCGCGCTTTCCCGGTCAAGCAGTTCGCAGGTTAAGCCCGCCTCGTCAATAACCCGGGCGGGGATGCCGATATCAACCACCTCAAGCACACCGGTCATGGCCCGGCCGGGATAAACGAAATGGCCGGGCTTTGCTAAAGCAAAGGTCACGGTGAGATCAGCCTTTACCGCCGCGCCAAGAACCCGGCCGGTATCGCTGTCCACCCCGCTTGGCACGTCAACAGAGACAACCGGACAGGAGGCGCTGTTGATCAGCGCAATGACGTTGACGAAATGATTGGTGATCTCGCGCCGCAAACCGGTGCCGAAAAGCGCGTCAACAATCAGGGAGAACCCGTCGGGACTCAGCCCCTTGACATCCTCCCCGTCAAGCAGCAACCGGAAAGGAATCTTCAGATGATGGATAATGTTGAGGTTGACTGCCGCGTCATTTTTAACGGCCAAGGCGTCGACCAGGAGAAATACCGTCACATCCGCGCCGCGCTCCCGCAGATGACGGGCCACCACGAAACCGTCCCCGCCGTTATTGCCCGGACCGGCAAAAACAGCGATTTTTTTATCCTGCACGCGGCCGAAATGGTGGCACAGCCGCTGCACCGTTTCCCGTCCGGCGTTTTCCATGAGCACCACCCCGGGAATGCCGATGGTGCTTATGGTTGTTTGGTCGATGCGGCGCATCTGTGCGGCGTTGGCAAGTTTCATGCAAAATCCTCAACGGTTTCTCGGAACGTTGTCCGGCAAGGCAGACATATGTTGTTGTCAAAATATAATGTCGTCATTTGATTTTAATGGATAGCAGCCCCTGCTCAAAGAAAAAACATAAACTTTCTGGTATTTTCGGGCGCAGCCTATTGACTTTATCAATAACTTCGGAATATTATGCGGCATTGTTCAGGAGTTGAAAACCGGCTACAAAAGAGCCTGACGACCCTTCAAAAAAATGATTTATCCGTAGAGGCTCTTGCAAAATGAACCTGCGTGTCATTCCGAACGCAGTGAGGAATCTTTAATTGCCTTGATTTTATTAGATTTCTCCCTTCGGTCGAAATGACAGGAAGCACTCTTTTGCTTATTTTGCATGAGTCTCCGCGGGTTTCGGCATTTATACTAAATAAAGGAGCGGTATCAACATAACCATAGATTTCGGAATTTGACGATTCGTAACAAATTCCCGTCCGCCGGAGCGGCGCCCCTGCCCGGCTGTCCGGAGATTTTTTTTGCGTTCTCAACAGCATTGCCCATACCCAAAAACCTGAAGACTTTGCCGGTTGGTAAAAAACGTGATCACTCTTCTTTTGCTTCTGGCAACTGTCTCTTCTGACAACGGAGGAATTCATGCAGGATATTAAGATGATTCGAAATGTTGCGCTGTTTGGTCATGGTAAAAGCGGTAAGACTTCTCTTGCGGAGGCAATGTTGTTTACGGCCGGGAAAACAAATCGGCTTGGCAGGGTTGATGACGGTTCGGCGGTCATGGACTATGATCCGGAAGAAGTTCAGCGCAAAATGTCCATCAGTTCCTCCTTTAATAACCTGACCTGGAAAAAGCATACCACCTTTTTAACCGACACCCCGGGTGATGATAACTTTATCAACGAGGCCAAATTCGCGGCCAGGGTTGCCGATAACGCCGTTTTCACCCTTGATGCGGTTCTAGGCGTCAAGCATCAGACGGAAAGAATCGCCGGATATATCAAAAAAGCCTCCCTGCCCGTCTTGATTTTTCTCAACAAGATGGACAAGGAGCGGGCCAACTTCGAGAGAGCAATCAGCGATATCAAGGCCAAGCTGCCCCAGGACCCGGCCGTGCTTTATCTGCCCATCGGCGCCGAGTCCGATTTCAAAGGCGCGGTGGATATCATCAAGGGCGTTGCCTATATGTATGAAAACAATGGCAAAGTCAAGGAAGTCGAAATCCCGGCGGATCTCAAGGACGATGTCGACCTTGCCCTTGAACAGCTGATGGAACAGGTGGCCGAAACCGATGATGAGCTGGTGGAACATTTTCTGGAAGAAGGGACCCTGGACAAAAAGGATCTGATCGCCGGCCTGAAGAAAGCCGTGCTCAACGGTTTGTTGTCTCCTGTTATTCCCGGCGCCGCCACGGCAAATTTCGGCACGGAACTGCTGTTAAACGCCATCAATGATTACCTGCCTTCTCCGGATGAAAGGCCTGGCCAGGTCGGCACCCTGCCGGGCAAGGATGAGATGGTCGAGATGGCCCCCACCGCTGACGCCCCCTTTTCCGCCCTGGTCTTCAAGACAACGGCAGATCCCTATGCCGGACAGTTGACCATTTTCAGGATATTCTCAGGCACCCTGGCCGGGGACAACTTCTACAACGCCAAGAAAGAGATGACCGAGAAATTCAACCAGCTCTTTGTCATGGAGGGCAAGGAAGTCAAACCGGTGGACAGCGCCTGTCCCGGCATGATAGTCGCCCTGGCTAAACTGAAGGAAACCGGGACGGGCGACACCTTGTGCACCAAGGACCATCCGGTGCTGTATGAAGGGCTCGATCCGA
Organism: Deltaproteobacteria bacterium; assembly: GCA_016219175.1. GTDB lineage: Bacteria > Desulfobacterota > Desulfobulbia > Desulfobulbales > SURF-16 > SURF-16. Next base: position 69,296 of record JACRCD010000085.1, on the reverse strand, counting down.
TTAACCCGGTCATGTCCTTTGCCGTTGCCCCGCTGAAAAAAGATGACGAAGACAAGCTTTTCTCCTCCATCTCCAAGATGCTTGAGGAAGATCCGACCCTGCGGCTGACAAGAGACCCGCAGACCCGGGAGATCCTGCTGTCCGGGGTCGGACAGGTGCATCTCCAGGTGCTGGGTGATAAAATCAAGCGTAAATTCGGGGTGGAAATGGCCCTGCACGCCCCCAAGGTGCCCTACAAGGAAACGATCAAGGGCAAGGCGCGGGTACAGGGCAAGCACAAGAAACAGTCCGGCGGCCGCGGTCAGTTCGCCGACTCCTGGATCGAGATGGAGCCCATGCAAAGAGGCGGCGGTTTTCTCTTTGAAGACAAGATCGTCGGCGGCGTCATTCCCCGTCAGTATATCCCTGCCGTGGAAAAAGGCATCATTGAAGCCATGGAAAAGGGCGCCATTGCCGGCTACCCCATGGTGGATGTCAAGGTTGCCCTGGTGGACGGCTCATTCCATGCCGTCGACTCATCGGAAATGGCCTTCAAGATCTCCGGCTCCCTGGCCTTCAAGAAAGCGGCCCAGGAGGCCAAGCCCGTTCTGCTCGAACCGATCATGAGCATGACGATTTACATGCCGGCCGAATGCGTGGGCGATGTCATCGGCGACTTAAACGGCAGACGGGGCCGGGTCATGGGCATGGATTCCCAGGACAACATGGAAATCGTCACCGCCCAGGTCCCCATGTCGGAAATGCTGGAATACTCACCGGACCTCACCTCCATCACCGGCGGCCGGGGCACCTATACCGCTGAATTCTCTCATTACGAAGAGGTCCCGGCCCAGATTGCCGAAAAGATCATTGCCGCGGCCAACAAGGAAGAGTAACCGGCACCATGGACAGATCCGCATTCACCTGCGCCGTCATGACGGTCAGCGACAAAGGGTCGCGGGGCGAGAGAGCCGACACCAGCGGTCCTCAACTGCAGCATCAGCTGGCCGCGGCTCATTTCAGGATTGTGGACTACACCATTGTGCCTGATCAGCCGGAGCTGATCAGGGAAACCATTGTCAAATGGGTGGATGAAGAGAAGATCGATCTGATCATCACCACCGGCGGCACGGGGGTCAGCCCCTCTGACCGGACTCCCGAGGCAACCAGGGGTGTGATCGATTATGAGATACCCGGCATCGGCGAGGCCATGCGCATGGCAAGCTTCGCCATTACCCCCAGCGCCATTCTGTCCCGCGGCCTGGGGGGCGTCAGAAAGGAAAGCCTGATCATCAATCTCCCTGGCAGCGAACGGGCGGCCAGGGAGAATCTTGCCGTCGTCCTGCCCGCCCTGCCCCACGCCCTCGAAAAGATAAAAGGCGGCACCAAGGATTGCGTGGCCGCCAGCTGAAAACCATTCTTGCCGGAGAGCTGTAGCAACATCAATCCCGACCCAGGCGATGCAGTAAAAACGTGACCACCATGATAAACAAGGATGAATTAAAGGCATTATTGACCGATTTGGAAGCTGACGATATTGAGCGTACAGTATCAGTTGACCATACGGATAAATTTGGACAGGCCATCTGTGCTTTTGCCAATGATCTGCCCAATCATCGTCGGCCGGGCTATTTACTTATCGGGGTGAAAGACAATGGAGCCTTATCTGGTTTACGGGTTACCGACGAACTTCTCAAGAACCTGGGGGGCATTCGATCGGATGGGAATGTGTTACCCCAACCTTACATGAATGTAGGCAAATTTTCTTTTTCCGATGGCGAAGTAGCAGTGGTGGAAGTGCATCCTTCGGATCTTCCTCCTGTCCGTTACAAAGGTCGAGTTTACATTCGGGTCGGGCCACGTAAAGGGTTTGCCAGTGAACAAGAAGAGCGTGTTCTGTCAGAGCGGCGTGTTGCTCTTGCTCGTTCCTTTGATGCACGTCCTTGCTCTGAAGCGACGCTTGATGAAATAGCATTGGGACAATTTGATGCATATCGCCGAGAAGCCGTTGATCCGGAAACAATTTCAGCGAACAATCGCTCAGTCGAACTTCAGTTGGCATCCTTAAGGCTGTACGATCCGGAACGTGCTTGCCCAACTCACGCAGGGTTATTGCTCTTCGGGAAAAATCCCAGGTTTTTTCTGCCGGGCGCTTATGTTCAATATCTCAAACTGCCCCATATGGACTTGACGGAGCTACCCGATGATCAAGCAGAAATCTCCGGTGACCTTCACTCCATGCTGCGCGAATTGGAAGGCCGGCTCAAACTGCTGATTCATATAACGATGCGAGCTGTCAGCGCGCTTGAGGAAAAATTGCAACCAGACTATCCGGAGTGGTCGTTACGCGAGCTGTTGATGAATGCTGTTATGCACCGTAACTACAACAGCAATTCGCCCATTCGTTTTTACGCTTTTAGCGACCACATCGAGATTCAGAGCCCAGGTGGCTTGTACGGAGAGGCTACACCGGAAAATTTCCCCACCCGCAACAGTTATCGCAATCCTGTGATTGCCGAAGCAATGAAATCACTTGGCTTTGTAAACAGGTTTGGCTACGGGGTTCAGCGGGCGCAGGCGCTGCTGGCCCAGAACGGCAACCCTCCCGCTCAATTCGAGTTCGATGAGCACTCCGTGTTGGTCAAGATATTCCGGAGGTTACCATGAAGACAATTGCGTTCTTCAACAACAAAGGCGGTGTGGGTAAAACTTCACTTGTATATCACCTGGCATGGATGTTTGCAGACCACGGGGTCAAAACGCTTGCTGTTGATTTTGATCCTCAAGCCAACCTCACAGCCATGTTTCTTGACGAGAAATGCCTGGAAGAATTATGGCCCGACGACGAACATCCTGACACAGTTTATGGAGCAGTTCGTCCGATTCTACGAGGTATCGGTGACATCGCCCATCCAAGCGTCCAAATGATTCACAAAGACCTCGGACTCATCCCAGGCGACCTTGGCCTATCACGGTTTGAGGACAAGCTTTCGGATGCATGGCCACGATGTCACAATCGCGATGAATCCGCTTTTCGTACTATGACGGCGTTTCATCGTCTTGTCCAGCACGGAGCAGAATGGGGTGCGGAACTGGCGTTGATCGATGTCGGACCAAATCTGGGCGCCATCAATCGCTCGGCGTTGATTGCCTCTGATCAGGTTTGCCTGCCGCTGGCCCCAGATCTTTTCTCTCTTCAAGGGCTCAAGAACCTTGGACCTACCCTGCGGGAGTGGCGCGCGGTTTGGGCTGAACTTCTTTCCAAGGCCCCGGCCGGTTTGCCGATGCCCAAAGGGGCGATGCAACCTATCGGCTACATCGTGATGCAGCATGGTATTCTCGATAGTCGCCCGGTTAAGGCATATAAACGGTGGATGGATCGAATACCAGGAGTCTATCGAGAAGCGGTTCTGGATGAAACGATTACCTCTTTGCCACTCGTTGTGCAGGATCCATACTGCCTTTCATTGCTCAAACATTATCGAAGTCTGATGCCAATGGCAATGGAGGCGCGCAAACCGATTTTTTTCCTTAAATCCGCTGATGGGGCGATCGGCGCCCACATTGAAGCTGTCAAGAGTTGTTACAGTGATTTCCAAAAACTGGCTGGTAAAATAGCATCATTTGCAGGCATAGCATTTAATTGATTATTGAGGCGATTCCATTGCCCATTCCTTTAAGATGGCCAAGAAACTCAAGGAGTTTGCTTTGCCGCCCGATTCCAGCATAGAGCTTTGCCCGGAAAGATGTCCCTCCGCCCCATGAACAGCCCTCGTTGCTGCATCATTTCCCATTCGTGCCATTTTTTTTCCACAGCCATTTTTCAATCTCGATAATCACAAAGACCAGCACTCCGGCCGCCACGGTCCGGCCCCAGACGGCCAAGCCGATCGGCGCGCTCTGGAACAGGCGGTTCATCAGCGGCAGATAGGTGTAAACCAGTTGCAGCAGGAACATGGCGACCGAACCGCCAAGCACCCAGGGATTTGAGAAAAGGCCGAGCTGGAAAACGTTTTTTTCCAGAGAGCGGCAGTTGAACAGGTAGAACAGTTCGACCATGACAAAGACATTGACCGCCGCGGTGCGCGCTTCGGCCAGGGTGGCGCCCGCCCTCTGCTCCCAGGCAAAGAGCCAGAAGGCGGCGGCCAGCATCAGCAAGCTGACCAGGGTAATCCGGAAAATCACGCTGCGGGTAAGGATCGGCGTATTCGGCGCCCTGGGCGGCCGCAGCATGATGCCCGGCTCCTTGGGTTCAAAGGCCAGGGCCAGGCCGAGAAAACCGGCGGTGGTCATGTTGATCCAGAGGATCTGCACCGGCAGGATGGGCAGGGTGACGCCGAGAAAGATGGCGGTCAGGATGACCAGGCCTTCGCCAAGATTGGTGGGCAGGGTCCAGACAATGAACTTAATCAGGTTGTCGAACACGCCCCTCCCCTCTTCCACCGCCGCCTCAATGGAGCTGAAATTATCATCGGTCAGGACCATGTCCGCCGCTTCCTTGGCAACCTCGGTGCCGGTGATGCCCATGGCCACGCCGATATCCGCCCGTTTCAGGGCCGGGGCGTCGTTCACCCCGTCGCCGGTCATGGCCACCACCTGGCCCCTGGCCTGAAGCGCCTCCACCAGACGGAGCTTCTGTTCCGGGGTCGCCCTGGCAAAGACCACGGTGTCTTCAGCCCTGTCGATGAATTCGCTGTCCGAGAGTTTCTCAAGCTCCGCGCCGGTGAGCACCGGGACCGCCCCCGTCACCCCTTGGGCCGAAGCCCGGCTGTTAAGCCCGACCTGTTGGGCAATGGCCGCGGCGGTCACCGGATGATCGCCGGTGATCATCTTGACCCGGATACCCGCAGCCTGGCATATCTTGACTGCGGCAACCGCCTCCGGCCGGGGCGGGTCGATCATGCCCTGCAGGCCGAGAAAAACCAGGCCGGAGGTCAGATCGGCATGGTAGATTCCCGAGGTGGCCGGGTCCATCTCTTTGCTGGCCATGGCCAATACCCGCAGCCCCTTGGCGGCCATGGTCTCTACCGCTTCATGAATCCCGGCCCCCCGCAGCGGAACCTGGTTCCCCAGCGCGTCCAGCTGCGCTTCGCACCTGCTCAGAACCGCCTCCACCGCGCCTTTCAGGAAGACAAGGCGAGATGCGCCAGGGCCTCCGTCGTGCAGGGTGGCCATGTACTGGTGTTCCGATTCAAAAGGCACCGTATCCAGCCGGGGAGTTGCGGCCACTGTTTCCGGACCGAGACCTCCCTTGCGGGCCGAGGTCAGCAGCGCCCCCTCGGTGGGATCGCCCTGTACCTGCCAGATCCCCTGCTGTTCCACAAGCTGGCTGTCGTTGCAGAGAAGCCCGGCCCGCAGACATGCAAGCAGGGCCAGCGAAGCACCAGGTCCCGAAGCTGCTTCCGGGCTGGTGATCGTGCCCTGCAAGGGATTGTAACCGGTGCCGCTCACCGGGTGCGTAAGGGTGCCGGCCACGATCTCCTGCACGGTCATCTGATTTTCCGTGAGGGTGCCGGTTTTGTCGGTGCAGATCACCGTGGTGCTGCCCAGGGTCTCCACCGCGGGCAGTTTACGGATAATGGCCCGTTTTTTGGCCATGCGCGAGACGCCGATGGCCAGGGTGATGGTGACTGCGGCGGGCAACCCTTCCGGGATGGCGCCAACCGCCAGGGCCACCGCGGCCATGAACATGTCGAGAAAGGGTTGGCCCCGCAGCAGACCGACCGCAACAGTCAGCGCGGCCAGACCAAGAATCACGTAGAGCAGGACATTGCTGAACTCGCTGATCTTGCGGGTGAGCGGGGTGGCCAGGGCCTCGGCCGCTGAAATCAACTGGGAGATGCGGCCCACCTCGGTTTCATCCCCGGTGGCCGTGACAAGGCCGGTTCCCTGCCCGTAGGTGACCAGGGTCGAGGCATAGGCCATGTTGCGCCGGTCGGCCAGCACCGTCTCGCGGCCATGCAGCTCGTGGTCCTTGGCAACGGGCGCCGATTCGCCGGTGAGGGCCGCTTCGGCGATCTGCAGATCACGCACCTGAAAAAGCCGCAGATCCGCCGGCACCTTGTCGCCGCTCTGCAGGAAAACGATGTCGCCGGGGACCAGTTCCGTGGCCGGGATACGCCGCTTCTCCCCCTGCCGCAGGACCGTGGCCTCGGTGGTCATGGTCCTGGCCAGGGCGGCCAGGGCATTGACCGCCTTGGCCTCCTGGATATAGCCGACAAAGGCGTTAACCAATACCACCCCGAAGATGACTCCGGAATCCACCCACTCCCCAAGGAAAGCGGTGACCAGACCCGAGGCGATGAGGATATAGATGAGGGGCTGATGGAACTGGAGCAGAAAACGAATCAGCGGCCCCTGGCCTTTTTGGGCGGTGATGGCATTGGGACCGAACGCCTGCAGACGGTGCTCGACCGCAAAAAGATCAAGCCCCCGTTCCCGGTCCGACTCCAGCAACTCCACCACCTCGTCGATGGGCAGGTGGTGCCAGTGGCTGGCGATCAAATTTACATCTTTCATGTTTGCCTTAATAATGAGCAGGATGCCAGAATCTCTTCATCGCTCAGGTTGTTGTTTTCGATACGCACCGCGCCCAGATAGGTCATGGCTATCCAGACCAGGAAATTTTCGATTCGTTCGGAGCGGGCGGGGTCGCTGCCCATATAGCGGTCAAAATAATCGACCATTCCGCCCACAACCGCGGCAGACCTTTTTCTTCCGAGGTCCGCTGCCGGCCGGTCCTGGCGCTGAAGGCGCCGCGCCTGCGCTCCACCTTTAAACCGGCGGCCTCGGCATCATCGGCCACCACATTGGCCACATGATCCTTGCCGGCCAGGTCAGTGCCGAGGATAAGCAAGGTGGCGGGCAAAAGATCGGGCGGAAATGGCGCGAGCCGTTTCTCCATGGATCAATAGGTCATGCAGGCGGCGTTCAGGATACCGACGGCGATGGAGACCGCGCCCAGAAAGATCCCCTTGGAAACCTTGTTGGCGGGGATGTCGGCCACGAGACTGGGGAAGATCAGCCGCACCACCAGAAAGGTGAGAATCTGCACCACAAGGGCGACCACTCCCCACAGCACCATATCGCCCAACCCTACGCTGTTGCTGATGGCGCTGGCCAAGGGCAGGGAAAATCCGATCAGCGCGCCGGTAAGGCTGAAGGCCGCGGCCTCATTGCCATCGGCGATCAAGGCGAATTCGCTGTAAGGCGTGATGCGGGGATAGAGAACAGCAAAGGCGACGAGCAGGAGCACCGAAATGCTGAAATAGACGGCAAAGTTGGCCAGGCCCGGAAGATTGTTTGCGAAATCCATGGTGATCGTTCCTCATATGGTTGGTTTTAAAGGTAAAACGTTCATCTCATTTTCATGGTCTGAAGAAATGGGGGACAAAGGTTGACGAATTTTTGGTTACGGGCGTGGTGTCTTCCCTGATGCCGATGCCGGCCGGGCGGTTATCGACAATCCACGAACCGATCAGGGTATAGTTTTCTCCAAAACGGGGCAGCTCGCGGTACTCCTGAAAGACATACCCTTCCTCTCCATAACTGCCGCCGGTTTCCTGGATTAGATCAGCTCCGGCAAAGACCGAGATATTAGCGCCCTCGCGGGAAAAAAGCGGCTTGCGCACACTACGGGCCACCCCGTCAAGTGGCGACAGGGAGGCGGCCAGCAGGTTGGGATGTCCGGGGAACATCTCCCAGAGGATGGCAAGAATCCCCTTGTTTGAAAGCACCATTTTCCAGGATGGTTCAAGGATCATCCGGATGGGATCGGCCAGCAGATGAGTCCCGAACTCGTCAGCGGCGAGCCACTCCCAGGGATAGAGTTTAAAAAGACAATCAATGGGCCTGTTGTCAAGATCAAAAAATCCCCCCTCCCTGGCGCTGTAGCCGATATCCTCAACAAAGACATGCCTGGCGTCGATTCCTGCCTGCAGCGCCACGTCCCGCATATACTCCACGGTGACAAGATCCTCCTCGTGCTCCCGGACACAGGCGAAATGCATGGCGGATCCGGCGGCCATGCCGCTTTTCAATCCGACAAGCCCGGCCAGGAGTTTCTCATGGATGGAGTTGAACTGGTCGCAGGCGGGATAGAGATCCCGCAGCCAGATCCACTGGGCGATGGACGACTCAAAAAGCGATGTGGGCGTATCGGCGTTGTACTCGATGAGCTTTGCCTCACCCTCGTTGTCATGCACCAGATCAAAACGGCCGTAGAGCGAAGGGTCGCGCCGGGCCCATGATCCGCGGATAGACTCCTCCCACGCCGCCGGAATCCGCAGGCGGGACAGGAGATTTTTCCGCAGCACATAATCGACTGCCTCCAAACACATCTCGTGCAAGGTAAGGGTTACATCGTCCAGGTAATCGATCTCTCCGCTGGTGAATTCATAACAGACACCCTCGCGCCAGTACAAGCCATCCATGGAATGAAAAGAAAAGCCCATTTCATCGAAGCGCTCCTGCCAGCCTTCGCGCACCGGTACTTCCAGCCGTTTCATGAGGAAGCGCTATGGGAGGAGGAACTGGAGCCAAAACCGCCGCGGGATATGGAGGAAGAAATGGTCGATGCCGCCCGCGGCGAGGTGGAGCCAGCGGACACCCGGGAAAACAGGGCGCTGCCCGGAACCGCCATGGCCGACCCGGACTTTTTCGAATAATAATGGGGCTTGCCGCCATGATAGTAATAATGGGGCCCATGCCAGTGGCCATCGTGGTCATCGTCTTCACACTCATCAACACTGCCCCAGTCATCGATACACTCCTGCTGACTGAGGTACATGGCCCTCTGGGTCGGTTCCTCGCTGTCGCAGGCAGCCAGCGACAGCGAGGCGAGGAGAGTGAGACAAATCCGCCGTGAACGTTTCATGTCATTTCCCTTTTTGTTTCAAATCATGCGAAGTAATGGTCCAAAATACAAAATTCTGATTTCGTCGCAACATCCTCTTCATTTCCTGAAGTCAGGACAGGGCGAAGGAACCGACCCGTTTCGGACCGATGGTAATGGCATGGTCATTTTCCTCCACCGTAAAATCGGGGGTGAGATTTAACAGAATGCTGCCGCCCCGGCGGATGCCGATGGCAAGATGATGATTTTCCCGGCACACGGCGAGCAGCCGGGTAAACTGCGCCCCCGGTGGCCCCACGCTGATCGGCGAGAGATATATCTGCTGACCGAAGGTGTTGCTTAACAGCTCATCCATAACATCCTGCACTCCGGGGTTCAGCATCTCCTGGCTGATGAAATGGGCGTCAAAGCGGGAGATGCACACCACCCGGTCACACCCTGCCTTTTTGAGAAGCTCTTCAGTGCAGGGATCAAGACATTCGACCACCGTATGGATCTTTTTGGTTCGCGCCTCAATGGCAAGGGTGATGGTCACGTTGAGGCTGTCGGAATGGGGGGCACCCGGAGTTTTGCACAGGACGATGGCATGACGCGCCTTGTCGATGTTGGCGCGGACCAGGGTCTCGTCCCTGGTCGGATTGCCCCGTACAAACGACACCCCGCAGCTGATAAGTTCCGGCGGCAGCTCCTGCAGGTCCTCGTCAATGAGAATTACCTTGGCCTCCTTGCCGACGCTTGAGTCATGGCGCAGTTCGGTGATGAGCCGCTCCACCTTGGCGAGCCCGGGGAAATTGATGATAACCAGGTGTCCATCCATCTTAAAACTACCCATTCCTTTCAACTCCTTACTTTTGGCGGTGACTAGGGTGGCGGCGACAACCGACAGGGCATAGCCCAGCAGACCGATACCGATGAACATGAGCGGCGCGCCCACAAAAAGCCTGCCACAGCTCGATTTCGGGAAATAGTCCCCATAGCCCACCGTGGTCATGGTGACCACCGAATACCACAGCCCGTCGCGCCAAGTGAGATCCGGATTCTGCTCTCCCTCGAAATAAACAAATGCGACCGTGCCATAGATGAGCATGAAGCAGAGCAGAAGCACGATACGCAGCCATGCCGCCATCTGCCCCCGGATAAGGCCCTGCAGAAATTTACGAATCACTTCCAACATCATGGTCAACAAACCTCCTCTTACAATCTGTAATTTACAACATACTGTAATGAAAGGACGCATGCAAAAAAAAATCCCGCGGGCGCTTTCCGATTACGCCCGCGGGATTTTTCAACCAAGCAAATATCTATGGCAAACCTTAATACTCACCCCTGTTTTTTGGCCGTCATGGCCTTTTTTATCACAGGGATGACGGGTCTTCGCAGACACAGGCTTCCCTGCCCTGCTCCATCATTTTTTTGTGGTTCAGGTTGATCACCTTGCTGTTTTCGCCAATAACCGCTTCCTGGTACCCGATCCCTTCGACCATGGTGGCTCCCAGCGTGGCACGATTGTGGTGATGGCCGGCCGTACTCTTTTTCATCTCAGCCGCCTGGTAAGGAATGCCTTCCTCCAATATCCCCATATAGGCGGCGGATCCTCCCACATCAACTCCAGCAACATACGCCGTGACCATCAGACCGCAGGTAAACGCCTTAGCCAATAATCTTTGTTTTTTCATTTTTCCCCTCCTGTGTTAAATTGTCAATTACGTTACAGGGAAACAGAGTACCATGTAACTCTTGATCTTTTGATGGCGTCGTAAAAAGCACCCAAAGGGCATAAATGCTGCGAGGTGACTTTTTACGAGATCATCATCTTTTGGGTGGGCAGGTCTTATTGCCCACCATTGCGTGTGCAAACGATGAAACAATTTGCATACCCTGCAAAAAAATGGACCCTCAAACCCAAGCGAAATAAAACACTGGACATTTCACCCCACGGCACAGGGTCAATATACCCAATAAGTTATTTAATATTTTCCAACTAAAAAAGTCAACACGCGAAGTCATGCCACCACAAAAAAAAGCGCCCTACTCGCCACCTGTCTGCAATAATCCATTGCTCACCTCCGCACTTAGCGACCATGCGGAGCGCTGCATCGAATGCAAACTTTGCGTCAAGGAATGCGGGTTTCTCGCGAAATACGGCACCCCGAAACAGATAGCCCTCGGCTACGACCCCTCCTCGCGCCAGGGGCAAGGGCTTCCCTTTGCCTGCAGCCTCTGCAATCTGTGCGAAACCGTCTGCCCCGCCAAGATCGGCTTGAATCCGGCCGGGATGTTTCTGGAGATGCGGCGTGAATCCGTCAGCCGGGGAGCCGGCGACTTTGCCGAACATGGCGTTATCCTGGGTTATGAACAAAAGGGGACCTCAAAACGATATTCCTATTATGGGCTGCCGGCAGGTTGCGATGCCGTTTTCTTTCCCGGCTGCACCCTGCCGGGCACGCGGCCGGATAAGGTCATGGCCCTTTTTGACCATCTGCGAAAAAGCGTGGCGAGTCTCGGCATAGTGCTTGACTGCTGCGGCAAGCCATCCCACGACCTGGGCCGGGACAACCATTTCCACGCCATGTTCAACGAGATGAAAAATTTCCTGACTAACAACGGCGTCAGACAGGTGCTGGTCGCCTGTCCCAGCTGTTACCGGGTATTCAAAGAGTATGGCGGGGAAATAGCGGTCAGGAGTGTTTACGAACATATGGCGGAAAACGGGCTGCCGGCAACACCGGCGGTCCGCGCCCAGGTTACGGTGCATGATCCGTGCAGCACCCGCTATGAGGATGGGATTCAGCAGGCGGTACGGAAACTGGCCGGGGAAAAATCACTGCATATTGAGGAAATGAAGCACCATGGCCGGAAAACCATGTGCTGCGGGGAAGGCGGCTCGGCTGGTTTTCTGGTACCTGACTTGGCAAAGGATTGGGGGCTACGCCGTAAAAACGAAGTCCGGGGAAAGACCATTCTGACTTACTGCGCCGGCTGCGCCGGCTTCTTAAACCCCGTCACCCCCACCCGCCACATCGTCGACCTGCTTTTTGAACCGGAAAAAACCATGGCCGGCAAAGTCAAAGTGGCAAAAGCCCCTTTCACCTATCTTAACAGGATTCGGCTCAAAAGCCGGTTCAAGAAAAAAATCAAGGCGCGCGTTGCGCGGGAGCGCACCTTTACCGGGGAAAAGGCCAATAAAAACAGCCTGCTTCTCATCTGCGGGAAAATATTTTCAGCTGTACTACCCTGGAAACGATGAAATAAACCCGGACCCGTCCCTATTGCCAGCCGCGCACCAGTTCAATGAGCGTCCTGGCCCCGATGCCGGACGGACCTTTGGGCACATATGGTTTTTCCGTGTAATCCCAGGCGGTTCCCGCGATATCAAGATGCACCCAGGGTGTTTCCCCGACAAAGGCTTGCAGAAAAGCGGCCGCGGTAATGGCTCCGCCGTGCTTGCCCCCGATGTTTTTCAGATCAGCGATTTTTGATTTAAGCTGTTCCCTGTACTCATCGGCCAGCGGCAAACGCCACATCAGCTCGCCGGACCGTTCACCCGCCTTCAGCACCTTATCCGCCAGATAGTCGTTGTTGCTCAGAAGCCCGGTGCGGTGATGGCCAAGACCGACGACCACGGCCCCGGTCAGGGTTGCCACATCAATCACGGCATCCGGCTTGAATTCTTCCACTCCATATGCCAGGGCGTCAGCCAGAATGAGTCTGCCTTCCGCATCCGTATTCATCACCTCAACCGTTTTGCCTCCGTATTGGGTGATAATGTCACCGGGCCGCAAGGCGGAGGAGGAGGGCATGTTTTCCGTGGCCGGCACCAGGGCCACCACATCAAGACGATGCGGTTTCTCCTCGGCGATGACCTCCATGGCGGCCATGACCGCCGCCCCGCCGCACATGTCGTATTTCATATCACCCATACCCTCGCCGGGCTTTAATGATATGCCCCCGGAATCAAAGGTCAGCCCCTTGCCGACCAGCAGCAATGTGGGCACCGTCTTGCCCGTCCGGTATTCAAGAATGACAAGTTTCGGCGGCAGGGCCGATCCCTGATTGACGCCAAGTATGCCGCCCATCTTCAACCGCGCCATTTCATCCTGCTCAATGATCCGGCAGCTGAGCCGGCCCTGGCCTCCAATTTTTTTGCCGTAATCGGCAAAGGCCTGGGGGGTCCAGACATTGGCAGGCTCGTGCGCCATGTCACGGGTGGCGACTCCGGCCTGTCCCGCCGCTGAGCCGAGCTTGACAGCCTTGCGCGCCGCGGCAAGGGACTTTTCGGGGATATAGAGGCTGATACGCCCCATTTTCGCGCTTTTTTCTTCCTCATCTTCCTTTTTATATTTTTTAAACTGGTAGCTGCCGAGAATCAACCCTTCACACAAACATTCCACCATCTCAACAACCGGGAAATCGAGTTCCGCCGGGACAACCAGAAAAAGTTTTGCAGCCATGAGAGACAGCCCCTTCTGAGCAACCACCCCGCCGGCCCGCCTGAAAACTTCACGGCTCAGATCATCCTTGCCCAGCCCGACCACCAAAAGTCTTTTGGCCCGCACCCCATCCACGACCCGCTCAGGATAAATCAACAGACATTCATCCTTTTTACCCAGGCAATCCCCAAGCTCAAAGACCTGATTGATCCTTTCCTGCACCAATTTATCGCTGCACACGGGCGCGTGTTTTTTTTCAGACTGCCGGACAAAATAAACCAGGAGATCCCCGGTAAATTGGCTCGGTTTCTTACTGCTTACTTCAATCATATTATATCCTTTTGTATTCACTCAGGTGTTTTGCCTTCCGTCTAATCAATCATTACATTTTTCCATGGCGCAGCATGGAAATAAGCAGCCAAAAGCCCATGATGCCCGCCACGATAAAACCAACCAGGCCGATGACCGGGATGCCGTTCCATTTGGGCGGCAGACCGGCGAGAACAATCAGTGATGAACCGACAATCTGGGCGGCCAGGACAATGGCAAAGGCCACCCTGTTGGTGGCCTGTTCCAGATGCTGGTACAGAGCGTCCAAGCCCCGGTGCTCAAACTCGATTTTAATCTTGCCCTGACGGGTCAGGGACAGGACATCGCGGAGCCCGGAAGGAATCTCCTTAAACAACTGAACCAGATCGGAACCGGACTCAACCAGATCACCCATGAGTATCCTGGGGTTGTATCTCTCCAGCTGGATGTTTTTTATAAAGGGCTCCGCATGGCGGATGATGTCAAAATCAGGATCAAGCATGCCGCCCAGACTTTCTATGGTGCTGGCGGACTTGACCAGCAGATAAAAATTCGGCTTTAAACTTAACCTGTAGCGGGCGGCAATTTCAAGGAGATGTTGCATGATCTGGCCCACCTCCAATTCCTTCAAAGGCAGGCCGACATAGCGGTCGATAAATTCCGCCACATCATTTTCCAGAATGCCCCGGTCAAATTCGTCCTTGTGATACGTGATTTTCAGGATGGAGTCAACCACCCTCTTCTCATTGCGGCGCACGACCTGCATGACAAGATCAGAGAAATCCGCCCTTTCCCGGCGCGAAATACTGCCCATCATGCCGAAATCGAGAAAACAGATAATATTGCCGGGCAGGATGAAGATATTGCCCGGATGGGGGTCGGCATGAAAAAAACCAGAGACAAAAATCTGTTTCATCATGGCGACAGCGCCCCGGTCGGCTATCAATTTGAGATCGCAGCCGGCCTGTTGCAGCGCTTCAATTTCCGAGGCCTTAATGCCGGCTATGTATTCCATGGTAATAACCTTTTTGGTCGTAAACTGGCGGTATACCTTGGGAACATAAACTGTCTGATCAGCGAGGAACTGTCTGGCAAAACGCTCTATGTGAGCAGCCTCCATGTAATAATTGATTTCCTTTTCAATGCTTCTGGCAAAAACGGAGACAATCAGGCTGGGGCGCTGCACCTCATACTCTTCCAGATGGCGTTCAATCAGCAGGGCCAGATGAAACATAATCTCCAGATCCGTTTCAATGATCTCATGGATGCCGGGGCGCTGCACCTTCACCACCACCTCATCATTATTGAACAGGCGGGCCCGGTGCGCCTGCCCGATTGAAGCTGCGGCAAAGGGTTCCTTGGCGAAAACCTGAAAAACTTCCCCGGGGGGCCGGCCAAGCTCTTTTTCAATCACGGCGCACACCTCGGCATAGGGAAACGAGGGGACTTCATCCTGCAGCTTGGCCAGCTCCTTTAAATATTCAAAGGGAATGAGGTCAGGCCGGGTTGAAAGAACCTGCCCGAACTTGATGAAGGTGGGGCCGAGCTCCTCAAGCACCCGCCGCACCCGCTCCGGTCTGCTCAGTTTTTCAGGAACTTTTGTCTCTTTCTTAAACAGCATCTGCAGGCTGACCTCCAGATACTGCTCAATTTTTAATGTTTCAATAAATTCATCGAAACCATATTTAAAAAGAACGGACAGTATCTGACGGTAGCGCCCGAGATTGCGATAGGTGCGGCCGATGGCGCTGATCTTGCGAATGTTCAACATTTAGTCGGCAAAACCTTTGTCCTGGAGTTTGTCAATCCTCTCGCTCAACCTCTTTTCCAGGGCAGCCAGATCATCGCGGCTGGCAAGATTCATTTTTTTCATGGTTTCCTCAATCATCCTCTCAAGCTGTTTCTTGAATTGCTCCTTGCTCTCCTTGGATCTGGCCAGCATCTCGTCAACGAATTTCCGGATGTCGCTTTCAGACATCTTGCCCTTCTCGGCAAGCTCTTTAGCCAGTTCATCAATTTTCTCCCTGGTGAGTTCCGCCGCCCCGAGTCCCGTGTAAAATGCCTTTTTGATTAAATCGATCATGATTTCATTCCTCCATTTGAAATATTTTTTAACAGATTATCATTTTTCAACAAAGCCTTTCCAGACAAAATGGAACTTTCCGCCACTTTCTTTCGTCTTGAAAAAATACAGCCGCCATTGTATTGATGAACTCGTAAAAAGTCGGCGACAAAGCCCGGATGGCTACGTAACAAAATTCGATATACAAGGCGTAATGTATTTTTGCGAGCGAGGCTATACATGTGGTATGCCGAACGAACAAAAATGCGCTACAACGCAGGAGCTCGGATTTATGCCCTTCAGGGTATTTTTTACGACGGCATCTTTTTTCATTCTTTTCTTCATGAGGTTTACTATGTGGAAAAATTTTCTTTCCCTTCTTTTTCTTGCCGCACTGCTTACTTCCTGTGCCACCAAAGGCCAGACCGGCCTTGGCACCGGGGCCGCGGCCGGGGCCATTGCCGGTCAGGCAATCGGTAAAAGCACGGAGGCAACCTTGATTGGGGCCGTCATCGGCGCTTTTCTCGGTTACACGGTGGGCAATGAAATGGATAAGGCGGACCAGGCCAGGATAACCTCCGCCTATGAAACCGTCCCCGACGGCCGCGCTTCCCAGTGGGTCAACCCGAACAATGGCAACAAATATACGGTTACCCCCCAGTATACTTACAAAAACAACGCCAATCAGGACTGCCGTGAGGCGGAAATCCTGGCGACTGTTGACGGCCGTCCGGAAAAAATTATCCAGAAGGCCTGCAGAAACCAATACGGCGAATGGGTTGCCCAGCCATGACCACGCACCTGATTTAAGCCAGTATGGTCCGTAACAGGACCGTCGCGCCGTTCAAAGAGCTAATTTGCACAATTAAAGGTATGAACCGACTTGAACTGATTCAAAATATCAAACGTTTCCTGGCCGAAGATGCAGGCAGCGGAGATCTGACCAGTGAAGCAATTTTCACCTCCGATCAGAAAGGCCGGGCGCAATTTATCGCCAAGGGTTCATTTGTCAGCGCAGGCATGGGAACGGTGGCCGGAGAAGTTTTCACCATCTGCAATCCGGCTATTCATTGGACTGAGGCTGTCGAGGACGGGGCGAGGGTCAAGGCGGACGACGTGCTCTTTACCGCCTCGGGTCCGGTCATTGATCTGCTCAGGGCGGAACGCGTTGCCTTAAACCTCGTCCAGCGTCTTTCCGGCATAGCAACCCTCACCTCCCGTTTTGTTGACAAGGTGGCGTTGCTGCCCGTTAAAATAGTGGACACCAGAAAAACAACGCCAGGTCTGCGCATGCTGGAAAAGTATGCCGTTCGGGTTGGCGGCGGCCACAATCACCGGTTCTCGCTGGCGGACGGCATCCTGATCAAGGACAATCACATCGCCGCCAGCGGCTCCATCCAGAAGGCGGTCAAGCGTGTCAGGGAGCGAGCTCCCCATACCCTGAAAATAGAGGTTGAGGCAGAAACAATTGAACAGGTTGAGGCCTGCCTGGCTGCGGATGTTGATATCATCATGCTGGACAACATGACGCCCGACCTCATGCGCCAGGCGGTCAAGTTTGTCAAGGGCCGCGCCCTGCTTGAGGCCTCCGGCGGCATCACTCTGGACAATGTGCGCACTGTGGCGGAAACGGGGGTCAACCTCATTTCCATCGGCGCGCTGACCCATTCCGCTCCGGCCTGTGACATCAGCATGGAACTTGAGCCGGTATGATCTTCCGGATAATTCCGGAAAAATTTCTGCCGTAGTTGCGATTCATCCGCCGTGCAAAGAGTGCGCTTAATCAGGGTTGGCAACAAGATCGAGGGTAACGGAGTGCGGCTCTCCGGCAAACGTTACCGTCAGTTTTAACCGTGACGCCTCCTGGGCCTCCTCCGGAAAACCTGGAAAAAAGAGAATTCCATAGCCGATCTGGTTCGGCAGGATCTGCTTATTGACCAGGGCCTTTTGCGACAGATCCTCCTTGATTTTCCCCCTGGCATTCTGGTAGCCGCTGACACCCCCGCCAAGGGCTCCGGCGGCAGCCCCGATTGCCGCCCCTTTCCCCATGCTTTCTCCGATATTTTCACCGGTGACTATCCCCACGGCAAGCCCTGCGATCGCGCCGGCGGCGCCAAACAGCAGGGCGGGTTTCCCAGCCCCGGCCATTGTTTCGCCCACATCAACCTGCTTTTCCACCCTGGCGTAGGTTCTTTCCAGAGAGTTGACCGGCCAGGCCTGATTCTTGCCATCAATGAGAAAGGTCTGCTCTGGAAGAAGAGATACCGGTTTGTCTCCGTCATTCTGGAAAACAACCTGGACAGGCAGAAGCCCGGCCCCCCGGATGTCAAAACCAAAAGAATCCTTGGCCGTCTGCTTATCGGCAAAAGCCACGGCGGAAATCTGGACCCCGTTTATCACAACATAATTTTTCGAAGCGGCGGGAAGGGTGACAGGCTGAACCCGTTCCTGATAGGAGCAGGAAGAGGAAAGAATCAGGATCAGAGCGAGAAAAAAAAATGTACCCCTTGAAATCTTCGTTCTTCTTTTCATTGTAAAACACCTCAGAATTGAAGGATTAACGAATAACTTCCATGAGTCATGACGGAAAAAATCCGCACTCGGTTGGCATATCAGCTGATCAATACTGTATCACATAAAAATGAACCGAAAAAGCAAAGAGATGACGGCCTGAGCCTTTCGCGGGGCCGAAAGGCCATGGCGGCTTACCACCCTTTACTGTTGATGGCGCCGTAAAAAATACCCTGAAGGGCATAAATCCGACCTACTGCGTTGTAACGCATTTTTGTTCGTTCGGCATACCACGGTATAGCCTCATTCTCAAAAATACCCTACACCTGTATGGCGAATTTTGTTACGTAGCCATCCGGGATTTGCCGCCGACTATTTACGAATTTATCACTGTTTGGACCCACCAGGAAGGTGAATAAAAAAAGTTGAGCCTTTTCCCTCGTGACTCTGCACGGACACATCGCCGCCATGGGCCTGGGCAATATGCTTGACGATGGCAAGCCCCAGGCCGGTGCCGCCCACCTTCCGGCTGCGCGCCTTATCGCTGCGATAAAATCGCTCAAAGAGACGGGGCAGATGCTTTCTGGCAATGCCGACCCCAAAGTCCTGCACACTGATGACAATCCCCCTGCCGCCATCCCCGCTTTTTTTCTCTTCGGCGCGAACCACAACCTCGCTTCCCTCATCGCTGTATTTAATCGCATTGACGACGAGATTGACCATGGCCTGCTCAAGAAGAGTCGAATTCATCCTGACCCGCAGGGTATCGGGGCAATGCAGGGCAATGTGAATCCTCTTTTCATCCGCCTTCATTTTGCAGGTCAACACAGCTTCCGCCAGAACCTGATAAAGCTCCCCGGCCCGCAGATCGACTTCACGGTCTTCCGACTGTTTTTCGATCCTGGAAAGGGCCAGCAGATCTTCAATAATGGCATAGAGCCGTTCACTCTGCCTGGCGACAATTCGCAGAAAATGCAGGGCATCCTCTCGATCGTCAATGGCGCCCTCCAACAAAGTCTCGACATACCCCTTGATTGAGGTAATCGGTGTCTTCAACTCATGGGAAACATTCGCCACAAAATCCCGCCTGACATTTTCAAGGCGGCGCAGACGGGTCACATCATTCAGGACGACAAGCACGCCGATAATCTTGCCGCTGCCGTCGTGCAAGGGCACCCCGTTGGTCTGCAGAAATCGCTCATCATCCCCGTAACGGAGGGCAATCTCGTCTTCCAGGGGCTCTGGATTAGCAAGTATCTGCTTGACCTGGTGCTGCAGATCCACATTTCTGACAACTTCCTGCAGAAGTTTCCCCTGGACGCTTTTCTGTTCCACTGCAAAAAGGACAGCCGCGGCCTTGTTCAGATTTATTATTTTCTCCTCGGTATCAACCGCCAGCACCGCTTCGCTCATGCTGGAGAAAACCGCCTCCAGCTCATTGCGCTGCCGGAGAATGGTCCTGATGCGTTCATTGAGCTGTTCCGCCATGCTGTCCAAGGCGGCGGCAAGGGCAGCAACCTCCAGGGAAGCTGATTTCCCATGGTCAAGGGACATCCTTTGACTGAAATCACCCCTTGAAAACCGTTCGGCGCTTTGTTTCATTTCCTCAAGAGGTTTGCTGATACGGCGGGAAACAAGAAGAGTGATCAGGATGGCGGCCAGCACGGCAACAATTGCCCCGCCGGCTATTTTGATCTTGATACTCTTTATGGTTCTGTCAATGGCTGTTACCGGCCCGGAGACACGCAACACCCCTGGCATAGCCGCATCGATCTTTCCCCTGTCCCGGGCACTGTCGCCCTGCCACTCCAGGGGTACGGCCACATAGATCATATTTTCCTGCAGGGTTTTGCTGAAGCGCACGGCGATACCGGTCTGCCCCTGGAAAGCCTCGGCAATTTCCGGCCTGTCCCGGTGCGGATCCATGATGTCCGGATTTTCGCTTGAATCGGCAATGACTCTGCCGGTATGATCAACAACCGTGATGCGCACGGAAGCTTCACGCCCGGCTTTGAGAGTGTACTGCCTGAGTTCCTCAAATTTGCGGGCGGCCATCAGTTCGGTGACCTGATCCCTGATCAGGTAGACCTGGGCTTTCAGGGCCGCTTCCGCCTGCTCAAGATAATTTCTATGCAGAACCGCGGAGCCATACCAGGCAACGACAAGCATGGCAAGGAGGGTAATGGCCAGATTGGCGGGGAAAATCCGCCAGATTAATTTTCTGTTATGCATGGATAGTCACTCATATCTTGAAGCGATAGCCGGCGCCGCGCGCCGTTTCAAGATTGGCGCCCTCATCGCCCATTTTTTTTTGCGGAGCCCGAAGATCTGCACATCTTTTTATAACTTTATGCAAATAACTCCCTCCCGCAAGCTTAATTCACCAACCTAACGCAATCTTAACAATCTCCTAATCCAACAAAAATATTTCTCCCGTAATTTGGTTAAAAAATGATATGTTGGAACAAAACGTTTCCTATCATTTAACCACTTAAAAGAGGCAAGGCTCCATGCCAACTCATCAGACATTTCATTCAGAGCTGGATAAACTGAACAAAAAACTGCTGACCATGGGCGCGATGGTTGAAGATCGTGTCCGTAAGGCTGTTACCGTTATTGAAACCCACGACGAGGAGATTATCACCTCAATCATCCGCTCCGATTACCAGATCGACGACATGGAGGTTGAAATCGAGGAGGATTGCCTGAAAATTCTCGCCCTGCATCAGCCGGTGGCAAGCGACCTCAGGTTTCTCATTACCGTCATCAAAATCAACAATGAGATTGAACGGATCGGCGACATGGCCGTCAATATCGCCAAGCGGGTGAATGTGATCACCCAAAGCGCCACCGACATCAAAAGCGGTTTTGATTACGGCGAGATGTCGGAACATGTCATCAACATGCTGCGCATGAGCCTTGACGCCCTGGTCCATCGTGACGCGGCCATGGCCAGACAGATTTTTCTCATCGAGGAAAAGGTTAACGAAATACGCAACCAGGCCTACGATTCAGTATTAAACATGCTGACAAAATACCCTGAACATCCAGGCTGCATGATCAGCAACTACCTCCTGGCCCGTCACCTGGAGCGCATTGCCGATCGAGCCACAAACATCGCCGAAGAGGTCATCTACCTGGTTGAAGGGGAAATCGTCCGTTTACATATTTAAGATAGAAAAAATGATATCTTCATACTCTTTTATTATCATACTCATCTCGGGCCTGGGCTTTTATTTCCTGGGCCGCGCCAAAGCCCTGACGGTATCAAGGAGCTGTGGCGGAGTCAAGGGCTTGCATTCCCTGCCCTGTCATTACGGCATGTTGACCACGCTCTGGTGCGCCCTGCCGGCTCTGCTGATTTTTGTTGTCTGGCATGCCGCGCAACCGCATGTCATCACCTCCCTGGTGGTGGCGGATCTTCCCGCTGAAATAGGCAATCTGCCCCAGAACGAATTAAGTCTTGTCATCAATGATATCCGCAACATTGTTTCCGGCAACATCACGACAACAAGTCCAAACCCGGCTATCCAGCAGGCAGCGCAACATTATCGCTCCCTTGAGGAAATTTCCGCAAGATCGCTGACAGCCGTCGTCTTAACGCTCATACTGTTTGCCGGGATGATGGCCCACCAGAAAATTTCTCCGTCTCTCAAGGCGCGCAACAAGGTGGAAAAACTCGTCGAGATCGTTCTTCTTCTCTGTTCAGCCTTCGCCATCCTCATTACCATCGGCATAGTTCTGTCCGTTCTTTTTGAAGCGCTACGCTTTTTTAAAGTCATCCCCTTTACCGACTTTCTCTTTGGTCTCTCCTGGAGCCCCCAGACATCGATCCGCGCCGATCAGGTGGGTTCATCGGGCGCTTTCGGAGCAGTTCCTGTTTTTGCCGGCACGGCGATGATCGCCCTGATCGCCATGCTTGTCGCCGTGCCCATCGGCCTCATGTCGGCGATCTACCTTTCCGAGTATGCCGGGAACCGCTTCCGGACCGTTGCCAAGCCGCTCCTGGAAATCCTGGCCGGCATCCCCACCGTGGTCTACGGTTTTTTTGCGGCGCTCACCGTGGCCCCATTCATCCGTGATGCCGGGGAAATGATAGGGTTGTCCGTCTCTTCGGAGAGCGCTCTGGCAGCCGGTCTGGTCATGGGGATCATGATTATCCCCTTTGTTTCATCCCTTTCCGATGACGTTATCCACGCCGTTCCCCAGTCAATGCGCGATGGCGCTCTGGCCCTGGGCGCCACAAAGTATGAAACCGTCAGACATGTGATTATCCCTGCCGCCCTGCCCGGCATTGTCGGCGGCGTGCTGCTCGCCGTGTCGCGGGCCATCGGGGAGACCATGATTGTGGTCATGGCTGCCGGTCTTTCAGCCAATCTCACGGCAAACCCCTTGAAGGCCGTCACCACCGTCACCGTCCAGATCGTTACGCTTCTTGTCGGCGACCAGGAATTTGACAGCCCAAAGACCCTGGCGGCCTTCGCCCTCGGTCTGCTTCTCTTTGCCTTCACCCTGGTACTTAACATTATTGCCCTGTACGTGGTTCGCAAATACAGGGAACAATACGAATAAGGAACTCTGAGGTTCTTATGGATAATCCAGCAAACAAACAGACTATTGACCGGGTCAATAAAGGGCTGAGCCGCCGCTACCGGGCTGAAAGACGCTTCAGAATTTTCGGGGCCTCGGCAATTCTGCTGGCGCTCAGCTTTCTGGTCCTTTTGTTCTCTTCCATATTTTCAACCGGTTATAAGGCATTTCAACAGACGTTCATCCAGATTGACATTTTTTTCGATCCGGCCGAATTTACCCGGGAAAATCTCAGTACCGCCAATTTCCCGGGCTTGATCAAATCATCGCTAAGCGTCATGTTTCCGGAAGTAACCTCACGAGGAGACAGGAAAGATTTATATTATCTCATCAGTCCGGGGGCTTCCTTTCAACTGATGGATGTGCTTAAGGAAAACACGGCGCTCATCGGCACTACCCGGAAAATCTGGGTTCCGGCCAATGATGATGTGGATATGCTGTATAAGGGCAACATTGACCGAACCCGCCCTGAATCAGAAAGAAGGATAAATGACAACCAGTTGACTTGGCTTGACAAATTATCAGCCGAGGGGAGGGTCAAAAAACGATTCAACTCCTCATTCTTCACCTCGGGCGATTCGCGCGAACCGGAACTCGCCGGAATATGGGGGGCGACCCGCGGCTCTTTCTACACCCTGCTGATCACCTTATCGTTATCATTTCCCATGGGTGTGGCGGCCGCAGTCTATCTTGAGGAATTTGCCCCGAAAAACAGATGGACTGACATTATTGAGGTCAATATCAACAACCTAGCCGCTGTCCCTTCCATTGTCTACGGTCTGCTGGGACTCGCCGTTTTCATCAATTTTTTCGGCATTCCCCGCTCCACCCCTCTTGTCGGCGGCCTGGTTTTAACCATGATGACCCTGCCGATCATCATTATTGCCAGCCGCGCCTCCCTGAAATCAGTGCCGCCTTCCATTCGCGAGGCAGCGCTGGGCATCGGCGCTTCCAAAATGCAGATGGTGGCCCATCATGTGCTGCCCCTGGCCCTGCCCGGCATGCTGACCGGGACCATTATCGGCATGGCCCACGCCCTGGGGGAAACAGCCCCGCTTCTCATGATCGGCATGGTTGCCTTTATCGTTGATGTGCCCCATGGCATCACTGATGCGGCAACCGTTCTTCCCGTGCAGATCTTTCTCTGGTCGGACAGTCCCGAGCGCGCCTTTATGGAAAGAACGTCAGCAGCCATCATGGTCCTGCTGGCCTTTCTCTTCCTTATGAACGCCGCCGCGGTTTTCTTACGAAAACGTTTTGAAATAAAATGGTAGTTATTATTAAATGTTGTTTTTTCAAGGAGAACTCTCGTGAAGAAAAAAAATATTCTGCTGGCGGCAGCCCTCTTGACGAGTGTATGCAGCTATTCATCCGGGCAGGCTGCCGGCCGTGACACCATCAGCATCGTCGGCTCTTCAACGGTCTATCCGTTTTCCACCGTTGCGGCCGAGCAGTTCGGCAGAGGCACCAGCTTCAAGACCCCTAAAATCGAATCCACCGGCACCGGCGGCGGTTTCAAGCTCTTCTGCTCAGGCGTAGGCGTTGATTCCCCTGATATCAGCAATGCATCGCGGGCCATCAAGAAATCCGAATTCGACACCTGCCAGACAAACGGCGTTAAAGATATTGTGGAGGTCAAAATAGGCTACGATGGAATTGTGCTTGCCAATGCCAAGAAAAGCGCTCCCATGCAGGTGAGCCGTAAAGATATCTTCCTGGCCCTGGCCAAAAACGTCCCTGACCCCAAGGGCGGGGAAAAGCTGGTGGCAAACCCTTATAAAACCTGGAAGGAGGTGAATCCCGCCCTTCCCGCCACAAAAATCGAGGTGCTGGGCCCTCCCCCCACCTCCGGCACCAGGGATGCTTTTGTTGAGCTGGCCATGGAAGCCGGGGCAAAGACCTTCAGCTTCATCCATGACATGGAGAAAAAGGACAAAGACAAGTACAAGGCCACTACCCAGATGGTGCGTGAGGATGGGGCTTACGTCGAGGCCGGCGAGAACGACAACCTGATCGTGCAGAAACTTGAGGCGAACCCCACCGCCTTCGGCATCTTCGGTTTCAGCTTCCTTGATCAGAATGCTGACAAGATCCAAGGCTCCATTGTGGAAAATGAATCCCCTAACTTTGACAATATCGCCGCCGGCAAATACCCGGTTTCCCGTCCGCTCTTTTTCTATGTCAAAAAAGCCCATGTGGGTGAAATCCCCGGCATCAAGGAATTCGTTGATGAATTCACCAGCGAAAAGGCCTGGGGCAATGACGGCTATCTGGCCGACAAAGGCATGATTCCCATGTCAAAAGACGAAAGAACGACACTGCTGAAGGACATCAAGGAACTTAAACCGATGGCCGCCCCCGCGAAATAAGGATATCAGTTTCTAAAAAACAAGGAATATTATCTACCACCTGGATCACTGAACCGACCTTTTTTCTTTGTGCCGTCAGCGATCTCTGTGGTATATTTTCGTAAATTTACCGAGCGCCATGGAATCTTTTTTAGAAGTAACCGATACCGTTTATTTAAGCCTCCACCAGAAGGATACAATTTTGCCTGACACAAAAGGAAAAACCCTCCATAAAGAACGTGAAACCGTAGGCAAACCTTTTGTCGAGAACCCGCGCATGACCTGCAGGGAGGTCAATGTTTACTATGGTGAGAAAAGGGCGATCAATGATGTCAGTATCGACATCGCCCACAACGAAGTCATCGCCATGATCGGTCCGTCAGGTTGCGGCAAGTCAACCTTTCTGCGCTGCCTGAACCGGATGAACGATACGGTTGAGGGCTGCCGGGTGACCGGGGACATACGGCTGGACGGCATGGACATTCATGACAAATCCGTGGATGTGGTGCCCCTGCGCGCCAGGATCGGCATGGTTTTTCAAAAACCGAACCCCTTTCCCAAGTCGATTTTTGACAATATTGCCTATGGCCCTAAAATTCACGGTCTGGCCCAGAACAAATCCGAGCTTAATGAAATCGTGGAAACATCCCTGCACAAGGCGGGGTTGTGGAATGAGGTCAAGGACAGGCTGCAGCAACCGGGAACCGGCCTCTCCGGAGGACAGCAGCAGCGTTTGTGCATTGCCCGGGCCATAGCCGTGAGCCCGGAGGTCATTCTCATGGACGAACCGTGTTCCGCGCTTGACCCGATCGCCACTGCCAAGATTGAAGAATTGATCGCCGAACTATGCGAACAGTATTCCATTGTTATTGTTACCCACTCCATGCAGCAGGCAGCCCGCGTGTCCCAGCGGACCGCCTACTTTCATCTGGGCGACCTCATTGAAGTTGGCCGGACAGACCGTGTTTTCACCAATCCCAGCCACCAACTGACCGAGGATTACATCACCGGCCGTTTCGGCTGAAGCAATGGTGGCGATCTCTTCGCTCAAATACTTTCAAGAATCCTTTTTACCATGTTGCCGTCCGCCATGCCCGCAAACTGGGCCATAATCGGTTTCATGGCCTGCATTTTATTCTGAAACTTATTGAAATCCATATTTTTTCCGATCCACTCCCGTATTTCCTCTTCCGAGGCCTGTTTCGGCAGATAGCCATCAAGAATCCGCATGTACTCCGAGGTGTCCTGTCCTGTTTTTTCCAGAATTTCCGCCTCTGACTTGATCAGCTTTCTGATAATGGCGATGACTTCGGCATCACTGAGCTCCTTTTGCACCTGGCGTTGAAATTCCCCGATCAGTACCCTGAGGGCGGAGGTTCTCGCCTCTGTCTTTGCCTTCATGGACACCTTTAAATCACTTTTTATCTTCTCCTGCAGATTCATCGTCATCTCCTGTCATGTTTTTTCTGTTTTAACGCTCAAGCCGCACATTATCCAGATATAAGGTAAGAGGATGGCCGGGACGGGGGACAAACAGGTAAAGCCCGCAAATGCGGGCAAGGGCGAGTGTTCTGTCCGTTCCCGATGTCCTCAGATTTTCAAGATCAACGGCCAAGGTGTTGCTGCCCGGAACCAGCACAAAACTCCCCTGAGCCCTGTCCCCATAAGGCGGGTTATCGGCCCGGTCGTCGATGCGGTAAGTAATTTTTATTTGCGTGGCCTGGGGGTTGTAAAGATCCACCGTAAGTTTATTATACCCATGCCAGCCCTGGGTAAAGCCTGCTTTAAAGCCGGGATACTCCTGGTTTGGATACATGTCGATCCGCAGGCTGTATTGGCCGGATGAGGCGTGCAACGTGTCCCGCTCCATCATGGCGCCGCACTCCCAGTGCAACTGATCGAGTTCTCCCTCATCTTCGAAATCAAAGAGAGTGAAAGGGTTTGCCGCCGGAATCTTATCCCCTGAGCAGGCAGCCCCAATTATTACCCCCATGATCAGCACAAAGCGAAGAAAATATTTACATAACAGGGTTTTCATTGGCTTTTTGCAAACGTGATGACGGTGATTTCAGGGGGCACCCCGATTCTAAAGGGAAAATAGGAAACCGTGCCCAAGCCTCTGTTGACATAAAGCCATTTATGCTCGCCATCTGAAAAGAGCCCCGCCATGTATTGCGGGTAATCAACCAGGTTGAACAACCGCCAGACAATATCAGGGATGCCAATCTGCCCTCCGTGAGTATCGCCGGCCAGCCACAGCAGGGAATTTTTACTTTTCATCCGCGGCCAGCCCCCGGAGAAATGGGCTAAAAGCAGCACTGGGGTATCAGCCGGCCAGGGGTCGGATGTGCCTGCAGGCCAGGCGTTGTCATCCTCCTGCGGAAAAACACCAGCTATGGTTATCTGCCCGCCGGTTGCCGGGATATCCAGCCGTTCGAGGTTGTTTTTCAGCATTTTCGGATGCCCGGTCACAAGGTGGGGATTCCCTCCGGGATGGCAAAAAAGACAATGCCGCCTGCCGCTTGCCATATCAGAGTCGCCAAGAACACCATAAACGCCGAGCGGAGCGGCAAGTTTTTTGATAAATTGCCGAGCTCCCTGGGGATCCTGATTCCACTGGACCATGTCTCCCGTAACAACAATCAGGTCAGGCCTTATATCCGCCAGGAGCTGTAGAACCTTCATTTCCCTCCTGCCAGCCCTTTCCCCCATATGCAGGTCGGAAAGCTGGACAATTTTCGTATCCCCCAAGGCAGCGGACAAGGCGTCATCCGGGATGCAAATCCTTTCAACCCTTATCATCTCCGGTTCGACAAAGTAGCCATAGCAGGCTATAACTCCGACGATAAAACAACTAATGATGAATACGATCTTTTTATGCATCCTGCCATCTTGTTATAAAAATACAGCCCCCCCGGGCTCTGCCAAGCAAGCTTTTTTCTGTCTTGCGCAAAAAAAACTGGCATAGGAGCAAGCCCAACTGTATGATATTAAATACTTACAGGTTAACATGAAACTCATAGGAGTCGTCTGCCCACCTGTTGTGCCCCGGTGTGAAAATATCATGAAAAAAGACGCACGGCTCAGCGCAAGCCTTGAAGACTATCTTGAGGTGATTGCCCTCATCATTAAGGACAAGAAGGTTGCCAGGGCAAAGGAGATAGCAGCCCGACTCCATGTCAGCCGTTCTTCCGTAACGGAAGCCTTCAGGGCTCTTGCCAAAAAGAAGCTGATCAATTATGCTCCTTACGAGGTTATTACCCTTACGGATAAGGGAAAGTCGGTTTCAGAGGATATCATTCGCCGCCATCATGCCCTGAAAGATTTTTTTATTAAAGTCCTTGATGTTGACGAGAAGGTTGCTGACATTGGCGCCTGCAAAATTGAACATGCGGCCCCCAAAGAGATCATTGACAGAATGATTCGTTTTGTTCAATTTTTAGAACAATGTCCCAGGGGCGGCACGGATTGGATAGACAGCTTCAGCACTTTCTGCAAAAACGGCAAAATCAGCGATGACTGCAAGTCCTGCATAGCAAAATGCATGGACAAATAACATTCCAGCCGAGGGCAACAATCCCGACCGGCATTGCAAACACATTAAAATTTTCGACACAAGTTCGAGTTGAACGCGTAGGAGCGGCGATGGACGGGCAATTTAAATCCGGTTGGTATATTCACCCAAATCTAGCATTAATAAAAATTTCCCAGAAAGGGCAGCTCTGGGTTTATCAATGCTACACCGCGAGCGGCCAGAAAGCCATCTCCAAGGAACGCCCCCTTGACCAGTGGACCTGGGCTCTCAGTGAACCCAGCCGGGAGGAGTATTAACCCGGAGCAGAGCCGGACTGTTCACCCCCCCTTGAGAGGGGTAGGAGATTCCTTAGAGTAACTCTTCTGACCATAATTTCA
This sequence comes from Deltaproteobacteria bacterium, assembly GCA_016219175.1. GTDB lineage: Bacteria > Desulfobacterota > Desulfobulbia > Desulfobulbales > SURF-16 > SURF-16. The sequence continues at coordinate 40,301 of JACRCD010000085.1, read as the reverse complement.
ATATCATGCCAGGCTGAGAGATAATTTCTCAGCCAAAAGGGCACGAATCTAAACGAGCTTGGCCAAAGCCTCTTTCAATCTTTTCATTCCTTCCTTAATGGCGTCCATTGAAGTGGCAAAGGAGAAACGGACAAATTCATCCGCGCCAAAGGCCGCCCCCGGCACGGTGGCCATAAAGCTTTCCTCAAGCAGATACTCAGACATCTCAACAGAGCCGGCAATCACCTTGCCGTTAAATTTTCTGCCATAGTAGGCGGAAAAATTGGGGAAAACATAAAAAGCGCCGCTGGGATTGATGCAGCTGATCCCCTCGATTGAGGCGAGTTCACTGACGATAAAATCCCGGCGCGGCAGAAACGATTGCTTCATCATCGCGGGGAAGTCCTGCGGTCCGGCAACCGCCGCCAGGGCCGCCTTCTGGGATATGGATGCGGGGTTTGATGTCGACTGACTCTGTATCTTGTTCATCGCGCCAATCACATGTTTCGGCCCCAAGGAATAGCCGATGCGCCAGCCGGTCATGGCAAAGGATTTGGATACACCATTCAAGATGATGGTTTGATCTTTCATCCTGGGCTCAATATCAAGAATATGGGGAAGAACCCCTTCCGCATAAACGATCGTATCGTATATATCGTCGGAGATAACGACCCATCCTCTTTCCATGGCCATCTGCGCCACCTTTTCCAGGGCCTTGGCCGAAAAGATTGCGCCGGTCGGATTCGAAGGGCTGTTCAATATGATACCCCGGGTCTTATCCGTGACACATCTGCTCAAATTTTCCGCCGTAAGATCAAAATTTTCATTTTCCGCTAACGGCACAAAAACCGGGGTTGCCCCGGCAAGAAGCACAATGGGGGGATAGGAGACCCAGTAGGGCGTGGGAATCAGCACCTCGTCCCCAGGTCCGAAAAGAGCTTGGGCCATGTTGTACAATCCGTGTTTGCCGCCGCAGCATACCTGGACCTGATCCGGTTCATAACGCCATCCCCTGTCCGTGGCATAGCGCTCCACTATCGCCTCGCGGAGCTCTGGTATGCCGGGCACCGCCGTATAACGGGTAAAGCCCTCTTCAATGGCCTTTTTGCCGGCTGCGCAGACATGATCCGGAGTATCAAAGTCAGGCTCCCCCACGCTGAAATTCAAGATATCGGCGCCGGCGGCTTTCATGGCCTTGGCTTTGGCGTTTACCGCCAAGGTCGGAGACGGTTTAATCAGCTTCATGCGGTCTGCAAGTAAAATTTGTCCTTCCATTTTTCTACCCTTGATATTTTTATTCTAAGCTGCCGGGCAGCCTTCTTCGTAATATACTTTTTTTAAAAACAGCCCGCAGGCGGGTGCGGTCGGACCGGCCAGGTTCCTGTCTTTCCTGGCTAGAAGCCCGGCGAAATCGTTCACCGTCATGCGCTGTTGTCCGACCTCAATCAGGGTGCCAACAATGTTTCTGACCATCTTGCGGAGAAAACCGTCCCCGCATATCTCAAATACATACTCGCGGGCCGGTCTGGCCACGGGAGAGAGCGAAACCGCAAATATTTCCCGTATCGCCCCGCGGCCGCAAGTCTTTTCCCTGTCCCTGGAACCGGTTGCTTCAAAGCTGGTAAAATCATGTTGGCCAAGGATATATGGCAGGCAGCAAGCAACCCTATCCATATCAAAAGGCCCGGGCAGATGGGCACAATACAGACGACGGCAGGGAGGCAATAATTCGTCTGTAGTAAAAAAATACTGATAGGCCTTTGCCCTGGCGCTGATTCGAGAATGAAAGGACAGGTCAACATCTTCAACCTGCTGAACCCGGATTGATTCAGCCAGCATACTGTTCAGCCCTCTTCTGAAAGCAAAACAGGAAATCGTGGCGCTGGTAGCAAAATGGGCGGTCATGGCCAGGGCATGAACACCTGCGTCCGTTCTGCCGGCGCCATGTACAACAGTCTGTTCCCCTGTCATAATTGCCAGCTTATCTTCAAGCTCTCCCTGAATTGTTCTGGCATTCTTCTGGCGTTGCCAGCCGGAAAAACTTGTTCCGTCAAAGGAAAGGGTCAATTTAACATTACGCAAATTTAACGGCTGTTTTCCCATAAAGCAAGAGGAAAGGGTCAATCAGGGGAAAAGGGGAACAGTGGCAAGCCCTAAGGATTCGTCAAACCCACAGACAAGATTCATGTTCTGCACCGCCTGCCCTGCCGCGCCTTTGACAAGATTATCAAGCACCGACACAATCACCACCCGGCCCGTTCGCTGGTCAACCTTGCAGCCGATGTCGCAGTAGTTGCTACCCCTGACATACTGCGTAGCTGGATAATCGCCAACAGCACAGACCCTGACAAATTTTTCATCCTTATAAAAAGCCTGATAGATGTCATTGATTTGCTGCGGTTCAACATCTTTTGTCAGTTTTCCGTACACAGTGCTTAATATGCCGCGGGACATGGGCAGGAGATGCGGAGTAAAGGATATGGTCAATTTCCGTCCGGCAAGCTTGGCAAGCTCCTGTTCTATCTCGGGGGTATGGCGATGATCACCAACCTTATAGGCACGGAATCCGTCCGTCACCTCGCAAAACAGTGTGCCAACCTGGGCGGTGCGGCCAGCCCCGGAAGTACCTGATTTAGAATCAGCGATAATTGTCTCGGGTTCGATCAAACTGTTTTTCAACAGAGGAGCCAACGCCAGAATAATGGAGGTAGGATAGCATCCCGGGTTTGCCACGAGCCTGGCCGAGGCTATTTTATGCCGGTTGATCTCAGGCAGACCATAAACCGCTTCCGCCAGGTACTCCTGGGCGCTATGGGGCTGGTACCATTCCTCATAAACAGCGGGGTCATCAAGACGAAAATCAGCACTCAAATCGATAACCTTTTTCCCCGCCTGCAAAAATTCAGGAACAATGGCCATGGCGGTTTGATGGGGTACCGCCGTAAAAAAAAGATCGGCGCGCCCCACCAGATCGGAAATTTTCACGTCCTCACAGACCACATCCGCAATACCGGCTAAATGGGGATAGACCTTGGATAATTTTTTCCCGGCATGGGTGCGCGACGTGGCGACAGCAATCTCGACCTCTGGATGAAGAGTGAGAATGCGCGCCAATTCACCGCCCGTATATCCTGAGGCCCCAACTATACCTACCCGTATCATTTATTTTCCCTTGCATCTTCATTAGGGAACCTTGAAAAATTGCCCTCTGGCCCGATTACTGCGTCGCGGCTAAAAAATAAATGCTCACATATGCCCAATATGCTGCGCTTTATATTTTCGCCGCTTCTTGTCCTCGAACCAGATGCCTAATTTTTCAAGCTACCCACTTACAAAAAAAAAGGGAAAGACGAAATGATAATTTCGTCTTTCCCGTGTAAGGCAGATCCATTTACTACAAAAAGTAAATAATCAGATCAACGTTTTGAGAACTGGAAGCTTGCTCTGGCTGCTTTCTTGCCGTATTTTTTACGCTCTTTTACACGGGCATCCCGGGTGAGAAAACCTGCTCTTTTCAGAGGCTGACGGTTGGCAACGTCCACCTCAAGCAAGGCTTTGGCAATGCCATGCCGCAAGGCCTGGGCCTGGGCTGACTTTCCCCCGCCTTTCAAGGTGGCGAAAACATCATACTTATCAATCGTGTCAGTCAGCAGAAATGGTCTGGTGGCTAATTTCTGATCAATCGAGCCACCAAAATATTCACCAAATGCAAGCTTATTAACATTAATATCACCATTGCCGGGTTTTAACCAAACCCTGGCAATTGCGCTTTTTCTTTTTCCCGTGGCATAATAACGCAGATCAGACATATCTCAACTACCTCAATTATAATTCAAGATTTTCCGGCTTCTGCGCTTCATGGGGATGTTCAGAGCCAGCATATACTTTTAATTTTTTCAACTGGGTACGCCCAAGTGTATTTTTCGGCAGCATACCCTTCACCGCCATATAAATGAGCTCCTCGGGGCTGTTGGCCAGAACCTCTTTTGCGGTGCGCTCTCTTAACCCGCCCATGTAACCTGAATGATTATAATAAACCTTATCATCAAGTTTCGTGCCGGTAAGACGAACCTTTTCAGCATTAACAACGATAACAAAATCGCCGGTGTCCTGAAAGGTCGAAAAGTTTGTCTTGTGTTTTCCCCGAAGCCTGCGGGCAATTTCAGATGCAAGGCGACCGAGAATCTGCCCCTGGGCATCCACTACAAGCCATTTCCGATCAATTTCCTTGACCGGTGTTAAAATCGTTTTCATTTCTATAACCTCAAATCATAACCCATAAACACCCGACCATACGAGAAATAAAGAATTCATCAGGTGTAATATTGACAAAAAAAGGCTCGAAACGTGTTCGAACCTTTAAAATAGACTGGAGCGGGAAACGAGATTTGAACTCGCGACTTCAACCTTGGCAAGGTTGCACTCTACCACTGAGTTATTCCCGCTTTGTTTTATGTTCAAAAACGAGGTGACTATAACCGGCGACACAAATGGTTGTCAACAAAAAATTATCGTTTTTTCTCCACAATCAGCATCTTAGACAATTCCGGCCAAACAGCTAAAATAGCTTGCCACTCAATCAGCTAACTTGTTATACATATAATTAATTTATTCATTTAACGCACTAATAAAAATTAAAACAATCGATACTATCGAACAGGCCATGAGATTAGCAGCATGAATAGCCATCGCCAATGCGACATCCAGCGCAAGACCAGAGAAACAGATATCACATTAAGCCTCACCATTGACGGCGAAGGCAAAAACTCCCTGCGGACCGGGGTCCCTTTTCTTGATCATATGCTGACGCTGTTTGCCGTGCATGGTTTTTTTGATCTTGCTGTCGAGGCAACAGGGGATCTGGAGGTTGACGCCCATCATACCGTGGAAGATGTGGGCATCTGCCTTGGCCAGGCTTTCAAGAAGTCGCTAGCCGATTTCAGCATGATCAACCGGTACGGGCATTGCACCTTGCCAATGGATGAGACAATCGCCAAGGTTACCGTTGATCTGTCGAATCGTCCTTATCTTTATTATGACGTAGTGCGTTGTGACGAGAAGGTGGGGAATTTCGACACGGCCCTTGTCCAAGAATTCCTTCGCGCCCTGTCACTGCATGGCGGCATGACTCTGCATGTAGAGGTCCCCTACGGGCAGAATACCCACCATATTCTTGAAGCAATTTTTAAGGCGCTGGGCAGAACCCTGGACCAGGCCTCTGGCCAAAATTTACGCGCGCAGGGACCTTTATCTTCAAAAGGTTCACTTTAAGCCATTCCACCTATCCCGGCACATCGGAGGTTTCCCATTGAAACGCAGCATATTCTTGCCATTGTCTATTGTTTTTTTCACCGCTCTCCTGCTGTCATCCTGTTCCTCGATAAATAAAGAGCCAATCGACGAACCCGATAAGGCATTGCTCATCGAAACTGTCGTTGTCATGCCTGTAGAAATCGTTAAATCCCAGGATAAGCGCGCTGAATCAGTAAATCGTCAGCTTGAGGCGGGAGCGAAAATTTTAAGCGGCATCCTTACAGATAAGCTGTCAGACAAAAAAGGGATACAATTGTTGACCGAAAACCAGAAGGAGTCCATCATTGGGGATTTCCAGGGCAATTCGCTGGCCGTGGCCCGTTACATCGGTCAGCAGACAGGGAGCGACGCTGTTCTCATCACTGAACTGACCCGGTTCAGCGAACGTGATGGTGGAGAACATTCAGTGAATCAGCCGGCTTCCGTGACCTTCAAGTGCCAGCTCTTCCATGTCGATAGCGGCTCAACCCTCTGCCTGGGTGTTTTTGACGAAACCCAGCAGCCCCTGCTCTCTAACCTTTTTTCTTTTGGCAAGGCCTCGAAGAGAGGTTTTAAATGGATAACAGGTGAGCAGCTTGCCCGGGAGGGGCTCGACGAAAAGCTGAACGAATGCCAGTATCTGAACAGGTAATGCTCATTCCAAAATCCGTAAACCGGCTTATCGGCCAAGCGATGCACACCTACAACATGCTCAATGACGGCGACTCAGTTCTTGTCGCCGTCTCCGGCGGCATGGACAGCATGACACTCGCCGCGGTACTGAACGAGTGGCGAAAAAAAGCACCGATCACCTACAAGCTGACAGCGGTCCATCTTGATATGGGATTTGCCCCGGGTAGTTTTTCCCGGCTCGCCCGCCAACAGCTGGCAAAAATCGGCATCGAAGTTGAGATTGAATCAACCACTTTCGGACCGGATGCCCTGAATGCAGAGCAAGGGAAAAGCGGCTGTTTCCATTGCGCCCGCAAGAGGAGAAGCAGACTTTTTTCCCTGGCCAGGGAAAAAGGGTGCAACAAACTGGCGCTTGGGCATCATAAAGAAGATATAATCGAGACTTTTTTTCTGAATCTACTCTACAGCGGCAACATCAGCACCATGGTTCCCAGTCAGCCCCTTTTTAACGGGAAATTAACCGTTATCCGCCCCTTTGCCTTTCTTGACAAACAGCAGGTGGGAACCATGGCTGAGGCTTTCAACCTTCAGGCGGTTGAAAACCCCTGCCCCCTTGCCGGAACATCCAAACGGGAAAGGGTCAGGAAAATCCTGAGCGTTCTGACAAACGAAGATGCGCAAATAAAAGGCAACATCTTTTCCGCCCTGTCCAATGTCAGAAATGAATACCTGCTTCGTCATCCTGTTTCTTCCTGATCTGTTTCCAGGGTTGCAACATCCTCACCCGCGCCCTTAAGCAGCCATTATTCCCATATGCTCCCGGAGAAACCCCACCCCATCAGTAACTGCCTTGAAGTCGTTAAAGTAAAGCCCGCCGAATTCGTGCGTGCAATGGGGACAACCACGCAGCCATAGAATATGATGCTGGTAGCTGTTTTTGGCAAATCTCCTGCAGATCCACTGACTGCTGCAGCATTCGAAACAATAAAGAAGCGTCCACTCATTTCCCAGCAATGCGGTTGCACAATCATAACAGACCGGCACCACCATCTCACGCGCGGCAACTTCGGTCATCTCATTTTCCGCGTAACCAAAGGGCATGACAATGTAATCAGTGGCGGGAAAATCCTCTCTGCGCACATTCGGCCCGTGGTTCAATTCGCAGAACTCGCGGGTGAGCTCAGCCAACAGTTGAAGTCTGTCTATCTCGTTCATGATCCCTCCTTAAGCCGCCTTGCCGGTTTTTTTTGAGGTTGTCGAGAAACATGCTCCTTTACTTAACTGATCGGACATTTGCTTCAGTATCATAAATCACCATCTTTCAGGCTCTGTCCATCCGTGGTATTGTTGAAATCTAGTTCAACTATACATTATAATAAAAAGCAAATTTCGTGCCACATTGTTGCACACCTATAACCATTAAAAAAAACTTAACAATTCAAGCAAGTTTGCACAAAACATTTTGCATCCCCACCCAGACAGTCCACAAAACAGGAAAATAAATTTTATACTTTCTGTTTTTCCGGAATTTCAACCCCGGAAAAACAAAAAAAACCACATACCCACTACTCAAAATAATGAAAACTCATCCCCTGCCCTTTGGGTCATTATGAGGACAACGTGCTGAACCGGATTCTTTTTGAAGAACATATCCTGTTAAACAGGAATGCTGAATTCCCTGCCAGGTATATTGCTGCATGCAATCTCCATTCACTGGCACAAAGTGAACCGCGCAACATAAGCATTGAGACAGTTGTCAATTTAGAACAATTAATGCATGACCCGCTCATTACCCGGCAACGTCATTCTTTTTTTCTTTTGCGCGAAATAGCCCAGACCATGACCGCAATAGGCGCGGGCAGCGCCCCAGAGCTGGCAACCCAGTCCCTGGCCGCGCTGAAAAGAGTTTTACATTCCGCCGCCGGCGCTTCGCACAGGGCTGCAGCTGCCGCGCTCGGCTCTTTGCCCGTTCCCATACCTCATCACGTGCAGAGCGAAGCCAGCCGGCAAAATGAGATTCCATCCATATCCTTGCGGGAAATTACCGAATTATCAGGGTGCGGCTCCCAGGAAAAGATCGTTTACGCGGGGAGAAGCCTCATGCTGCCGTTTCCCTCGGAACAAAAGATACTGGTGATCAAGCTTGCCCGTGGCGATGATTCTTCGGAGAGTTTATTTGCTGAAACACAGTGGATGAAAAATCTGAGCAATTACGCCCCCCATATGCCTGTGCGCTTCAATATTCCCGAGCCTTTTCCCCTTTACGGCTGCGCTGTTTTCCGCTTGAAAAATCCGCTGCCCGCGGCTCGTCAGGGTGCCGAGAAAGCGTATGCCGATCCCATGGCTATTGCCTTCACCGCGCACGCAGACTATTTCGCCTATGCCAATGATCCCACCCAATATCAGCATGCCGCCCAGTTCAAGGAAGTTATGATCAGGAACGCCTGGCTGTTTGGTTACCTCGCCTCACAAGGCATGATTCACACCGCGCCCATTCCTCTTTTTCATAACCGCATCCAGCGCAACAGGAGGGAGGATAACGGCCTGTATGACTGGCCGCGCGGAGGCAGACTCGATCAATGGCTGGCCTCGTGCCGTCATCCAAATTTCGGACTGACCGGCACCAGGGATTTCGAACATATTGAGGCAATCAGCGCCTCAGGAGAAAAGCTCTACTGGCACCTCGGCTCCCACATCCTCAGCCTGCTTCTGGTCTCTGCCAGTTTCTTCCGTCACAAAAACAGCAACTTGCAGGGCTGGACCTCTGCCGGAAAACCAATTGACGCCAGACATCTGTTTGACATGAATCTTCTTATCGAAATTATCAGCGAGACATTACAGGGATACTATCAAGGTTTTACCGGCCATGCTTATGAAGGGGAGATGCCGTTTGACGTTTCCCGTCTGACTAGCCGCATGGTTGAAGAAATGGGGGTTGACCGTCACATGGAAGAGATATTGCGGAGGATAGATCAGCAACAGATGACTGCCAACGAATTCCGCCTTTTTTTGCAGGAAAGAGGCTTTTCCCAAAAAAAAGCCGCGACCATGTCTCAAGCTGTAAAAGATATGGTCCTGCTCACAGGCCCCCACCTTGGCGGCTTTAACCAGGGGATATCAATACCGGAACTGATTGATGCCACGGCGGCGATGGCCGCCACCTGCGTCCTTGGCAAATTTGCCGGTAAAAATCTGTCACACATTGAGGAGACATAACACCTTGCAAACGACCCCGGACTGCCTTCCCTGTTTTCTCAAACAGGCCTCGCATACAGCAGGTCTCTGCAAGGTCACAGCCACAGTGCACGATGCAATCATGGCACAGACTGAAGAGTTTCTGCAGTCGATTGATTTCACGCTGAGTCCCCCTGAAAACGCGGTAAGGCTCTATGGTCTCATTGCTGAAGTCACGGGCATCCCTGACCCTTTTGCCACCTTAAAGAAAGAGAGCAATCAGTTTGCCGCCAGACTGAAGCCAGTGATTGGACGCAGAATCAAGGAGGCGGGCAATCGCTTCCTTGCCGCGCTCTCCTTTGCCATAGCCGGAAACATTATCGATTATGGCTCCCTGCACCAGTTTGACATGGAAAAAACCATCGAAACCGCCTTGCGCCAAGACCTGGCAATCAATGACTATGCAGCACTGCGGACCGACCTGCATCAGGCAAGTATGGTTTTATATCTGGGAGACAACAGTGGAGAACTGGTTTTTGACGGGCTCGTCATTGAAATGATGAAAAAAAATGTCATTTATGCTGTCAAGGAAAAGGCAATCATCAATGATGCCCTGCTGGACGACGCCAGGGAGTGCGGCCTGGACACCATCTGCCGGGTGGTTACCAACGGCACCGGATGCCCGGGCACCCCACTGGCCGACTGCTCCAAGGATTTTTTACAGTTGTTTTATGACGCGGATCTGATTATCAGCAAAGGACAGGGCAACTTTGAAACGCTTTCCGAGGTAAAGGCTCCCATCTATTTTCTGCTTACCGCGAAATGCCCCGTGGTCGCCGGGCACATCCAGCTCTTAACAGGCGGGCTTTCAGGCTGGCGGGAAAAATTACCCTTCCCCGTTCTTCTCAGGTCCCCAAACTTTACCAAAAGACGTTGATGCCCGGCAATTGACTGGCTTCAACGGTAATGCCATTGTAGCTGCTCAGACAGATAGACTGAAGACGGCAAGACAGACGGGCCAAAAGCAACATATACGGAACCGAGCGCCGACACCTTACAGCCTTTCGTCTTCAGCCTTAACCCCGAGCGATCAGAACGGCTACCTGTCACCGCCCAAGATACTGCCCAACGGCCCCAGAATCGATCCCTCTTCCTGACCGCCGCCCCTCTGGGGCGCGGCCTGCAGCATTCGGCCGGCCAGTCGGGAGAAGGGTAACGACTGCAGCCAGATCCTTCCCGGTCCTTGCAGGTTAGCAAAAAACAATCCTTCACCGCCAAAGAGAGCGGTCTTGATGCCGCCGGCCTGCTGGATATCAAAGTTGACACTTGGCTCAAAGGCCACGACACAGCCGGTATCAACATGCAGGACTTCTCCCGCTTGCAGTTCTCTTTCAACCACCGTGCCCCCGGCATGAATAAAAACCTGCCCGTTCCCTTCAAGCTTCTGCATGATAAAACCTTCCCCACCAAAAAGACCGGTCAGGATTTTGCGCTGCAGAAAAATACCGACTGCGACGCCCTTGGCCGCGCAGAGGAAGCTGTCCTTCTGACAGATCAGACAGCCGCCCACATTGGACAGGTGAATCGGGATGATGTTACCCGGATAGGGCGCGCCAAAGGCGACATGCCCCTTGCCCTGACCGGTATGGGTAAAAACCGTCATGAACAGGCTTTCCCCGGTGAGTATCCGCTTGCCGGCCCCCAGCAGCTTGTCCATGAATCCCCCGCCCCCGCTGCCGGCGGAACCGTCGCCGAAGATGGTCTGCATCTGGATGGTGCTGTCTTTATACATCATGGCCCCTGCCTCGGCGATGGCGCTTTCGCCCGGATCAAGCTCGACCTCCACAAATTGCATCTCGGCGCCAAACACCTTAAAATCTATCTCATCCACATTTCTTGCCTGGGGAGGCGGCGGAGCCATGCCCGGCCCGCTCCCGGCCTGAGTCAACTCGGCCACCTGCCCGATGGGCAGCCATTCGGCCAATCCCTGGCGCCAAGCAAAACCATTCGGATTAGTTCTGGCCTGGCTTACGGCCTGATCCAGACTCAGCGGGCCTATCTGCTTTCCATCGTAGCTCAAAAACCATTGTGACATTGCTCATCTCCATTATCTTGATTGATGATTCGAAATAGGTCTTTATTCCGGGAAGAGTGCCCCTGCCCGCGCACCTTTTTTACCGGATATCATCTTGACGGCAAAATGCAATCACAGCCAGGGGATCTAAAATCACAGGCTGTCAATACCCAAGGCCTTATGCACCGTGTTGCAGTCATCCGCCGACAGTCCGAGGCTCTGGCCCAGGGCACGGAGATACACCCGTTCCGCTTCGCTATCAACCGTAATCGCCATCAGGGAAACCGCATAGACCTGCCGGGCCATCCCGGCCGAATCGACCTGCTTGACAATACTTTCCAGCTCCGCCGGGGCAAGCAGTTCCTGGAGCAGGAAAGCATGTTCATCAGGACTCAGGTCGACGGAGCGGAATTTATCAAGAATACGTTGCCTTTCCTGCTGGTCAATGGCCCCATCGGCATTGGCGGCGGCAATCATTGCCCTGATCAGGACAATGGCGTCTTTCTGGCGGCCCGATGCGCATGATGTTTCGGCCTGGGATGGAGGTGGAGGTTGCGGGGCTGGTGACCATGCAGCTCCAGGGGGAGGAGGAGGGGCGGTGGTTGCCGCCGGCCCGGAAAATGATGGCGCTACCGGCTGCGCACCGGGAGGTGGCGGGGGCACGCTTCCGCCGCTTGCTCCCATCGCGGGAGGGGACTGGCCGGCTGGTTTTTTCATGTAATGGTCAACAGCCTCCATTGCCACCCCAAGAAGACCCATGCCGATCTGACTCGTCAACATGCTTGAAGCCCCGCGTTTAGAGCCTCCACTCAATAAACCGCCTAGAAGTTTTTCCGGATTGAACATATCTTCCTTCCTTATTTTTTTTACAACGGCTCGGCAGCCGGGATGCCCCTCGGCACAAAAGAGACCACCGAAGTTCCACAACCTGAATTGTACTTCAATAATACTGTGATGCGCATTTTTTTCAACTGCTTCATGCCAATACGAATAATTTTGATGAATCCGTAAAAAGTCTGCGACAAAGCCCGGATGGCTAAGTAACAAAATTCGATATACAAGGCGTAGTGTATTTCTGAGAGTGAGGCAATACATATGGTATGCCGAGCGAACAAAAATGCGCTACAACGCGGTAGATCGGATTTATGCCCTTCAGGGTATTTTTTACGACGCCATCAATTTTAACAGCCATGGTTCTCACGGTTGCACGATATCGGCGGCTAAAACACCGTTCAACGTTTTGCTCATATGTTCCCGGTGGGAACCGGACCAGTAAATCTGCCGGCAGTCATCACAGCGAGAAAATGAATCGTAATATTTAATAGTCAACGGCTCAAGAAATTGCAGGATATCCTTCTTGGCCACTGGCGAGAGCAAGCCATTACACAGGAGACAGCGGGTAAAAGGCTTAATTTTATCATCTAAACGATACAGCCACATCACCTCAAGCAACTGGGCCTGGGGATCGAAAGCCCTTACCAGGTGCCCAAATTCAACAACACTGCGCTTCAACAGATTGCGATCCCGGGTTAAGAGAATTCTCCGCTGACTGCCGGCAATTGCGGCAAGCTCTTTATCAGCACAGTCATGGCGGTAGGAGGTATCAAAACCCAGCTGACGCAGTTTCGATGCAAGTTTGGCGACATTGACATCCACAACAAAACGGTAGGCGGGAAGCGGATCAGGTCTCAAAAGCGAGGGAATAAGAAAATTACTTTTCGGGGAGATGGGAAACACCTCCAGGCAATCACCAGACTCGGCAATGTATTTAAAATCTCTTTCCCTGCCGTTGCCGGTAATCTTTTCTACTTCCGGATGAGGAATACCTAACGACTCAATAACATCTTTAATTGAAGCCTTGAGCTCGGAATTGACACAAACGATGGATCCCGTCGTAATTTTTCGGGGAAGCAGTTCCGCCAGGGTGTCATGAAAATGAATGGTGATCATGATGGTATCTCACCTTACCCCAACAATCATCAGGTATCGAGAACAAATTTATCTCGCAATACAGCCAGGATATTTTCCATATCAGCCCAAAGGGGCGCGGTAAACGACAATCTTTCCCCTGTTCGGGGATGATTAAAGGCAAGGGAAAAAGAATGGAGACACTGGCGGGGAATCAACAGATCAGTGTTTTTATTTTTTTTGCCGTACAGGGGATCGCCGGCAACGGGGCAGCCAAGGGATGACATATGAACACGTATCTGGTGTGTTCTTCCTGTTTCAAGCCGAAGCTTGACCAAACTGAACTGCTTGAACGCTTCCAGCAACTCCCAACTGGTCACCGCCTCCCGGCCTCCGGTCCGGACAACGGCCATTTTCTTTCTCTGCACAGGATGGCGGCCAATAGGCGCGCTTATCCGGCCAATGGCTTCCTTTGGATTTCCGGCAAGGAGGGCAAGATACAATTTCTCAACAGTTCTGCCCTTGAACTGCTTTACCAGGCTCTGATGGGCCAAATCGTTTTTGGCAACAATCATAATGCCCGATGTATCCTTATCCAGTCTATGGACAATTCCCGGACGCAATTCCCCTCCTATGCCGGACAAATTACGGCAATGGTGCAGGAGCCCGTGCACGAGCGTTCCTTCAGCATGTCCATGGGAAGGATGGACAACGACACAGGGGGGTTTTGCCAGCACAATAACATCTTGATCTTCATGCAGAATCTCAAAATGGAGCTTTTGAGGCACAAGGGTAGAAGGTTGGGGAGGAGGAAGGGCCAGGCGGATCTGTTCGCCTACCTTAACCCGGTATCCAGTTTTTTTGACCTCATCATTGACGAGAATATCCCCGGAATGGATGAGAGTCTGGATACGGGCACGGGTCAGGTCGGCGCAACAGGCATGATCAGCCAGCAGGATATCTAGCCGCTTCCCGGATAACTCCGGGGTAACAAAAAACACAATTTCTTGTGTATGCCGCGAAGGTAAATTATTCAATTAAACAAAAAAAAAGCCCAAAAAGAGCTTTCTTTTACCGAAATAACTCCACAGGGGAAATGCCCGTTAATTATGAAAGATTTGCTCAATATCTTTCTCTACCTGATCTTCCTGAACCTTATTGGCAAGGGCAATTTCTTTCATCAGGAGATTTTTTGCCGTATCAAGCATTTTTCTTTCCCCAAAGGAGAGATCCTTATCCTCTTTCAAAAGGTAAAGATCACGCAAAACACCGGCAATTTTAAATACAGAACCGGTTTTAATCTTTTCCATGTATTGCCGATAACGTTGATTCCACGGCTGAGCCGCGATCTCAACATCCCTGTCTTTAAGAATATCAAAAACTCTTTCGGCCTCGGATGGAGAGATAATTCCTCTTAAACCAACACTTTCACTGTTTTTTGTCGGGATCATGACAACCATGCTTGTGTCAATTATTTTCATAATGTAAAAAGATTGTTCATGATCTCCAACCACTCTCTTTTCGATGGATTGAATCTCACCTACTCCATGAGCCGGATACACTGCCATATCGCCTTTATTAAACACACCATTCACCCTTGTTAGCCTATCATGATCAAAATTATGGCATTAACCAGGAATTTGGCAATTTGAAAAAAGACTTCAAATATATATCATCGATACATAACACAATTCAACAAATTACGCAATTAATGCCTGAGGCCAACAAGAAGGCCAGCACAAGGGAATACAGTTAACGATTTGATCTTCTACAGTTTATTGCTTTGGTTTATTTTATTCATCGCCGCCGGCACTCCCTGGCAAACGATGAGCTGAATCGCTTCAAAAACATCTGCTCTGCTCGTCATTACGCATTGCATTTCCGTGTCCGTCATTTTTGTCAACACATACCGCTCAACAGGCATGGCTTCAATTGGCCGACCGATACCGACTTTAACCCTGACAAAATCCTTGTTACCGAGAAGGGAAATGATCGAACGAATGCCGTTATGGCCTCCTGTGCCGCGATTAACTACAATTTTCAAACGGCCGAAAGGCATATCAAGGTCATCATGCACGACAATGATCTTCTCAGGCGGAATTTTATAGAAAACAGCAGCGCTTGCCACCGCATTACCGCTTAAATTCATAAATGTCCGCGGCTTAAGAAGCAAGACCTGTTCGCTGCCCATTTCAGCTCGGGCAGCGTCAGCTTGCCATTTCGTGGGGCTGAAGTTTACATTCAGCTTTTCGGCGAGATAATCAAGATAAAGAAAACCGATATTATGCCTGGTGAAATGATATTTATCACCAGGATTGCCAAGACCTGCAACGAGAAACATGGATCACCGGTATTTTAATGACAAAAGCCGGAAAGGGGTATCCCTTTCCGGCTTAAATCTAATGAAGTCGTAATAAGTCTCTAATGAATCTTGGGGACAACCCTCGAAAGCAAAAAAAGCCGTGTTAGATAAAGCAGCCCCAGACGGCGGCTGATAGCTATTTAGGTTAGGGGCCGTTATAAAATAACCATTACAGATTTGATATCATCTATACGGCCCCTTATGCCGTTGCCACGCATGGTGTGTTACAGTAATTTATTGACAACGGCTTAGTAGCTCGCGAGGTCAATAAAACAACCTATTCGGCTCTCGCATTTACAACCGCGACACAGACCTTGTTCTTGTCATCAAGCAAGGTAACATTTGCGGGAAGCTGCAAATCCTGGCAGCTGAAATGCTCATTTGAGCCAAGGGGCGTCACATCAACTTCAATGAGATCGGGAATATCCAGAGGATTTCCTTTCAAATGTATTTCATTGACAGATATGGACATATCGCCGCCCATCTCAACCCCCTTAGCCTTGCCATGATATTTCACCGGCACCGTAAAATGAGTGGGGATATCAAGAGAAATCTCATAGAAATCAGCATGCTCAAGCGTATCCTGAATCGGATCGACCTGAATTTCCTTTATAACCACATGCCGTTTTTCTATTCCGGCATCTGTCGTGATGTCGAGACATACAACGGCATTACGCCTTTGCAAATGCAACAGTGTCTGGGTAAAGATATGCGTATCAACAATAAGCGGCAACGGCTCACTTTTGGGACCATATATAATCGCCGGGGTTTTTCCGGATCTACGCAAGGTTCTTGCAGCGCCTTTACCAAATTTTGTTCTGACCTGGGCAGATACATCTACCTGTAACATTTTATAAACCTCCTATAACAATTAACTGGAGAAATTATGGCAAACTCTATAAACTCACCGCTCACCATCCAGCATCCAAAACTTCCCTTCACTGCTGCTGCCAATTTTTATATAAAAAGCGAACTAACCGAATCCTCGCTGTGGATACAACGTATGGAATCCCCAAGCAACCCGGACACGGAAAGAACCTTTATTTTCTGCGAATCTTTTGCACTATCCCGCAAGGGTATGGTGTCTGTAACAACCAGTTTTTTGATCTGGGAAGCGTTTATCCTGTCAATAGCCGGGCCGGAAAGCACCGCGTGGGAACAATACGCATAAACCTCTTCCGCTCCGGCGTTCATCAGCATCTCGGCCGCGGCGCACAACGTCCCGGCGGTGTCAACCATATCATCGAGCAATATCGCATGTTTACCAGCAACATTGCCGATAACATTCATTGCCTGGGATTCATTTGCCCGCTCCCTTCTCTTATCGATTATGGCCAGGCCGGCTTTCAAACGTTTGGCAAAGGCCCTGGTTCGCTCAACACCTCCGGCATCCGGTGAGACCATTATCACCTCTTTACCGGCGAAATTAGCGGATATATCCTTTAACAACACCGGAGCCGCATACAAATTATCAACAGGTATATTAAAAAAACCTTGAATCTGGCCGGAATGCAGATCCATTGTTAAAACACGCCTCACGCCAACCGCCATGAGCATTTCGGCCACGACCTTGGCGGAAATCGGCACCCTGGGGGTAACTTTTCTATCCTGTCTGGCATAACCGTAATAGGGGATGACAGCGGTAATCCGGCGCGCCGAGGCCCGCCGCAAGGCATCGGCCATCAGCACCAGTTCCATGAGATGATCATTCACCGGGGTACAGGTTGGCTGCACGACAAAGACATCCTTGCCGCGAACATTCTGTCCTATTTCAACATAGGTTTCCCCATCACTGAATTTCCGGACTTCAGCCTGGCTTAATTCAAGTTGAAGGTGACTGCAGATGTTTTCAGCAAGTTGCCGGTTGGCATTTCCACTAAAAATCATTATTTCATTGAGCTTGCTCATAGTGAAGTCCGTTACGCTTGATTGCCCAACGATCAAGTTGAGACATGATCGTTGGGCAATGTTCTTTCGTTATCGTGTTAGTTAGCTAAATGGCTGGGGCGGTAGGATTCGAACCTACGAATGCAGGCGTCAAAGGCCTGTGTCTTACCGCTTGACGACACCCCAGCTAAAAAAAATTATTAAAAAGATGAGAGTGGCTCAGTGAGAAAAACCCTGCCTGGATATTTTTGCCGCAGGTCAGCCGCGCATTGCGAGGCAAGACCTGAATCGGTAAAAATGCCAAAAACAGTAGGTCCACTTCCGGACATCAATGCTCCTGACGCACCTGAATTGATCAATTCTGTTTTAAGCAACGCAATTTCAGGATAGCGGGCCAACGTCACGCTTTCAAGATCATTGAAAAGCTTTTCGGCAAGACAATTATCGGATGCGCGGCCTAAAATATATGCATTATCCTTTATTGTCAACGCAAAATTGCCGAGTTGCGCCAGATCAAGATTCTCAAAAACCCATTTGGTGGAAACAGGAAAGCCGGGATTTGCCAAAACAAACCAGCAATCGCTCAAACCCTCCTTCACCTGAAGCTGCTCGCCAATCCCGGTTGCAATAGCAGCATTGCCGCCGGACACAAAAAAAGGGACATCAGCGCCCAAGGCCAACCCCAGCGCCATCAGTTTTTCTTCACTTAATGCCGCGGAAAACAAGGTATTTAAGCCGGTTAGTACGGCTGCGGCATCACTGCTGCCCCCCCCTAACCCCGCGGCTACCGGAATCTTTTTTTCAAGAACAATTTCCACCCCGGTTTTTAACCCGGTTTCTCGCAAGAAAAGCGCCGCGGCCCTATAAGCAAGATTGCTTTCATCCGCGGCAAGATCAAGACCTTGACAATCAAGGGTTATTCCCGCCGGCAGCGCCTTTAAGGTCAGCGTGTCAGCCAAGTTAAGTTTCTGCATCCAGGTTGACAGCTCGTGGTACCCATCGTGACGGCGGGACAAAACCTTCAGATACAGATTAATTTTTGCGGGCGCCCGGAGACAAAGCCTGCGGCCGGAATTCATCTACGATTTCGCCTTCACATACCGCATTTGCAGGTCATAAAGGAATTTGCCCAGCATGTTGTCTTCATCCTGGGTCAAGTTCCCCTTTGTCTTCTCTTTCAAAACATTGAGGGTGTCAATGGTATGCTTTGCCAGAACAAGATCCTGTTTCTTTGCCCCGGTTTCAGGATCAGCGAGCTCTCCGAGAAGGAAGAGTGCTGAGGTATTCAGCGACATGACAAAAGCGGCAAATGTCACTTCAGGCATAACACACTTGCCCTCAACCATTTCCCCCCCGGCACACTTACATTTTTTTTCCGCCTCACTCATCTGATTATACCCATTGTGCGTGTCAAGTCAGATCAAGAACCATCGCGCTGGTAATATTTTTCAATTTCTTTACACTCTCCAGCTGCTCCTTGGTGATCAGGGTATCCGTGTTGAGCAGAATAATATTCCTGGTATGATCACCCTCGCCTTCTTCGCGGCCAACCGTCATGCGGGAAATATTGACCCCGGCTTTCCCCAAGGTAATGCCCAGCTCCCCGATTACTCCCGGCACATCAAGATTCTGCACAAAGAGCATGGGTCCATCGGGCAATGCTTCAAGCCTGAAGGTATTCAGGCGGACAAGCCGCGGCTCCTTTTTGCCGAAAACGGTTCCGGCCAGCACATTTTCGCCCTCGGAAGTTTTTACCTTAATGGAGATGAGGTTGGTAAAATCATCCGAATCCGATGTTTTGGATTCAACCACCCGGATGCCTCTTTCCTTGGCAATCATGGGGGCATTAACAAAATTCACGGCGTCTTTGAGGATCGGGGTAAACAGTCCTTTCAAAAACGCCACAGTGATCGGACTTGTCACCATCTCCGCCAGATCACCGATAAATTCGATATTGACCTCCTCCACGCTGCCTTTGGCAATCTGCATGTGGAAAGAGCCCAGCATCTCCGCCAGAGTAACATAGGGTCTGACTTTTGAAAGAACCTCGGACGTAACGGATGGAACATTCACCGCATTGGCCACTGTATTATTGAGCAGATAGTCAGCCATCTGCTCCGCGATGGTCACGGCGACATTTTCCTGGGCCTCGGCCGTTGAAGCGCCGAGATGCGGGGTACAGATAAAATTATCAAGACCAAGCAGCGGCGTTGTTTCAAGGGACGTCGGTTCTTTTTCAAAAACATCGAGAGCTGCGCCGGCAATCTCCTTATTCTTCAAGGCCTCATAGAGGGCCTCTTCATCAACAACCCCGCCACGGGCACAGTCGATAAACATGGCGTCTTTTTTCATCAGTTTGAAGGCGTCCCGGGATACACACTTGCTCGTTTCCTTGGTTAAAGGGACATGAACGGAGATATAATCCGAACGTCGGCAAAGATCGTCAAAACTCACCAGCTCGACTCCCAGCTTGGCGACAAGATCCTTCGGCATATGGGGATCAAAGGCGATGACCTTCATATGGAGACCCTGGGCCCTGTTGGCCACAATGGCGCCAATCCTGCCGATACCGATGATGCCCAGGGTTTTGCCGGTTACTTCCCGTCCCTGGAATTTTTTCTTGTCCCAGCCGCCGGCCTTTAACCTGGCCGTGGCCTGGGGAATATTGCGGGTCAGAGACATCATCATGGCCAGGGCATGTTCAGCAGCCGTGGTGGCGTTGCCGTCAGGCGCATTCATGACAACAATGCCGCGCTTGCTTGCCGCCGGAACATCAACATTATCAAGACCAATGCCTGCCCGGCCAACCACCTTCAATTTTTCCGCCGCCTCAATAATTTCCGCAGTCACCTTGGTGGCGCTCCTGATGACGAGACCGTCATACTGGCCGATCTCCTTTTTCAGTTCCTCCGGGCTCATCCCGGTTTTAATGTCCACCTCAAGCCCGGCATCTCTTAAAATCTGCGCGCCGACCGGGGCTAAATTGTCACTGATGAGTACCTTCATGACTGCTCCTTTCTATCCTGAAATATCGAATAAATTATTGAGAAGAACTGTTATTAAAGATAAAATTTTAAACATAGTAATATGCTGTCAATACCAATGTTTGTCAAGGACAAACAAGTCTAAAAAAAACAAATATTAATCCCTGAAACAGCCGGAAAAATCAGCCGGACCGTCATCATCCTCATCAGGAGCGGAACTCACGCTCATTTCTTTTTCAATCCGGTAACGCAAGCCGAAGGCCTCGACCTTATTTTTAAAAAGCTTCCGCGGAAACACCTCGCCACTCATATATGTCAGCGCATTTTCCTGGAAATGCCGGAATATCTCCTCGACAATCCGGTCTTTATCATGAGCATCCACAAAATTCCGTTCCCTGTAAATAGCGTGCCGCACCCTGCCCGCGCAATCAAGCTTCATTGCCGCTGCCAGTTCCGCATCATCGATATCGGCAAACCACTCTTCCCGAACGTCGAGAACCGCCTCGCATTTCACCTTAACCAGCCAGCGATCACCAGCCAATTTCCGGGACAGATCAGCAAAACGCACCTCAATGCCATTTGGAAATTTTTTTATCTCTAGAATTTTAGCTGATTCGTTGTTTTTATTCATAATGCATCAGGAGTGTTGATTCGGTTACAGGAAAAGGGTATAAAGTGATTTTATCAAGATAAAAATCAAACATATGCACATTATCAGTCAATTTCGGAGCCAACATGACCGTTTCGATCTATAACACCAAAAGCGGCAAAAAAGAACCTTTTTCGCCACTGGAAAAAGGGCATATCAAGCTCTATGTTTGCGGCATTACCGCTTATGATTATTGCCATATCGGCCATGCCAGATCCACGCTCGTTTTTGACATGATTGTCCGCTACTTGCGCTATAAGGGTTTTAAGGTAACCTATGTCCGCAACTTCACGGACATTGATGACAAAATCATCAAGCGGGCCCAGGAGCAGCATACCACAACCGAAGAACTTGCCAACCGTTTTATCAACGCCTTCCATGAAGACATGGAAAGCCTGGGCAACCAGCATCCCGACCTTGAACCGAAGGCAACGGAAAACATCCCGGAAATTATTTCCATTATTACCGACCTCATCCACAAGGGATACGCCTATGAGGTGAGCGGCGATGTTTATTTTAAGGTGGAGAAATTCGCCGGTTACGGCTCCCTGTCCGGCAGAAATCTTGAAGACATGATGGCGGGCGCCAGAATTTCCATTAACGAGCAGAAGGTAAATCCCATGGATTTCGCCCTGTGGAAAAGCAGCAAACCGGGAGAGCCGACCTGGGACAGCCCTTGGGGACCGGGACGGCCGGGCTGGCATATCGAATGCTCGGCCATGAGCCGCAAATTCCTGGGCGAAAGCTTTGATATCCATGGAGGCGGCAAAGACCTCATCTTCCCCCACCATGAAAATGAGATAGCCCAGAGCGAGGCTTCAACGGGTAAGCCGTTTGTCGGAACCTGGATACATCACGGGTTTGTGACAATCAAAGATGAAAAGATGTCAAAGTCCCTGGGCAACTTTCTGACCATCAGGGAAATACTCGAACAATACCCGGCGGAGGTCTTACGTTTTTTCGTGTTTTCATCCCATTACCGCACCCCGCTGGACTTTTCCGAGACCGCCATGAAAGATGCCCAAACAGGCCTTGACCGTCTTTACACCTGCCTTGCGGAAGTCGCCAAACTGCCGGAGCACGGCGACCCCGGCCAGAATCCCGCGGCAGGCAAAAAAAATGCAAACAAGATCAATTCATTGGTTGACCGGTTTGTGTCGGCAATGGATAATGATTTTAACAGCGCCCAGGCCCTCGGCCATATTTTTGAAGTGGTCAAGTCCATGAACGCCATCCGGCAGACCCTTCCGGCAGCGCCTGCCGAATCAGATCTCGCCCTGCTGCGCTCCGGGGCAAAAACAATAACGGAACTTGCCGGCATCATGGGGCTTCTGCAACATGATCCCGTGGCCTATATTAAAACGAAGCAGGAGAAGATCCTGAGCCACCTCGCAATTGACCCGCGGACCATCGAATCGCTACTACGAGATCGCACCGCGGCGCGTGATGAAAAAAATTGGTCCCGGGCCGATGAAATCAGAGACGAACTTCTGAAAAACAATATAGAAATCAAAGATGAGGCAGACGGCACGACGAGCTGGCAAGTTAAAATTTGATAAAGCCGTAAAAAGCCGGTGATACAGCCCAGATGGCTAAGTAACAAAATTTGACATACAAGGCGTAGTGTATTTTTGAGAGTGAGGCTATACATACGGTATGCCGAATGAACAAAAATGCGCTACAACGCAGTAGATCGAATTTTTTACGACGCCATCAAAATTTAAACCCTGAACCTACGGGAACGAGGGACGAAAAATGAGACGAGCTCCGGTAGTTGCCAATCAATTTTATCCTGGTGATCCGCGCTCCCTGAAGGAAACTCTTGCCGATCTTATCCCGCGGAACGGCAAGCAGAAAAAAGATGCCCTGGCCGTCATCTCACCCCATGCCGGTTATATCTATTCAGGCGCGGTGGCGGGCGAAACCTTCGCCTCGGTTAATATCCCCGAAGACGTCATCATTCTCGGCCCAAATCACCACGGTTACGGCGCAGCGATAGCCATGATGCATGAGGGTGAGTGGGAAATGCCCCTGGGCCGGGTACCGATCAATACGGCCCTGGCGGAATTAATCATGGATCCGGCCATTGAACATGACGATATTGCCCACCGCTTTGAGCATTCCCTT
This sequence comes from Deltaproteobacteria bacterium, assembly GCA_016219175.1. GTDB lineage: Bacteria > Desulfobacterota > Desulfobulbia > Desulfobulbales > SURF-16 > SURF-16. Next base: position 17,232 of record JACRCD010000085.1, on the reverse strand, counting down.
GAGGTGCAGCTTCCTTTTCTGCAGACTTTGCAAAAAAATCTCTCCATTGTGCCGCTGGTGGTCTCCCATGTCCCCTTCCCCCTCTGCGCCGCGGCCGGAAAAACCATTGCCCGCGCCATCAGGAAATACGCCAAGCCCGTGCTTCTCGTGGCCAGCACGGACATGACCCATTACGAATCCAGGCAGACGGCAAGCCGCAAAGACCAGCTGGCCCTGGAACATATCAAAAATCTCGATCCTCAGGGTTTGTATGACACGGTCACCGGTCAAAAAATTTCCATGTGCGGCATCATGCCGACCACCATTGTCCTCATTGCTGCACTTGAGCTGGGCGCCAGCCACGCGCAACTGATCCGCTACACGGATTCAGGGGAGGCAAGCGGCGACATTGATCGTGTGGTAGGTTATGCGGGGTTAGTTATCACCTGATGGAATTTCACTTGACTTTTGCAGCCATATTAACTAAATAAACAACGTTCAATCCAACTGGGAGATCGTCTAACGGCAGGACAGCAGACTCTGACTCTGCTTATCGGGGTTCGAATCCCTGTCTCCCAGCCAGTTCACAATGATTCGCCTTACTCTTTCCCCGCGATTTTTTATTCATCCCTTCAAAACAGATAACCTCACAAAAAGTCACCTCGAAGCTCCCAGATGGCTAAGTAAAAAGTTTGATATACAAGGCGTAGTGTTTTTGACAGCGGCTCGACAATACATACGGTATGTCGAGTCACGGTCAAAAACCTACAACGCAATAGATCGGACTTTTTACGACGCCATCAAAACAAGCTCTCTTATTCAACCTCGGAAGCCGACCCATCTCCCATAACAAAACTTTCATTTATCATGCTTGAAGTAGTATGATTTTATGATAGAATAAACCCATGCAGGAAACGGGTTTCTTTGTGCAGCGGAAACCGATGACGACTGGACAGACAAAGGAATACTCCGGGGGCCTCGATTATGAAACTGAGAGATGACAGAACAGAGATAACCATACTGGCCAATATCGCGGACGGCAAGCATGTGTTTGAAGGGATGGTGGTGAATGTCTCCAGGGAAGGGTTGAAGATGATCGACATCCCCCAGAAATTTGATTTTTATTCAGAAAAATATACCGCGGTTATCACGGAAAAAGACAACAACTTCAAACTTCATTTAAAGCCGCGCTGGGCGAAAACAAAAAAAACGCACAAGGACGTAGGCTTTAAAATCATTTCCCCTCCCCTTGAGTGGATAAAATTCATTAATGAACTGGAAGGGAGAGAGATCGCGGCTTCGCCTGTCTATTACTGATTTTTTTCCCTTCCCTTTGATAATTTCCCTCCGATCGTTGTAGCTATTCCTCTGTCCGGCAATTCGGATTATCAAAATAGATCACGCCGTTTCTATCCATGCAATAAGGAACCTTGTAAGGGTTAGCAGGCAGTGAAGCAAGAATGCCTGAAGAGATCAACTCTTCAAGAGATGATAGTTTGCGCCCGTAATTTTTTTCGTACTGTTGTGCACCCTTCTCGATCAACAGCACCCCTTCCAGCGCCTGCAGTCGGTCAACGATATCGCTATAGCCAGGGTCATTTTCAGTTTTATCGTCCAGCATGGATTTCATAAGAACAATGGCCGCCTCAGTTTCCCCGCCTTTCTGGGCAAGACGGGCACCGAGTATGGAAAGAAACGTCGGCGCCTTGGGTGTTTTTGCTGCTTCCAGAAAAAATCGTCCCGCCTCGCCAGAATTTTTTAGAAAATAATACGCATTGAAACCCATGAAATGAGTAGGCTGCCAGTCCCAAGGGCGGTTTTTTGCTGCGATTTTCAGGATTTCCTGAGTTTCCGCAATCATATTTGCCGGCTCCCACGGTAGCCAGCCCTGTGCAACAATGAAAGTCTGGGCAAAGGAAGGATCCAGAGTCTGACTGGCAACAAACAGCCGGTGGATGTTTGGCCAGTCGTATTGTTTTTTGACAATTCGGAAACTCCCATCCGGATTACGCACCAACTCGGTACCCAACTGCGCACCCGCCTCCATCGTCAGATAGTCGGACATCAGCCCCTTGAACTCCCCGGCTATGGCAAGCAGCGCTATGGGCGGCAGATTCCATACCCCTGCGCTTGAACGCGCTGCCTCTCTTGTGCCAACGCGCTGCTGAAGCAGGGCGTTGTAGCTGGCCGCATAAAAACAGAGCAAGACCAGGCCGATCACAAAATGGACTATCAGTCGCCTGCTCATGCCAGTTCCTTGCGTTTGAACAGCAGAGTGGCAAGGTAGAGCAGCAAAGCTGAATAGAAAATTCCATACAGGCAGAGCAGCATGAATTCCTGGCCACTGAAGGCCATACCGTAAGCTGCTGCATACTTCTTGTCAAAAAGTGACAGGTTGGGGAAAATCCAGGAAAGAGCGATGACAAGATTCTCCTGCCCGGTCAGCGTCCCGGCATAGGCATTTTCAACTACTACTCGCCGTAGCAATTCCATGTTCTGTCCCACCAGGTAGGAGGCAACAGCCAGCAGCAGGGCCACAAAAGGCTGACTGGCAAAGCTGAAACAGAGCACACTCACCGCCAGCACCACAACCAGGCTCATCCACTGGCAGACAAGGGCCATAACGTAAGTCAACCACGAAAAATCGGGTGGTACATAGGCGGGATACTGCCAAAGGACATAGCGCATGGACAGGGCGGCTGCTACACCAAGAATGATAGTCGAAAGGCCCAGAACAAAGGCCAACCCCAAAAACTTTCCGGCCAGGTACTGCCAGATGGAAACGGGCCGAGAGAGCAGCATGAAGATCCGGCTGCGCTCCAAGTCATCGGCCAGGATTTTCATCCCGAGAAAAAAAACCAACAACAGGCCAGTGAAAGCCACGGCCGAAAGACCGAACTCCACCGAGACCTTGCCCAGATCCCAGGAATAGAGGGTGGTGACACCCAGGTTGGCCATGGTGAGCAGCACAGCCAGACCAAGAATGGCCCACAAAGCCCGATGGCGGATGCCCTCGATACAGGTGGCAAGGGCTAGAAACCAGATGTTACGCAGCGCTTGCATGGTTGGCCTCCTCGACAAGAGTGACGAAACGTTCTTCCAGACCATTGCCTGAGGCAAGAAAAACTCCCAGCCCACCGCTATAGAGCAGTACCCCCTTGTTGATAATACCGATGCGGTCGCACAAGGCCTCAATGTCGCTCAAAATGTGGGAACTGAAGAAGATAGTTTTGCCTTCCTGTTTCAGCTCAGCGATAAGTTTTTTAATCTGGTGGCGACCCACCGGATCAAGGCCACTCATGGGCTCGTCAAAGATCAACACTTCCGGGTCGTGCACCAGGGCGTTGGCCATGCCCAGCCGTTGCTTCATGCCCTTGGAAAAACCACCGACCCGGCGGTTCGCAGCCTCAGTGAGGTTCATGCGATCAAGGAGCATGGGGATGCGCTGGTCAATGGCCTGCCGGCTCATGCCGCTCAAACGGCCGGAAAGCAGCAGGGTTTCCCTGGCGGTAAGGTGATCGTAAAAAACTGGAAATTCGGACAGGTAGCCGATCTTGTGGCGGAACTCATCCTGGCCAACTGTTCTTCCCATAATGCGAAGGCTGCCGCTGTCCGGCTTCAGGAATCGAAGAAGCAGCTTGATGGTGGTGGATTTGCCAGCTCCGTTTGGTCCGAGGAAACCAAAGACCTCACCTTGCTCAATGGAGAGGGAGAGGTCGAGAAGCGCCTGGTTCTTCTTACGTCCAGAGCCGAAGCTCTTGCCAAGGTTGGTGATTTCAATGGCTGGAATAATCATACTTGTTTTCAGCTTTGCCCTCATGCGGAAAATGAAGCAGCCCCGGTCTTGTGAAAGACCGGGGCTGCAAGCAACTAGGTTATGCTTTTTATGATTTACTGCACCAATGCCCAGTTGGCAGTTGGGAGACCGCCACCAGCGCCAGTTATGGAAAGGAGGCTGTCAGTAGCAGCGTAAGTCGTGACAGCCGAGGAAATTCCTATTATACCAAAGGTATCCGCGCCCACTGGCCAGGCAGGGTTACTGACACTGTACAGTGTATTCGGGACATCGGAATCAGCACCGTAGCAGGTGTCGCCTTTGTCATGACGGGCATAAACAACATAAGAACAGCCGCCGCTCACACAGGAACCAGCAGTAACCGCGCTTTCGGCAGTAATAAGCGACATTTGCGTGCCAAGCCCGAGTGGGACAGAAAATGTTTTCGCTGTAAGGGTATTTGTACCGACAATTCTGCCGCCTGCAGTTGCGGACTGGGCACCAATGCTATGCCCAGCTTGATCGGACGTAACCGCCTCGACCGCAATGGTGTTAAGTCCTTGTCCAGATACGGCAGCTGCATTAAGCGCCGCTGGCAGGACCTCAGTGTGGCCAAAGCAGCCCAACTCAGCATTCAGGTCGGACTGGCCGCCTACGGCCAATTTGTTGACAGCCTTGGCATTTGCGTTGTTGGCGCGGGTGCGGTACGCCGCAAACTGCGGAATGGCGATGGCTGCCAAAATACCTATAATGGCCACAACGATCATCAACTCGACAAGAGTAAAACCTTGCTGATTATTTTTCTGCATTTTTTTTAACAATGAAATCATGGTACCCCTCCTTCTGTGTTTAAACTACCAGGTTATGTTATTTTGTCATCCGTGACAAGATGTGCGAACTTTGATTTGGTACATCTGCGACTTCTGTGCCACTTGTATTTTTATTTTGGCAGCAGTGCATAACCTGTTCGTTTTATATAGAAAAAACACATTTTTTTGAACAAACAAAAATCGTTTGCCATTTATTCCCGGCAACTTACTGCTTCCCACGCCCGTCAGTGACAATTTTTGTCAGCCCGGAGTGACAATTTTTGTCAATGTGACTTATTTCCTTTACCCCAACTGGATTATTTGATTCAGACACTCGCGCACATCAACAAAAAAAGCATCCGGCAACATTTTGAGTGGATGCGGTTTTGCCCCACGCACACGCCAATCGAATGATTTTGGCTGATGACAGAGCACATAGCTGATTTTTCCCGCCTTGCTTCGACTTTTAATCTGTCCAATGGCAACGGCAAACGGGTTATCGGCATTATACTCCGCAGTGGTCATTGGCAGACCGATGACCAGAGATGTTTTGTTGTTGCCGAGACGCCACGACCATGGAAATTTTTTAAAAACCCCTGTTTGATTGCCATGGAAAAAATTTGCGGATGACCATGGAAATGACTATTGTCTTTTCAGTTGTTAAAATAACATAAGAGGTAAACATGCAAACAATCAAAGCATCGGAATTTAAGGCAAAATGCTTGGCATTAATAGATGAGGTGAACCAGACGGGAGAAGAAATCGTGATTACCAAAAACGGGAAACCCGTCTCAATTTTAAAACCGTACCGGACAGTTCCAGCAACTATCTATGGACTGCATAAAGATAAAATCCAGAGCAAAGACGACCTGATTACACCTCTTGACATTGTTTGGGATGCGGAATAATGCTGCTTCTTGACACCCACGTCCTTATCTGGCTGGACGAAGGCAATCCACGGTTGGGGGAAAATGCCCTGGAAACAATCAATGAATCCCTGGCAAGCGGTCAACTCGGAGTGGCGACCATCAGCTTTTGGGAAGTTGCCATGCTGGTTGAAAAGCAACGTTTGATTCTGCAAACAGAACTTGACGTATGGCGGTTTGATCTCTTGCAAGCCGGCCTGATTGAAATCCCTTTACGAGGCACAACAGCCATTCGGGCCGGCCAGCTGCGGTTCTTTCACGGTGATCCCGCCGGCCGCGTGATTGTCGCCACCGCCACTGACAATGCGGCCACCCTTATGACGGCTGATGAAAAAATTCTCACATGGGGCCGATTCCACCAAAAAATTGACGCGCGACTGTGAAACGAACGATCCTTTCTGTTGGTAACTCTCTCCTCATGAGAGGATTTTAAAAGACAAAGGCTGTAAGAACAGCCGGTAGTGGATTTACATTTCCAAATACCGGCTGACCTTACAGCCAACCATCCTACCACCTGAGTAGTTGTATTTTTTACGTTTTATCTTTCAATCCAGGCGGATTTACCGCTCCTAATATTGTGAATGAGGTTGACATCCACCTGCTTGTTTGCGCCTGCGGAATCCTGAATATTGGCAGTGACTTCTTTACCCCCCCTGCCCTCGCCGGAATGAAAGACTGGTGAGGAGGCCATGCCGCTGCCCAAATCTACATGCGTACGCGACTGGTATTTGACCTCGACACCCTCAATAATAATCTCCTCCCCGAAAATAGCAGGTTTCGGATAGGCAGTGCCGGTTTTGTAGTAGAGGCCATATAAACGGCTGTTTCCTTCTCCGGCGCAGGGATCGTCGCTGGGCTGAAAAACGGATGAGAACAATACTCCGCCCAGTACCGATGTTTGACCGACTGCGCGAGTGGCCGGCGCCACTCCGGCTGTGCCCACAATGGGGGGCAGATCAAGCAACCATCCCTTCCTGTATTTATCGATCTCATCAACCAGATCCGGAAAATTGGTTATCTGCAATCCGTTTTCCGACGACAATGGCCCGTTTTCTATGGTCTGATCATGATCGGTGTAGACTTCGATGTCCGTCGAATCAATCAGTTCATTGAAATTCACCGCATTTCCGGAACCATCATCCTTGATCCCATAAAGGGATTGTGTTGCGGTGCTTGTTTTATCCGCCATGACGAAATAACGGCCGGTTCCGCAATAGACCCACTTATTGCGGTGTTTGTCAATACTCGTACTTGGTTGCGAGATAACGGGCTGGTTGGTAAGCAGCAGGGTCGTCGGCGCCGCCCAGGAATCCGGGCTCGGATTTTCGTTGATTGCAAGCCTCATAAGGCGTCCGGATGTGGCGTTCGCATCGCCGGCAAGACCAAAGTAGACGGTATCAGCCTGGTAATCGAGATCCCAATCAACGGAAACAGGATCGCCCATAAAGCTGTTGGGGATACCCATGGGGCAGCTTATGATCTTCATGGTTGACGCTCCGAGTGGATCCCGGCTGCAACCGGCTGGAGCGGGGCCTGTAACACCGGGGCTCTTCAGTTCCGCCAGATCGAAAACGTACAGCCTCGCATTTGCTAAACTGGCCGCGGTTTGCAGATTGTCCGGTCCGTTGCCGAAAAGGAGGTACCATTTACTGTTGTTCACGGCAGGATTGTAGGTGGTGTCACCAAAATTCATGATGGATGGCAAGGTAAAACTAAAACTGCCATCAGGCACCTGTACCTCGGCCAGAAGCCTCGGCTCAATCTCGGGATTGGTGACATCGAAAACCACAAAAGCCGAGCGCATGGTTTTATCGTTGGCCTGATGCGGGGGCCCGAGCCCATCCGCTGCAGTATCGATGGTCATGGTACCACCGCCCAGCCGCATACCCACAACCATCAATGTCCCCCAGCCGTTCGGATGATCCGCGTCAGCTGTGAAGATCCTGGCATCAAAGATATATGGTGGGCCGTCCATATAATAAACATGGACGTAATTCGGATCTTTCAGCCATTTCAGATGGGGAAGAAGGTTCATGGGGGCATAAGCCCATATCTCGGAGCCCAGGGGGTGCTCGATAGCGGCAGCACCCGTGGCGCAGTTCTTGCCCGCAGTCGAATAACTAACCTTGTTTACACCCCCATCATTAACCACCTTGTAAAAACCGGCATTAATAGCATGCAGTAGCCCATCGTTTCCTCCCATATAGGCCATAATCCTTCTATCGGCATATTGTGAACGGAACTTAGCATAGGTTGTGTCGTTATAAATAAGATGTAACGCCTCCCTAGGAGCTGGAACAATGGTCGGGGTTGAATTGATGATGTCGCCCAGCCGCATGACATGGGCAGCGGCATCATCAAGTTTATACTTGACCGTTCTGGTGCGATAGCCGGGGATCTCAATGCCACGGACATAATCGACGATCTTTTCCGCGTCATCGACGGTTGCCACATCAAAAAAACCGTAGCTAACTGAACCGAACATCGTCTGTTCAAAGTCGATATATTCATCAGCGTCAACAGTCGAATCATAATCCTTATCGATCCAAGTCATGATATGACGTCCGGTTCCGGCATTGGCTCCATAAAGCCGGTTGGAGCGGATTTCAGCGTCCGACAAGGCCGGAAGATATAACTGCTCCCTGGCGTTCCACAAATAGCCTATTTCATACAGTTCCTTTTCGGTAAACTGAAAGTTGGACAGCATCAGCCGGTCGCCAGGCTGAACCCAGTCAACAGCCGGAGTGACCGCGAGATTGATCACCCCGGAGTTCGCCAGAGTTACCGGCGAATTGCTTGCACCGTCAGCGCCCGTGGCCAGATTGGCCACCGTCCAGTCATTGTAAGTGTTGCCAGCTATGCCGTTCATGTTATAGGTTGAAATCTTCACCCGTCCGCAACCAGTGAAAACATCGTCCAGCACAGTAATTTCTTTTTCACCGCTGTTTGCCAGGGTCAGCCCATGCCCGACAGTGCTGTTGTTCGCGGAGGTCAGGCATTCCACATTCCATGCGTCATAGCTTTTGCCGGACTCTCCCTTCAGATTGTAGGTGGAGAGCGTCATGCTGTCGCCCACCGCGATCCACTCCCCCGCCGGATCAACGGCGAAAGTGATCTGTCCTCCGTCTGCAAGAGCCAGACTCGTAATGGTCCTGCCGGTGAGTAGGGAGGTGTGGTCATTGACGTGCCAATTGGCAAAAACTTCACCGGCAACGCCTTGCAAACTTCCAGCGGTCAGATCCAAGGTGACCTCGCCGGTCTCCGGGTTGTACGCATGCACCTCGCCCGCCATGGAATAGGGATTAATAGTCATAGCCCGGTCGGCGTAATGGGTAACCACGCCCTCCATGGAATAGGGCTCCAGGGTCACCGCCCCACCATTATAGGCCGAGACGACACCTTCCATGAAATACGGTTCAAAGGTATCCGGATCATCACTGGTAAAAACCTTGACGCGGGTTCTGTTTTCCTTGTCATCAAGGAAACTCTGCACAACTTGATCGGTATCGTAGTTGTCCAGCATGGAGTTTGGCGTGCATTCACCGGCGGCGATATTGTCGGTGGAACGGCAATCCTGGCGGGTGAACCCATACTTATCAAGCCACAGGGCATGCACGGTGCCGATCCAGCTCGCCTGCTTGCCATCCAGATCTTTCTTGAGCGGTTCATAAAAGGCTTGATAGAGGGCGCCCTCACCCTTGACATTGCTTGAAACAACCGCCGCCGCCGTACCGGACGATGTTCTCTCCAGGATCGTCAGAAAAACCCTGTTCAAGGCGTCCTCGAGTTCCTGGGGATTGCTGGCGTAATAGTAGTTGTCGGGGATACCGTCGGAACCGCTTTCCCCGTCGGCATTGATCGTGCTGTCCCATTCCTCGGTCAGATCAGGGAGATCATTATCGTTCATGTCCTCAAAACCGCCCCATTTTGCCGCATACCAGAGCGGATCTTCGAGAAGCCCTGCCGTCGCGGCGCCAATGGTGTACGTTTGGGAACTGAAGCCATCACCCATATTGCATTTATCCGAGGACGGGCAATCCGTGATCCCTGCTATGGGATCATCATATTCAAAATTGTTTGTACCTGAGTGAATATGGAGTCCGTCCTTGGTGGTACCGCTGATCACATAGCCGCTGCCGATGCTGTAACCCAGATTCTGCAGGGTAATGGCGGTGCTGACCGTGATCTGGGTTGAGGTAATGGAGTATTCGATGGTGCCGCCGGCATCCAGGTCGTAGTCATTGCCCTGCAGACTGTCCTCCCAGATCACCAGAAACTTGCCATGGCCAACCCCCCCCACTTCGGTGTGGGGTTCAACGATCTTGAAGTCAACCATGGTGCAGCCGTAATCACTCTTATCATTATCAATACAGGAGGGTAAGAGCGTGACCTTGCCATCGGAGCCGGGCACGGGTATCTCAATGACCGGATTTCCCGAGGCCATACGCACCGCATAGGTATCAACCTTCTGGATGCCTTCAAGGGCTCGGCCGCCGGTAAGCGTCTCAGGCCTGAGATCGTTTGTATGGGCAAACCAGGCGAGCCCGGCTGTGCGGAAACCGCCCCGGAGATCCGGGCCTTCCGGGCAAAATCCTCGAACTTCGCCTAAATTTGTTACGGTTTTAGCCGTGCATTTCCTGTTTTTATCAGCGCCTGTCTCACCCACAAACCATTTCTTGTTGGGATCAGCGGCGTCGGGATAAACACCTTCCACCCGGCCGATAATCTCGGTTAACTCCCGTGAATTTTTTGAAGAATCGAAATCCTTTACAGCGCCAATACTGCTGGTGTCGAGCTCGTCTTTAATTGACGCGGGATCCGAGGTAAATACCGTATCAGCGGAGATAACGCTGGAGTTAAAATTGACCACATTGAGCCGCGTACAGTAATTATCGCTGGTTAAGGGGTCTTCCCAGGTGCCGCTGCCGTAATTAATCCCTTCAATAAACTGCCCGTCTCCGGACTGGTAAGAAGTCGGCGCGTTCTCCCCTCCAAAATAGCGAAGTCCGCTCAAATAGATCTCAGCAAAGGGATTTCCCCAATTATGGCACTTGCTGTCACTTGCGTCTCCGAAGAAATTTACGGAAAGGGGGCAGTCATCCCCGCCGGCCGAGGTAGTGCTGTATGTCCAGCTTGAGTATTTGTAGCCATAAATCTTATACAAACTCCAGGTGTTAATGACTCCCTCGGATTTAGTGGCATGGCTGATAGGCCCGCCGGCATCGGTGTGAACCCGTTTGAAAGTGCCGTCCCCTATATGATGGTTTCCGTCTACCCAGTCATCCTGGTTGCCAAAACCGACATCAGAACCACCATCCACATCGCCGTCACCATCGCAGTCGCGGCCCAGATTGATCTCCCGGCACATGCCATCCATATCATCAAGGTTGGCAATCTTCTGCACTATATCACCGCCGCTTCTGGCCTTGCCATAGGTGCCGGCCACCATGCCGAACAGAAGTTTGTCTTCATCGCCATAAGCCTGCAGCAGACCAACCGGCTTGAAATTACCATAGGGGTATTGCTTGCACTTCTCCTTGCCCGCAGCCAAATCCAGAACCCCATCACCATTGCCATCCTTGCAGACCTGAACCCGCACCACATAGTCATTAAGACCCAACCCGACATCCGTCTTTAGCGGATTGTCCTGTGCCGCGTAGAAATCGGAATTTGAAGGATCATTGTAATTCTTACCATTGTTGCCCGGATCCTCATCCTCCCACAGGCACTGATGCACCTCGCCAGCACTCCAGAAGGAATAGTTACCCTGGGCAACTCTGATGAGCGGCGGATCGGTAACATCCTGGGAAAAGATGTTGGCCGTGGCTGAGTAGGTGACGTTGCAAAAGGTTATACCGGTCCTGGTGTGATTGGTGATATGCCAGTTAGCCAGGGTCCCGACTCCCCCTGTTTTCGTGACATTTACCGTCAGAGGGTTGCCGTCAGTGCCGTCAAAGGCGGTTACCCAGCCTCGCATGTAATTAGCTGCATTGGCATGATCGACAATGCTCACATAATCACCGACCTTGATCCAGCCGCCTGCCTGGTTGGTATTAAAGGATTTTGAACCGGAGCCAATCGCGAAGCTTGTTACACTGCTTCCGGTTGGTTCTTCATTATTGACGCTAAAAGGAGTCAGACCGCTGATGTCATCGCCGTTATAGTATTTGGCGAAGGCATGGATGTCAGGGGGCAGATAGGTACGTTCAAGCACCGTATCGGTTGAGGTGTCAACTCGGCGATGGCCGCCGAATAAAATCTTGCGGATGGCGTCAATGCGGGTCATGGAAACCCAGTTTAAAAAATTGCCGCTCCAGTAAGCATCATCCGCGCCGGTGCAGTACTTGTCGGCAGTGACGGACACCGGCTCGAACCGCTTATCGCCTGAGTCATAGTCGTAACATTTATAGCTGTCGAAATAACCGTAGTAGTCAATGGAATGCTTGTAGGTGGTATCAGGCTGCCCGTCGCCGTCAAGATCCGAATAGTCGTTGTAAGCCTTGAAAAAAAGTTGATGGTCCTTGGAGGCATTGATGACAACCTGTGGGCTGACCGCCGTCTCCATAAGATTAATGGGCACCGAAGTAAACTCCGACATGACGTGGCCGGACACCTCGGCGCGGGCCATGGTGGATGTAGCGCATAACAACGCGCCTGCCAGAAACACCTGCCAACAACAGGTAGTAGAACGAAATCGAGAGAGCGTAGAGATCATGACAGCCTCCAATATATCAATCACCTTTTCAATATTTGCAATCGCTCGAACTGCCGCTATCAATCACACCAATGCTGAGTTTCCATTCAAGTCCGACGGTTGACTGGCTACCGGACATCCCCCTATGCTGTGAATTAATGGTATATAATTTATGGAGACCTTTGCCAGGACCAGGCCCACCACCACCACCGCCGCTGCCGTACCCGACTCCCTGCTCTCCACCACTCCCCCCCTCATCACTACCAGTCTCATTGGTGATGGTCATATCGGTGTGCGGAGCTGTATCTGTATTGTCCAGGGGATAATACACAACATCCCGACCGGCTCCGCCAGCAGAAGTGGCAAAATTGAGGTTCACCACACCGACATTACCGATGCTTCTTTCCACCTCATCAGGCCATGTACCGCCTGGATCATTCTTAGTAAACCCGCCGATCCCCCCATTGGCGCCGGAAATGGAGCACATGGCATTTTCAAAGGTAATCCGGACGCCGAGTTCAGCCCCACCGTCAGCCTGATAAAACGTTTGCTGATGAATCTTTTCATTGGTGGCAATCTGCATATCAATGTTGGAAGTGTTCGTGGCGGCAATGCCCATAATGACCAGGATAAGAAGGATGAGCAAGGATGCGACCAGCACAAAACCCCGCTCATTGTGTAGTATTATTTTCCTGTTACGCATAATGAAACCTTAAACGGAATCCGCCTTCATGTAAACCATGGCGGTTGTTCTTATCTGGCCCATTTCCTGACGGGTAATGATAACCTTGATGGTTTTAATGCCCGGGAAAGGGGAATCAACAGCGACATTCCAGAAGATGGTGTAGATTCCATCAGGCGAGGCATCCGTTCCGTCAGCCATGGCCGGGCTCATATGATCGAGCCCGAAATTGTCATCGTCATCTATGTCGTTATTATCCACATCAGTATTCACGCCGTTGCCATCGTCGTCATCAACCCCGTCGCCATCGCCATCCTGAATTGTGCCATCACCATCATCGTCATTGAGGGCGCTATCATCATAATTCAGGGTCAGCAGTGTTTCTACCCGGTCGGCAGCCCAGGAGGTTGATTCGGTTGTGTGGTGGGCGCTGGAATTACCGCTGATGGCGGCAATCTGCATGGCATTGACCGCCAAAATGCCGATGGTAAGAATGGCTACGGCGATCAATACCTCAATAAGGGTAAAACCAGCTTGACCGGAAAATCTATTGGGCCGGAGAGAAGTCCTCATGACCCCAAACCCATATTTCTACAGTTAACCGTTTGAATTAAAAGCCGTCGCCGGAAATTATCATTGTATGGTCCCCAAATGGTTCCTGAAAAAGATACATATAGTTGCGGATTAAAAAAATTCCGATCAGGCCTTTCCGCTTTAGCCAGTATGGAGATAACAACACTGCGAATTTCATCGAGATCAGCGGTTACGTTATTATCCTCATCAAGATAAACAAATTCCAGTTGTTCGATGTTCTCGGCCACTGCGCTTCCACCCGGAGTTCTTCTCAGCCCGAAAATTATTTGATTGGCGTCGTTTCTTTCCCCGGTATCATAAAGCTCATACAAAAAGGTTTCACCGACACCAGGCACCCCCCCATCGTCGTTGACATCAGCGGTAAAATTAAAAGAATTGGCTGTCGCCGCCAGCACGTTATATTCTCCCGTGCCGTCAGGATCATATCCGGCCAGGCGGATTTCCCGTATCATCATATCCAAGCCGGCCCGGACACTCTGCTGCATTCCTGTTACCTGATCCTGCACGACATAACTGTTCTGCTGTGATTGAAAGGCCGAATAAATCGACGCAAGCACAATCCCGGAGATCGCCAGGGCGACCATCACCTCAACCAGGGTAAAACCTCTCTTATCCTGTAACATATTTTTTACTTCCACTGAGTGGTGTTAAACGGTTGGATCCCGGAATACATTCGGATTTTGACCCCTCCGGTGGTCTGTACCGTCACGGCGTAAGAGATATCAGCATTGCCATTGTCAAGAAATACACTGCCGCTGTTTGCCGTCCCCCTGCTGGAAAATGTCAGAACCGGGGCTTGGGCAATCGCGGCACCACTCCAATTCAAGGTGGCATTTCCGTTCCCATAATCAACACCACTCCCATAAATGGAGAATCTAACATTGAACTCGTTGGCATCCCAGACACCATCATTATCAATATCATAATAATAAAACCCTGGAGACGCCACACTATCAAACCTCACGCTGATATCCCTGTTTTCCTTGACCGCCAACAAACGCGCCTTCTGCAGATTGGAATACAGATCCCTGGCCGCGATCTTCAGGCGGTACCTGGGCACCATGGACATAACGCCAGGTGTCGCAATCGACGCAACTATCCCGATAACCGCGACAACAACAAGCAATTCCACCAAAGAAAACCCGGCTTTTCGGTAAAATTCATCGAGACCTTTTGCATCTCTATGTTTCGAATTTTGTTTCATGGTTGGTTTAAAGTACTCAACACACTTTTTACGCCACAATACTTACTATTAATTTTTTTACGTATTCCACAGCACTCTTGTGAGTAATTGCACAAATCATACCTGGAATACAAAACGCTTCTTAAAGAAAACAGTACCAGCGAAGCCATTGTCAAGAAAAAAATAAATATAACCGGCAGTTATCCAGTTTCTTCTCTTTTTTTGATCTTATCAAGATCAATTTCATTATAACATATCGCGCTGAACTATAAAAAAAATTAACAGTTCACAAAAAAGGTGACAGATTTATTTCAAATCCGTCACCTCTCATTATAGTACACTGCAACGTGAATTTTCCGTAGGGTATGCAAATTGTTTCATCGTTTGCACACGCGGATTGGTGGGCAATAAAGCCTACCCACCGAAAAATCAAGAGTTACATGAGGCTCTTGCAAAATAAGCAAAAGAGTGCCTCCTGTCATTTCGACCGAAGGGAGAAATCTAATAAAATCATGGCAATTACAGATTCCTCACTGCGTTCGGAATGACACGCACGTTCATTTTGCAAGAGCCTCACATGGTAGTAGTGTTCTTGCCGGTTCAGCTATTTGGCCGGGGTTGCCGGCATCGCCGGGACCATGGCTTCGGCCAGCAGCTTGATGCCCTTCTGGGATTCATCCATGGATTTCATCAACGAATCACGCGCCATTTCCGGATTGTGGAAGCCGTCCGAATTCTCGGCGGTCCAGTATTCCCAGAGGATATGGGCCTTGAGATGCTGGTCCTGGGCCGCCTTGATTTTATCTTCGGCCACTCCACCCTTTTTGGCTGCCTCGATCTTGTCGATCAGTTCCGAGAGCCAGAATTCAGCCTTGCGCAGTTTGCCCCTGGTGTATGCCTTGACGGAATCCATCACGTATTTCGCCTTCTCCTCGTCCCATTCCGTATGGCATTTCAGACAGGTTTCCTTGAGCTGGAACCTGGGGGTGGAGGCGAAGTGGCTGGTGAACTCCTTGCCGTCCGCGCCCTTTATCTTGGGAGTATGGCAGTCGTCGCAACTGACGCCCGCCTTGGCGTGTTTGGAATTATAGAAGGTTTCCGTTTCAGGGTGCTGCCCTTTCCAGAGCATCCCTCCGGTGATGGCGTGCTTGAAATCCAGGAAACTGATCTGGTTGACATAATGATCATACAGTCCGAAGACATCCTTGAAGGGGAAGTGGTTGGTTCTGGCATCATTGAAGCCCACCTTTTCCCCGGTTTTGGCGTCCGTGCCGGGATTGCAGTTGTATTCCACATGGCACTGGCCGCACTGCAGGCGTGAATCGTACTTCTCAAGCAAGGCGATCTTGCGTTTGAAGCCTCGTTCGCCCATTTCAATGACCTCGAATTTGGTGTGGTCCGGGTCCTTATGCCAGAGGGTGTCGGCCTCGGGACGGCTGAGCGCCTGGATGAGGCCGTCGCGCACGATCCTGGGCTTGGCGGCATGGGGGTCATGGCAGGTGTGACAGTTAAGCCCGTAGTTCAGGGAGCGGGCAAAATCCGTCATATTGGAGGCGCGGTTCCATTTGGCATTTTTTTCTGCCGGATCGCCCAGGTAGGCCCAGTCAAGTATCTGATCCTGGGTTTTACACTGCATGCAGGTGGGGTTGGCGGCGGCGGCGGTTTGCGGTTCCCAGGCCTTGTGCTCGCTTGATTCCGGGTGGGAATCAACAAGATAATCCCACACCGGCTTGCCCGCAGGCTGCGCAACATACCGCCAGCCCTCCTTGGGGTCAAAACGGCCGCCGTAGGCCCGGTCAACCAGGAGGTGATCAACGAGCATCCAGGCGTGGCTTCTGGTCAAATCATGCTCCGTGGTGAAGCCATGCCCCATCATCAGCTTGTCCCAGTATGGCTCGGGGGCGCGATTGGTCATCTGGGCTTTTTCATCACGGGCCGGACGATGGTAGCTTGTTTTGAGAAAGGTTTCAAGCTGAGGCTTATGGCAGGCCCCGCAGCCGTCCCAGCTCATGTTGGTGACGGGCCGCGTTTCCGGCTTCTGGTCCTTAAGATGCACGGCCAGGCCCGAATGGCACTCCACGCAGTTGACCTTGGCGTGTTTGCCGCCCTTGTTCAGTTTTTCCACGGTGGCATGACACTCGAAACATTGGCCGGGGTTCACCGGCTCCTCTTTTGCCATAGCAACCCCGCCCACTGCCAGAGCGGCCAGCGAGGACAATACCGCCATTCTCATACGCTTCATCGCTTTCCTCCTTCTCGTTTATGTCGATTTGCGGCCATGATCACTGGAGCGAAAGGTCAAAACCTTGCTCTGCCCAGCGGCGGCCGAAGGGGTGACAAGAAATCGTAATTCATTGCAGGCGTAAAAAATTCTTTACTGGCACTGACTCTTCTATTTTCTATTACAACACATTTTTTTTGTCAAATTTTGATGGCGTCGTAAAAAATTCGATCTACTGCGTTGTAGCGCATTTTTGTTCGTTCGGCATACCACATGTATTGCCTCACTCTCAAAAATACACTACGCCTTGTATATCGAATTTTGTTACTTAGCCATCCGGGCTTTGTCGCCGACTTTTTACGAGTTCAT
>JACRCD010000086.1 GCA_016219175.1 Deltaproteobacteria bacterium | reverse complement strand
CCCGCTATCCCCGGGCCACGGCTGCTCCCTTGCCCTTGATCTGGATACAGCTTGGCATCAGGTGGTGGAGTCCTGCTTTTTGAACAATTGCAGCAAGCGCAATTTCGCTTCGGTAAAGAGATGCGGATTCAGCAGTGTCATGGCAAGAGTAGCCATGTTCAATTCGAACTGCACTTCGGCAAAAACAACCGGCTCATTGACAACGGTGTGAATGGTAAGATCCGCCCCACCCTTGATCTGCAGCTCAACACTGCCCGAACCCAGCGTATAGTGGCCTTTATTGTTTTCGTAAAACGATGAGCGCACGATCTTTCTGGTGAATCCCGTTAGCGTGATGTCAACGCCGGGCACAAATTCTTCATACCGCATCCCCTTCACCTTGACCTTCTTCCCCAGCTCCTCAAAAAACCAGGTCTTGAGAAAAGGGGTCAGGACATGGTTGGCGAAAGCCGCCTCAATCTCCTCTTCCGGCACGGAAAAATAATGGGAAGCCAGCTCGCCGAACAGCCTGTCCTGTTTTTTCCTCTGGATATTAAGAATATTCTCCATCTGGTTTCGCTGAATCAGTCCTTCCCTGAGAAGAATCCAGCCGAATTTAATAAGAGCCATTTTTTATCGGTATCTCTACGCAATTTTGATTTTTTAGTCGGGCCATCAATCTCATTCAATAGGAATCATAGTCTTTCCGCAATAAGAATCTCACATATTTTTTTTCATCTTGTTATGTGCGGATTGAAGGTATATAAAATTTAATAGGGTATAGACGCAGGGCGAAGATGGAAGCTCTTTAATCCGGGGGAAAAAATGATCATTGACTGGGCTTATTTGAGAAGCGGATGAGCATCCTGCCAGAAGGCTCAGGAGGCTCTTGAGCGGAAAGATGCGCAAATCAGAACAGAGGTAAACGCCAGGAAGGAGCCTTTGGCGGAGAAGGAAACCTGGAGCCTGCTGAGCGCAAGCAGGGGGATTTTCGTCGCCTCGGGCAAAAAAACCAGAAAATTCATACCTGACCCCGAGAAAAAAAAAGAGCTGTTAAAAATCGTGCTTGGCCGTAGCGGCGCCCTGCGCGCCCCGGCCATTCAAATCGGCGACATTCTCTACATAGGATTTAACAGCGAGATCTATGAGCAGTTGCTTGAAAAAGACTGATACCTCTTCATGATTGCCAAGGTATTCACCAGCAGTGTCCTGGGCGTTGAAGCCCTGCCTGTCGAAGTCGAGGTGGACATTGTCTTTGGTCTGCCCGCCTTTTCCACGGTCGGTCTGGCCGAAGGGGCGGTGCGGGAAAGCAAGGACCGGGTAAGGGCCGCCATCAAAAACAGCGGTTATGAATTCCCGAACAAGAAAATCACTGTCAATCTCGCCCCGGCCGATATAAAAAAAGGAGGTACCGGCCTTGATCTGCCCATAGCCCTGGGGATTCTGGCCGCGGAAGAGATGATCACCGCGGAGCAGCTGCAAAATTTTGCCGTGGTTGGCGAACTGGCCCTTGACGGCTTGGTCCGGCCGGTGCCGGGCATCCTGCCCATGGTGCTGGCCGCCAGGAAATCGGGATTAAGCGGGATCCTCGTTCCGCTGGAAAACGGTGAGGAAGCCGCTGTGGTCAAGGGCATCAAGATCATCGCCATCCGCTATCTGCACCAGGCCGTGGAATTCCTGACAGGTGTCCAGCCTCTTGAGCCGACCAGAATCGACCTGGACAGCCTGCTTGCCAATCACAGATTTCATGAGGTGGATTTCGCCGACGTGAAAGGCCAGGAGCATGTCAAACGCGCCATGGAGGTGGCGGCGGCAGGCGACCATAACATACTGATGACAGGGCCGCCCGGCTCGGGCAAGACCATGCTGGCCAGACGGCTGCCCACCATCCTGCCCGATCTCAGCTTCGAGGAGGCCCTGGAAACCACCAAAATCTACAGCGTCTGCGGCCTGCTTCCCGAAAAATGCGGCCTGATGGCCCAGAGACCATTCCGCGCCCCGCATCACACCATTTCCGATGCCGGGCTGATCGGCGGGGGCAACATTCCCCGCCCCGGCGAGGTGTCCCTGGCCCACAACGGGGTGCTTTTTCTCGATGAGATGCCGGAGTTCAAAAAAAACGTACTGGAGGTGCTCAGGCAGCCCCTTGAGGATGGCCGGGTCACCATCGCCAGGGCGTCGTCCACCCTCACCTTTCCCGCCCGTTTTGTGCTGGTGGCTGCGTTGAACCCCTGCCCGTGCGGCCATCTTGGCGACAGCAGCCATCACTGCGCCTGTACCGCCGTCCAGGTGAAAAGGTACGAGGAAAAACTGTCCGGCCCCCTGCTTGACAGGATCGATATTCATCTGGAGGTGCCGGCCGTGCCTTTTCAGCAGATCGCCTCCTCAACGGAGGGCGAAAACTCACACACCATCAAGGAACGGGTAACCCGAGCCCGAAATATACAGAAGCAACGCTTTAAAGGCAGGAAAGGAATTTACAGCAACAGCCAGATGACCAGCCGCGATCTGAAAAAATTCTGCGCCCTTGACGCACCATCCCTCGGGCTGCTGGAACGCGGCATGGCGCAGCTCGGACTTTCCGCCAGGGCCTATCACCGCATCTTGAAAATCGCCCGGACTATTGCCGATCTCGCGGGGAGTAACGGTATCGGGCACGAACACATCGCCGAGGCCATTCAGTACCGCCGTCTTGACAGAGGCCGAGCATTATGACAAGATTATCACACTGACTCAAGTGTTTGGACTGAAAACCAAAGGCCACGGGGGCGTAATTTTTTGTAACTATCCAGGTGAATAGACTGAAGGCTTTTAGGCTGAAGGCCTGGCGGCACTAACTGTATAAGAAAATGCTTTCCCAGCCATTCTCTGCTTTTTTTACTAACAGCCTTCAGGCTACAGCCTAATCAACCTGGACAGTTACATTTTTTTTTCATGACGCTGCATGATGCGCTTTGTTTCTCAAGAGCGATATGTTACATGAGATAGAGACAATTCCGACAGAGGCCCGTTAATCCTCCCCGGGGGGAGAAAAATGCAAATGCACAAAAAAGAGAAAAGAAAAAGCACCCGCATTCCCGTCCAGTTCGACGTAAACATCCTGCACGACGAGGATTATCTCATCTCCTTTACCCGGGACATTTCGGCGGACGGGATGTTTATCAATACGCCGACTCCTTTGGCAAAAGGTGAGAAAATCAACATCGATTTCGCCATTGGCGCGGAAAAAGGGATTTCGGTCAAGGCAAAAATTGTCTGGGTTAACCTGGACGGCCCTGAAATTGACCGGGGAATGGGGGTGAAGTTCATAGATGTTTCCCCGAAAACGAAAAAACATATTCTGCTGCTGGTAAACCGCATCGCCATTCTGCCGGACGACGCCCCGGTAAATTAATTCCCTCTAATCCCTTCTGCGTTCCGGTTTATTCCGCCGGTCATTCGGGAAAGTCAGGGAAACAATGACGCCTTCTCCGACACTTTTACGCCGGTCACGTCTGCTTTTTCTTCTTTCCGAATGTTTTGTCCTGCCTGATCTGCCTTGAAAGGGATTTTTATCAGGATCCTTTTTCACATTAGGGGTATTGCCGATGATGATGTTCATTTATCCACTCCTCTATTAAGTTATCGACTTCCATGTCGTATAACCTTCTTATCGGCCGGCAAATGAAAAAACTTTAATCCCGCGGCTACAGCCTATCCAGAAATGAGACGACCGCCCTTTTCACCGGTTCCGCACCCAAGGTGTTGATACAGCGGGGATCCTCGCATTTTTTCTTGATACAATCGTCACAGGGTTTCTGCCCCCGCAAAACGACGGACCGGGCGCTACACGGCCCCCACTCATGTTCATCGGCATAGGAAAACAGGGCCACAACAGCTGTGCCCATGGCGTCAGCCATATGCATGGGCCCGCTGTCATTGCCCAGGAAAACGGAACATTTTTCCAGCAGGGCAAGCAATTCGCCAAGGGAAAGAGAACCGGTAAAATTAAAAACGCGATGCTGCAGTTTGGCAAGAATCTCTTCCGTCCTCCCGGCTTCGGCTGGACCTCCGACAAACAGGACCTGGTGGCCCCGCGCGGCCAGCCAGTCAGCCACATCGGCGTACCCTTCGATGGTCCACAGCTTCTGAAGCCGGCCGGCTCCGGCATGGATGCAGATGATCGGCCTCTCCCGGTCGATACCGGCCTCCGCCAGTTTTTTATCCACCGATAGACGCATTGCCGCGGCGGGATGATAACTAAACGGCTGCTCGTCAATGGCTGCCCCGGCGGCGGCGGCAATTGCCTTGTAAGCTTGCACCTTATGTTTGCCTTTCTCCGGTTCCGCCTTGACCGTATAGACATCCGGCCTGGCCGCATTCCGTCCGGCCAGACAATGGGTGGCGCAGGAAACCTGGGTAAAAATCGAAGAGGTGGAACTTCCTTCCAGATCAATGGTGATATCGGGCTGAATCGCCTTGATTTCCCGCAGGAATTTGAAATATGCCAGCATCCGGAAAAAAATACCCCCCTGATTGGCCCGGGCGCGAGGATAATAACGGGTAAACTCCGGAGCAAACAGCGGTGCGACAATCTCCTTGAACGCCGAATCAACAACGAGATAATGAGGAATGGACTGGAAATGATTCTGCAAGGCAGCGACGGCCGGAAGGGAAATTACAAGATTGCCGATGTGAGAATTCGGCATGAGCGTCAGCACTCTCTTTATTTCATTGCCATTAAACAACATGCGTCAGGGCCCCCTTCATTGCCAAAATTATGAAGAACGGATCATCCGGCCAGATTTTCCGGAAAACGGGGTAAAATCTTTTTTCTGCCGGTGACCTTCTGATATGCCTCGGCGGGATAACCGAGGGCTATAACAGAGTATACCGTTTCCTCGGCGGGAATGTCCAGTGCTCGCTTTATGGCTCCGTTGCGTTTTATGGCCTCCACGGCAAAACCGATCAGACATGTTCCCAACCCCATGGCATGGGCGGCAAGCAGCATATTCTGGGTGGCGAGCAGGGCATCCTCCGCCGGGCAGCTGGCCCACGGCCGCGAACCAACCAGGATGACGGCCGTGGCGTTGTGAAAGAGGCGGTCCCCGCCCCCCTCGTCCCACTCCCGCAACCCCTGATCAACGGAAGAATAATACCTCCTGTAATAACGGCCAAGAGCATCCTGCATGAATATCCTGGCAACAAACCGTAGCAATGGATTTGCCGCCTTCTTATTCAACCGCCGGTAGAAGGAGGCGACCATCCCCCCCAGGGCAACAACCTGATCACGGCGGTCAAGGATGGTGAAGGTCCAGCCCTGGCTGTTTGTCCCGGAAGGGGCGGTGGCGCCGATCTTAACCAGATCCTCCAGCATGGCGCGGCTGACGGGTTGAGGTGTGTAATTTCTGCAGGACCGCCGGGACCGCATAAGCCGCACCAGCCCCGCCAGGTCATATCGCCCCCAGGGCAGCCAGTCACGCTCTTCGGCAAAGGTGGAAAAATGCAGATCCGTATCGGCCGCCTCGACCCGCACGGCGCTTTCCGGGCAGACGGCCGCGCAGTGACCGCAGGCGATGCAATCCCTGCCGGCCACCACCGCTCTGCCCTCCCGCAGGGCAAGGGTCCTGTCCGGGCAGACCCGCAGGCACCGGCCGCAGCCTGAACATTTGTCCGGATCGATGTGAACCGCTGACGGGGAAATCATCCGCTATTCCCGGAATCCGCCTGGCCTGGCAAAGGGAGCGCCGGTCCGGGTGGCGGGGGCTGCTGTTTAAGGCCGGGATTTCCAGGCCCGTCCTTATCCCGGTCAAGCAGCCGCCAGAGCCCCACGGCCAGACCAATCATTATCCAATAAACCAGGGCCGACCCGGAATTATAGATATCATTGGCCTGCAGTCTGAGCCAAAAGCCAAGCATATAACATAAAGATCCCACGAAAAAAACCCGGTCGAACCTGCGAGTGGCCCGCCGCACCCCCTGCAGCAGGAGACGAACCTGCATAAAGAGCAGATAGAGCAAGGCGGCCAGCCCCTGCAGACCGGTCTGGGCAGCGACATTGGTAAAGGTGTTGTGGGTATCGCCCGGACCTTTCGGCAAACCGGCTTGCCTGTTTTCCTTGCTTAAGTTGCCCTTGCCGTACCCCACCCCGAAGAGAGGCCTTTTAGTAAAATCCTTCCAGAAATCCACCACCCATAGGATCCGTTCCTGATCAATATCACTTCGATCCAGGCTCATATTCTGCTGCCATTGGGATACGGAACGCCACGTCATATCAATCAACCTTGACTTCATCGGGGTGACAAAAATAAGCAGCGCAAGGCCGGCGAGCGTCACGGGCAGCACCAGCAGGGCCCTGCGGCTGACGGCCTTGCGGAAAAACAGGAGCGGGACAAAACTAACAGCCGCCATGGCCACGACAACCGCCCGCTGGTAGGCCAGGGAAAGGAAATAGAGATTTACGCTGAAGGGCAGGATAATGAGCAGAAATTCCTTTTTCTTTTTGACAAAGTACAGGGCGGCATAAAAAAAACTGGCGCAAAACAGAAAATAGGTGCTGAGAACGTGAATTCGCTGGGAGTAGAACTTACTTAACTCGATGAAATGGACAAACCTCTCCTGGCTGAAGTCATTGAGATAGATCAGGAAGGCATAGAAAAGCAGGGCCAATAAATTATCAACCAGGAAAATGACAATAAGGGAATAGATTCTTTTTCTGCTGGTACAGAAATCAGCCACGGCATAAAAGAGCGGAACATAGGTGCAGAGCTCTCCCCGCAGCTCGTTTAAGGAGTAGATCGGATCCCGGGTTGACAGGAGGGAGAGCAGGGTGGTGACAACGACCAGGGCCAGGGGCGCATGCAAGGGATTATTTTTGAGTTTCCAATCCCTGCGCCAGGTCTTGTCCGCCAGCCAGCCCAGCAGAACGAGAATCACCCCCAGACTTTCAATGCTGTTGGCATGACTGTGGGCCAGGGAAAATACCACCAGGCCAATGCCAAGATAGACCAGGGAGCAGGCCCAAAACACCTGGGGCGATTCGTCCTCGCCTCTTACCCAAAAACCCTTAACCAGGGTCCGGATCGAGAAATCGTCTTCCGCCGGGGAAGGAGTGTCTGATTGCCCTTCTCGCGCCATATCAGCTTTTCACGTCATGATGGTTTTTCTGCCATTTCCGCCGGCGCGCCAGCTTTTTGTCCACAAGTTCCCGCAGTTTCCGCAGGAACCCGGGCTGGTCCCCGCACCAGGAGGAATCATTGCCGCTATAGACCTGAAAACATTCCCCGGGCAGAGCGGGGTCATTTTGAAACCAGGCCAGCGAAAAAGTCAAGTTGGAAAGATCATTAAGCCTCTGCCGGCTGGACAGCTGACCGACGAAACGGACATCATCCAGATCGATGACATGAAGATCCACCCGGCCGGAACGTTCAACCCAGAGGAAATTGCTGATCTTGGCATCTCCGTGATAAATTCCAGCCTGATGCATGCGGCGGAGCAAGGATGCCGCCTGCGCTATTATTTCGTTGCGCCTGCCCCTGTCGGCAAACTCGCCGTGCAGGGTTTTATTATCCCTGTCAGGATGCACGTATTCATACAGGCAGGTCGTCCCCCGGTAGAAAAGTCTTTTGCCGTTATCCACGGCGGCCAGCAGAGCAGGCGTGGCAATCCCCCTCTCCCGCACCCGGCTGACCTTTCTCCAGAGCTGGCCGGCCAGGGAGGGCAGCAGGAGACGCCGGAGCCGGAAACGGAAGTTTTTCACATAATAATGCTTGAGTATGTAGTTTTTCCCCTGCCAGTCGATGAGGGAGACCCTGACCTGCTTTTCTCTTTTATAATCCTTGATTATATGAGCCAGCAAGGCATCCGGCTCGCTGCCCAGCAGCTGGCGCAGTTCATGATCAAGGGCGTGGCCCACGTAACCGCGCACACGAGCGGTGGCGATATAAGCCTCGTCTTCAGCAACCATGGCCGCATCCCGCGGGGCTCTGCCCGGCACAACCTGTTATGGACATTGTCTTGCCGCGCCTCATCCTGGTGATCCGGCCAGAACCTTTTCAGCCAGGCTGACTATTTTCCTGGCCCGGTTCCGCCAGGTGAATTCCTCTGCCCGCCGCCAGCCCTTTTCGGCCAGGCTGCGGCGCAGCACCGCATCGGCCATGACCTTGGCGATCCCTGCCGCCAGGGAGGCCGGGTCATCAGGCCGCACAAAAACGGCCTCATGCTCCGAGACAATCTCCCTCATGCTCGGCAGATCGGAGACAACCACCGCCACTGCCGCCCCCAGGGCCTCGATAAGCTTCAACGGGCTGGTAAAGCGGGCGCTGATGCGATCCCCGGCGGAATTGGGAATAACGGCCACCCGGGCGTTCTTCAGCAAAGAAAAGACCCGGGGCGGGTCAAGATGCCCATGACAGATCAGCCTCCCCTGCCGGATCAAGGAGCGAACCGCGTCAAGGCTGCTGAGCTTCCGGTCAAGCTCGCCGGCAATTTCCAGGGTGTACTGCTCCGGCAGCAGGGCCAGGGCTTCCAGCAGAGTCCCGACGCCCTTCCAGGCATAACGGGTGGTGCCGACATAGACAAAACGGTTCACCACCTCGGGCTCCGCCCCCTTCTCCGCAAGACTGGCAATTCTCCCGGCCCCACTGGGGACAACCGCCGTGCGGGGCGGCAGCGTGTGGATATCCGCCAGGGCGCTCCGCAGCCCTTGGGAGATAAAAATGACGCCTCCCGCATTTTTCAGCACCTTTTCCTCGGATATCCTGTCGCTGTCGGCCGCCCCCTTTTTCTCGGCGAAAATCTCATGGGCCTCGTAAAGAAGCGGCCATTGCTGGCCAAGAAGAAATTCCCCGGTCTGCACATGCCTGGTAAAAACGAGGTCCGGCCGGTCTTGCTTCAGGGCCGGGGCAAGAAAGAGGTTATAGAGCCGGTGGCTGGAAAAAGGACCAAATGATTTACGCAGGAATCGGACCCGCAGATTGGCGGGGTGCTCCATATGGTAATGGTTGAAAATCTGGCCGGCATCATATTTCCCCCGGGGCAGGTAAAGGAAAACCTGTTCAACTTCTCCGGCCAGCGCCCGGCAAGTGTTCACGACCTGGATAGAACGGGCCTTGCGGGATGGGAGGGTCTCGGGATAACAGTAGGCGATCTTCATCGGAAATCAGCCGTCTCCCCTCTTTTGGCGGCCAAGGAGTCTGCCACGCCCTCCGCAAGATACTCCTCAAGCCTGTCAACCGTATGTTTCCAGGTAAAACCCTGGACCATCCGTTGCCGGCCCTGCGCCCGCAATTTCCTCCGCAGCTCTTTGTCTCTTAATAACTTACTCAAGTTGCCGGCCAGATGAACGCTGTCAGCCGGCGGACTTAAAAACCCGGCATCGCCGATCACCTCCGGTATGCCGCCGGAATCAGAACCGATGACCGGCACCCCGCAGCTCATGGCCTCGGCAATGGAGATGCCGAAGGTCTCCAGATGCAGGCTGGGAAAAAGAGCAACATCCGCGATGGAATAATAGCGGGCCAGCTGCTGATGGGGAACCGTGCCGAGGAAGATGACCCGGTCCGTAACCTGGCAGCGCTGGGCGCACGCCTCCAGTTCCGTCCGGTAATTCCCCTCGCCGGCGATCAGATAAAACAGATTGGGAAATTCGCTTTGCAGCCGGGCAACCGCCTCGATAACATATTGGAATCCCTTAAAACGCTTCAGGCGCGCGGCGCTGAAAACAACCAGGGCGCCGGGCGCGGGAAGAAGCTGCTTTTTCAAGGAGTCCTCTGCCGGCAGAGGCTGAAAACAGTCCGTGTCAACGCCGTTATACAGAACCTTGGGCCTGACCCCGCAGTACTGCTCGATCTGGCCGGCGTTGAAACTGCTGCAGGCGGTAAAAAGATCCAGTTTTTTGACAAGCCAGGCATAGCCGGGGAAAAACTCGGTTCCCCCGCTGCAGAAGGCAACCCTGCTGCCCGACTGGTGTGCGGCCCTGATAATCCAGGGGAGGTCATATGGTTTGTGGATGATAATGACGTCATACGCTCCGCGGCGCAGATCATCCAGGCAGTTTCGGGCCATGGACCAGCGCTCGGCCATTTTCTGAAAGCGCAACCCCAGCCGCGGATAATCCCGGCGGGACTTGAACGGATAGGTGTAGACCGGCAGGTCATACTGAGGGGCAAGCCCCGCCTCACCGCCATAGATATGAACCTCATGCCCCCTGCTGGTCAATTCCCGGCCCACTTCCCAGTTGAAGGTCTCAATGCCGCCGGTGAGCACGGTGGTGGTCAGGTTATAGAGGGCGATCTTCATCCGGCCAGCACCCGCAAGGTGGCGGCAAGCACCTCGTCCACCCCAAGCAGAGACATGCAGGACGGCTCCCGTCTGCATTTTTTCGTCACACACTCCTCCCCGCAGGGCCGCGGCCGGGAGATAACCTGATGTATCTCCATGTCCTGGATCGGCCCTATGCCCAGCGGGTCGGTGGGCACAAAAAGACAGACGGCTGGCGTGCCCAGGGCGACCGCGATATGCATCGTCCCGGTATCATTGGTTACCAGGCCGCGCAGGGCGGCGACCATGGGCGGCAACTCCTCCAGGGGCAACCTGCCGCAGAGGGATAAGGTTCGCTCGCCCCGGCCGATGCCCCGGACGATGTCATCGCCGAGGGCTCTCTCCTCCCTGGAGCCCAGCACCAGGATCATGATATTTTCATCCCGGTCCAGCAGTTGCCGGCCGAGTTGGACGAAACTCTCCAGCGGCCACATCTTGAATCTTTTGCTGGCGCCGGGCTGAAAGCCGATCAGGGTTGCTTGGCCGGAAACCGCGCCACCACCAGGCAGGTATTTGCCCACAACCTCCCGGACGCGCTCCGGGCGGACGGGCAGAACCAGCCGGGGCGACCAGCCCGGCAATTGCGGACGTACCGCTTCAAGCACCGCCATGCGGTGGGCAATGACATGCTTAGCGTGGGGCGGTTCCACCGGATGGCTGAAAAAAGGGCGCAGCGCCGGTTCGGGCGGGTAGCCGGCGAGCAGGGGAATCTGGGCCAGCACCGCCATGTAGACAGGCAGGGGGTCTGAAACATGCAGCACCAGGGCCAGCTGGAAACGCTCTCTTTTTAAGGCCAGCGCCGTCCGGAAAAAATGGAACATGCCCTTCTGAAAGCCGACAAATCCATCCACATGGGGGTTATCGGCAAACAGCGGCATGAATTTTTTCTGAACCAGCACCTTGATGGCGGCCTCGGGAAACTCATGACGCAAGGCCGCCAACACAGGGGTGGAGAGCAGCGTGTCGCCGATGGCCGTGGTGGAAAGAACAAGGATTTTCCCGAAAGGGACGGAGGCGAGGGGAGCAGCCGGCCGGC
Source organism: Deltaproteobacteria bacterium (assembly GCA_016219175.1). Classification (GTDB taxonomy): domain Bacteria; phylum Desulfobacterota; class Desulfobulbia; order Desulfobulbales; family SURF-16; genus SURF-16. The sequence continues at coordinate 124,087 of JACRCD010000086.1, read as the reverse complement.
AGTGCCGGGCGATCTTTTTATGAAAATACCCGGCTAAGTTAAAAAGTATTCCGTTCTTCAAGGACATGAGCCGATATCATACCGCCAGGATATGAAAATTGGCAATCTCCATGGGCCGGGAAGGATCAATGGCCTCCCCTTTTTTATAGGGTGAGCCGTCAATCTCTTCAACCATGTACAGAGTTTTGCCAAGTTCGGCCAGTTGCCGGAAAACATGCTGGGGCGATCTACCCCTGGCCGCAAGATACGGGGTATGAATTTCCACCAGGAGCTTTACCTCTTTTCCCTGCAGAACGCGCCGCCCCCCTTCGATAACCAGATCCTCGGCCCCTTCCACATCAATTTTGACCGTGGTGGGAGCGATCTGAAACGCCTCGACAAACCGGTCGATGGTGGTGCAGGGGACCTTGATCTTTCTCTGGCCATGGCCGTCCGTCACCGGATTTGTGGCAAAAATGGATGAACCGGAGTTCCCGAAAATTCTATTGGTATACAGATCAAGAAAACCTGTCTGCTCGGCTAGGGCCGCGCGCTGCAGAAAGACATTGTGCACATCGTTTAAATGCAGATTGATGGCGCACTGCCGGTACGCCACCGGATCCGGCTCAAAACCGAAGACCTGACCATGGGGCACAATGTATTTACCGAGAAAAGTCGAATAGTTGCCGATCCAGGTGCCGACCTCCAGGACTGTCTCATCCTGTTTGACCCTGTCGAAACAGAGCTGGATCATATCGTTTTCCCATCTGTTTCTGTTGATGCGCTTGCACAGCCGAATCACCTGACGGACGTCATCGGCATAGAAGGTATCGAAAATAAGGGTAAACCTGCTGTTTTCGGCCTTGATCCGTTTTTTCCGGCGATAAAAAGAGTTCTTTATCCCTTCCCGCGTGCTGTTGAATTTCTTCTTTATGGTTTCCATAAATCACATCCCGGCTAATAAAAAAGGTCAGCGGCTTTCCCCGGCGGCGATGTTGCCATTGTCTTCCGGGGAAACCTTCATGGTGTGATAGAGTTCCCGGTAGGAGGCGGAGGTCTCCATCAGCTGGTCATGGCTGCCGGCTGCCACGATGCCGCCATGATCCATCACCAGGATTCTGTCGGCATTGCGGATGGTGGAAAGCCGGTGGGCCACGACGATTGTTGTCCGGTCTTTCATTAATTTTTCCAGGGAGGCCTGAACCAGCTGCTCATTGACCCTGTCCAGGGCCGAGGTGGCCTCATCCAGGATGAGAATAGGCGAGTTCTTGCATATGGCCCGGGCAATGGCGACGCGTTGCCGCTGACCGCCGGAAAGGGACAGGCCCCTTTCGCCGAGCACGGTGTCGAAGCCCTCGGGCAGCTCCATGATGACCTCATGAATATTGGCCATCTTCGCGGCCTTGATAATGTCCTCATCGGTGACATCCGGTTTGCCGAAGGCTATGTTTTCCCGGATTGTCCCGTTAAAGAGAATGACATCCTGACTGACCAGGCCGATAAGACCGCGCAGATCGGCAAGAGCGATATCCCGCAGATCATGGCCGTCAAAAAACACCCTCCCTTCGGATGGATCGAAATAACGGGGAATCAGATCGATCAGCGTGCTTTTGCCTGCGCCGCTGGCGCCGACCACGGCCAGGATCTCCCCCTTGAGTATCCTCAGGTCGATATTTTTCAAGGCGTACTCGTCATTTTCCTTGTAGCGGTGAGAGACCCCCTCGAAACGGATCTCTTTTTGAAAGGAATTGACGCGCACCGTGCCGCTCTTTTCCTCGGGCAACTGCTCCAGCCACTCCAAGCGGTCGATGGCCGCCACGGTCTCCTGGAGAATGGTGTAGGAGTCGCCAATTTTTTTCATGGGTGAGAGCACCATGATGACGGCGCCCAGGGAGGAAAAAAGATCCCCGCTGGTGATCACCCCTTTCACGACAAGCAGGCCGCCGTACCAGACCACCAGGCCCACCCCCACTCCGCTGGCCACGTCGCTCAGGAATTTGACCATCTCCTTGAGACGGATGATTTTATACTCCTGTCCGTAATGACTCAGACATTCATTCCTGAACCGGCTGACAAAGCCCTCTTCATTGATGAAGATTTTCACCACCCGCAAGCCGGTCACACTTTCGCCCACCTGATGGGTGATGGTGGACAGGGTCTGCTGCGCCTTGGTCTTCTGCCTCTTGACCTTGGTGCCGAAACGGTGGGTCAAGCGGATCATGCCCGGCAGGACGATGAGCGCCAGCAGGGCCACATCCCATTTGCGGTAAAACGCAACCACGAGCATGACAATGACGGTGGGGCCTTCCTTGAAAAAGGTGAGAATGGTGTCCGAGACCAGAGCCTGCAGCATGTTGATATCATTAATCAACCGGGAAATTATTCTGCCCGAGGTCTCGGAACCGAACACAGAGAGCGGCAGCCTGAGCAGGTGGCTGTATGTCTTGACCCGCAGATCCCGGACCATCTTCAGCGAGGCGGAGCGCATCATGATGGAATAAAGCATCTGACTCCCGCCCCTGAGGGAATAGAGAAAGATGATGGCCAGGGGAAGCCAGGTAAGCACGGCATATTTTTTCTCAACAAAGATCGAGTCAATAACCGGTTTTACCATCCAGGCGATGCCGCCGCTGGCGCCTGATGAGATCAGGCTGAAGACAACCGCCAGCAGCACCGATCCGGCGTACGGGCTGACAAAACGCCAGACCTTTCTTTGAAACAGCTGTGTAAGAGATGATTTATTCATAAAATGTATCAGAAAACCCAGAAAGTAAGAGAAACAAACGGGGAATAGTAAATGAGATACCCTTTAATTGCAAGAAGGAGTTTGTTGTGCTGGGCAAAGAAAGATGCTCCTGCCACCGGTGGAGAGACCCGTCACGATACCTTTTTTCTTGCCCGCCTCCTGTCCGTATGGTGCGCTATGCGTTCCGTCTTGGCCTCAATCCAGCCCCAGATCAGCCGCTCAAACAGGTTAAGAGACTGCCCCTCTTTGCCCAGATAGGCCTGGAAAAGAAAAAAACGTTCGCTGTCGGAGAAGACACCGTTTTCCCTGCTGCTGTAATTGAACTCGGCCAGGGCCTTGACCGGCCAGCGGAAGCGGCCCAGGGTATTTGTGTCGATTCTCTGCAGATCAAAGAGGGCGATGGCCGGCGCGCCGCTGTCAACATTAGCCAGCAGGACATGGGTGGCGTTGAAATCAAGATGGTTGAAGCCGCTGGCGTGCATTTTTCCGGCGTATGCGGCCACAGCCCGCAGAATATTCTTCCGCAACAGCGCGTGCGGCCGGCCGGCCAGCCGCTCCGGCTGATTGCGGATCAGCTCTTCCAGCTGCACATAGGGAGAAAAATCCTCGGTCAGGAAAAAAGAGTCCACCGTGCCGTCGCCATACACCCTCTCCCCCATGGCCACCGGCACGGCCGTGGCCAGGTTGTGCCTGCGGAAATCATAAAAATAGACAAACTCCTTGCCGCCCTCTGATTGCCAGACAGGAGAGGAGGATGGCCGGAGCCCTTTTTTCTGCTGTTTTTCCCGGTCATGTTTTTTCAAAAAAAAGACCGTGCCCGCGATTTCACAGCGGCAGACGGAGCGCTCCTTGATTTTTTTAATGAGGGTGCCGTGGCGCGGATCATAAAAGTCCTGAAAGCCCCGCAAGCCGGCGCTCTGCAGCTGCTGCTGGTAGACGGCGTTAATGACCAGCCGCCAGGACGAGTTTGGATCTTGACCAAGGGATTCGACCAGGTCAACAGGGGCGGCCAGATCAGTCATCGGCTCACCCCTCTCTTTTTGCGGGCCGCCGTCTCTTCGATGATTCTCACCGCCGCCTGGGGACGGCTGTACAGGTCCTCCCGGTCCGCGTAGGCATAAGCGTTTTCGCCCCACGCTTTCAGCTCAGCCGGCCTCAGCATACCGCCAAGAATTCTGTTCATCTCCTGTTGCGCGAAGGGTTCCGGGACCAGACACCCGGCCGCCGCCTTGGTTACATGAAAGGAATAGCCGCAGATTTCCGTGGCCAGAACCGGCAGCCCGGCCACCATGGCCTCCAGAATGGCATTGCCGGTGTTTTCCGTCACCGCCGGGTGCAGCAGCAGGTCAGCCCCGGCCAGAAAACGGGGGACATCGGACCGCGTCCCTAGAAAATGCACCCGGTCCCTGACCCCGGCCCCGGCTGCCAGGCGTGCCATTTTTTGGGCCTCGCCCTTGCCGATGACATAGAGACGGGTTTGCTCCCGCACTTCCCGCGGCAGGGCTCCCAGGGCGACAATGGCCCGGGCCACCCCCTTGCGGGCAAAATCCGAGCCGATCATGATCAGCATGAACTGCCCGTCTCCCACCCCGCACTCCTCTCTGGTCCGCCTGCGGATTTCCGGGCGCAGCTCGGCCCGAATCCGCTCCCGGTCAATGCCGGGAGGCAGATAGACAAAGCGCTCTTCCGGGGTGTTGTAGACACGTATATAATTTTTCTTTTCCGCCTCGGAGAGATACATGATGCGGGTCGCGGACTCCTTGGCAAAAACCGCCTTCTCAAAGCCGGCATAGGTGCGATACCTAGCCGTAAACCGTGCCCAAAAGCCGCGCCGCCGGGCCATATCAAGCACGTAGCAGACGTCCGCCGCGTAATAAAGATTCAGGCCGGGCAGGCGGTTAAAGCCCACGATCAGGTCATAGCCCTCGGCATGCCGATGTTTGCCGAGCTGCTTGGCAAAGGCTTGAGAGCGGCCGTGATTTGTCAGGCCACTGGTGGGGACGAGAACCACTTCTAGGTCGACTGGCCTCTCTCCCTGCCAGGACATGGTGAAGACGGTGACAACATGCCCTCTGTCCAGGCAGGCCCGGGCGATGCGCAAAAAGTTTTTTTCCAGCCCGCCATAGGGATAATAATTATTGATAAGGAAGGCCAGTTTCATGTCCGCTACACTAAATCCGTTGTTTGTTTTCCGTAAAAAGCCCGATAGTAAAGGAATGAACCTTTTATTGCAAGCCCGCTTTTCGCGGAGCATCGCAAACCTTGATCAACCAGTAAAAAGTCGGCGAAAATGCCAAGATGGCTAAGTAACAAAGTTCGATATACAAGGCGTAGTGTATTTTTGAGAGTGAGGCTATACACGTGGTATGCCGAGCGAACAAAAATGCGCTACAACGCAGTAGATCGGACTTTTTACGACGCCATCAAACCTTGACACGGTACCGCCAGGTGGGGTACAAAAAGGCATTTCCCCCACTCCGCCAAAACCCATCCTGAAGGAACGTTCATGATAAAAAAAGAACTGCTCGACATTCTTGCCTGTCCCAAGTGTAAAGGACCGATCCAGCTCAACAAGAAGGAAAACGGCCTGATCTGCCGCGTCTGCAAACTGGTTTATGAAATCAAGGATGACATTCCCATCATGCTGATCGACGAAGCCAGGCCCCTGGAAGAAGAGTAAGCCGCATCATGTCCCTGGCCCACATTAAGTCCCGCTGTTTTGTCAATGCCCCTTTCCGTTACCTGCAGGCCAACCTGGACCGCTTTCTGGCCGAGGGCTTGCAGCCCGAGATCGGCCTGGAAGGGGATGTTCTCTATACCGCGGCCGCCAGGGAATTCGCGGATGTTGCCCGGCAGCTTGGCCAACATGATTTATCCTGCACCCTGCACGCCCCTTTTTTCGAGCTCTCTCCGGGCAGCCTGGACCAGCATATCCGCCAGGCGAGCCGCGACAAAATCCGCCGGGCCTTTGGGCTGATTGCCGTTTTCAGGCCGAAATCGATTGTCTGCCATCTGGGTTTTGAGGCAAACAAACACGGCTACAAGGAAAAAGAGTGGTTCAAATATACCCTGGAGGCGTGGCGGGAATTTCTCGACATCGCGGTAAAGGAAAACACGCCGATCATGCTGGAAAACACCTATGAACAGGGACCGGCCCAGCATAAAAAGATTCTGCAGTCCCTTGCTTCACCCCAGGCCCGTTTCTGCCTGGACGTCGGCCATGTGCTGGCCTTTGCCGGCAACAGCTGGCAGGACTGGCTGCCGGAACTTGACCCCTGGCTCGGCCAGCTCCATCTCCATGACAATCATGGCGACCATGACGCCCACCTGGCCGTGGGCAGCGGGCGTTTTGACTTTGCCGGTTTATTCGCCCATCTGCGGCAGAAAAACCTCGCGCCCCTCGTCACCCTGGAGCCGCACCATGAGGACGGCGTGCGGGAAAGCCTTGAGGCGCTTGACAGACTGGGTTTTTAGCTCATGGGTCATGGGTCATGGTTGATGGTTGATGGCTTGTAGCTCATGGGTCATGGCTCATAGCTCATAGACCGGTGCGCAACGGCCGTTTGTTGCGCACGCTGATGCAAAGACCATGATACTCCCGGTGGGCACGATAAACCGGTGCCCACCCTACGAAAAATAGGCAATACTCCTCCAACCGATACGACCAACAAGACCAATATGACCAACCAGACCAGCGAAACCAGCCCCGCCAACTTCGTCCACCTGCACGTCCACACCCAGTACAGTCTGCTGGACGGCGCCATCCGTCTGGATGATCTCCTGAGCAAATGCAAGGAATTCGGCATGGACACCGTGGCCATCACGGACCATGGCTCCATGTACGGCGCCCTGGAATTTTATGTGAAGGCTAAAAAGGCGGGCATCAAACCCATTATCGGCTGCGAATTTTACATCGCCCCGGAATCCCGCACGGATAAATCGGCAAAAAGCTCAGGCAAGGCGGCCTTCCATATCCTGCTGCTGGCCATGAACAAAACCGGCTACCAAAACCTGATGAAACTGGCCTCCATCGCCCAGCTCCAGGGTTTTCACTACAAGCCGCGCATTGATAAGGAGGTGCTGGTGGCCCACTGCGAGGGGCTGATTGCCATGACCGCCTGCCTGCACGGCGAGATCCCCTACCTCATCGCCAAGGAAAAGAACATGGACCTGGCCCGGGAGAAGGCCAGGGAGCTGCAGGCGATCTTCGGCGACCGCCTCTATTTCGAGCTGCAGGAAAACGGCATGGAGGAGCAGAACGAGGCCAACCGGGGGCTGAAAACCCTGGCCGCCGAGCTGAACATCCCGCTGGTGGCGACCAACGACTGCCACTATCTCAACCGGGAGGAATACAAGGCCCACGAGCTGCTGCTCTGCATCCAGACCGGCAAGAATATTCTCGATGTGGGCCGCTTCAAATTCAGCACCGACCAGCTCTATTTCAAATCCCCCGGCGAAATGCGGGCAAGTTTCAGTCACTGCCCCGAGGCCATTGCCAATACCGTGGCCATTGCCGACCGCTGCAACCTGGAACTGGAATTCGGCAACAACTATTTCCCCATCTTTCCGGTGCCGCCGGGGGAAACCCTGGATTCGCTGTTTGACAAGACGGCGCGGGAGGGTTTCAAGGAGCGGTTGCAGGAACTCAGGAAACGGCAGGAGGTCAGCCCGGAACTTGAAAAAACATACCGCAAGCGCTTGGATCTCGAGATCGACGTTATCAAGAAAATGGGCTTTCCCGGCTATTTTCTGATTGTGGCCGATTTCATCAACTGGGCCAAGAATCATGATATCCCCGTGGGTCCCGGCCGCGGTTCCGGCGCGGGCAGCCTGGCCGCCTACTCCATGCGCATCACCGATATCGACCCCATCCCGTACGGCCTCATCTTTGAGCGTTTCCTCAATGTCGAGCGCAAGTCGATGCCCGACTTTGACGTGGACTTCTGTCAGGACCGGCGCGGCGAGGTCATCAAATACGTGCACGACAAATACGGCGGGGACGAGCATGTCACCCAGATCATCACCTACGGCTCCATGAAGGCCAAGGGCGTTATCCGCGACGTGGGCCGCGCCCTGGCCATGCCCTTCGGCGACGTGGATCGCATCGCCAAGCTGGTGCCGGAAGAGTTGAAAATGACCTTGCGCAAGGCCATGGACGAGGAGCCGCGCCTGAAAGACATGTACCAGCGCGACGAGCAGGTCAGACAGCTGCTCGATATCGCCATGGTGCTGGAGGGGCTGCAGCGCCACACCTCCATCCACGCCGCCGGGGTGGTCATCTCTCCCGAGCCCATGGTGGAGTACCTGCCCGTCTGCAAGGGCCCCAAGGGCGAGGTGCTCACCCAGTACGACATGAAGTACACCGAGATGACCGGGCTCATCAAATTCGACTTCCTGGGCTTGAAAACCCTCACCGTCATCGACCGGGCCCTCAAGCTGATCAAGGAGGAAAGAGCCGAACCCCTGGATATCACCGCGATCCCCATGGATGACCGGAAGACCTACGACCTGCTGTGCAAGGGCGACGCCCTGGGCGTCTTCCAGCTGGAGAGTTCCGGCATGCGCCAGCTGCTCATGAAGATGAAACCGGAGGTCTTCACCGACCTCATCGCCCTGGTGGCCCTTTACCGGCCGGGTCCGCTGGAAAGCGGCATGGTTGATGATTTCGTCAACACCAAGCACGGCAAGATGGTGGCCTCCTACCCGCTGCCCCAGCTGGAACCGATCCTGAAAGAAACCTACGGGGTCATCGTCTACCAGGAACAGGTCATGAAGATCGCCAATGTGCTGGCCGGCTACTCCCTGGGGGATGCCGACAATCTGCGGCGCGCCATGGGCAAGAAGATCCCGGCGGTCATGGAGGAGCAGCGCGGCAAGTTCATGAAGGGGGCGGAAAAGAACAAGGTCCCACTCGACAAGGCGGAGTACATTTTCGACCTGATGGCCAAGTTCGCGGGCTACGGCTTCAACAAGTCCCACAGCGCGGCCTACGCCCTCATCTCGTACCAGACCGCCTATCTCAAGGCCCATTATCCGGCCCAGTTCATGGCGGCCCTGCTCTCCTGCGACGTCAACAACACCGACAAGGTGGTCCGCTATATCAATGAATGCAAGGATCATCAGATCGACGTCCTGCCCCCGGACATCAATGAGAGCAACCAGGACTTCACCGTTATCGACGATAGAATCCGTTTTGGTCTGGCGGCCGTGAAAAACGTGGGCGGGGCCGCCCTGGACTCCATCATGGAGGAACGGCAGAAGGACGGGCCTTACAAGTCCCTGGGGGATTTCTGCTCCCGCATCGATTCCCGCAAGGTGAACCGGCGGGTGATCGAGAGTCTGATCAAGGCCGGGGCCTTTGATTCCCTGGGGGCGAAACGCTCCCAGCATTTCGCCATTCTGGACCAGGCCATGGAACAGGCCCAGGCTGCCCAGCGGGACCGGGAATCCGGCCAGCTCTCCCTTTTTTCCATCATGCCCAAGACCACCAAGGAGAAATCAACCAGCATCCCCCTGCCGGATATCCCCGAATGGGAGAAAAAGGATAAACTGGCGGCCGAGAAGGAGACCGTGGGTTTTTATATCACCGGCCATCCCCTGGATGATTTCCGCGACGAGATCAAGCAGGCCACGGATACCGAGATCGCCGATCTGCAGCAGCGCAGCGATGGGTCCGCCGTCAGGCTGGGCGGGCTGGTCAAAAGCCGCAAGGACATCAAGAACAAAAAAGGCGAACTCATGAGCTTCCTCACCCTGGAAGACACCTCTAGCAGCGTGGAGGTGGTGGTCTTCTCGCAGACCTTTGCCGAGTCCGGCCACATGCTGAACGGTGACTCCCCGCTCATCGTCCAGGGCACCCTGCAAAAGGAAGAGGAAGGCGAACCGAAGGTCATTGCCGACTCAATCGACCTGCTGGCCGAGGCCCTCAAGAAATTTACGGCCGGGGCCCGGATCGTGCTCTATTCGGACCGGGTCAACCGCAGGAAGCTCGAAGACCTGAAAAAAGCCCTCCATCGCCATCACGGCCCCTGTCCGGTCTCCCTCACCCTGCATTTCGCCAAACGGGGGGAGGCGGACATCGATATCCCCGAGGACCTCACCATCAATCCCAGTCAGGAATTTTCCAGGGAAGTCGAGACCATCCTGGGCTATAACGCCATCCAGTTCATGAAGAAGCAGGCCGAGCCGGCCCCCAGGAAAAACGGCCGAAAGGGGAACTGGCAGCCGAAGTAAACCGGGGCCCTGGAGCAGAGGCGGAGAGCAGGGGAAAGCCAATGGTGAAGTTATTCTTGACTCCGGCATGCCAGTGTCCCATACTTTTTGCTGAACCCATGGGCGTGCGCAACAAACGGTCCTGTTGGCTCATGGGGGATGGCTGATGGCTGATAGCCGGGCGGGCACGGCTCATCGCGCCCACGCGGAGTTATCGGGATGCTGCAACTCGTGCGCAACAAACGGCCGTTGCGCACCCTACGCTGGACTGTTCTCCGTAGGGTGGGCACGGCTTCATCGTGCCCACGCGGGTTTATCGCAACGTTTCCATTCGCATACACAACAAAAAAATACGTTAACCGTGTCTTCGTATGAATTGATGCCGGAAACCTCAAACACCTACCAGGGAGTAATCACCGCCATCAACGGCAGCGTGGTGGATGCGGATTTTGCAGCCGGCCTGCCCGGTATGCACGCCCGGCTGACCACGGGGCCGGATAACGGTGTGATCCTGGAGGTTGCCTCCCACGTAAGCGTCAACACCGTGCGGGCCATCGCCCTGACCCCAACGGCCGGGTTGGCCAGGGGCGACTCCATCTACTCCGACGGTCTGCCCCTCATGATGCCGGTCAGCGACCAGCTGCTGGGACGCATGCTCAATGTCTTCGGCCAACCCGTCGATCCGGGCGATCCCCTGCCCGCGGATCTGGAAAAGCGGCCGATATACGCCACCGCCGTCCCCCTGTCGCGACGGACCGTGCAGTCGGAAATCTTTGAAACAGGCATCAAGATCATCGATCTGCTCTCCCCTCTGGAGAAGGGGGGCAAGGCCGGACTGTTCGGCGGCGCCGGGGTGGGCAAGACCGTGCTCATCACCGAAATGATCAACAACATGGTGGGTTTGTACGAAGGGGTCAGTCTCTTCTGCGGCATCGGGGAGCGCTGCCGCGAGGCGGAAGAACTGTACCGGGAAATGGAGCGCGCCGGGGTTCTGAAAAAGACCGCCATGATCTTCGGCCAGATGAACGAGCCCTCCGGCGCCCGCTTCAAAATCGGCCACGCCGCCCTGACCCTGGCGGAATTCTTCCGAGACACCAAAAGGCAGGATGTCCTGCTGCTGATCGACAATATCTTCCGCTTCGTGCAGGCGGGCTCCGAGGTCTCGGGGTTGATGGGCCGCATCCCCTCCCATGTGGGCTACCAGCCGACCCTGGCCACGGAACTTGCCGAACTGGAAGAGCGAATCTGTTCCACGGCCAGCGGGTCCATCACCTCGGTCCAGGCGGTTTACGTACCGGCGGACGACTTCACCGACCCTGCGGCCTCCCATACCTTTTCCCACCTCTCCGCCTCGGTGGTGCTGTCCAGAAAACGGGCCAGCCAGGGGTTCTACCCCGCCGTGGATCCGCTGGCCTCGAATTCCAACATGCTGATCCCGGAAATCGTCTCGGCCAAACATTATGAGGTGGTGCAGGCGGTGCGGCGCATCCTGGCCGAATATGAAGATTTAAAAGACATCATCGCCATGCTCGGGCTGGAGGAACTCTCCGAGGCGGACCGGCGCACGGTGGCCACGGCCAGAAGGCTTGAACGTTTTTTCTGCCAGCCGTTTTTCACCACGACCCAGTTTACCGGTCTGCCGGGCAAACTGGTGCCCCTGGAAAAGACCATTGCCGGCTGCGAACGTATCCTGAATAATGATTTTGCCGCCATCCCGGAACAGGCGCTGTACATGATCGGCGATATCGATGAGGTTGATATGCGGAAAATAGCAGTGTAGGCGGAGAGCAAACAATGAATCTGATGTCACTTGGCATCTATCTGCCCACGAAGATTTACTGGCAGTCGGAATCGATCAGCAAGGTGGTGGTTGAAGGCCTTGAAGGCTACTTCACCCTGCTGCCCCGGCATATCGACTATGTCGCCGTGCTCGTGCCGGGAATTCTCACCACGGAGGATCAGGCCGGCAAAACTCTCTATTTTGCCGTGGACCACGGCTCCCTGGTCAAACAAGGGTTCCAGGTCAGGATTGCCACCAGAAACTGCATCATGGGCGAGGATTTCGACGTGCTGTCCACCATCGTGGCCACGGAATTTTACCAGATCGATGATCTGGAGAAAAAGGCGCGCACCGCCCTCACCGGCCTTGAACATTCCATGCTCCGCCGCTTTGCCGAGCTGAAAAAACAATAGCCACCATGTCCAGAAACCAGAAACCTCACAAAGAGCATCTCCCGGAAATCGTGGAGAAAAAGCACAAAAAACGGGAGCAGGCCCAGCAGGAGAAGAAAAAACCGATCTTTTTCGGCCTGGGCATGCTGGGCATGATCGGCTGGACCGTGGCCGCGCCCGCCGTCCTTGGCGCCTTGATCGGCCGGCGGCTTGACGAACTTCACCTGCTGGACAACAGAATGTCCTGGACCCTGACCTGCCTGTTTGCCGGACTTTTTCTGGGTATCGTTGTCGCCTGGCACTGGCTGAAAAAAGAGAGTGGAAGCCGCTGATGGCAAATGAGCGTATCATCCTGCTGGCCGGCATGCTGCTGATCGGTTTCGCCGTGGGCCTTGTCTATTTCCAGGGTTTGTGGCTGACCTTGAACAAAAGCCTGGGCAAGAACCATTTCGGCGGGAAACTGCTGGTCAGCTTTGTGCTGCGCATGGGTCTGGTCATGACGGTTTTTTATATTTTCATGCGTGACGACTGGCAAAGGCTCATTGCCATGACCATCGGCTTTCTCATCGCCCGGCAGGTGATGATCCGCCGTATGCGTGCGCCTGCCGCCCCTGCCGGCAAAAAAAATCCCCTACCGCCATGAATTTTTCACCCGATCAGTTGATCATAGTCGATTGGGGCTGGGGGCGGCTCAATGCCACCATCCTCTTTACCTGGTTTGAGATGCTGCTGCTGGTGCTTGGCTCCCGGCTGATCACCAGAAAACTTTCCAGCGGCCCGTCAATGAGCCGGTGGCAGAACCTGCTTGAGATCCTGGTCGGCACCATCGCCAATCAGATCGAACTCCTCACCCGGCAGAAGCCGGATTCGTTTCTGCCCTTTATCGGCACCCTCTTTCTCTTCATCCTGCTCTCCAACCTGCTGTCGGTTATCCCCTTCTACAAACCGCCGACCGCCTCGCTCTCCACCACCAGCGCCCTGGCCCTCTGCGTTTTTGTCGCGGTGCCCTATTACGGGCTGGCCACCAGAAGCGTCACCAGCTATCTCCGCCAATACATCGAGCCCTCCTTTTTCATGCTGCCGTTCAACATCATCGGCGACCTGTCGCGCATCCTGGCCCTGGCCGTCCGCCTGTACGGCAACGTGATGAGCGGCACGATCATCGGCTTTGTCCTGCTGCTCATCGTCCCGCTGTTTTTGCCCGTGGCCATGCAGGCCCTGGGCCTGCTGACCGGCAGCATCCAGGCCTATATCTTCGCCCTGCTGGCCATGGTGTACATCGCCTCGGTGCTGAAGATGGATGGGAATTCGTAGGTCTTCAGCCAGATAGACGATTCAGAAAATTTACTGATCGCTCTTTTGGGTTGTTATTATTTGTTGCCATCTTTCGGCAAAAGTGCTACTCCTTTTTTTGACAAGGTTAAATCGGGGTAAAAAAATTCTACTGGTATCCTTGACAGCATATTTTGCACAAACAGCGGATGACTGCTGAGCCAGGAAATCGTTATCAGGTAGAACATTATCGGATCCAGGCAGATATATGATTTTGATGGGTATTGCCCTGGGGGGGAATCAGCTTGCTGTATAAATTATAGTAAAAAAATTGATAAGTTAACAGACAAAAAGCCACAAATACTAGACAGAAAAATAATATTACAATATTTATTATTCTGTCCATTATACGTAACCCATCAAACATCATTCAACATAAGGCAAATTATGGGACTGCTTGACGGATTTGAAAAACTTATCAACGAACATGGTTCAGCTACGATACTTCGTGAGCGTATCGCGCTGGCGAACGACAAGTTTTCTTCGCTGGAACAAAAGCTGTTTGACTCTGAGCTCCGAGAAAAAAATCTTAATTCCGAGAACAAGGCTCTCAAATCTGATCTTGAGAAGGCAACCAAAGAGATAAACCGTCTCACTAAAATCATCGAGTCCTCGCAAAAAGAACAGAGCGTAAACAAACCAAAAGAAATCGAAGAGCAAATCCTTAAACACTTCTTTGACACAAATCAAGAATTCTATGTTTCTAATATTGCAAGTCGGTTCAATATTTCTGTTGGTGTCGCTGAATATCATATCAATAACCTCAAAAAAGTTGGTTTTATTGGAGATTTGCTTTCATCAATGGATAATACTCGTTATTACATAACAGATAGAGGTCGTGAATATATAGTAGCGAACACATAACCTAATACAATTTAAAAATTGGGAACCTACCTTAGAAAACCACCTGTTGCGCTAACAACAGAGTTTATCTTCGGCGGGTCCCCGGCGCGGTGGCAACCGCACCGATAGGTGGCCAACGGGCCAGCAGAGACGTAATGTTAGCGCGTTACCATCTTTGCTGGGACATCCAGTAACCACCAAAGCCAACCGACAAAGTTGGCAGGCCTGTCAACGAAATCATAGGAAATTCCAATGATTAAGCTGACATTGCAAATCCGAATTAGCTACAAGCAGATACTACAGATCATTGTGCTACTGCTCACGCTTATTCGGTAGCTACAAACCGGCCTCGAAAGGGGCCGGAACTTTTAAAAAAAACTCACATAACCATCTGCTGTACCGTGACCCGCACCACGCAAGGCGACTTGATAGCCAGTTAATGTTATTTATCCCTGCCGTCATCGTGGTCATTCACGGCGGGCAGGTGAGCCGTGGGGCGTTAGATCACCAACACCACAAGGAACCCACATGGCATATATAAAGATCATATTGGCAGCAGCGTTCGGCATTTTTCTTGCGGCGTGTGGCAGCCTTGAGAAGAAGGCGGTTCTGCTCAATCTCGGAGACACAAAGGAAGAAGTCCTTGCTGTAATGGGGCCGCCTGATGACCGTCAGCTAAAGGGCGAGAATGAGGCATGGCAATACTGTCAGACTGGCGCGGGCTTTGGCTACCACGACTATCGAACGGTTTGGTTTTTCCGAGGCAAGGTAACTGGCATCAATTCATACAAAAGCTCTCGACCAGCTTCTTCGTGTGTCACTGATATAAAACCAATCAGATGGGAAGACGCACCGGACACCACTATCGAAATTCGTAAGCGGTGATCTAACATGGCGCTCAACCTCGCCCCTTCGGTCGCTGGACGCAGCGCGATAAAGCCGCGCAGCGCCGGTTAACTCTAGTTAGATTGCCAAAAAAAAATCATCCTAATGAAAAAAACAAATCGGGGTCGGACCAAGCTAACAGGATGATATCTTGCAATAAAATGCTCAAAAAACAGCATATTTCGCGGCTATAATGCGTTTTTTGGCCAGAAAAATGCGAACGATAGGTGGTGATTGAAATAATGAAATGCGCGATCTGCAAAAACGGAAATACCGAAGAAGGGATCACCACCATTGTTTTAGAGCAAAATGATTTAACCCTGGTATTTAAAAATGTCCCGGCAGAGGTTTGTAATAATTGCGGCGAAGAATATATTTCCGCGGATGTAAACAGAGCCGTTCTTCAGCATGCCCGCAAAGAGAAAAAAAGAGGGGTTAAACTTGAATTGCTCGATTTTGCCGCTTAGAAGGAGCGGGCCATGCCCGCGACCTTCGGCATTGCGGCTGTCTCTATCGCGGGCATGTTCATCGCCGAGACCCTGCCGGATGAAGTGGAAACCGTGGATCGCAGCTTCAGATCCAAGGGAGCGTATACGCGGTTCAAGGCGCTTCTGGAGAAAAAGGGCATGCTTGAGGCGTGGTACAAGTACGAGGACGCTCGCCGGAAGGAGGCCCTCAGGGAATGGTGTAGCCAAGAGAATATCCGGATCGAATGAACATCATATCTGAACATTTTTTCCTGACCCGCATTCTCCCCCCTTGGTTTTCTTTCTTATCGGCATTTGCCTCTTGGCCAGTGTTCATTGGGCCAGTGTTGCGGAAGATGACCTCACCTATAGGCCTCTCCCTTTCAGGGGTAATGACAATGTCGATTCTCCATTGTTGACATAGACGTCTATCGATGCCGTCTCCGCGCCAAGCGCGGTTGGCCTGAAAGTCGAGGTAATCGTGCAAGTATAGGATGTCGATGATTTTTTTACGCAGGTTGCCGATGGGGAAAAATCCTTATAATTATTTCCGCTTATGTAAAGAGCTATGGAATTAATGCTGTTGCCACTAATCGAAACGACGGAACTTTTCTTAGCCGAGGTGGTATTTCTTTTTACCTTCCCAAAGTCGATAGAAGATGGTGATGCCGTAATTTTAATTGGAATATTCGCGGATTGAGTAATAACAAATGATTTATTAGCTACTGAAATTGTTGTTGATCTGATAAGTTTAGACGTGTTTTTCGCCACTGTAAACGACACAGAAGTCGCTGAAGGGGTATTCATGGTAATCCACGAAGAACTGCTTGATGAGTTCCACGTACATCCCGGTTGCGTTGATACCGTTACGCTTCCGGTACCACCTGCCGCGGCATACGTTGACTGGCTAATTGTTACCGTGTAGGAACATTGTTCAGGCGGTGCCGGTGGGGTGGGCTGACTTGGATATAAATAACAGATTCCCGCAAGATCATCGGCCTCCAAGGTCCTTTTTTTCGTTTCGTTGTACGAGGCGTACCCATACATCGTATTTGCGGATTGGCTCACCGAATACTCATCCTGCAATGACAATGTATGCCCTAATTCATGAGTGATAATATTTTGCACATCAAACGATGATGCCGACCCGCCGATCGACCATTTATATTTTGTATTAAAAACTATCTCGCTGTGTAACATTTCCCCTGTTGCCGGGTTGTACCAAAAGGAGTTTTGGGCAACTACGCCGGGTTCATTGATTGCGCCGAAACATATGCCGTTTTCCGCCTGATATGAACCGGTACACGGGGAAGTTGATTCCACCCCGAAAAAATCAAAATCAGCGGATGGCACACTTGACCAGGTCTGCATCGCGTCCAACACAGCCTGGGGAGACTTCTTAGGCCCCCCCGCCGGATTAATATAATATGATGCCGAACCTGATCCCCACTTAATATCTTTTCCGGAGCTGGTTTTCGTTGTCTGCCATGCGGATGCCCGCGGCAATTCAAGAATCAGGCTCAATATGGCGAAAATACATGTCAGGAGCAATATCTTTCTTGATTGCATATTATTTCACTCCTTTCACGATATCCTTTAATTGTTTGACCGGAAGGGACGACTGTACCTTTTCATGCCCGGCTATTATGGAAAAATCATTTTTCCGCGCCATCCCGTCTGAGTCTACTTTGTAAATACCCTGCCCAAGCCCGACAATTGTGTGTGCCACTTCCAGTCCAACCGCTTTTTTACCAAGACGATCCTGCTGACTCCTTGGCTCCTGGCCCTGGTCAATACTGCCGGCTTTCACGAAAACAAAAACCTCATCACTCAGGGTAAGCGCGGAAACATCAGCTCTCTTGTAGCCGATATCGCCGATCTCCCCCCCCTCATATTCAACCTGCATGAGCGCACCTTGCCCGCCCTTGTAGAGATTAGTGCCTCTCACCACCTCGGAAACTCTTATGTAGGCGGTAGTAATTATTTTTTTACCGTCGTCGCTCCATCGAGGCATCAGCCTCTCAACCTTTCCTTGAACAACCGCATCGGAACCGTCGGTCAGCTCTTCGACGCTGAGCCCGGTCATGGAGGCGAACGAAACTCCGGTAGCCATGCAAGATAAAGCCAGCAACATCGCGCATAAAAAACAATAAAATCTTTTCATAGTTTCCCCTACAGAACAATAAAAAAATTTGTGAGATAAAGCCGGCTTTCATGATGTCTCGACTTACCGCCTCAGCTCGTGTCAAACTATATGCACGTACACAATCGTGCCGTTTCTCTCTGGACATAGCAAAGACTGTGCCGCATACGGGGTCACCCTCTGGCTTTTCTTTCGCGGCGTGGTATCCTAGCGAAAATGGGGACCGCTTTATTTTCCGCCTCCCCCTATTCCTTTGCCCGGTACAGGCAAAAATTCTTCTCACACATCCCCTCTCCCCTCTTGACACAAGTATCAATAATGATACTATATAAGGATGAGCAAGGATGAAAACATACTCAAACAGATGAGACAGAACCCCAATGATGTACGGTATGCGGACTTATGTAGAATCTGTGAGTTATATTTCGGGGAAGCACGGCAAACAAGCAGCAGCCATAGAATTTACAAAACCCCGTGGAAGGGCGATCCCAGGGTGAACATACAAAATCAAAACGGGAAAGCAAAAGGTTATCAGGTCAAGCAGGTGCTGAAAGCGATAGAAAGATTGGAGGTAGACCATGTCCATAAAAAATGATCATTATACTTACCGTGTAACGTGGTCGGAAGAAGACAAGGAGTATCTTGGACTTTGCGCCGAATTTTCGAGCCTTAGCTGGCTAGCTGACTCTCCGGAAAAGGCCCTGAAGGGTATCCGTGATGTTGTCGCTGACGTTATCCAGGACATGAAAAAAAATGGCGAAGAAATACCCGAGCCAATAGCAAATAAAAATTACAGCGGGAAGTTTATGGTACGGGTTCCACCAGAAGTTCATCGCAGTTTGGCTATCCAGGCAGCGGAATCCGGCGTGAGCATCAACCGGCTGGTAAGCACGAGACTGAGCCGTTAAAGAGAAAGAGAAAAGGGGTCAGATTTATTTTCTTGCACTCTGTGTAAAGTGAAACGAGAGGAAATATCAATAATGATATCGGAGTTGGGCAATTACAAGAGAATCATTTTCAACCTTATAAACTATGCGGTGCTCATCCGTGATTCTACGAGACCAATATCCAGAGAGGCTATGCTTTAGAGGTTCAGGTTTTCCTATTCCATCGTATGGCATTCGCTCAATGTCTCGAATTAATGTGTTTATCCGTGTTAAAATTTTTTTATCGGTATTTTGCCAGTAAAGATATTCGTCCCACGCATGTTCTGAAAATATGAGTTTCAATCCGCAAGTTCCTTTTCAGTTCCCTTGCCTGCTTCAAGTTGAGCAATTGACTCAAGCAATCGGCGAGCATTTTTGGGACTCCGCAGGAGGTAGGCGGTTTCTTCGAGTGCTTCATAGTCATCAAGGGACATCATTATGACGGGTCTAGCTGCCTTTCTGGTAATAATGACCGGGGCGTGATCATCGCATACTTTTTCCATTGTTTGTGCGAGGTTGCTTCGAGCCGAGCTGTATGTAATTGTATTCATGGTATTCCTCCCATTGGACTTGTACTATTAAATGTACAATACATCAAAATACATAACAAGTCAATAAACCTGACCGGAATAAAGCGGGTTTAGCGGGTTTCGACAAATCGCGACAAATCGGGTCGGACCAAATTAACAGGATGATATCCCTGCAACAAAATGCTCAAAAAACAGCAAATTTTGCGGCTATAATGCGTTTTTTTGACTGAAAAAAGCGAACCATAGGGGGGGTCTCGTTATAATGCTGGGAAGCGTAGGGAGTGAAGAAAGGCAAAGTAAAAACGGGAAAATTTATGGGATATTTTTGTAAACATCTTTTCCATGGCCAATCTTTACAACAAGAATGACCAGCCGATCTCCGTGGATTTCATACACAATGCGGTAGTTACCGGTTCTAACTTTATGAAAATTGTTGTCGCCTTTCAATTTGGTTGTGGCTGGGTCAGGAAGATTACCGCTGAGTTCATCAATTTTTTTCTTAATGCGCAGCAGTTCACGTTTAGGCAAATGCGTAATGCTTTTCAAAACGCCAGGGCGAAATTCAACAGAATATCTCATGCATTAAAGCCCCAGTTTTTTCCAAAATTCTTGGGCTGAAATATTAACTCCTGGTTCAGCGAGGGCTTTTTTAGCATCCTCAATGTCAATATAGTCTTCAATTTGCTGAAGCAATTCAAGCTCATCAATGGAAATCAAGGCAGCGACCCCTTGCCCTCGCCTGGTCAAAACAATCGGTTCTTTGCCATAAGCCACCTTGTTAACAATATCAGCAATTTTTTTCCTCGCATCCGCAATAGAAATTGTAGTAGTCATAATTGTACCTCTCCTTATACTTCTCCAAAAACCTTTGTGTACAAATTGTACAACACGTACCTTTTTATGTCAATGCAGTATAACGATTTAAGAGAAAGGTGCTACAGTAGACAGAAAGTTCGGTTGGTTGAAATATAACCTGCGCTGATGTGCCCAAAAATATGTCCCCATTTTTTTAGGGTGCCAGACGTTTTCGCTTCCCCAAAACGATACAGATAGTTGCATTTTGCAATTTTTGATTGTAAAATGTAACCATGATAGCAACTCATTCATGGAGGGCAAAATAATGGCAATCGCTGTACGAATATCTGAAGAATTGGTTGGTGAGGCAAAAAAATTCAGCAAAATTGAGCATCGATCTTTAACCGGCCAAATTGAACATTGGGCTAGAATTGGTAAATGTGCAGAGGAAAATCCTGACCTGACTTATAGCCTGGTCAAAGAAATTCTGATTGGAATTGAAGAATTAGATCAAAATGAAAAAACAGAATATCAATTTGGTTGAGCATTGATGAAAGTATATCAATCCCGATCATTTGAGAGAAAAGTTAAGAAGTTCAATAAGCAAGAGAAGAATGAATTAGACAATGAAATCAAACAAATTATACAAAATCCCTCTCTCGGCACCGGAAAGAAAGGTGATTTAAAAGAGATTTTTGTTCATAAATTCAATCTACAAAATCAACTCTACCTTCTTGCCTATCGCTTCGCCAGTGAAGAAAATCTCGAGCTTATTATGATCGGGCCGCATGAAAATTATTACAGAGATTTGAAAGCGTATCTGAAAAACCGTTAAAAAGAATATCCGGATCGAGTGAACACCATGTCTGATCAGTTTTTCCAGAGCCGCATCCGCCCCTTGGTTTTCTTCCTTATCCTCACTTGACCGGCCACACGTTTGCGGCCTAAAATGGCGTTAACCGATCCCTGCAACCAAACAGCATCCATGCCAAAAAGATTTCTCCCCTTCTTCATGCTCCTGGTCTGCTTTCTCCTTGTTTCCTGCGGAGAAGGTGAGGAGGCGGTCACGGTATCCCTGGACAAGCGCCAGGAGATTCCCTTCAGGCCGCAGCTGCCGGCAATAACCTACGCCTACCTCCCCCAATACTCGAATACCGAGTCCTTTCAGCGTCATCACCGGCTGGTGGAATACCTTGCCGAGCAGACCGGTCTGCCCATACGGCAGGTGTTCCCGGACACCTTTGCCGACCACATCAGCATGTTCGGCCAGGGCAAGATTGACATCTCTTTCTCAAACCCATTTGCTTACGTCAAGCTGGCCAACCGCTTCGGCGCCAAGGCCATGGCCAGAATCATTGAGGAAGACGGGCGCGCCGAGTTCCGTGGCCAGATCATTGCCCGCAAGGACAACACGGCGATTCAGTCCATTGCGGATTGCCGGGGCAAGTCGTGGGTGGCGGTCGATCCTTCCTCCGCCGGCGGCTATCTGTTTCCCCTCGGGCATTTCGTGGACCACGGCCTGAATCTCCGTGATTTCAAGGAGGTCGTTTTTTCCGGCGGCAGACAGGAAAATGTGATTCTGGGGGTATACGCCGGACTGCACGATCTGGGCTCCATCCGCGAAGGCGCCTTGCGGGTGGTGGAAAACAAAATCGATATCAATCAGATCAAGGTGGTTGCCAGCTCCAGGTGGTATCCGGGCTGGGTCTACGCCTACAGCCCAGGATTGCCCCAGGATGCGGCGGACAGGATCAGGGACGCCATGCTCAAACTTGATTATGAAAAGAACCCCCACCACCGGGCTATTCTTGAGGCGGCAAAATTTATCGGCTTTGTACCCTCCGAGGATCGGGACTTTGACCCCATTCGCGACCTGAGCAAAAAGGTGGGGCTGGATCTTGACTAAATATCTGCTGAAATTTCTCCATAGAATGCGGTTCAGGACCAAGATCACCGTGGGCGTGACCTTGATGCTGGTCTTCTGCGGCCTGAGCATCGGGCTTATCCTCTCCGGCATGTCCTCGCGAGCTCTTCTCGAGGAAGGGAGAAAAAGAGGCTTGGCCCTGACCTCCAGTCTGGCCTTTCGCCTGGCCGAACCCCTGCTGGCCATGGATTTTCTGCAGATGAAAAACCTCATCGACAATGTCCACAGTCAGTACAACGACGTCATCTATATCTTCCTGACCGATACCAGCGGCAACGTCCTGTCCCATACCTTTTCCGGAGGTTTCCCCACCGGTCTCCTCCAGGTCAATCCCGACAGTCTGAAGGCGCAGCCGTTGCTGCTGGCAACCGAACGCGGGCTTGTTTACGACTTCAAAGTCAAGGTTGTGCTGGAGGAAAAAAACCTGGGCGTGCTCAGGCTCGGGCTGTCCCGCAGCGATATGGACGCCCAGATACACCATCAACGTTTGATCAGTCTCATCAGCACTTTGGGGGTGGTGAGCCTGGGTATTGCCCTGGCCCTCTGGTTTTCCCGCACCGTCACCTTCCGCCTCAACCGGCTGAGAGGGTCAGCGGAAGAAATCGTCAAAGGCAATCTCAATGTGCAAGCCGGCTTTTCCCTGGGAAAAAACTGCTGGGAAATCATGAAGTGCGGCAAGGAAGAATGCCCGGCCTACGGCGATGCCCGGCGGCGCTGCTGGTATCTGGTTGGCACACGATGTCCCAACTGCCGCGGCAAGGAATATCCGCTCAAAATGGTGAATTGTCAACAATGTCCTGTTTTTAAGTACAATTTCGGCGATGAACTCCAGGACCTGGCCGAGGCCTTTGATGTCATGGCCATTACGATTAAAAACCATATTGAAGAACTGACCGAGCGGGAGAAAACCATTGCCAAGCAACAGGGGTTGCTCAAGACCATCATGAATGTGACGCCGGATTTCATTACCCTGCAGGACAAGGATCTGACCTATCAGTTCGCGGGCAAGGCTTTCCGCGAATATTTCAACCTCAAGGAAGAGGACGTGGTCGGCAAGACCGATTTTGATATCTTTCCCGCGCAACAGGCTGATCTGAATTTCCATGAAAACAAGCAGATCCTCCTCACGCGCCGCCCCCTTGACAAGGAAATCACCTTCAAGCGGCCCGATGGGCAAAAATGGTTTCATGTGGTCAAGGTTCCGGTCTATGACCAGGATGACAACATTGTGGGCCTGCTTTTGACCGCCAGGGACATCTCCATGCTCAAAAAATTCCAGGAACAGCTCATCCAGTCGCAGAAAATGGAAGACCTGGGCCGACTGGCCGGGGGAGTGGCCCATGAAATCAATACGCCCCTGGGTATTATCCTTGGTTACAGCCAGCTTCTGATGGACGACATCAAGGATGAAGAGCTCCTGGGCAATCTGAAAATCATTGAAAAGCACACCAAAATCTGCCGCAAGATCGTCGCTGACCTCCTGGGTTTTTCCAGACATTCTCACTCCGTGCGGGAGGCGGTGGATGTCAATGAGTCCATGCGAGAAATTATAGAACTGGTGGCCCATGGTTTTTTCCTGAACCACATCAAAATCATCCATGCCCCCAATGCAACCATTCCACCTCTGACCGGCGACAAGGAACGGCTCAAGCAGGTTTGGCTGAACCTGCTCAATAACGCCGCCGATGCCATTGGCCAGGACGGGGTGATATACGTTCAATCCAGATACAACGTCCACGGGCAAGTGATCGAAGTCAGCATTGCCGACACCGGCATGGGTGTGGAAAAGGAGCATCTGGGCAAAATTTTTGATCCGTTCTTCACCACCAAGCAGGTGGGCAAGGGAACAGGGTTGGGGCTTTCCGTCTCCTTCGGGATCATCAGGGAGCATGGCGGCAAACTCTCCGCCCTCAGCCCTGCCCCGGCGGAATACCTGCCCGGGGATTTCCCAAGGTCCGGGCATTATGGACCCGGCACGGTGTTCATCGTTGAATTGCCCATAAAAGGCAAACAGCATGTCTGATCAATTTTTCCTGAGCCGCCTTCTCCCCTTGCTTTTCTTTCTTATCGGCGCCGGCATCTTTTTGGGTTTCATCCCGGCATGAAGATGATATACTTCATCTCGAAGTTACGCGGGCCTAGCGCATTCCCTCTAATAAAATAAAATCGTGGCCAGACCAGACTAATAACTTGAGTTGTTTGAAAAAATCACAAAGGAGAAAAAAAACATGTGTAAAAAACCGATCAATTGTTGGCAATATAAAGGCTGTGGACGCGAACCCGGTGGAATAAACGCGAAAGAACTCGGGGTATGTCCGGCCTCAACGGAAAAAAGCATGGACGGCATCCATCGCGGCGACAACGCCGGCAGAACCTGTTGGATTATTGCCGGAACATTTTGCGGGGGGAGAGTACAAGGCAGCCACGCGGCAAAAATGGAAAATTGCACAAAATGTGATTTTTTCAAGCTGGTTATCGAAGAAGAAAAAACGAGCAGCCACGACGCCACTCATCTGCTGCAGGCATTAAGCATAGTATCTCGTTAATAAAACCGCACTAACCAAAAGGAACAAGACCATGTCACTCCCGTTCCGTTATGACAATCTCACGACCCGCTATGCAACTGTCCGTCCCTGGGCCGAGAAGGCCGTGGGAGCAAACATTAATCGCTGCGCGATCTGCATGGCCTACACCCTGCAGATCTCCCCTTCACCCGGCGATACCTCGATCGCGGACCTGCCAAGCGACAAGGCAAAGTTTGCAGCCGCGGGTCCGGTCAAGCACGGCCCTTCGCTCACAGGTCCCCGCATGGGCGGAAAAGCTGGCGGGACGTACAGCGGGCTTTTCTTTATTCGCGCCACCGAACTGTTCCAGCGGGTGCAACGCGCCTTCGGGCAGCCTGATGTGCAAGGGCGGTCTGACTCTGTCTGGCGGCAGGTCCAGGGCCGCAAAGGGGTGATCTACCTGGCAAACTGCTACCAGACCGAGGGGGACAAGAAGTTTTCCGTCATTCCCTGGCTCTACCAGCCGATGTCGGGTGGCCACTGGGATCTTTTCGACGGCTTTATAATGGTTGCCGAGAAAATTGCCATTGCCGGCAACACCCATCAGGGGAACCTGTATTTCTGGAATGCCCGGTGAGCGTCAAGGGACAGGCAAGCAACTCTGAATTGACACTCAAATTCAATCGTGATATCCCTTTGTTATTGGAGGGCGGTTACTTTACCCGCCCAAGACTCCCGCCTGCCGCGCCGCCAAAACTTTAACCCGGGGTTTCTTCATGAAAAAAATACTTTTTCTTCTGCCGCTCTTCCTGCTGGTTCTTGGCCTTACCGCCGGACACACCGCCGATGATAAATTAAAAGGCCTGCTGCTGCAGTTCAAGACAGACGAAGCAACGGCGAAATCAAATATCTTTTATGCGGTAAGCGGCCCGTCCTATGCCATCCCCAACGTCAAATCCTTAAAAGATCTCGCGGCAGGCGACCGGGCCGCCATGATCGAATCAATCGGCAAAAACGTGAAAGAGTATGTTGCCTCAAAGGAGTTTGTCGAGAAATACCATCAACTCAGGGAAGAAAGAAAGCCTGCGCCGCCGGCCGAGCCGAAATATTCCGCTCAACTGAAAGAAGAGACCCGCGCCACCTTGAAAAAGAGCATTGCGGAAATGGAAAAATCAAAATCCCAGATGGCCAAGGATCAGCAGGCTATGTTTGCTGAAGTAATCAAAGGGCTCAATCAGCAGCTCAAGGATATCGATGACCCGAACAAAACCATGTACACCCCCCAGATGGATGAATACCTAAAACAATCCAACCAGATGCAGCTGACTGATTATAACCAAAAACTCAGCGAGTGGGAAAAGGAATACCCGGTTGGCGACCCGAAGCCGCTCATTAGAAAATGGATCACCGCCTTCCTGGAAAAAAGCGCGGATATCAATTTTGACGCAAAAACCAGCACGGGTAAAGATGGCAAGGTCAAGTTCGCCGACCAGGCATACGAGAATAAAGACAGCCAATGGAAGTTGTATTACAGGGCCGGGCGGGAAAGTGTCAATGCGGCGCGAACCTTTGCCCAGGGCTGGTTGAGCGAATTGAAATAACCGGGAAAAGGGGGAAACATGGAATCAATACAGTTTATCGGCATGATGTCGGCCCTGGCCGCGGGCCTCTGCATGGGGCTGGGGGCCATCGGTCCGGCTATCGGCGAAGGGCTGGCGGCAGCGGCGGCCCTGCGCTCCATTGCGCAGCAACCGGATGAATCCGGGGCAATCACCCGCACCCTTTTTGTCTCCATGGCCATGATCGAATCCACCGGCATCTACTCCTTTGTCATTGCCATTATACTCATCTTTGCCAATCCCTTCTGGGATTACGCCGTCAAACATGCGGCAGGTTAAGATTGATGAACTCGCAAAAAGTATCTGGATGGCTAAGCACAAAAGTTCGATATACAAGGCGCGGTGGTGTCGCGAAAGCGGAGGCGTACATATGGTACGCCGAGCATTTCGCGATCCAAGAGTTTATACCCCCTTGCGGGGTACAACGCGGTAGATCGGGCTTTTTGCGACGCCATCAAGGTTAAGGGATGGGCATCGACCTCTTTACCCTGGGCGCCCAGATCATCAATTTCCTCCTGCTGGTCTGGCTGCTCAACAAATTCCTCTACCGGCCCGTGCTCAATGCCATGGCGAAGCGGGAGCAGAAAATCGCCGCCCGCCTGAGCGAGGCGGCACAAAAAAGCGCGGCAGCGGAGGCGGAGAAGGAAAAGCTGCTCGCCCTGCAGGAGCAGCTCAAGAACTCCTTCCCCGCTGAAATCAAACGGGCCAAGGAGGAAGCGGATAAATTCCGCGACGAGCTGCTGCTTGCCGCCCGCCGGGAGATTGCCTCCTCCAGGACTCAATGGCTCTCCTCCCTTGACAAAGAGAAGGAATCTTTCCTGAAAGAGACCAGCCTGGCCGTGGCCAAATGTTTTCAGCAGCTGGCCACCCGCGCCCTGCGCGATCTGGCCGGGGAAGATCTGGAAAAAAGGATTCTCTCTGTTTTTCTATCCGAGCTCACCACTCTTTCCCAGGATGAAAACAGCCGCATCGGCCGGTATATTACCGAAACAGGCGAGGCTGTGGTGGTGACCAGCGCCTTTGACCTCTCGCCCGCGGCCAGGTTCCAATTGGAAAAATTTCTGGAATCGCTCTGGGGAACGGCTCTGCGTGGGGAATTTTTGCTCGATGCCTCGCTGCTTGCCGGCCTGAAGATCGAGGTGGCCGGCAAAATAATCCAATGGGATGTCGGGGCCTATCTGGAACGGTTTGAAAAAAATCTGGCTGCCTCGCTGGAGAGGGAAACATTCCATTAAGCCGTTGTCAATAAATTACTGTAACACGCCATGCGTGGCAACGGCATAAGGGGCCGTATATGCAATATCAAATCTGTAATGGTTATTTTATAACGGCCCCTAAGCTGATCATGCCCATATGCTGAAAACATCACTGGCTAAAACCAGAAACGCCTTTGCGAGCGCCCTGGCGTCCCACGAATTCTCCCTGACCGCGGAGGATGTGGGCAGGATCATTGCCGTTACCGGACCGGTTGCCATGGCCAGCGGTCTGGCCGGGGTCACCTCCGAGGAACTGGTGAGGGCGGAGGACGGCACCCTTGGCATCGTGGCCGGCCTTGAGCCCGGCAAGGCCGGTATTATTCTGCTCGGCTCCGGCTACAGCCTTAAAGCCGGCCATGAGGTAAAGCGTTTGGGCCGGGTGGCCGATATCGTTGTGGGCGAAGCCCTGCTCGGCCGGGTGATTGACGCCACCGGCAAGCCCCTTGACGAAAGGGGCAGCATCCCGGACCAGCCGCGCAGCCCCCTGGAAAATCCGGCGCCGGCCATCATGGAGCGGCTGCCGGTGGCCGCCCCCCTGGCCACCGGCATCAAGGTGATCGACGCCCTTATCCCCATCGGCCAGGGGCAAAGGGAACTGATCCTCGGCGACCGCCAGACCGGCAAGACCTCCATCGCCCTTGATGCCATCGTCAACCAGCGGGACAAAAACGTCATCTGCATCTATGCCGCCATCGGCCAGCGTGAATCCGCCGTGGCCAAGGTCCTGCACGAACTGCGGGAGCACGGGGCCATGCCCTACACCGTGGTTGTGGTGGCCGGCGGCCAGGACGCCCCTGGTCTGCAGTATATCACCCCCTACGCCGCGACCTCCATCGGCGAATATTTTATGCGCCAGGGCCGGGATGTCCTGATCGTCTATGACGATCTGACCCGGCATGCCCGCGCTTACCGCGAGATATCCCTGCTGCTGGAGCGCTCCCCCGGCCGGGAGGCCTATCCCGGCGACATCTTCTATATCCATTCGCGCCTGCTGGAAAGATCGACCCATCTGCGCCTCGACCTGGGCGGCGGCAGCATGACCGCCCTGCCCATCGTTGAAACAGAGGCGCAAAACCTCTCGGCCTACATCCCGACCAACATTATTTCCATCACGGACGGCCAGATCTATCTTTCCCCGGAACTCTTTGCCAAGGGCATGCTGCCGGCGGTGGATGTGGGCAAATCGGTTTCCAGGGTGGGCGGCAAGGCGCAGAAAGAAGCCTACCGGGACCTCGTCGGCCAGCTTCGCCTTTCCTATGCCCAGTTTGAAGAACTGGAGACCTTTGCCCGTTTCGCCACCCGGCTGGACGACAACACCCAGAAAGCCATCGAGCGGGGCAAAAGGGTCAGGGAGGCACTGCGGCAGGACAGGTATTCCTCCTTAAAGGAATACGAGCAGGTCGCGGTCATGCTGGCCCTGACCGCGGGGCTGCTTGACCGCATCGAGGTGAAGAAAATAAAGGAGGCCGAAATGGTGATAAAAGAGGCTGTGCTCCGGGACCTCCCCCATATCTGCGCAAAGATACACCGGGGCGGCAAGCTTGACGCCCATGATCGAGAAACCCTGCTGGACCTGTGCGAAACCGCCCTGGCCCGCCTTTTTGCAAAGGGCGGCCCATAATGGATACCCTCCAGGATCTGGATAGACGGATTACCGCCACCACCAAGCTGCAGGGCATCGTCAAAAGCATGAAAACCCTGGCGGCGGTCAACATCCGCCAGTATGAACAGGCCCTTGCCTCGCTTTCCACCTTTGTGGAGGTTATCGAACTCGGCCTGCGGACCGCCCTGAAGGAAACCGCCCTGCCCCGTCCCGTCCAGACCACGGGACAGCTGCCCAGAGGGCTGATCGTCTTCGGCTCGGACCAGGGGCTCTGCGGCAGGTTCAACGAACGGCTCGCCGACTTTGTCAAGCAGAGCGTGGCCGATATGCCGGTGACTGATTTTTCCTCTCTCGGATTACTGGTTATCGGGGCGCGGATCGCTTCCCGGCTTGAGAGCGGCGGCTTCAGGACGGACGAACGATTCTGGGTGCCGGGCTCGGTCAGCGGCATTAACGCCAATGTCTATCAGATCCTGCTCAGCGTGGAACGCTGGCTGCGGGAGCAGAAAATTTTCCAGGTCGATATCTTCTTCAATAAATTCGACAAACTGAACGCGGCCCAACCCCAGCATCAAGTCCTGCTGCCCATCGACAACGACCACCTGCGGCAACTCGGCAGAAAAAAATGGGAGGGCAGATCCCTGCCCTCCTTCCGCATCCCCCCTGAAACCCTTTTTTCCGGGCTGATCCGCCAGCATCTCTTTGCCACCCTGTTCAGGGCCCAGGCGGAGTCGCTGGCCAGCGAGCAGGCCAGCCGCCTGCGCTCCCTGCAGAATGCGGAAAAAAACATCGAGGAACATATTGAGGAACTGAAAGGAGTCTACCGGATACAACGGCAGTCCACCATAACCTCCGAACTGCTGGATCTGGTGGCGGGCTTCAAGGCGACCGTGCAAGCCAAACAGGAATTGGAATAACCTCAGGCCCCGGTCTCATTTTAAAAAGCTCGCGGCAAATCATAACCGTTGCAAGTTGCATTAAGGGGCGGCGAGGTTGAAATAACAGCTGCACTGGTTCTTTCCCCTTTGTTTGGCTTCATACATGGCGATATCCGCAAAACGGAGCAGCGTCTCGGGATCTTCCGCATCTGTTGGGAAAATACTGATGCCGATACTGACTGTCACGGAAAATACCTGATTGCCCAGAGTTACCGGCATTGATATGGTTTTTACGATTTTATTAGCCATTTCAATAACATCTTCCACCTCGGCAACATCATTCAATACGACAATAAACTCATCTCCGCCCAGGCGGGCCACAGTGTCACCCGGTCTGAGGCAGGCGAGGTACCGTTCAGCTATTAACTTTAACAGGGAATCGCCAACCGAATGGCCCAGCTCATCGTTGACTTTTTTAAAGCCATCCAGATCACAGAACAGGACAGCCAGCAACCGGTCATGCCAATGAACGCGACTTACGGATTGGGCCAAGCGATCCATGAGCAGATTGCGGTTCGGAAGATCGGTCAAATGGTCATGGTTAGCCATAAAGTTCAATTGCGCCTCGGTTTTCTTTCTCTCGGTAATATCTTGAAAATAAACGGAAATTCCGTCATATCCAGGATAGGCTCGCAGCTCCAGCCAGTTATTGAGGGAGGGGTAGTGCCCTTCAACCCTCAGCGCCAGCCGCTTTTCCATGCTTTTCGTTATGACATCTCGAAATAATGCAGGAATTTCCGACAATTGCTCCCAAACGTTCCGGCCGATCATTTTTTCTCTTTTTCCCCGGAAAAGGGCTTCAGCCTGTTTGTTGATATAGGTAAAATGCCAGTGAGTATCAATCGCGAAAAAGGCATCACTGATGCTTTCAAGTATATCAATGACCAGTTTATTTAACCTGATTAATTCATCCTCTGCCTGGCGCCGTTTCATTTCGGCATTGTGCAGACGCATGGCCCGCTGCAGGCAATGCGACAAGGTCTGCCCCGAAAGTTGCGCCTTGGCAAGATAGTCCGTAGCCCCGGCCTGTATCATATCCACGGCGAGGCGTTCATCCCCGTAGCCGGTCAGCACGATTATCGGCGTTAAAATCCCGGCGGTGCGGATATTCTTCAACAATGATAAACCGTCCGAGTCGGGCAGCAGGTAATCGATAAATACACAGTCAAAGGTGTTGAGCCGGATGGCCTCAAGTGCATCAAGCGCACTATCCGTATCTTCAATATCCGCCGGTATTTGTGCTGCCTTGAAATGACGATGCACCGCTATTCGGTCAAACGGATCATCATCAATGAGCAATATTTTTAATTTATCTCGCATAATGCACTTCCTATCCTATTTCCTTCGTGTAAAATTTAGGCCAGGTAAATCGAAAGGCCGCCCCTTGGCTGCCGTCCGATTCCACCTTTATGCCACAATTTTGTTCCGTCAGTATCTTTTTAACCACCGTAAGCCCAACGCCGGTGCTTTCAAATTCATCCCGCGGGACCAGGGTTTGAAAGATTTCAAATATCTTTTCATGATATTGCGGGGCGATTCCCGGCCCGTTATCGATCACCGCAAATTCAAAGAAATCCCCCTGGTCATGAGCAGTGATTGCAACGCGGCCATCTTCTCGCTTGCAATATTTTACCGCATTATCAATGAGATTGGCAAAAACTTGGGTCATTTGAGTTCGCGAGGTCACCAGAGTTGGCATGCCGGGGCTGATTTCTATGAGAAATCCTTCCGGCACAGGCATGGAATCGATAATGTCGGCAATAAGTTCCTGAACGTCTACCGGTTCTTTTTTCGCCCCTATCCGGCCAACCCGGGCATACTCCAGTATGCCCAGGATAAGCGATTCCATCCGCTGGACCCGGCCGCGCAGCATTGCCAGGTGACTGCGTATGTTATCAGGGATTGAATTTCCCAGATCCTCTTCGATCCACTGAGACAGATTGGCGATGGCCCGAAGCGGGGCCTTCAGATCATGTGAAACAACGTAGGCGAATTTGTCTAATTCCCGGTTGCTCAGCTCCAGTTTTTTATTATACACGGCGAGATCATGTTGGGCCTGTTTCTGTTCCGTGAGATCCCTGGCCACACAGACCATATCAGGCGGACCCTTGGCGCTTTTGGTAATCAGCGCGCCTGAAAAAATGACCGGGACCCGGCCGCCTGATTTTTTGAGGTAAATCTTTTCAACGTTTTCAGCCAGAAGTTCCTTGAGAGGGTTTGCCTGTTCCGGGTGAAGCGAGGTAGACTCCAAAATTGTGAAGATCGGTCTGCCGACCAGTTCTTCCTTTGTGTAGCCAAGCAATAAGGAAACCGCCGGGTTGACCAGCTTGATTTTTCCCTCATTATCCAAAACGATGAGGGTTTCCATCATCGATTGAATAATATTATCTAAAAAGGATTTGGAAATCACCGTGGTGGACAATGTTTCGGCCATGGCGTTAAAGGCATCGCCAACCTTGCCTATTTCGTCTCGATTTTTAATCCGGATACGGGATGAAAGATCCCCGCTGCCAATTTCGTTGATACCTGAAATAAGTTGGCGCAAGGGATGATTTATGAAATATTTGACCCCCAAAAATGCAAAAATCATAGCACTGACCATGAGCAAGACAACAACGCTCAGGATGATTTTTTTCACCTGGGCCACTTTGAGATCAAGTTCCGTCGGGGACATGCCAAGCTTCACATAGCCGATCAAGGTCTCAGAGCTTGACTGCTCATCCTGTATCTGCGAAAGAAGTTCAAATTCCTCGATCCCGCCTAATTGACCATGGGTAATAACCGGCACGGTAAATTCCCAGACCGGATCATGCTGGCCGGCCAGGGACCGGGCAATGAGCTGGCCTTTTTTGTCAGAGACGGAGGCGGAGATAATGTCTTTCTGTTTGATGACGCCATCCAGAATTTTGCTAAGTCCCTCCCGATCGTCCGCCAGGATTCCGAACTCGCAATACACAGCCAGATGCTGGGCAATCGCCTGCCCCCGGGCTCGCATCTCTTCTTTGATAGCGGTGGACTCATGCTCGGCGACAAACCATCCTGTTGATAAACCAAGAGCAACCATAAGGATGGAGATCATTATATTCAGTTTGGCAGCGATACTCAGATTCATTGTCCAAACACCTGATATGCCTCGGCCCGGATTATTTCGGGGATGCTGAGCCGGATCTGTTTTGCAATTGAGAGATTGAGGAATAATCTCGAAGCGCGTGGCCGGCTGACAGGAACTTCGGCCGGCGGCGTACCGGAAAAAATCCTGGCCGCGATTTCCCCTGACTGGCGGCCAATATCCTGGTAGTCGCAGGCCAAGGCTAACAGGGCGCCCGCTTTGACATAGGCCGGAGAAATTCCCATCACCGGAATTCTGGAACGAAAACTCTTCAGCAGGAGGTGCTTGATAATGCTGGGCGAGCACACCATCGGATCGGGAAGCACCAGCAACGCATCAATCTCCATCTCCTTGATCATGGGAATCTCCCTGATCGTTTGAATGGGAAAAGATTCCAGCACCAGGCCCATTTCTTCGGCGGCCCGCCTCGCCTCTTGTACTTTTTTTTCTGTCGTTTCAGGGTGGTATATGACGCCGATAACTTTTACATCGGGCGCGGTGGCCAGCAGTTTTTCGAGTTGCTGTTTTACAGGGATGTCAAGCAGGGAACCGGTGACGTTCGCTTTGTTGATGAGGGGTTCCGGCGGGGAAAGAAGCGCTGAGAAAACGATTGGAATATCCGTCAGGTTTTGAGATACCTGCGTTAAGGCATCTGTGCCAAGGGCGAGGATCAGGTTCGGGTTTTCTTCCTTTATCTGCTGGACGAGGGTCGATTTTTTTTCAAACTCTCGATAAGTGACGGAAAATCCTTGTTTGGCTATTTCTTCCTTGAACCCATTCAGGACTTCCTCGTATGACGTGATGTCATTACTTTTTATTATGGCGATTTCCAGCGGATCAGCGGCAAAACAACGGGCGATACATCCCCAGATGATGACGCCTATAATGGATATGCCTATAATAAATTTATTCATGAACAGAATTTGCTTATCCAAATAAGAGGATTCATTCGGCACTAAGTAGGCGCATGAAATCCAACCGGGTTATTTTAATTGATAATGAATTTGTTTTTGTGAATTTCAGACCTCAAAATGAGATGTGTTGTATTTGCCGGATACATGGGTCGTCCTGCTTTCCCTGTCTTGCTTCATTTTTCACCCAGGTGTGATGTTGTAACGTTGCATTTTCTTCCTCAAACCAAGTCGGCTGAGACCCAGCTCCTGCGCTGCCTGTGCTTTTATCCAGTTCTTTTTTTTCAATGTCGTGAGAAGGATGGTTTTTTCCAGGGCCGTAACCATTTCTTTCAATGTGCCGGATTGCTCCGGCAGAAGGCCGTCCAGAACATCAATATGTCGAATATCCCGCGGAAGATGATGGGGTTCTATCCGATCGCCATCATCGGCCATGGCCATGGCCCGCTCAATGATATTTTCCAGTTCCCTCACATTGCCGGGAAATGAATACTCCATGAGAAGCAGCATCGCTTTGGGATTGATTTTGCCGATGGTATTTTGAAATTTTTTTGCGGATTTAGCCATAATGTGCCGGATGAGAAGAGGGATATCGTCCTTGCGCTCCCTCAGGGGGGGCAAAAGGATTGGAAAGGCGCTTAACCGAAAGAATAGATCTTCCCTGAACAGTCCGATTTTAACTTGATGTTTAAGATCCTTATTGGTCGCGGAAATGATTCGCACGTCGAATGGCTTATACTCATTTCCGCCGAGAGGCTTGAATTCCCCTTCCTGAAGGGCTCTTAACAGATTGACCTGCATGGTGGCCGACATATCCCCTACTTCATCGAGGAGAAGGGTGCCGCCGTCGGCAATCTCGAAAAGTCCTTTATTATCTTTATAGGCCCCGGTAAAGGCCCCTTTTTTGTAGCCAAACAACTCACTGGCCAGCAGTTCGTCCGGGATTGCCGCACAATTTTGCGCCACGAAAATTTTTTCCCTTCTGGTGCTGTTCATGTGGATCATCCGGGCGACGATTTCTTTCCCCGTGCCTGTTTCACCCTCCAGCAGAACGGTTATATCTGAGTTGCTGGCCCTTTT
Organism: Deltaproteobacteria bacterium; assembly: GCA_016219175.1. Classification (GTDB taxonomy): domain Bacteria; phylum Desulfobacterota; class Desulfobulbia; order Desulfobulbales; family SURF-16; genus SURF-16. Next base: position 89,113 of record JACRCD010000086.1, on the reverse strand, counting down.
ACAAAGCTGCAACGTCCGTTGAAATGCCTCACAGTTGCCCTTGAGCTGATCAAAACGGTATCGGTGTTCACGCTCCCGTCTGAGGAGAAAATTTTCAGCTTTCGTTTTCTCAAGATCCGCTGTCAGACTTTGCCGGATCTCTGTGACAGCCTGGGAGAGTTTATAATTGGTTATCGAACTTTCGATGAGAGAATTCAGGCAGGTAAAATCCCTTCCCTTCCGCGCATACCCTTGAGGACTATATTTCTTGATGATGTCTTGAATCCGCTCATCCTCAAGTTGAGAACAAGCATAAAAGATGATTGGCACATCGGCACACTTTTCTTGCAATTCCGGGAAAATCGCCCATCCCGGCATTTCATTTTTTTTGATCTCTAAAATGACGCACTGGGTCTCCGGGGTGAGGAGACTAACTCCTTCCGCCTCATTTCTAGCTGTAATAACATGATACTTGTGATCAAAGGTCCTTTGAAAACTGCTTTTCATTGATGCGTCTTCATCAATGATCAAGATGACCGGCTTTTTCCCCTCAACCGATGGGTCCGCATTCGTGTTGGTAAATTTTTTAATCAGCTCATTGATCTCATTCATGACCTTCTCTTATGTGCATAAAACATGCCTATTCCATTGAATGCTTGGCGCCGTCCCGCCGGAACATGCCGGATTTCCGTGGTATTTCAATTTGTTGTGTTTTATTGACTCGCAGGCCAGCGGCTTGGATCGCGATTGCCGGAATTATTCAGGTTAAGCCGGGGATAGGACTCCGCTTGTTTTTCCGCCGCCGGCTTTGTCCGGTTGTTCATGTGTCTCTGTTGTTTACTCCGGGAATATGATTTAATCATTTCATAAAATTTCATTCGCGGCAACTTCATGCCAACCTGGGTGGTAACAAAGTTGATAGCGAGAATACATTTCGGACACTGATAGCATCTCCCGGCGGCGGGGAAAAACGGCTTACGAATCTCTGAAACCAAAAGCTTCACGCGCTTTCCTGTGCATTGATCTCTTACCGGACGCTTACCTATCCCTAGAAAAAATGGTTCATTTGCCCCAAAAATGGGGCAAATGAACCATTCTAGAGATGTTCCAATGACTGGGCGAAAGCCATTTCCTGATTATGGCTATGGGAATAACCTGCTGAAATAAAAAGACAAATAGCAAATGGCCCAGCAAAATCCCCCCCGGCTCATTTATTGCAGTATTTAGTTATTAGGGTAGACCGTTTTTCCCATGTTCCAGTTTAAGGAGTGACTGTTGCGAAAAACCTTTATCATATCCCTTTTATTTTTCTGCGTCCCTTTTGCGTCCGGACCGCGGACGCTTCTTGCCGCTCCAGAGGGGTTGGAGTCCCTGCTTTTTGAGGATGTGCCTACCGTCACCACATCAACCATGTTTGAGCAATCAATCAATGAGGCCCCTTCGGTGATGACCGTCATTTCGGCGGAGGAAATAAAACAGTTGGGGGCGCGGACCCTGGCCGAACTTCTCTACTATGTCACCGGCATGGACATAACCAGATACGGCCGTTTCATGACCACCGAATATGATCTTCGCGCAGGCGGTGGATTTGACCGGATCCTCTGGATGATTGACGGACACTTGATTGACTACATTGGGCCAATCGAAATAGGCCTTGCCGGAATCAAGCAAATAGAAATCATTCGCGGACCCGGATCCGCCTTGTTTGGAAACAGCGCCTTTACCGGCACCGTCAATATCATTACAAAATCCCCGGAGGAATTGGATGGAATCAAGGTAGAAGCTGGCGGGGGATCATATGATGCGGACAAAGCATCCGCTGTTGCCGGAAAGATGCTTACCGGCGATGTTGGTGTAAAATTTCTCTTTGATCAATATGAAACCAAGGGACCGGAAACATACTTCCCGCTTGATGCAGCGCGCGGATATTGGGATCCCGTCTTCGGGTTGCACACCGCCAAAACCCCTTTGACCCGCCGCGAGGGAGAAAAAATGCAAGTTTTCGATGCCCGCTTGAACTACAGTGATACGTATCTGTGGTGGCGCTGGCATGACACCTGGGAAGAACTTTATAAAGTTAATGAATATATGTCCATTAATCCGCCGACATACAGCAATTCCGGCAATCGTTTCGAGATAGGTACGGTCCGTGATGAAATTCTTCTCGGAAGGGTGCATGCCAAGGCTTGGTATAGTGAAGTTCGCCAGGAAACCCAAATGCGGCTTTACCCGGAAGGCTTTGACTTAAGAGAAGTTTTCGGTATCCCTGAACTCTATTTTCCCGATGGCGGGCGATACATCGAAAACAGCACCTCGGAAATATCAGGCGCTGAGTTGCGCTATGATACGAATTTCTTCGAGAAGCACAAGGTGCTAGTCGGATTCAATTATCAAAGGCATAAATATGGAGACTATGAGGCGTATTCACAGCTGGATATGGTAAGCGGGTTACCCTGGAGCGACAATCCCTATGCCCTTCGCGATGTTTCCGCATTATTGAACCCGGCGTCCCGTGAGTTGTACGGCCTGTTTGCAGAGTATGTTTACCCGATACTTGACAACGTTCATCTTACTCTTGGCCTTCGCCATGACGATTTCAGCGATTTCGGCGAGAGTCTCAACCCGCGAATCGGAATCGTGTGGAACCTCTCCGATGCTACGTTTCTCAAGCTACTGTACGGATCGGCCTATCAAGCGCCAACCCTTGGCACCATTGCTTCTGATGACCTGAAGGATTGGCGGGCTCTGCATGGTGCCCCGGAACTGGGTGCTGAAAACATAGACACCTATGAGATTAATTTCGGAACAATTCTGCTGAGTGACCTGAAGGTCGATGCGTCCTTGTTTCATAGCCGGTTAACCGACCTGATACGCTTAGGGCCGGAACGAACTTCTGCGGGGTCGGAAGGAACGCCAATGGTGCATAGTTTTTACGAAAACATCGGCACCATTGAAAATAACGGCTCCGAATTGGAGCTTGGTTATCCGCTGAATGAAAATTTGTTGCTGCACCTGACCTATGCCTATATTCATTCGCAAGATCTGAGCCTGGACCGCCGCAATCCTCTTGTGCCGGAGCACAAAATCCACGGCGGCTGGAAATGGGATTTTTTCCACGGCAAGGTTTTCTGGGTTCTGGATGTATTTCATTCTTCGCAAAGATCGCGTCCTGTCAGCGACCGCCCTCCCCATCCATCAAGCGACCCTGACCAGGTCGAGGCCTACACCCTGGTCAACACCAATATTATTGTAAAAAATGTGCTGGAGAATATTTTCCAGGGCAGCGTGGATCTCTCCTTTTCAATTCACAATCTTTTGGATGAGAAATACACCATTTACGATGCCCTCGCCCATCAGGCCCCGGATATTGAAAGACCTGGAATATCCTTTTTTACCGCGCTAACGGCTGCTTTTTAACCGTTTTCATGCGCGGCATACATCACTTGCCGGGCCAAGACGAGAACTATTGCTGGGCAGGAGCAGGTCTTCCGCTGCTAAAAAAAGCATGGTAACCAGATAACCCCATCCGGCAACTTTGTTGCCGGATGGGGCCAAAGCGCCGCGGCCATCAAATCCCGCGGCGGCGGCGCAACCTGATATCAGGCGGCCAAAACCGTCTGCCGCCCATGGAATGAGCAAATCGTCAGCATTGATAACAAAGGATTTCCCAGCAAAATTCCGTCTGCAACCCAGCGTTTTCTTCCCCACCGCTAAATAAACACCTCCTCAACTACTGCCTGGAACACTTTGTGCAGTTCTCCACAAAAAACCGTAAAATCTTGAGCGGATTTTCCTGACCCAGAAGGAAGGAGGCCGGCCGGATTTTCTGGAGTGATAATGCCATTTTCCATCTGGTTAAGCCTTAGCAGTGTAACCCTGTTCAGTAATATACTTCACTAAAATGATTACGCGCCATTTTGCCCCTTACCACTATCTAACTTTAATGGTTTTTTCCGTGGCCACTGTTCTGGTTGGACTTATTGTTATCAGGGCCAGGAAGGCGCTTAAAATGCAACAACAAATTATCGGACGATTGGAAGAGGAGCGGCGGCAGAATGAAAAACTTACTCTTCTTGCCGCTTTTGCCGCCGGGGCAGCGCATGAATTATCTACCCCTTTGTCAACAATTGCCATCGCTTCAGAAGAAATGCTGCATCATTTCAAGAAACATGGTGGAGATCAGGATATTGTTGAAGACACCCGGCTTATCCGCGAGCAGATTAATCGATGTAAGGAAATTTTATTCCAGATGTCAGCCGAGGCCGGAGAACATCTGGGTGAACCGGATACAACATTCAATCTTAGCGGGATGATAACTGAAATTGTCACATCGTTGAATCTTGAACATGCCTGCGATATTCAATTCGTTAATTCAGTTTGCGGCCTGTCAATAACCATGCCGCTCCGGATTTTCCGCAGGACCTTGCGGAGTTTATTGAAGAATGCCATCGATGCCTCTCCACCTGCCGCCAATAGCATTGTTCTCACCTGCCGCCAGGATGATGGATATCTATATTTTGAAGTTTGCGATAAAGGCGCCGGCATGGATAAAGAGGCGTTGCAGCGGGCAACCGAGCCGTTTTATACCAGCAAAGAGCCTGGAAAAGGCATGGGGCTCGGCTTGTATCTGGCCAAGATGATCGCCCGCAGTTTTTACGGTGATTTTCACCTCCGTTCCTCCCTGGAGGAGGGCACCACCGCCCTTCTGAGTTTTGCCAAGATAAAAGTTGATCCGATAACTATGAAAGAATCTCCATGATCTTTTCTTGATGGCGTCGTAAAAAATCCGATCTACTGCGTTGTAGCGCATTTTTGTTCGTTCGGCATACCACATGTATTGCCTCGCTCGCAAAAATACACTACGCCTTGTATATCGAATTTTGTTACTTAGCCATCCGGGCTTTGTCGCCGACTTTTTACGAGTTCATCTTTCTTGGTTTGTTCATCATCTTCTTTTCCCATCTGTTCACCGCAAGATAATAAATTCGAAAGTTTCGAAATATTTCTCAACACGCCGATAGGCAAATGGATATTTAGTAACCGCCGAATCAGACACAAAATCTTTAACAATTTGATTTTATTAAAAATTGAGGCATGTATACTAAATAACCATCTCCGGCAACCATATTATCGTGTGCTGATGCAAATGGTCTACGCCAATCAAATCAAGCGGAAGCATGCCGCCAATCAATCAGAGATCAAACACCCCGCCGCGCATGAGACAAACTACTATTAGCCATTGATATAAAAGGTTTTTTTTGCCAAACTTTCGCTTGCCTCTCCTCAATTTATTTCCATCAGCATAACGCTCCTCCGCAAATACTGCCTGGTACGTTTTGTGCTCTTGCCGATAAACAGTACCTTAAGGCCAGGGTGTCATACCGGCATGTTAACCCCTCGGAAAAGCGCCTTTCCCTTAGATGCTGGAATTGTTCATTATCCTGCCCATATCTGCCGCGATCCGCGCTTTTCCGCCCCAAAAGGGGCAGAAAATGGTCGGCAATTCTCCAGGCAACATCTTGCCCGGATTAGGGAAAAGGAGGTGATTCCCATGTGAGTTTCGAGACATATCACCGTTATGCAAAGGGGGCTTTCCACCAAGGTTCGGAGTCCTCTGGGTAAACTGCTGATCACCTGAAATTAACTGAATAAACATTATGGGGAGACTATCATGAAAAAGCAGAAAATGACTATCACCATGGCCGCCATGCTCACATTACCCATTTTGGGGTTTACCGGCTCCACCTTCGCTTCCGAAGGAGCGGACAACTATAAGGAGAGTTGCGAAACGTGTCACTCCTATCCCGTGATACCTGATACTCACCATATTTATGCCGAGATTTCGGGAACAGGATGTCTAACCTGCCATAAACTGGGGGGGTCCGAGTCTCAGGGATTTGCACTTATCCCCATGGATGGCAACACGTGTTTTCTCACTTGTCACACGCCAATCCTTTACCGGGACGCCGCGGGATATCTTGCCCGCGCAACGCCTGAAGGAGCAGAGGAAGCGGGCTGGGACATTACCGTGAACGTAAGAAATAAAATCGGGGCTTTTCATCATGAAAACTATGGTGGTCCGGATTACAGCGGCGGACAATGTTACAAATGCCATGCCCTGGAATGGGACCCGACGATAAACGCCGTAGTAACAAATCCGGTTGAAGGCTCGGCGAGTGATCCTCAGGATGCCAACAACATCATTATCGTCCTCGAACCCGAGGAGTTGGTCTATAACCTCAGGCCGGGAGGCACCTTGATTCTTGATGCCTCGGGCTCAAATGGCGATATTACCTGGGTCAGATGGTCTATTAACAATCAAACGATATCTTCCGGCATGTCTTTTAAATACACCTTTAAACGGTGTTATATCGGTGATACCTTCGTGGTGAAGGTTGAGATGAAGGACCGCGAGGGGCGTTATGCCAAACAAAACATAGGCGTAAATATTCGGTAAGTCACCCCCCTTGTGCTGCCGAGGAGAATGCATTGGGAACCGGAAGGCGGTTCCCAATTCTTATTTGGCCCAAAAAGAGACAACCAGTTAATGCATAACCGGTTGTCAACAGTGGAGACCAAAAGATGCACGCCGCGCCGCCCGGGCATGGGGTGGCGGCCAGCCGTTTTCGTCCCCCTGTCGGCACCCCCGCTTCACCCCGCAGCCAACCCGCCGGCTGTTTGCCCCCCATATCCCCAGAAAAATCATACTGAACCCGACAAAATACCTTTGACCATTTATGATTCAAAATGTTAAATTATAAAACATACATTGATATCGGGCTGACAATCATCCGCCTCATCACGCGATGATAAACCGTTTTCTGTCTTATTTGGTTTCACTATGCACCGAAACCTGACCGGCAACCACAACACGCGCCAGACCTGCCCTGCCGAGCGGGTCTCCCTGCTGAAGCAACTCGACCCGTTCAGCGTGATCGATGCCTTTCCCCATGGCGTCCTGCTCATGAACAGCGCCAGACGGGTGATAAGCATCAATCGTCTCTTCGAGACCCTGAGCGGCTATTCCCGCGCCAGCGTTGTCGGGGTAGGCGGCGAGTTTGTCCTGCGCAGCAGTCTCGGCAAGGAAGGCGACCCGGTGGGCGCTGTTCTTGAGTCAGGCCAGACCCTTGCCATAGAGGGCGACATCATCAATCGCAGCCTCAAAAAAATCCCGGTCCGCTTCACCATTTCCCCCCTGAAACTTTACTCCGGAGAAAAAGCCGGGGTCATCGTCGTAGTCGAGGACATCTCCGTGCTCAAGGACCTGGATGACAAGGTGCACGGCTTTCCCGGGGTAAGTAAAATCATCGGCCACAGCGGCAAGATGATCGAGATATTCGATCTGCTGCCCATCGTCGCCCGCACCGACGCCTCGGTGCTGATCACCGGCGAAACCGGAACCGGCAAGGACCTTCTGGCCGAAGCGATCCACAAGACCTCCAAACGATCCCAGCAGCCCTTCATCAAGGTCAACTGCGGGGCCTTGCCCGAGTTCCTGCTCGAATCCGAGCTCTTCGGCCATGCCCGCGGCGCCTTTACCGGCGCGGACCGCGACAAGCCGGGCATGTTCAAGCTGGCCCACGGCGGCACCATTTTCCTCACCGAGATCGGCGACCTGCCCCTGCCCCTGCAGGTCAAGCTCCTCACCGTGCTTGACGACAAGGAATTTTTCCCGGTGGGCGGCTCAAAAAAAACCCGGGTCGATGTCCGCATCATTGCCGCAACCCATCGAGACTTAAGCGACTATGTCAGACAAGGCAAATTCCGCGAGGACCTTTTTTACCGGCTCAATGTCCTGCGCCTGCACATCCCCGCCCTGCGGGAAAGGGAAGACGATTTCCGGCTGCTGCTCGACCACTTTTTGCGGGAATTCAACGCCGGGCTCAACAAAAACATCAAAGGCTTCAGCGAGGCCTGCCTGGACAAGCTCTCCCGCTGGGATTTCCCCGGCAACGTCAGGGAACTGCGCAATATCGTCGAATACGCCGTGAATATCTGCCAGAGCGACATGATCCAGATTGAACACCTGCCCGCCACCCTTTTAGCCAGAAGAAAAAAAAGCGGGACAACGGAGGCTTTTATCGACAAATCCGCCCCGGACAAAACGGAAGAAGACCAGGCGGCAGGACGGGAAACGCCGCCCCCGCCGCCCGCCGCCCCTTCCGGCTGGAAGGAGATGGAAAAGAAAATGATCATGGAATCGCTGGTCAAAACAGGCGGAAAAAAGACAAAGGCCGCCGAGCTGCTCGGCTGGGGCCGTTCAACCTTATGGCGCAAGATCAAGCTGCACGGCTTGGCATAGGTGAATGCGGTGAGGATACTCATAACCATCTCGGGAAATAATGTTTCACCACGCTTCGACCTGACCAACGAAGTGCTCATTGCCGATTACCCGGCCCAGGAGCCTGGCGCAAAACCCCGCTCCATCCTGCTGCCCCGCTCTTCCGCCGAGGAACTGTGCAGCCTCATCCTCAAGGAGAACATCACCACCGTTATCTGCGGAGGCATTGAGGAAAACCATTACAAATATCTCAACTGGAAAAAAATAAAAGTCATCGATTCCGTCATAGGCCCTTACCAGGAAGCCCTGGATCTGGCCCGCACGGAACACCTGACCGCCCGCGCCATTCTCCCGGGCGCTGCGGCCGAAGTGGTGAGCCCATGAGTCCAGCCAACCAGAACAGCCCCCAGAATTCGTCCCATTTTCTCTTTGGCCGGGCCAAAAGCATCGACTACAGAAGATTCCGCATCCGTCTCTTTTTTACCATGGTTATCATCACCTTTGTGCCGCTGTTGCTTACGGTCGGCCTGAGCTACTATGAATACCGCAACATATTGATCACGGAGGAGCAGGACCAGCTGCGCTGGAATACCCTCGGCGCCAAGAAAAACATTGAAACCTTCATCAGAAAATGCAAGTCCATCGTGGAATTTGTTTCCACGACCTACACCTTCGAGGAACTGCGCAACCAGGACACGGCCAGCCGCCTTCTGATCCGTCTGCGCAATGAATACGGAGGCATTGTCGATCTTGGGATCATAGACACCAACGGCGTTCAGCAGACCTATGCCGGCCCCTACCGGCTGCAAGGCTATGATTACAGCGACCAGGAATGGTACCACCAGATCCTGGCGCGGCAAACTTACATCAGCAATGTTTTCATGGGCTACAGAAAAATTCCCCATTACATTATCGCCGCCAGCAACAAAATACCCGGCAAGGAAGAGTACTGGATCCTGCGGATCACCTTTGACATCGACACCCTCAAACAGGTCATTGGCATGATCACCGTCAAGGAACTGCAGGATGTTTTTCTGGTTGACACGGAAGGATATCTCCAGACCCCGTCCAACATTTACGGGGATGTCCTTGACATGTTTCATGATTTTGTCAAACCGGAGCAGGATGACGTGACCATTTTCGAAAACGTGGCAGAGGGGAAAAAAATCATCCAATCCTCCGTGCCCATCGAGTCGGCGCCCTGGACTCTTGTCCTGCTCAAAAAAGGGTATACGGACGGCAAGGAGTGGCTCTCCTTCCGCTTCCGGGCTCTCATGATTTTAACCGGCATCTCTCTGCTGGCCCTCATATTCATCATGGAAGTTGTCCGCATCCTGACCAACCGCCTGCTGGAATCCGATGAAAAACGCAACGCCATTCTGGCCGAGGCCGAACACAGCGACAAACTCGCCTCGGTGGGCCGGCTTGCCGCCGGGGTCGCCCATGAGGTCAACAACCCCCTGGCCATCATCGACCAGAAGGCCGGACTGATAAAGGACCTGATCGGCATAACCGAAGAATTCAGCCACAAGGAAAAACTCATTCAATCGGTAAAAGGGATCCAGGATGCGGTCGGCCGCTGCAAGGTGATCACCCACCGGCTTCTCGGCTTTGCCAGAAGAATGGATGTTTCCCTGGAGAAGATAAACATCAACGATCTCCTGAAGGAGGTCCTGGGATTTCTTGAAAAAGAGGCCTTATACAGCAATATCAAGTTCGATCTTGCCCTCAAGGAGGATATCCCCATGCTGGTCAGCGATCGCGGCCAGCTGCAGCAGATCTTTTTAAACATCCTCAACAACGGCATTGACGCCATCGGCCGTGACGGAGCAATCACCCTTGCCACCAGACGTCATGATCCAGGTTTCATCCAGGTAGCTGTTCAAGACAGCGGCCCCGGCATCCCGCCGGAAGTCCTGAAGCACATCTTCGACCCTTTTTTCACCACCAAGGCCGCCGGCAAAGGCACGGGACTGGGGCTTTCCATCACTTACGGCCTGGTGAAAAAACTGGGCGGCAACATTACCGTCGAATCCGAGATAGGCAAGGGAGCGCTCTTTCAAGTAACTCTACCCATCACAAACAGAGGAATGGTGACCGACAATGTCTGAAATTAAAGTACTGATCGTTGATGACGAGATTGAATTCGCCTCGGCCCTTTCCGAGCGGCTGGAGCTGCGGGGCTTTAAGGCCCATGCCCTTCATAGCGGGCTCGAGGCGCTGGCCCGGCTTGACGACCTTGACCCCGATATCATGGTGCTGGATCTGAAAATGCCCGACATGAACGGGCTTGAAGTGCTATATGAGGTCAAGGCAAAAAAACCGGCGATCGAGGTCATCATGCTTACCGGTCACGGCTCGACCACCAGCGGCATTGTCGGCATGGATCACGGGGCCTTTGACTACATGATGAAACCCGTTGATATCGGCGAACTTGTCACAAAAATCAAACTCGCCTTTGAGAAATCAGGCCGTAAGGCCGATGGCTGAAGACTGCCCCGAGGTAAAATATGAAACAGGAAACGGAAAACACCCTCCGCGAGGCCCAGCTTGCCGCCTTCGGCAAAATACTGGCAGGCTTCACCCACGAGCTGAAAAATCATCTGGCCATCATCAACGAAGCAAACGGCCTGATGGGCGATCTACTGTCCCTGGAAGGCGAAAACCAGCGGGCAAACCCGGCTCGGCTCGCCAGAATCATCGAAACGATTGCGGAGCGGATCTCCCTGGCCAACTGCATAACCAACCACCTTAACAGCTTTGCCCACCGCATGGACAAACCTTTTTCCACCTTCAGCATCAACGACGTTCTGACTGAAGGGGTTGCCCTCCTGGCTCGCTTGGGCCGGTTGAAAAATGTCAGCCTGACCCCGAGTTTGCAGAAAAAACCGCCCGAGGCGTCCACCGACCCGGCTCTGCTGCACTTTGTCGTCTTCTCTCTGTTGCAGACGATTCTGGGCGCCATCGACAACGGGGGAGAAATCAGCATTACCGGTGAGCAGCAACAGAACAAAACAGCTATCCGCATAAGCACTCCCGACATCAGCAACGTAGCCGCCCTGGCCATTCATCCTCCGGACCAGGCGCAAGCGCTCGCCCTGGCCCTGCGGAAAATGAACATACAACTCACTGAAAAGCATACAGAAAAAGGGCTCAACTTCATGTTGATTTTTTCAGCATGAGGCACGGCTACAGTCTCGCGGCCCGGCAAAAATCCGGGCAGCACCCCCTCACCTCCGCGTATAGATTCAAAATGAAACATTTTATAACATTACCCCTTCGCTTGGGCAGCTATCTAATAATATATTGTTATAAAAAGAAATAATCAGGAAACATCCTCATATTGTTTCTTTATGTTTCAAAAAGTATCACGCAGCATTCCCCCGTCATTTTCCCACCAAACGCATAACATCCCGTTATAATTCATTAAAAAATACAGCCCCCCATGGCACGCTGCTTGCTCATTTAACGAATCAAGATTACAGACCCACTCAGGGTCGGACCGCGACGATACGGCGAACAATTCTTTCAGTGGAGATAGGCTATGAGCTTTAAGGATGCGGTGAAAATTCTGATGGAGAGTCCCTTATATTTTCTCCTAAGCCTGACCGACAGGAAAGAGCTTATCAAGGAATTCCGCCAACTGCACGATGACAAGAAAAACCTCTTTTCCGAATAATAAATGCACAAGGAGGGAGCGAAATGAACTACCAGTCAGACAGTCCGAAAAGTTGGATGATGGCGGCAACATTTGCCGAGGCCGGAGAGTGGGACACAGCCCTGACCATGATCCCCGCGGCACGGCCGGCAAAAGAGACAAACCGTTTTTTCAAACTCTTCGCCGCGGTCGCCTTTGCCGAGGAAGGGATGCATGAGGAAGCCTTGCGCATATACGGCGCGCCCCCCCGGAAAGCAGCCAGAATCGAGCTTGACGCCCTAAAAGAACTGGGAGCAGGCAAAGCGCATATCCGCTACGGCAGAATATACTGCAAATAACAGGGGAGGACTCCCCGGATCACCCAGCCAAAAGGTTTTTTGATGCCGGCAGATTGAGTAATCGGGAGGAAGCCCGGGGAATCGCGGTATGCCACCAAAAGTCTTACTCGTGAACGAAGACCCTCAGTTCATCGAGGCACTGGGCAGGAAACTGCGGCAATTACATATTACAGTCGTGACAGCGGAAAGTGAGCTGGAGATAACCCCCATGGCTGCCGAGGGCGAGATTGATGTGGTGCTGCTTGATATCCGTTACCGCGGGGAGGAAATTCTGCAGATCATGGCGGGCCTCAAAAAGGAAAACCCCGCGGTTGAGGTGATCCTGCTCAGCAATGAGGCAAGTATCAACCTGGCCATGGAGGGCATCCAGTCAGGCGCCTATGATGATATTGCCGAACCCTTTGAGGTTGACGTTATTTCAGGGAAAATACATGAGGCCTGGCTGCATAAAAAAAGTACGAACAAAACGGCTAAAAGAGGGAAACTGGCGCTCGCCTTTGAGAAAATAATGATGGCGGCGACCTTTGCCGAAGCCGGAGATTTTGATACCGCAAAAAAAATAGCCCATGCCGCGAAACCGGGCCGGGCAAAAAACAAAACCATCAAAAAATGACGGAATGCGGCGCGCGATAACAAGTCAGCGCGAAGGGGAAACCATGAAAGAAATGAAAGTCCTGCTCGTTGATGATGAAGAAGCCTTCGTGGAAACATTGTCCGAGCGTCTCGGCATGCGGGACATGAAAAGCGATACGGTATTCGGCGGGGAACAGGCCCTGGAATTTGTCGATGACAATGAGCCGGACGTGATGGTTCTCGACCTGAAAATGCCGGGAATCGACGGCCTGGAGGTCCTGCGCCGGATAAAAAAAAGATACCCTCACATGCAGGTGATAATCCTTACCGGCCACGGCACGGAAAAAGACGCCGAAGAGGCGAAAAGGCTTGGGGTCTTTGATTATCTGCATAAGCCGGCTGACATCGAAATCTTGATGCAGCGCATCAAGGAGGCCTACAGGGCGAAAATCGAAAACGTCATGGCGAGGGCAGCCTTTGCCGAGGCCAACGAGGCCGAAATGGCCAAGGAGATGGCCGGCAAGGACAGAAAATAAGGAAAGCGGCAGCAGGCGGAACCGGAGAACCGCAAAGAGAGCAGGGCAAGCGGCCGCAAACCGGCCTGAACGCAGGGCATCGGGAACGGAAAAAAGGACGGCTGAGTCCTTGCCTTTTCAGGAAGAGGAAAGGCGCCTCTGCCGCATGCGACATTTTACCGCATTTACAAGGCCCTTTTCGCGGCATAGTGTGTAAATGAACCTGGTAAAAATACCTATCAAAATTGACGAAGATTGGACAGAAGACATTGACAAAAATGTTGCCCCGTGACGGCCATCCTTTGCCGGCCGCCAGGGAAAGAACACGTCTCATATCCGTCGACCAATTCCACCTCGCATTGCCAAGCGGCACTGTTAAGCGGCGCCCCAGATTCCTCCCGACCAACAAACCACCACCAAGTGGTATGCATATCAGCCCGGTCAATGGCGCAAGAGGTCGCAGCCCATTGGCCACCGAAGCCCCTGATTAAGGGAAAGCACTTATTATCCACTGTTAATCTCTTGCCTTTGCCGGCAAAAAAATTGACAATGGATACAACCGTAATAGTTACTCAAAGTGATGAGAGAGGAGGGATGATGAATACAGATTCCGGCAAGATTATCCGTTTCCTGCTGAGTTTCATGGCTCTGCACGTTCTGACCGGTCCACCGCTGGTCTTGGCCGCGGACGAGGAGGCCTGCCTCGTCTGCCACAAGTATCCCGGCCTGGCCAGGATTGATCAAAAGAGCGGGGCGCTGCGTTTATTCTATGTCAATGGCGGCACCTACAAAAACACCGTGCACGGAAAAGTTCTCTGCCGGAACTGTCACTTAAAACTTGATGTAATCCCCCATGTGGATGCCCAGAAGGTTGATTGTTCAACAAAATGCCACATCAAGGAACCGTCCACGGAAAAAGAATTCTCCCATGGCAATCTCTATGCCGAACTGAATGCCAGCATCCACGGCACCGGACCGGCGGACAACCCGAAAAAATTCAAGGAAGACATGCCCATCTGCACGGAATGTCACATCAATTCCCTGCTCCAGCCAGTCACCGGAGTCCTGGACCAGGAGGCAGGGATATCAAGTGACGCCCTGCGCAGATGCATCGGCTGCCATACGGAAAAAGCCTGGGCCAACCGCTATTACCAGCACTTCACCCACCGGCTGCACAGATCCAAGACCGCCATGGAAACCGTGAAGCTCTGTCTCCGCTGTCACGAGGACAGCGAGAAGATGAAACGTCACGGCCTGGTCACCACCGACAACTACCGCGACACCTTCCACTGGAAAGGCGTTATGTACGGCGACCTCAACGCGCCTGACTGCATCAGCTGCCACGCCCCGGCAAATTATTCAGTGCACTCAATGAAGACCCTGCAGGATCAAACCTCCCCGGTTCATCCGAAAAATCTGCAGCAGACCTGCATCAGCCAGGGCGCCACCCAGATATGTCATCCCAACGCCAAGGCCTCTTTCGCCTCGGGAAAAATTCATAAAACCGGCATCGGCCTGGAAGAAACACTCTCCGCCATGGTCAAGGGACAATCCCCTCTGCTCGGCATCGAGGAACTCAGAAAAAACAGAAGCTTTATCACCATGATGAGCGAGGATGACACCCATCTTGCGGCCTTGAACGAACAGGAGCGTTTCCACTGGAAGATACTGATGATCGTCAAATATGTCTATACCCTCCTGATTACGGTGGTGGTCGGCGGCATGCTGGTCCACCAGCTCATGGATTTTTACAGAACCGTCAAAACTCGTCGGAATAACAGGGGGTGATCCGTATGAATAACGAAACAACAAACGCCAATATGACGCTCCCCACGGAAATCACCCGTCTCAACAGACAGGAAAGGGTGCAGCATTTCCTGACCTTTGCCACCTTTGTCATCCTCGTCGCCACCGGTTACATGCTGCGTATCCCGGAAGACTGGATCAGCAAATTCGGGGAAGCGGGCCGGACCATCTTCTATTACCGCAGCCTGATCCATCGCATTGCCGGCGTGGCCATGATCATTACCGGCCTGTACCATGTCATTTATCTGGGTGTCAGCCGGGATGGCAGATCCTTTATCAAGGACATGATACCCAACCTGCGGGACGCCATCGGCGGCATCCAGAATCTCGCCTACTATCTCGGACTGCGTTCCGAACCGCCCAAGTTCGACCGCTTCGACTACCGGGAAAAGGCTGAATATTGGGCCCTGGTAGCAGGAACCATCATTATCTCCGTTACCGGCATCTTCCTCTGGACGGAAACCTACTGGAGCAAATTCATCCTTGACCTCTCCATTCTTATTCACGGCATGGAGGCAATCCTGGCGACCCTGGCCATCATTGTCTGGCATTTTTACGCGGTGCACTGGAAGCCGGGCCAGTTCCCCATGAGCAATGTCTGGATTGACGGCAAAATGTCCGCCCACCACCTGAAGGAAGAACATCCCCTTCAGTATGAAAGGCTGGTCGCGGAGGGCAAACTCGCTCCCGTGGAGGAGGGCCATGACGTCCAGCACCATCATCTCGCTCCGCGCAAGGACGCCTACCGCCGGCTCATGGAGGTCGTCTCGCTCGGCTCCATCTTCTTCTTCGCCGGGGTCTCTTTTCTCCTGGTAAAAATTCTCTATTTCCCGCCCAGTTTTCAGGGCCAGGCCATGGCGTCGAAGAGCAGCGAGTTCGAAAGCCTGGTCAAGAAAAAGGAAACGACGGAAACAATGCACCATTTTCACAACACGGACGACACGTCGAAACTCGTCATAGCCAATCCGCCCATCTGCGTGAAATGCCATGGCACCTATCCCCATGGCAAGGCCCCGGATATCCGTTCCTTCCTGAACATGCATAACTATTTCATGGCCTGCGAAACCTGCCATGTGCGCCGCGAAGACGTGACGGGCACGGTTGAATACAAGTGGTTTGACTACCAGACCGAGGAATTGGTGGAAAAAATTGAAGGCGACAACGGAGTCTACGGGGCACGGCTTGTCCCGGTGCTCTTCGCCAGCATGAACGAATCCCGGCGGCTCGACCAGTCAGCCGATGAGGAATTCGCCAAGCAGTACATGGCGCAAAAAGACACCCTTACCCCGGAGGAGCAGGCGAAGGCCAAGGTCGTTCTGCATAAAGGCATTTCCAAAAAACCCCTGCAGTGCACGGAGTGCCACAGCAAGAAGGCCTATATCGACCTGGCCACCGTCGGCTATGCCCCGGCCAGGGCGGAAAGCCTCTACAGAACCGAGGTCGCGGACATGATCAACAGATACATGAACTTCTATCTGCCCACCATGTTCGATCCGGACCTTATGAAGAAAGAAAAATTGAAAAAACTCGAGTCGGAGGACCGTTCCCCTGATTAATAAAAGTGCACGTCAAACACAGCAACATGGATTCGCCGCTGTTTTCCTCCGGCCGGATCCGGGCGCTGCCGGGTCAGCAAGACCAGCGGCGCCTGGAAACCGGCAGGTCCGCAAAGCCCCGTATCCCGGATGGCGTATCTTTGCTGCTCTTCTGCTCGCGGTCATGCTGCCGCCGGATGCCCTTTTGGCATCCGACGGCGCTGGCTGGACCGTCAAATACCGGCGGGTCCTGGAAATCTCCTCAACCATGGATCTCCCCAGCGACGTGGCGGTGGATGATCAGGGGCGGATTTACATCCTTGACGGCACCGCCGGTCTGGTCAGGGTTTTCAACTCCCACGGCGGTCCGCTCTTCACCCTGGGCGGCGCGGGGGTTCTCCACCAACCCCTGGGGATAGACGTCAACAGGGCTGGGGATGTGCTGGTAGCCGATTCCGGCAATCACCGGCTTGCCCTGTTTCCCGGCGGGGCAGACAACCCGCGTTTTTTTACCCTCCCCCCCCCTGCCGGCGGCAAACCGGCCGATCCCACCGATGTTCATTTCGCACCTGACAACAACTCCTTTATTGTTGTTGACAATGATAACCACCGGATACTAGCCGTTAATGAACAGGGGAAGTTACTATGGGCACAGGGGTGCATGGGGCGCAATCCCGGGGAGTTCCGCTTTCCTTTTCTGCTGGACATTGACAGGGAAGGCAATATTTTCGTGGTGGAAGTCATCAACACCCGCGTACAGGTTCTCCTTCCTGACGGAACTTTCAAACAGTTCATCGGCGATTGGGGGATCGAGCTGGGCCAGTTTTTCCGGCCCAAGGGTATTGCCGTAAACGAGGCGGGTGAGGTTTTTGTTTCAGACAGCTATCTGGGAGTTGTCCAGATTTTTGACCACACAGGCGAATTTCTCGGCGTGGTGGCGGACGAGTACGGCACCCTGAAACAATTCACCACCCCGGTGGGCATGGCGGTGTCCGGCAACCACCTCTTTGTGGTTGAAATGTTCACCAACCGCCTTCTGGTTCTGGAAAAAGAGAGGTAATTGAGGCCTATGCGGCGGATAAAATCCTTTCCGGCACTTCTTCTTCTGCATCTTTTTTTCCTGCCGGGGATTGGCATGGCCGCGGGCAATCTGACCCAGAACTCCTCGCGGGAGTGCGCCATCTGTCATTTCCGCTGGATTGATCAGTTTGTCGAAGGGCGCGGAACCGCCCTTGCCCCCTTGGAAACAAAGGATGTGGCCGGGGAGGAAATGATGTGCCTGAGCTGCCATGACGGGTCAACCGAGGATTCCCGGCAGAAGATATGGCTGCTGGACCGGCACCGCACCAACATGGTGCCCAGCGACAAAGTCAAGATCCCCAAGATCTTTCCCCTGTCCCAGGAAGGGAAGATGGTCTGCGCCACCTGCCATTCCGCCCACTCCGTGCCCACGGATGCCAGCATTGAAAGGACGATCTTCCTGAGGGTTTCCAGCCGCGATTCCGAGATGTGCGAACTGTGCCATGTTGACCAGGCAGCCAAGCAACTTCTCAACCATCCCGTGCACAGCGGCAAACAGCCCGTGCCGGACAAAATATTTGCCGCGGGAGGCCTCCCCTCCGTAACGGACCCCAAACATCTGATATGTGAAACCTGCCATACCGCCCATGGCGGCGTGGAGAAGAAAAACCTTGTCTTTCCGGCAGGCAACTCATCGCTCTGCGTGGTCTGCCACACAGACAAGACCGACGACAGATCGCTTACCGGCATGCCGTACAAGAATCATCCCATCCAGGTTCAGCTCAAGGCGGAACGAACCGGCGGGGTGAAGGTTTTCACCGGGGGGCAGGAGACAATCCAGTGCATAAGCTGCCACAAACTCCATCATCATGAAGCAGCGCCCCAAGCAGCCGGCCGGGCCAACAGAAATGTTGACAAGATCCTGCATTTCCCCGCCAGCAACTCCCGGCTCTGCACGGTCTGCCATCCGGACAAAAAAAGCACGCCCTCCGCGCCGGGGCAAAAGGACAACCATCCTATATTCAGCAAATTCAAGCCGGAAACCGCCGGCAGCCTGGCGCTTTTTGCCGGGGCGGACAGTTCCATGCAATGCCTCAGCTGCCATAAGATCCACCAGCACGAACCGGGAACCATGGCCCTGGCCGGAAAAAAAGACACCCTCTGCGCCTCCTGCCATGTCCGCCAGAACCTGGTGGAAGGCACCGATCATGATCTTAAGGTTACGGGTCCGGCCGCCAGCAACCTGGCCAAACAGAATGTCTGGCAGTCAGGGGTGTGCGGCCCCTGCCATGTCCCGCACAAGGCGGCAGGCCCCTTTCTCTGGGCGCGCGCAGCCGGTGATGGCCAAGAGACCCGCTCCCCTTCCGCCTACTGCCTGGACTGTCATGTGAAAGATGGACCAGCCACCGAAAAAAACGTCGGCCGCTTCACCCATCCTGTTCATGTTGCCGTGAAAGGCGAGCCCACCCTGCCGCTCTTTGATGACCCCAACGGCAAACCGCTCATGGAATGCGGAACCTGCCACGACCCCCACCAATGGAGCCCGCAACACGAAGAGAAAGGGGCCGGAAAAAATACCGAGGGGGATGCCAAGAGCAGTTTTCTCAGAAAGGTTTCCGGCACGGACTCCGCCCTCTGCTCAACATGTCATCTTGAAAAATATCTGGTGCAGAGCACGGACCACGATCTCGGCGTCACCGCCCCGCAGGAGATGAATATTCTCGGCCAAAGTGTAGGAACGTCGGGGGTCTGCTCCTCATGCCATGTGCCCCACAACGGGGCGGCCCCCTTTCTCTGGGCCAGGAAACTCGGCAAAGAGGCGAAGTCGGCCTCGTCGCTCTGCCTCAACTGCCACAAAAGCGGCAGCGCTGCGGAAAAAAAGACCACGGGCCACTACTCGCATCCCGTATCGGTAGCCGTCGCGGGTTCCCCTTCCTTGCCGCTTGTTGCCCAGCCGGACGGCAAATCCTTCATGGAGTGTCATACCTGTCATGACCCCCACCGATGGGACTCCAGGTTCAACCAAAAAGGCGCGGGAAGCAATGAGGAAGGCAACGAAGACAACAGTTTTCTCCGGGACACAAACCTGCAAAAACCGCTATTGTGCGAAAAATGCCATACCAGGAAAGGCCTGGTATCCGGCACCGACCACGACATGAGGGTGACGGCTCCCGCCTCGGTGAATGCAAGCGGCAAACCCGCGCGGCAGGGTTCGGTATGCGCCCCCTGCCACGCGGTTCATAATGCCTCCGGGGAAACGGCCTTGTGGAACTCGGCCATGTCCGAGGAAGGCGGACAGGATTTCATGGAAAAGGCCTGCAACGGCTGCCACGCAAGCGACAACGCCGGCCAGGAAAAGGTCGTGGCTTCAGGCATACACCCGAAACAGTTTTACTTCGGCTACCACAAATCCTACCGCAACATTCTCCGCTCCCTCAGTCCATCAACGGACCCCATCCCACTCTACACAAAAGAGGGCAAGAAGTCGGTCACCGGGGAAATTACCTGCCCAACCTGCCATGATCCCCACCTCTGGTCCGCAAGCGAAGAAAGCAGCGGAACGGAAAAAAATATTGAGGGCACCATTGTCGACAGTTTTCTCAGAAAGGGCGCGCGCAACGAACTGTGTTATGCCTGTCACGGCATGAAAACGCTGCTGCTCTACAGATTCTACCATAACGCCGCTGAGAAAAAGTCTATTCTGGGGGTGGAGATACCTGTTGGCGACACGGAACCGCCTGATTCTGTTCAGGAACAGCAAAGCGAGGACAACCAAAAGACCAGAGAGGCAAAATAACATGAGCCGTTTCCGCATGGCATCACTCTTTTTTCTGGCCGCAACAGTCACAGCCGCCTGCTCAATGGCAAGCGCGGCTGAATCCCTCACCTCCCGGGCGGAGCAGAAGCCGCGGGCCGGCAAACTCACCATCTCCGCCCCCGTGCTGGAGCCCATCAAAAATCCCCACGACATGGAGTGCAACAAATGTCATGTCCAGGGGCAAGACGGCAAGACCGAGGAAGGTCTGATCCAGGGAGATGACAGCATTACCCTTTGCCGGGGTTGCCACGCCGGGGCAAAACTCCACCCTGTCGGCCTACTGCTGCAGGTCCCCTCGTCGGATACCGGAGATTTCCCCCTGCCCTTGGGCAAGGGTCTTTACCAGGGCGCGATCACCTGTCTGACCTGTCATTACCTGCACAGTGAGACCTATAACCGCTGTCTCCTCAGAAGCACGGGGGGAGAGGCGAGCCAGGGAGCGCGCAATGCTTTATGCGCCACCTGCCACAAAAATCATTTCGTCGGCCTGTCACCGCATACGGAGGATAAAAACTCCTGCATCTTCTGTCATACCGCCACCCCTGAAAAAAGGAAAAACAAGGGCAAGATGAAGGATGACGAAATCGATGCCCTGTGTATATTCTGCCACTGGTCCCTGGTAAATGCCCACTACAAGGATCTCAATCCTTTTGTCGATCCTGTCGTTCAGCAGTGGATTGATTCCTCCAGCCGAATGGTTGAGGGGGAAATATTCTGCCTGAGCTGCCACGTCGCCCACGGCAAAGGTGAAGGCAAAAACCTTCTCACCAGCCAGTATCTGCGCATTTCCTCTCTTTCCAGAAGCATCAATCCGCACTGGAAGAATGTCATGTGTATCGCCTGCCATCAAGGGACACCGGCCAAAGGCAACCCAAGTCTGCTGGGCAATGGCGACATCAACGAGATCTGCAATCGCTGCCATAAATCGGAATTTGCCAGGGCGGAAATGCATCCCGTGGGCATCATCCCCTCAAAGAATGTAAAGATACCCGAGGACATGCCTCTCCAGAATGGCAAACTATCATGCGAGACATGCCATCAATCCTCGCTGCAGGAGAGCGCCCTGGCCTTGAATTCCGTGGGCAAGGATAATCCGAAATTTCTGCGCCGAAGCGGCCTGTCCCGCAATCAGTTCTGTTTTCTCTGTCATTTCCAGGAGGCCTACCGGCGGTTGAACCCTCATCAGCAACTGACCAAGGAAGGTCATATCAAGAAGGAAACATGCCTTTTCTGCCACGCTTCCCTGCCGGATATCTATATTTTCGGACCGAATAATGTTATATTCATAGTTGACGATCCCAATGAATATTGCATCGGCTGCCATCCGGGCTTCAAGGAGGCGCATCCGGCAGGCGGCCGTCATCTGGTAAAACCTTCGGACAAGATCATGAAGGCGCTCAGCACATCGATTAATAGGATTGGGGTGGAGCTACCTCTGTATAATGGCAAAATAGTCTGCGCCACCTGCCACAATCCTCATGAAAAAGGGGTGATCAAATATCCCGCCTCGGCCGAAGGGTCGCAGCGGAAAAACAAGTTGCGGCTCATGCCCGGCATCATCCAGTGTACCGGCTGCCATCTGGATAAGATATAAATTTGCATCAGTAAAATCGCATGGAGAGCAAACATGAACGACACCGGAGCACTTAGCCTGGTATCAAAAGCATTGCTGCTGTTGTTTGCTCAGTTCACCTGCGCCCTGCTGATGGCGCAGCCAGGTTCGTCCCAGGACTCTCCTGATGAGGCGATTTATGCCGGGTCTCCCGCCTGCAAGTCCTGCCACGAAAAGGAATACGCCAGTTTCACCACCTACGCCAAAAAAAGCCGCTCCTACGAGAGCATCGAGAGAATCAAAAAAGGCTTAAACGAGGATGACCTGAAAAAATGCTATTCCTGCCACACCACGGGGTATGGGAAAGAAGGAGGGTTTGTCAGCGCCGATCAGACCCCTGACCTGAAAAACGCAGGCTGCGAAGTGTGTCATGGGCCGGGCTCGTTGCACATCCGGGATCAAACGCCCGAATCGATCACCGGCGCCCCGACGATAAAGGTCTGCGACCAATGCCACACCGGCGAAAGAATCAAGGCCTTCCGCTTCAAACCGCTTATCCACGGTGGGGCTCATTGATATGACGGGACCGCATGGTTTCATCCGAAAATTCCTGCACATTGAAACCCTGCTCACCATCGGGGTCACCATCGTCATGGGCGGGGTCATTTACCTGAGCATCACCGACCAGCGGGAGCATCTCCGGGAGCGGATGACCAGTTACGCCCAGGACATGAAACTCCTCGCCTATGCCGGCATCAAGCATCCCATGTCGGTGGGAGACAGTCCCTCCATTGAGAAACAGCTTCTTGACATGGGCGATGAACTGGAAAACACGGAAATAGTGATATGCGATTTTAACCAACAGATCATTTTCGCCACCAACAAAAGCCGCATCGGCGCCGCTGTCTCGACCTTTACCGGCAGCAGGGAAACCTTGAGCGCCCTGCAGACCCTGCTTGAATCCGCCATCCCGCCGCGCATCAGCTATTTCGAAGAGGAGAAGGATGGCGTCAACTATCTGGTCACCATTCACAGTATTTATAATGACAAAGAATGCCATCACTGCCACGGCGACACCCGCAAGGTGCTCGGCGGGCTCTTGACCAGGCAGTCCACCGACGCAACCTATCTGGCCATCGCCACCCTGCGCAATCACACGATTATTGTCAGCATAATCGGGGTCGGCATCCTGGTCACCATCATCTTTTTTCTGCTGGCCCGGCTGGTGACCAAACCGATAACCGTGCTGGCCGGCAAGGCCGAGGAACTGGCCAGGGGCAATCTGTCCGTATCCGTTCCGGTCAAATCGGCGGACTCCATAGGCGTCCTGGCCGGCAGCTTTAACTTCATGGCGCAAAGCATCAAGGACCAGATCGAGTATGCCAACAGCCTCAAGGTTGCCATTGCCGACCCCCTGGTCATGGTGGATACCGCCATGGTGGTTACCTTCATGAACGAATCCTGCGCCCGCATAACAGGATACAGCAAACAGGAAACCGAGGGAAAACTGACCTGCCGGCAGATATTTAAAAGCGACATCTGCACCGATGTAGCCTGTGACGCGAGCTGCCCCATCAAGAAATGCCTTGTCTCCGGAAACCCCGGGCAAGACATCAGAACCATCCTGACCAACAGAGACGGCAAATCGATTCCGGTCATGGCCAGCGCCAGCGCCCTGAAGGACGCCCGGGGCAACATTACCGGCGCCGTGGAAATATTCCGCGATATTACAGTGGTTCTTGAGGCGGAACGTCTGCGATATATCCAGAGCATCTCGGAAAGAGAAGAGGAGCAGCGGAAATATCTCGAATCCAGGGCGGAAAATCTGCTCGACATTCTCAGTCAGGCCTCAAACGGCAACCTCAAGGTCCGGGCCGAACAGCGCGACAGCGATGAGGTGATGGACAACATCGCGCGCCACACCAACCAGATGCTGGACAACCTGGAAAAGGTCTATGAAAAAATTTCAAGCTTAAGCAAAGGGCTGGAGATGGAGGTGGCCCACAGGACCGCCATGCTGCGGGAAAGAACCCTTATGCTTGAGCGCGCCATCAGGGAACTGCGCGAACTCGACAGATTAAAATCCGCCTTTCTGGCCAACATGTCCCATGAACTCCGGACCCCCATGAACTCCATCATCGGCTACACGGAACTTCTGCTGGACAAGATCGACGGCGAGATCAACGAGGAACAGGAAAAAAGCCTGCTCAAGGTGGAAAACAACGCCAAGCATCTCCTGCAGTTGATCAACGACATCCTCGACATGTCAAAGATAGAATCAGGAAAAATCGAGCTTGATATTCAGGAAATCGACACAAAAGAGATGATCGAGTCGGTCAGCGCCTTTTTCCAGCCGGCCATGGAGGCAAAGAACATCTTCATGCAGTTCGATTTCGCCGCCAGTCTGCCTGCCGTCTTTGTGGACGAAGACAAGGTACGGCAGATTTTCAACAACCTGGTGGGCAATGCCATCAAATTCACCGCCCAGGGCGGCATTACCATTCACGCCAAACCATCGACCCTGGGTGTCGCCCCCGGCGCTCCCCCTCTTTTTGTGGAAATCTGCGTGGAAGACACCGGCATCGGCATCAAAAAAGAGGATATGGCGAAACTCTTCGACAAATTTACCCAGATCAATGTCGCCGCCAGCCGTCAGTACGAAGGAACCGGCCTGGGGCTCAGCATCGCCAGAGGTCTGGTTGTTCTGCATAAGGGGGTTATCTGGGTGGAGAGTGAATACGGCGTGGGGAGCAGATTCTTTTTTACCCTGCCGGCCCAGAGAAAGGTCATGGAAAATTTGGGCGAACCGATTATTGAGCTGGCGATGGCCGAGCAGCTTGCCGTCTATTTCGACAAGCCCGTTGATCTCTTTCTCAAGGAACCAAGCTACATCGGTAAACCGGTGAAATGCTGGGAATATGCCCGCTGCGGCCAGACAAGCTGTCCCGCTTACGGCAACAAGGAACACCGCTGCTGGCTCATCTGCGGAGTGCACTGCAAGGGAGTTGAAGTGGCTAAATGCCCGGAAAAGATTGAATATTGCAAAGCGTGCGAAATCATTGAAAATATCGTGATCGGCGAATATAACCCCCAGGAGATGACGGGTGTTGAGGACCCTGCCGGAGGTGAAAGCGGCGGCAGGGTCCGCAAAACCATTCTGGTGATTGATGACAACCCGGAGGTTATTGAACTGATCAGAAAAAATATCGGCAGCGATTATCATGTCGTGGGCCAGCTCAGCGGAGAAGGCGCGGTCGAAAAGGCCAGGGAAATCAAACCCGCCGCCATCACCCTGGATATCATGATGCCCGGCAAGGACGGCTGGGAGGTTTTGCGGGAATTGAAAAAAGAGCCGGAAACCCAGGATATTCCGGTTATCATTGTCTCAATTGTCGACGAAAAGAAAACAGGATTCAGCCTGGGGGCCACCGAATATCTGGTTAAACCGATCGACAAGCAGATCTTGCTGCATAAGCTGAAAAATCTTGAAAAACTTGCCAGCATTCAGCACATTCTGATCATTGACAATGAAGCCGCTACGGTTGACATCCTAGGACACCTTTTCAACGAGGCGGGCTACAGAATCACCCAGGCCTTTAATAACACCGAGGCGATCCAGGCAATTCAAGGGGACAAACCCGATCTGATCGTCTTAAATCCCATGATGCCCGAGGAAAACGGCTTCGATGTCATCGAATATATCAAGACGGAAAAGGACATCGATAATGTGCCGCTTATCCTTATTACCAACAGCGAGCTGAGTGAGGAGGATATCCGGGAACTGAATGGCCGGGTCCGGGCCACCTTGGACAAAAGTCTGCTGGCGGAAAATGATCTGCTGGAACTGGTAAAAAACACCCTTAAGAAGATATAAATGCTTCGCGGGCCGGCGCCCCTTGCGCATCGTACTGCGTCGACACAACAGGAGCAAACCCTGACCCCGAGGAAAACATGCAAGAAGAACAACCGGATACCATGGAGAAGAAAAAGATTCTGGTGGTTGATGACAATCAGGACAGCCGGGAACTGGTGATAAAGATCCTAGGTAAAAAAAATTATCATCTGCGTGAAGCCATAGATGGCGAAGATGCCCTGGCCAAGGTTCTCGCCGAAAAACCGGATCTGATTCTGATGGATATTTCCATGCCCAAGATCGACGGCTACGAACTGACCCAGAGACTGAAAAGCATGCCTGATTGCAAGGACATCAAAATCATTGCCCTGACGGCGCATGCCATGAAGGGAGATTGTGAAAAGGCGCTGGCGGCCGGCTGCGAAGGCTACATCACCAAACCGATCAATATCAGGGAATTCCACGGACAGATCCAGCAATTTATAAAATAAGCTTTTTTTGATATCCAAGCATGAGCGTAAAAACTAAAATCTTAATCATCGATGACAACATTGATACTGTCGAGCTGCTGCGCAAACGCTTCCGCACCGAAGGATATGACACGGATGAGGCGTATGACGGCGAAGAGGGATTGCATAAGGTTCGTGACTATGATCCCGATCTGGTTATCCTGGACGTCATGATGCCAAAAATCGACGGCTATGAGGTGTGCAGAAGAATCAAGCAGGATGAAACACTCAAGCATATTCCCATCCTGATGCTCAGCGCCAAGGGCAGGGTGCCGGACAAGGTGAGGGGCCTTGATATCGGCGCCGACGGGTACATCACCAAACCCTTTGACTTCAAGGAGGTTGTGGCGCGGGTCAGGTCGCTTCTTTCCCAGAAAATCGCCAGTAAAAAACTCGCGGACAAAGAAAAATTTGACGCCTTGGATCATCTGGTTGATGAAGTTTCCCATGAGGTAAGAAATCCCCTGGTGGCCATCGGCGGTTTTGCCCGCCGCCTCAGGGACAATCTCGCCGCGGACAGCCAGAACCGCAAATATTGCAATATCATCCTGCAAAATGTTGAAGTCCTGGAAAGGATGGTGCATGAACTGATCGCCTTAAAGGGCGCCACCCTCTGCTATACCGAGCCCTCCAACATCAACGAGATAGCTATGAACGCCTTGAGCATGCACAAACAGAGGATGCAGAAAAATAATATCAAACTGACCATGCAATGCATGGAAAACCCGCCAAGGATATCCGCGGACCAGGAAAATATCACCATGGCTATCTCCAATATCATTGAAAATTCCATCGAGGCCATGACCGGCGAGAAACGGGAGCTGGGCATCGCCACGGGAGTCAATGAGGGGTATTGTGAAATCCGGGTTACGGATACCGGCAAAGGCATAGCCAAGGACAAGCTGAAAAACATCTATGATCCCTTCTTCACCTCCAAGACATATGGTCCCGGTTTCGGACTCACCTTTGCCCTGAAAACAATCCAGAGCCACAACGGCATGATCTCCGTGGAAAGCACGGTGCAGGAAGGAACCACCTTCACCATCAGACTGCCCAGCAAATCCATATCAGGGCAGAAACCGGGATCCTGAATCCGTGCACCATCCCGGATTCTCCCCCGCCAGCCTGGCTGGACCAGACCGGCCAACCTTTAACCCTTTCCGGGCTTTTTTTGTTTGATTCCGGCTTCTACGCAAATACTTCCCCGAACCGGTTGATCTTCTTCAGATTATACACGATGCAGAAGAGATTCCACTGACTGTTCATCTTGGGTTCTGTCTGTTAAAACCCCTTTTTCCGGCCAAAAAAATGTTCGGTCATTTACTCGGCATTCAAATTCTTCAAAATCTTCATGGCCAATGGTTCCTTGATCTCGGCGTGCCGTGGGATAGCCTCCACCGCTCCGTTCTTCGGGTTAATCCAAAGTGAGTGTGAAGCTCCTTGCCGTTTGAGATAGCAACCCGCGATTCTTAGCCTTCGCTCCAAGTCCTTTCGTTTCATCCTATCGTTACCGTGTCTTGAATAGCGTCCTCGGGCAATCCTCTAAGAATGTCAGCTTTCCGGTCCTCCAAGATCAACTCTATAGCCTGACGCAGATTGGCCTTGGTTTCCTCTATCGTCTCGCCCTGCCCATTGGCGCCAGGGACCTCTGGACAGATAGCCCAAAAACCACCCTCGGGTGCGGCTTCTATAATTGCTGTAAATTCACCTTTCATTATATTCTCCTATCGTTTGTGCTGAGCGAACGTAAACATCTGCGGCTTGTCTGCAGAACGTATTGGTTTGAATTAAGTCAGCTGTCCCTATAATTCCGGAATTCGTTTTACCGCTTTTCATCAGGCCACTACTTCGTCATAACGTTATTGGTTAAGTTGTTAAGTAAACACACCGTCCCCCTTCCCGCTCAACACCGTCCCCCTTCCCGCTCGTGTCTGGCTTCAGCATGTAGTTTCAGCCCAAGCGCCCCGATAACTTTGAGAATAGTGTCGAAACCGGGGCTACGTTCACCGGAAAGTGCTTTATAAAGACTTTCACGGGACAGCCCTGCATCTCGTGCAACCTGTGTCATACCTTTGGCGCGAGCAATATCGCCAAGTGCTTTGGCAATAAAGGCGGCGTCTCCGTTAGCTTCTTCCAGGCAAGCCTCAAGATAAGCGGCCATTTCCTCAGGTGTTCTAAGGTGTTCGGCGATGTCATAGCGAGTGGTAGCAGTTTTGCTCATGGGGTGGTTACTCCGAAAGATTCCGTGCAAAGCGCAAGGCGGTTTTGATGTCTTTAGCTTGGGTGCTTTTGTCCCCACCAGCACGCAGAATAATCAATTCTTGCCCGCGCTTCTTGAAATAGACCCGGTAACCGGGACCGTAATCGATTCGCAATTCCGAGACACCTTCGCCCACAGGTTCAACATCTCCAGGATTTCCAGCAGCAAGGCGCTCGACCCTGACAAGAACGCGAGCTCTTGCCCGGATATCGCGCAGGTCATCGAGCCATCTTAGAGATCAGTTTTGCGAATTTCAATCATGCGTTAATCGTAGCCACCGGGATACAATTTGTCAAGGCCATACCGCTGCTAGGAGGAGCAGTTTGTCCGTCCCTATCGGTTTGACGGCTTCACCAATAAAGCTATCGGGGACATGATGGACCTCGATTACCGCGGCATCGGTCAGCGAAGAAAAAGACTCTCTAAAAAACGCAAACAAGACAGGGTGTTAAACGAAAATATGCGTGATATTAAGCAACAAATATCAAGATTAAAGATGTGACCCCCAGTTCCCTCCGCGGAAAAGCCATTTCACAGGAATCATCCCTGCTGGCCTGCCCTGTTTTTTTGGCAGCAGGCCGGATTTCAGTCAAGCAAATTTCCTGGCCTTTGCTCGTGGCTTTTCTCTTCATTCGTTTTACCGCTTTTCATCAGGCCACTACTTCGTCATAACGTTATCGGTTAAGTTGTTAAGTAAACACCGTACCCATTCCACGCCCGGTCAATGTGCAGCGCCTGGTTGAGCCAGTATGCAATTTCATGTTTTAGTTTTTCGAGACCTCTTTTTAGGAGATGGGTTAACTTCTGCGGCATTAACTGTGTGAATGTTTTTCTTTGACTCTTCTGTTTTTGAAAGGCCAATACGGGAGATGCCAACAATTGCTCCTGGACCTATCAATTCCGGGGAAGGTCCCACTGCACCAACAGCTATTTGAAATTGTATTGACAAATTATAGAGACCTTCATGGAGACCCTGGTTTTTGACAAGTATTTCTGTTAGTTCGATCAATGAAAAATCGGTGATTAAATTTGGATTTTTCTCAGTTGACTGCATTGTATGTCCCCCACGCAAGTGGTTGTTCAACGGTAGCAATGACAGATGACGAAGTTTGGTTATCCGCTATAGTAATATTATGATGATGGGTATGTTCCACTTTTACAATGCCGTTTTGATCAATGGCAGTTTGGATTGATTGTGCCACAAAGTCGTTCAAGGTTATCCCGCGATGACAAGCTACTTCAACAGCTTTTCTGTGAAGTTCTTGGCCAACCCTTACGTTAAAAGTCCCACTATAAGGTTTGTTGGCGAGTTTTCCCGTTTCTTTGCAATACGCAAGATATCGGTCTACGGCGTCCTTAAAGGAAGTTTTGATATCCTCGACGGTTGTGCCTTCATAGGTGATAATGTCTTCAATAAAAAGAATTTGGCCATGCAAACAACTATCCTCAATGCTTGCCTCAATTGTACCGGTATAGCCTTTGTGGGTAAGTTTGTTCATGGAATCACCCCTATATGCTTAAGCGCTTTTTTTGCGTCAAGGACTTGATAAGATTTCAACACCCCAGATGGATGTGTTTTTGACATACTGAAACGGAAACCACTCGTATGTTCAAACATATAGTGCGAGCCACCACCACACTTGTTTTTAAACCCAAGTGATCCCATTAGCGTTAAAAAATCTTGCCAAGAGAAATCTTTCGGCGTGGGGGTGGCACAAAGCTTTGCCAGTAGCTTTTCTTTTTTAGACATTAAATCTTACCATGTCGGAAGTAAGCTTTGCAACTAGTATATAGTTGCATGAATGTCAATATTTTTGTGGCTCAACGACCAGCATGAGGGGCGGCGGCCACTTAACTTGACTCGAAAAAAGCTGCTCCCCGCCGTCCCTCTCTATGCGCTTGTTATGCAGCCTTTAATTCAATTATTTGATATATTATTACTAACTAAAATAGTAAATGTTGCAATTCCTGAACTTGAAATTCCTGATTCGCTTGTTGATTCAAGAACCAATTTTGCATCATTAGAACCAGTATTAAATTTATGATATTTACCTATTCCCAATGTTACTGATTCATTATTAATGACTAAATTAACTGAAGAATAATTAGTATACTCAAGAGAAACAATAAAGTTTCCATTAAATAATATTTTCGTTTCGTGTGGTTTTAATGAAAAACTGCCGTGCGACAGACCTAAATCATTTATAAATTTCTCCTTAACTTTCAATTCACTAGTTAACGATTCATTTTCGGTAGATATTTTATTGAAATCATTTTTCAATTTTGAATTTTCTAACAACAGATTATTATTGCTTATATTTTTTGACAATTCATCGCTGGTCTTTCTCATGTTAGAAATTAATTCACTCAGCTTTGCACTATCGGCAAATTCAGATAGTTCAAGTTTTTGCTTTAAAGCATCTGCTTTTTGAGCTCCAGAATAAAAGCCAATTGTCAAAAACAATGAAGCTACAGCGACTATCAGAAGCCCGAATTGAGTTTTATCATTTACAGGTTGAGTCATCCTATTCCCCTTGATTGATTTTTCCCAAGCATAACGTGGCGCTCAGCCGCCGGAGCGTAGCGACGGTCGGCTTTAGTTCATGGTTAGGCTAGCCTCTATCTCTACCCAAACCGAGGCCCATCTAAACACACACCATAGCGAGACTTAACATGATCAATAAAATCACAACAATTAGTCTCAGCAAATACAAGTGGAAAATATGATACCTTTGGTAAGAATAGAATCCCGAGCTGGCCTTGAAAGTAATGAAACGCTACCGCTGCGCTTCCTGGACTAGAGGGAGTAAGTGCAGTTAAAGAGCAACCTCCTTCCTGCGCTGACCCAAACCCAATTGTGCGGCAACCAATATGAGGAGGCTGACACGGTGCATCAACACTAGCGTAGGAAAGGTAGTAGAACCCTTTGTTGCTTGATGATACTGCCGTATAAAAATCACCTACAGATTCGACCCTTTCGTTCCCAACAACACTCTCCATGGCTCGGCACATAGATAAAAACAACTCCTGATCAGCTTCTGGATGATCTGGAACCTTATAAATATATAGCTTTGACCTCATACATATTGAATCATTTATTGTATGATTTTTATCTCCCAGACGAGATTCTTGATAAACGTTAAATGCATCAATGTCGCCAATCCACGCAGAAGTCAAGTTACGTATAATCTTAAGATCTTGAATTTTAATCAGCTCAGCTGTTGGAGAAAGTGCGGAGACAATGAAATCGATTCTTCCATTGTACAATATGTGAATATCAAGAAGAGCTGATAATACGGATTCTATGCCTTTGCCTGCAAATGAATTGCACAAATATGGTAGCGAGTCCGCAAATTTATGAGTAATATTGCCTGCATATGCGAAACAGAGACTTTCCGACAAGATGATTACTTTTAGTGAGCCATTAAGCGCGTCGACTGATCTTCCCTCTCGATCCAGCAAGCGCAAGCGTGTATCGCCGCATATATAGACCTCTTCCTTGCTTTTATAAGCCACCACCAAAGTCAATTTGAAACTCCTTGCCTAACATATATTAGACAGAAAAATCATATTACAAAACATCACATCCGAAACAATTATTAAATAATATCAGCAAAATACAACCAAACAACCATTTCAGCAAAAAATAAATTAAAATAATATCAACCTGTTACGCTTACCATTTTCTTAAACGATACAATAATTCCGTCTGGCCTGCCGCGATTGACTTTAATTAACCATTTGAATTTAAAAGTTTTTCTTGCAAAATGACATAAAATCAATTTGCCGTCATTCCCGTCCCCACTGCCGTGAGGATAAACTCCAGCGGGAACCCGGAAAAAACTATGGATTCCGGGTCGCGCTGCGCTTGCCCGGAATGACGAAACGCTCATTGTCGTCATTTTGCAAGAGGCTCTTTTTATAAGCAATAAAAGCCAAAAGCAGCTTAATGGTCCGGCGCGGAATTTCGCCTTATCCGCCTTCGTCTGAATAATCCAAACACCTAGCAGGAAATTTTGCAACAAAAAAACTACTCTGCCATGACAGGAAACAGAGGCGCCGGGCTGGATCTGTTTGGAAAACTTCACAGGGATGAGCCGGCCCCGGGTATGGGTATAAGGCATGGGCAGACCGTCGCGCAGCGCAATTATTTGATCAGCCGCCGTTTCATGGTGCCCAGGGCCAGGCGGCCGAATACCATGATGAAGAGCAGCAGATAGGCGAGGTTGAAGAGCGGGCGGGATTCCATGGCGCCGATGCACAGGAAACGGGTCAGCTCCACCAGATGGTAGAGGGGAAAGACAAGGGAGAAGATGCCGGCCCAGTCCGGGATGCCCGACACGGGAAAGAAGGTGCCGGAAAACAGAAACATGGGGGTGATGAAGAGAAAGATCGGCAGGTTGAACATGTCGATGGTGGGAATGAGGCCGGTGAAGAACATGCCGATGGAGGCAAAGGCCAGTCCCCCCAGGAAGGCCAGCGGAATGCAGAGCAGCGCCCCCGGAAAATTGGCGTAGCCGAGGGGAATGAGCACGGTGAGCATCACGGCCACCGCGGCCATGGCCTTGGAAGCGGCCCAGACGATCTCGGCGATGATGACCTCCTCGACGCTCACCGGCGTGGCCAGGATGCCGTCAAAGGTTTTCTGGTAGTACATGCGCACAAAAGAGGTGTAGGTCGTCTCGAAGAACGAGTTCCACATGCAGGCCGTGGCCACCAGGGCCGGGGCCATGAACCGGGTATATTCGAGCTGCATGCCGGCGTAGTTCACCCGGCCGACCAGGCCGGAAAACCCCAGGCCGAAGGCCAGGATGTAAAAGCCGGGTTCGAGCAGCGGCACCAGGAAATTGACCTTCCAGATGCGGTGGTAGGTAATGAGGTTCCGGACCCAGATGTGGCGGAAGCGCAGGGTGATGTCGGTGCGTTTGAGGCGGTTCATTCGCGCAGCCCCCGGCCGGTCAGGCGCAGAAAGACATCCTCAAGGTTGCCGGCCCGGAAACGGCAGGACTCCACGCAGAACTTCTCGCGAACCTGGCTTTCCAGTTCGCCCCGGGGCTCGGCGTAGATGATGAGCCGCTCGCCCAGGTCATCGTGTTCCACCGCGTGATTCTTGACGTAGTTCCTGAGTTCCTCGCTCGGGCCGTCGATCTCGATGACGCTCTCGGCCGCATGTTTGATGATCAGGTCATGGGGTCTCCCCTCGGCGATAATCCTGCCGTGGTCCATGATCACCAGCCGGTCGCACAGATTTTCGGCCTCGTCCATGTAATGGGTGGTGAGCACCATGGAGAGCCCGCGTTTCTTGAGTTCAAAAAGCCGGTCCCACACCTGGTGCCGTGATTGGGGGTCGAGGCCGGTGGTGGGCTCATCCAAAATGAGCAGTTCGGGTTCGGCCATGAGGGCCCGGGCCAGTTGCAACCGTTTGGCCAGGCCGCCGGAGAGTTCCATGACCTTGGCGTCGCGTTTGCCGGTCAGGGCGAAAAATTCGAGCAACTCCTCGGCGCGCCGGCGGGCCACGCTCCGGTCCATTTCGAAATAACGGGAGTAGATGATGAGATTCTGCGCCACGGTCAGGTCGGGGTCAAGGG
The DNA here is from genome assembly GCA_016219175.1 of Deltaproteobacteria bacterium. Classification (GTDB taxonomy): domain Bacteria; phylum Desulfobacterota; class Desulfobulbia; order Desulfobulbales; family SURF-16; genus SURF-16. The sequence goes on along the minus strand of JACRCD010000086.1, from coordinate 54,828 downwards.
TGTTCTCCTGCTGGCAGACCCCCAGCCGCGAACGGATTTTGCGCCAGTCGGCGCCGATGTCCAGGCCAAAGATCTTCATGCGGCCGGAGGTCAAAGGGGAAAAGCCGTAGATCATGCGGATGGTCGAGGTCTTGCCCGCCCCGTTCGGACCGAGCAGGGCAAAAAATTCGCCCCGTTCCACCGTGAAACTGATGTCATCCACGGCGGTGAACCGGTCAAACCGCTTGATTACGTGCTGGGCCTCGATAATGCTCATGTCTAGTCCGGTTTGCACCACACAGGGGAGGAGGGGTCCATAAAGAATGCATATGATACTATGTCATAACGAAAACCGGAAATCAAATGGGCGGGGGACATCGGCTGTCTCCGTTCCCGTCGGCAGCAACTTGATATACCGGGAACTATCGTCAAACGGCCCGGCTGCTACTTCTTTCTCCCCAGATACTTGTCAAAATTCGCCTGGTAATCGGCGAAATGCTCCTCAAGCATCTTTTTGTATTCTGTCATGAAGTAGTCGCAAACCGTTTCTTTCTTTGCCCCGAATTCATCCGCCGAGGCCGCGCCCGCGGCAACCAGAAAGATGTTAAACCGGGACGCGGCATACAGAAATGTCGCACTGACCTTACCCGGATCAATCTCTTTACTCTGCTTGTTAGCCAAGGAAATATAGGCGTCTGCCATCTCGTAAAATTCTTTGTCTTTGTCGGTATCGCTCATTGTTTCTCCTGTTGATCACAGGGGCGTAAGCTGCCCCTCTCCCATTAAAAAAATCACCTTCTCAACCTGCGGCACCGCCGCTGTTTATTTGATTTCATGGCCGGCAATGGCCGTTGTCATTATTTACAGCATGAAAAATTTCGTAACCGTTTACCAGGGGCAGCAAAATTTCCAGCAGCCACTGAACTGTAAGCGTTCAGCAATGCTGCAAGATGTGCGAAAGAGGCCTGTCCGCTCTACACATGGTATGCGGAGCAGGCCGATGACAAAGCAGATGCGGTGCTGCTCAACGCTTACAAAATTTCTACGTCATTGCCGGCCGACCGTCAATTGAATTGTTTCTAAAAATGTCCCCATGCTGCTTTGAAAAGGGGTGTATGATCATAGGCATTGTTTTTGGGATATGGTAATATTCACAATACCAAGAGGCTCTTGCAAAATGAACTTGCGTGTCATTCCGAACGCAGTGAGGAATCTTTAATTGCCATGATTTTATTAGATTTCTCCCTTCGGTCGAAATGACAGGAGGCACTCTTTTGCTTATTTTGCAAGAGCCTCCCAATAGAAAACTTTTTGGCCTTGTGATAACAATCAAACAATGTGATACAGTAAAACATTGTCGCCATTTATTACCCCGTTACCCCTTCGCCCGGTTCGCGGCTCAGCCTGCGGTTTCGGGAGAAATCAACCGGACACGCACGGTTCATCAATGAAGAACAACAATTTATCATTAACCCAGTTTGCCTGGCTTTCCATCGGCGCGGCCTTGTTCACCATCGCCCTGAAGACCGTGGCCTACCTGCTTACCGGCTCAGTCGGGCTGCTCTCGGATGCCCTTGAGTCAGTAGTCAACCTGATCGGGGCCATAATGGCCTTAATCATGTTAAAAATCGCCTCGCTGCCCGCGGATGACAATCATGCCTACGGACACACCAAGGCCGAATATTTTTCAAGCGGCGTCGAAGGCGCCCTGATTCTCATGGCCGCAATCAGCATTGCCGTTGTCGCCGGCCAGCGGCTCATTTCACCAAAGCCACTTGAGCAGATAGGCCTGGGCCTGGGCGTCTCGATTGCGGCCTCCCTGGTCAACCTGTTTGTTGCCCTCATTTTACTGAAGGCCGGAAGAATTTATCATTCCGTCACCCTGGAAGCCAACGCCCATCATCTGATGACGGATGTCTGGACCACGGCCGGCGTGCTGGCCGGCGTTGGAGCGGTTGCCGTGACCGGTTGGGAACGACTGGACCCCGTTGCGGCGCTTTTTGTGGCCGCCAATATAATCTGGACCGGTTTACAGATAGTGCGCAAATCCGTTTACGGTCTGATGGATACCGCCATACCCGCCGAGGATGTGGATACCATACGAAGCGTGCTGGAAAAATACACCCAGGCGGAAATCGATTACCATGCCCTACGCACCCGCCAGTCAGGTTCACGGCAATTCGTTTCCTTCCATGTCCTTACCCCGGGTGCCTGGACAATCCAACAGGGGCATGAGCTGGTGGAGGAGATTGAGGCCGACATCCGCCGGGCGCTGCCGAATGTCACTGTTTTTACCCACCTGGAACCATTGACCGATCCCTCATCCTGGGCGGACATCCACCTGGACCGCCATGATATGCCGACACCTTCGGACATGACACAGGTTAAGGGCCTCGGAAAATAAGCCGAATTTGCCGCAACAGGTTCTGTGAATAACAGGCGCCAAACAACGGCCGGCCATGTCTCCCGCCCAACGGCAAAAGAGTTTTTGCCGCGACCTGTTGACCCGCAGGCGTTTTTCCTGTCCGAAAAACCGGACGAAATCGAAAAATTATTCCGCATTTCCGGACTCATATTCCGAAAAAACCTACACCCCGTCCTCTGAAAGCAATCCTGTCATTCCCTAAATGCCCTGTTATATTGCTGGTTACGTTTATTTCGACATGGGCATGAATAATGCTTATTCAATAGATATGATCAATAGATAATTGCCCGGAAAAATTATGCGACCACTACGAATGCGTAGCCAAGGAGAAAATATGAAAATAAAATTTTTAGGGGGAGTGGCTATTGTACTGATGATGCTTGGCATGGCAAGGATGGCTCAGGCTATCCCTGTTAGCGAGATTGGCTCTGTTGACACGCTCGTCAGCATGACGAACCTGGCAAACAGCGGCGATGATGCTGAAATAGCGTGGGTGAAATCGGTGATCGGTGTTGACCCGGCGCTTGCCCTTAAGATAGACTCCGTGCAAAGCAGTTGGGAGATTGTTACCGGGGCCGGGGTGGCGGTTGGAACCTTTGCTCATTCCCTGGCGGAATCCCCGGAATTTTTCCTGATCAAGACTGGAAAGATAGACAAAAGCGATACGTACAGAGACTTCCTCTTCCAGAATCTCCCCGGATTGGATTATGCGGTAATCAACCTTGGAGACCTGGGTTTCAGCAGTAAAGACATTTTGAATGTATCCAAGATAAGCCACATCGGCGAATTCAACCCGTCGGTCCCGGTACCTGGCACGGTCTGGTTATTTGGCACGGGCATCATTGGACTTCTCGCCGCCCGCAGGAAAAAATAAACATCCCCTTTTCCGCATTAGGGCACAAACATCAAGGCAGGGTCATTCATTTGGCTCTGCCTGTTTTTTTGACTACTGGTTGACAGCAAGATTGCAATTTAACCCCAAAAAAACTATCATCGGTTAGATAGAAATCACACTAACAAAACCCTGGTCATCAATGAACGCCAAAAACCCATCCTGCCCAGACACTTTTGTCCCGATCAGTAAGCATTGCCTGATGAAGCTGTACGGCGAGATAGCTTTTGATCTCTATACCTACCTGCCCGGCGAGCAGCATCTCAAGGAGCCCGTGCTCCTTATGCGCAGGAACTGCCTCATTTCGAAAATTCAGGAGATTATCACCGACAGCGGACTTGAACAATTCTTCATCAAGAAAGAAGACCTGCCGAATTTTCATCATTTTATTGAAAATTTTATCTACATGCTGATTGAGGATCAAAGCATCCCTCTGGCTGAAAAATCACAAATTATCTACAAGTGCGCAAGCAATGTTATCAGGGATATTTTTGCCGACCCGCGCAGCGGAGAAAACCTGAAAAGAGCGGAAGACATTACCAGTAACATCATCCGGTTCGCCCTCAGCAATGACGCCTCCATCCCCAGTCTGCTGCAGCTCAGCTCCCACGATTACTACACCTTCACCCACTGCCTGAATGTGGCTGTTTTCAGTGTAGGGATGTGGCAGCAAATATATCCGGGGGAAAAAGAAGGACTCCACGAATTCGCCTTGGGATGCATTCTTCACGATATCGGCAAAAGCAGGATTGATGAAGTAATTCTCAATAAGCCGGGCGCCCTCACGTCCGAAGAATTCAGCATCATAAAAAAACATCCCCGGTACGGATATGAGCTGATGGCTGATTCGGTGCCGGCCCCCGCCCTCGATGTCATTCTCCACCATCACGAAAAACATTCGGGCAGGGGTTATCCGAATGGTCTCAAAGGAGACCAGATATCAGAACTTGCCAAGATAGCCGCCATCGCTGACGTCTATGACGCGCTGACCACCCGCAGGGCCTATGCCGCGGCCCGGGACCCCTTCAAGGCCATGCTGACCATGAAAGAAGAAATGGTGGGACACTTCGAACAGGAAAAATTCATTTTTTTTGTGCATCTGCTGAGTGGCAAAAAAAAGGAGTAAATCCCGGCAATCTCCCCTCACTGCCTGAGTTAACGCCAGGAAGGCATTTCTTTTGGCAAGGGCTGTTACTCATTTTTGGGCGGGAAAAACTTTTTAAAATCAGCGGAATTGCCCGGATCTTCCAGCTCGCTCAACTCAACAAGCTGCCTGCTCACCTCTAAAATATTCGACTCAAGCTTTTCCAGGGACGATTTTGTTAAAGCTCCTTCTTCCTCCGCCTCAAGCCTGATCAACATCACACAATTCAAAAAATTATTCACAATATGCTGGACGGTGCGCATCGTTGACTGAAGTGTCCGCAACCTGGCCTCCCGCAATTCCACTTCCTTTTTTCTCTGCTCTATCTTCTCCGTCCAGTTGGACAGGGCCAAGGAAACGATGGTCGCCAGCAGGGCGGTGAAAACGATGGTCATGATATGCGATTCCCAGATGGTGTATTGTCCTTTCAGCAGGTAGAACTTGATAACCTGATACAGGGACATGACAATCGCCATCAGGATAAAGGGCAGAAAAATTCTTTTAAAATATTTCATCGGCATCGCTCGCGCTTAACCCGGGCATGACTTGCATAAACAGAGACTCGTGCAAAATGAACTTGTGTGTCATTCCGAACGCAGTGAGGAATCATTAATTGCCTTGATTTTATTAGATTTCTCCCTTCGGTCGAAATGACAGGAACCACCCCTTTGCTTATTTTGCAAGAGCCTCAACAGTATTGCTCCCGACCTTTAATTTTCTACCCCATTGCCATGACATCTGGCAAGGGATTATTCCGGCGGTATCAGGGAAGCGGGACAGGATATCTTCCCGGCCTACCGCCGGCCGGCAGCGACTGCTTTTCCCCCCGCTATAACCCCAGGTGGGGCGGCCAAAAAAAACGGGCGGCGCCCCCGCTCCGGGTTGTTATTTTTCACATTTGCGATTATTTTCATCCCTGCCCGGAACTCCTTGAAAACCTTCGAGAAGATATGGGCAAGACCGGGGCCTCCCGATGGTTCGGCGGCTGAAGGTGGAACTCTATACAGAGAAATAAAAGCAGACGGGCCAAGATGAATCTTACCGAGGAACAGCAGCGGATCGTGACCCATCAGGGCGGGCACGCCAAAGTCAGCGCCGTGGCCGGTTCCGGCAAGAGCACCACCATGGTGGCCCGGGTCGGGTATCTGCTTGCGCAAGGGGTTGAGCCCCGGCACATTCTGGTGCTGATGTTCAACAAATCGGCCAGGGACTCCTTTGCCGCGGCCATGAACGACGTTCTGCAAACCCGCGGCTTGCCTCGGCCGGAGGTGCGCACCTTCCACTCCCTGGGGTTGCGGCTCGTCCACAGTTTTACCCACAAGGGCTTCCTGCCTCCCTATACCCTGGTCACTGAAGAATACCGGCTTGAAAAAATTGTCAAAAGCGCGGTGCGCCGAATCATTGACCGGGATGAAGGCAGCGAGGAATGGCTTTCCGGGGAAAATATGGAGGGATTTCTTACCTTCATCGATCTGGTCAAAGCCAACACCCTGCCGGCGGACAAGCTCTTCCATGCCCTGCAACTGGCCGAACGCTTCGCTTATTTCATCGAGGCTTTCCAGCTCTTTGAAGACGAGAGAAAAGCCCAAAAGATCCGTTTTTATGCCGACCTCATCCACGAACCGGTCATGGCCATCCTCGGCAACCGGCGGGTGGCGGAGTGGGTGGCCAACCATGTCGAGCATATCATTGTCGATGAGTACCAGGACATCAATGAAGTCCAGCAGCAACTGCTGAAAACCATTGCCGGTAACAGGGCCAAGGTCATGGTGGTGGGCGATGTGGACCAGTGCATCTACGAATGGCGCGGGGCAAAGCCGGAATACCTCACGAAAAGGTTCCAGCATGATTTTCCGGGGCCGGCCAGCTACACCCTTTCCTACACATTCCGCTACGGACACCGGCTGTCCCTGGCCGCCAATCACCTCATCACCAACAACCGGCTGCGGGACAGAAAACTCTGTCTCTCCTTCCCCACCACCCGTGACACCGAATTGTTCTGTCTGGAGGAAAAAGAACCCCATCCGATTCTCGCCATCCTGGCGGAACTGGCAGGCCAAGGCAGGGCCGCCTCGGATGTTGCGGTGCTGGTCAGGATGTTTGCCATGTCCGTGCCGGTGGAACTGGCCCTGCTTGAGGCCCATATCCCTTACCGGCTTGCCGGTCACGAGCAGGTTTTCGCCTGTCCGGAAATCAGGGCGCTTACCGGCTACCTGCGACTCTGCCTCGGCTCTCTTGAAGCGGCGGCGCCGGACACGGTCCTTAACATTATCGAGTCCATGCTGACCAATCCCCACCTCGGCGTCAAACGCGAAAAAATCAGCAAACTGGCCGCCAAAATCACCAGACAGCCGAACCAGGGGCCGGAACTGATTTTAAGCGAAATCAGCCGGGACACCCCGCCCTTCCCGCGGAAACGATTGGAACAGACCGCGGAAACATGGCACGAGATACGCAGCATGCCCCCTTCAGCCAAGGCCAGCGCGGTCATTGGCCAGGTCATCAAGAAAACCAATCTCTTCGGCTATTACCGCAACATTTCCGCCCGCGCCGCGGTGGCGGAAAACAGGATCAAAACCTGCCAGGCCTTTGCCCGCTTCGCCGGGCGGCTGGATCTGGCCGTGGAACCCTTTCTGGAAAAAATCCGGGCGCTGGAAGGGCGGCAGGTCGCGGCCCCGGCGGGAGAATGCCTGCTGATCACCTCGATTCACCGGGCCAAGGGACTCGAATGGCCCGTGGTTGTCATCCCCGGACTGACGGATGGCTCCTTCCCCCTGCTCCAGGATGACAACAAAGAGGTTTTTGCCGATCTTGAGGATGAACGCCGGCTTTTTTATGTGGCCATGACCCGGGCCAAGGAGAAAGTTTTTTTCCTGCATCCGGAGGACAGCCGTTTCAGCAGCCGGAAAAAGAAAGGCTCCACCAGGTTTCGCCGCGCACCAGGTGATGATTCCCCGCAGGCCAGCCGTTTTCTCTACGAGGCCAATCTTGACCTAAGCAAACGTCTCGGCGGGGAGATAGGGCAAAAGGAAAATTCCTCCGGCCCAAGGTTTGTTGCCGAGGATGCGGAGGTGGCCAATAACTACCTCAAGGCCATCAATTCCGGGTTGCCACTGGTGGAAAGCCCGGAGCAACCCGTAGAAGGGGGTGGCGAAAAAAAGGGGTGTCTCGACATCAACGATCTGGCCGAGGGTCTGCTGGTGCGCCATCCTCTTTTCGGGCCGGGGGTGATAACCGGAGTGCTCGATCGCCGGACGGGAAAAGTCCGGGTCTTGTTTGACCAGCATGGGGCCAAAACCCTGATCGCCGCAATTGCCGGATTGCGGCAGCACAGACCCAAGCCTTAGGGATTGATCCTGATATCCATCATCTGCCCTGTCTCCTGATCGCGGCAGCGCACTTCCGCCCTGACCAGCCCGGGCTGGAGCGGCTCCGCCAGTTCCATGGTAATGCGCACCTTGCCAGGCTTCACCTTTTTCATCAACCACTGCACCTGCCCCTTGTTTTTATCAAATTTCATGGCGCTTGGCATGGAATTGACAATATCCACCTGCGGCGGCAAAAACTGGTGGACAATCAGATTGCCCGTGGAGGGGCCCAAGACCTCCAGATCGAGGATAATGGTTTTTCCCGCGGAGGAAATATACATGCCGCTCACCAGATCCCGGGCGGAAGCCGTCCCGGCCAGCAGGCAACACAGCAAAACAGCTACCCAGAACATCCTTTTTCCCTGACAGCCCATCATCCCCTCCTCCCCGCCAATTTTTCCTGCGAGAGCGCGCTCAAGCATCCTTCTCGCGGCAAAACGCGCCCTCGTTTACCCGCCGGCAGCGGAACCTTACGGCAGCACCTCGAATTTCTTTTTTTCCGGATTCCACGCATATCCGGCCCCGAGCCAGATTTCCTCCACCAGATCGATATTAATCGCCAAACCTTTGATGTCACTGAATTTATCATAAACAGTCAGGATCTCCTCGTCACTGATCCGCCCATCCGCATCAGCGTCAGCCCAGTGGGAATTCGACATCCGCACCGCGGCATCTCCGCTGACCTCAACCTGCCCGGCCCCTCTTGGCAGGGCAACCTTGCCGGCAAACAGGGCCTCCCCCTCCGGCTGGTTTATTTTGACCATATAGGCAAAAACCTGGTCTCCTTCAGACTTCCGCAGCCATTTCACCTCCCCTGTTGTTGCATCAAAATCGGAATAGGGCGGCAGGGAAGAAAGCACGACACCCCCTTTAGGCAAATTTTCCCTGAGGATGAGCGACAGTGACGCGTCACCGCTGCTCGACACCCGGATCACCACGGGAAAAGACTGACCGGAGACCGCATGCCCCGGCAAAAAGCGGCGGGCGGTTACTTGCGCCTCCTCATTGACCGGATAAAACCACCAGGCCATGAAAGAGAAGGCAGCCACCATCAGGAGTAACGCCGCAAAGCTCCCCACCGGTTTCTGGTACGGGGCGGGAGGAGGCCGCCCCGTGTCAGCCACGGGAGGAAGCTTCACCTCGCTTTGCGCCGTCGGCTCTTCCGTTTCTTCACTTTCCGGCGCCGGTGGCTCATCCGGCTGACCTTTTTCAAGGATCTCCTCAAGCGCGACCTCAAGCGCTTCGGCCAGCTTCAGCGCATTTTCTTTTTTGACAGAGGGATAGCGCTTGTGTTCCCAGCGGGAAATAGTATCCGTGGTCACCCCCACCGAGGCCGCGAGAAAAAGCTGGGTTCGCCCCATGCTCTCCCGCAGGCTCTTCACCCTGGCGCCGTCAATTCTGACCATTGGCACGCCGCCGGTCAACTTGCTGATATCATCCATGCTGTTTTATCCGTTGTTTCTCAATTAACCTTGATGAGTGCATCATAAACAATTCTTCATCAATCGCCATGGGATTTCTCATTTCTTTGGCTTCCTGGCAAACGAATCGCTGAAAAAAAACGAAAGGGGTAGGCAACGGCCATTCACTCCCCTCCCCTGCCTGGTTAGCCCCCCGTCCTTGCAACCTGTTGATTTTGCTTATATGTCTACCAGACATCGGACAGCAAACCGCCTGATTCCACCCGATGTCCCCTATTTTTTTCACTTCGGATTGTCTACCTTTGCACTAACCCCCAGCACCGCACGCGGGAACAACAACGCATGAAAGAGAGTTTCATGAAAACAGGCCTTTCATATAAAGCGTGACAGGAGTGGGACCAAAATAAAATTTAAGGAGAAAAACATGAACGGAAATCAAGCGACCGCCAACAAGAATCTTCGCGGCCTGCTCGTTGCAGGCGGGACGGTTGCCATGCTGCTGGTGGCGCCGGGAACCCTATTTGCCGCCGGAGAGAGCCGGACCGGACAGATGCCTGAAAAAACCGATATCAACATCCAGGCCAGCTGTCCGCAGATAACCGATGCCGGCCCAGACAGCAAGGAGGTAAAAGGGTTCAGCCATAAATTTCATGCGGAAAAGTATCTGCCGGGGAAAAGCGGGTTCAGCGCCAACCCTTACCCCGATGCCTTCACCTGCGGCGCCTGCCATGCGGGGGCCACATCCAGGGAGGAAATCACGGCAGCGGATCAATGCCGGCGTCTGGCCGCGGCTTTAAAGGCGAGCGGAACCGGGAAGGATTACAGGCAGATCATGCACGCGACCTGCCAGGAGTGTCACAAAAACATGGAGAAGGCCGGGGAAACCTCAGGCCCGGTCAAGTGCAATGAATGTCACGGCAAATAATGTGGCCGGGAAGTAAAATCATAAACCTCAAGGAGAAACATCATGAAAAAAACAATCCGCATCCTGTTGTCAGCCATCATTGTTGCTTTTGCAGCAAGCGGTCCGCTTTACGCCGCCAGCGGCCAATGCACGGTTGTCGCCATTGAAAAAAACAAGGTGATTCTGGACTGCGGCTCCAATAGCGGAGAATTTAAGGTGGGGGACGAAGTCAAGATGAAAAGCGTCAGCAAGAAAGGTGTTGAAGGATGCTAGAATTTTTTCCCAGACGCGGGACGGGGGTCAGCCGCCCTGAACCTTCTTTACTTTTTTCCCAGGCTTCAGGCCGGATTCCCCCTGGCCCTTCTTGCCGGTCTGGCCGGCCAAGGCAACCGTCATAAGAAACCCGCACTCCCGGCAGCGGAAGGTATTGCTGCCGGGGGTCATTTCTTCCGGGGGGAAAGCGTAGCGTTTCCCGCACTCCTCGCAAAATACCAGCATCTATCCGCCTGCTTTTTCTCTCTTTATCGTTGTTTAATGAGCTGCAGCAGTTCGCGGCGCAATTCAGCAACTTCCCGCTGCACAACACCCCTGACCGCAGCCAGCATGCCGGCAGACATCTCTTCGGCCATTTCCTGAACTGGAGCCGGCGCGGCAACGGTCCGCGCCTCGGCCAGTTCTCCGGCAACCAGTGCCTGCCATGTCACATAATCGTTTATCGTATCCAGATGCGAGGCCAGCAGATTCTTCTGCGGCTGCATGGTAAAAAGGGCATGGGAAAGCCGGTCATAAAAGGTCTCCAGCATGTTGAGCGACAGATCACGGGCCACATCGCCATGTTCGTCGAGATGCCGCCCCAGGGACGCGATGAACTCCAGAAAGAGAAGCACGGATAAATGATTCGGGTACTGACTGCGCAGACTCGCTATTTCCTCCGCCAGGTCCGTTAACAGAGATTTGCCGAGCGCGGCGCGCATGGCATGAATGATTCTTTCCAGTTTAACGAGGGAAACCTCTTCCTCTTCAACCTCACTGACAGGCCGCCCGCGCTCGGCGACATCCTCCCGCTTGACCTCAATGCGGCCGAGATCCACCTCCACGGTCTCTTCCGCGGCGCGCATTACCGGTTCCGCCTTGACCTCCGCCATGGAAAAATCAAGCCCGCTTTCGGAAAAGAAATCGTCCAGCAGACTATCGGCCTCCGGAAATTCCTCGTCATCAACCCGGGCCAAAACCACTTCCTTGGCGTCAGGTCCGGCCTGGGGAGCGGCGGACGGCATGGCGGGCGGGACAGGCGCTGGCGCCTTTTGGCCGGGGGCGCCCCTGCGGTCATCACCAACCATTTCCTGAAAGATGGCATTAAAGGCCCCGTCAACAGCCTGGTCCTCCTTCTGATCCAGAATGTCCCGGATGGGGCTTTTCCCTGGCGCGGCCGGGGCCGCTTCCCTGACTCTTTCAGCCACGGACGAGTGGAAAACCTCTCGGGCCACCGTTTTGCGCGGCTTGGCCAGTTCCGTTTTCAGCCTGTTATATTTTTCCACCGTCTCGCGGACCAGCACAATCTTGCGCCCATTATCCATGACATCATCGGTGACAACCGTCTCAAGGGTGGCAAAAACTACCGGCAACAGATTGATGGCATCCTGATGCGCTCTCTCCCGCGATTTTTTGATATACTGGCCCAAGGTGCCGAGAACCTGCAGACAGACGAGAAGCGGCTTTTTGCCAGCCCACCGCTTCTGCAAAGACTCAATCGCCCGGGTCAGGTTGTCCATGGCCTCATCCGTTATTTCCCATTCAATGGCCAGAATGGCGGCCTTCAGCTCTTTTATGATCTCCGCGCCATGCATCATAATGGGCCTCCTATTGCAATTCCTTGCGGAAAGAGATGAGGGTCATCGAGATAATTTTTTTGAGGGTTTCCACCACGCTATCTCCTGTCAAGGCGCTGCCCACAAAATAGGGGACCTTCAGTTCACTGTTCAGATCCTGCTCCATCTCTTCAACACTCAGCAGAGGAATTCCCTGATCCTTCAGGTCTATTTTATTGTATTGCAGGACAAGGGGGATCTTGAAGGCATCCTTATTGTGGGTCAAAAGATTTTCCTTCATCTGCTCAAGGGACTTTATGTTGCTGTCCCTTCTTTCCCTCTGCAGATCAGCCACAAAAACAATGCCGTCCACACCTTTGAGCACCAGCTTCCGGGTGGCATTGTACTTAACCTGCCCCGGAACGGTATACAGCTGAATCTTGATGTCAAAGCCATGAATTTTGCCGATATCCACCGGCAGGAAGTCAAAAAACAGGGTCCGGTCGCCGTGCGTTTTGATGCTGACCATCTCTGTTTTTATCCGCTGCTTGTACTTCTTGTTGATGTAATCAAGATTCGTCGTTTTCCCACCCCGGCCGGGGCCGTAATAAACGATCTTAATCTGTACTTCCTTTTTCTTTACATTGATAAATCCCACGAGTTACCCCTCACGCCGTCATCTTTGCCAGATTATTTTTATCTTATTGATGACCTCTGTCGTTTTCAGCCGCAGAAAGCCAAGAGAAACATCCTGGCCGAAGATGCAGATGAGCAGGATATCCTCATTCACCTTGCTGAAATGGATGCTCTCGTTTTCCCCGCGGTGGAAATGGAGAGAGAACTGCTGTTCCCCCACCAGTTTGGCCATGGCGTCCACCGCGGCAAAATTTCCCGCGGCCAGGGCGGCAAAGGATGTCACATCAAAAGTACAGTGCCCATCATCCAACTGGGCAATGGTGTTGCCCGCCACATCGATAACAATCGCACAGTGCACCCCGATCGACAGGAGATCTTCCTTAAGTGTTACATCAATGGTTTCCAACTGTTCCTGCGAAACATTGTACATTTATTTATCCTTTCCGCTTAAATCTCTCTTTTTTACAGACTTCCTTTTACATATGATGCACAAAGTAGGCGGTGAATGTCGAGCAGAATTTCATGTGCCCGGCAAGAGAGGATGCGAGAAGGGCTGATCAAGTCCGCGAATTCTTCTTCCTTTCCCGTTTACATTCATACATGGCCTCATCCCCCATGGAGAGAAATTCCTCGATCGAACATGGACTTTCCGGACGATATTCGGCAACACCGACGCTTATCGAGAGCTGGTAACGGCGATCAGGATTTTTGTTTCTTCCGGCAATCTGATCTTCGAGCCGCTGCAGAACCGGATGGTGGCAGCAGGGCACCGGTCTGCTGAGCATGAGCACGGCGAATTCGTCCCCGCCCAGCCTGCCGATACCCAGGACGTCGGACTTGCGGAAGGTGTTTTTCAACACATCCGCCGCTTCCATCAGGGCAAGATCGCCGGCATCATGCCCCAGATTGTCATTGATCCATTTCATATTATCAAGATCGGCATACAGAAGATAGAGGGTCTGGTCAAAGCGCTCACCAAGCTGCAGATGTTTTTCCGCGACAGCGATAAATCCCCGTCTGTTCAACAATCCCGTGAGGTCATCGGTGATGGACATCTCCTTCAGCCTGTTTTCCATTTGCTTGCGCAGCGAAATATCGCGGAAACCCTCAACCGTGCCGATCAGTTCTCCGCCGGGGCTGCAATAGGGGAAGGCGGTGACGATGCAGGGAAATACCTTGCCGTCCTTTCTTAACAGATATTTTTCATTTTCAACGGCTGGGGCGCCATGCAAAATCCTGCTCAAAGAACAATCCGGGGTACGGCATGCGGCATGCTCGAAGACTTCATAACAGCGCATGCCGATCAGCTTCTCAGCCGGAATTCCCGCCAGTTTCACAAAGGTGCTGTTAACGCGCTGAATAATGAAATTTTTATCAACCACCCGTATGCCGTCAGCTGAACAATTAAGAATCTGCAGCAATTCAGCGTTGACATTTTCCAGGGCGAAGGTGGCTTTCTTGCGGGCGCTGACCTCTCTTTCAAGATCCACGAGGGTTTTCTGCAACTGCTCCGTGCGCTGCTCCACGCGAATCTCCAACTGATCGCGGGCAGTGCGCAGCAGCTGTTCCCCTTCCCTTATCTTGGCCACGGTATTGCGGGTGAGATTAATGATGAGAAAAACAAAAACAGCGCCCGCCAGGAAAACTACCCCGGCGACCAGTTCCGCGGGCAGGGGAAGGCGTTTCAGCTGCGCCACAATGAAAGTAAGGTAGCCGAGGAGAAAAAAAAGCATCAGGGCCGTCAGCACCCTCCACCTGTTCAGGAAGGTTGACGGAACACTTTGCAGCATTTTCAGGCTGAAAATGACCGAGGCGAACATGAAGCCCGCACCGATGAGTATGAGGATAATTGACAGGGACCGCATCATAATTCGTGGCTGTGGCTGAGCGCTCCTATAGAGCTAAATCCTGAACCGGCCGAGCAGCCCTTTCAGTTCGCTGCTCATGCCGGCGAGATCACCTGACTCCTTCTGCACCTTCAGGCTGGCCTGGGACAAACTGCTTATCGACCCTTTCACGCTGCCGATGTCATGGGAGACGATCCTGCTCGATTCAGCCGCCTCAACAACCTGGGACGAGACATGCTCCATATCCTTGGCGACACCCACCGCCGTGCCCTTCATGCGCTGCACCCCGTCGAGGGCGCTGCTGATGTTCTGGGCGATATCCTGGGTGGCGACGGACTGTTCTTCCACCGCCCCGGCTATATTGACGACAATTTCATTGATCTCGGTGATAACGGCATTGATTCCCTTGATTTCGCTGATGGTGTTATGGGTGGAATTCTGCATGGCCTCAACCTTGTGGCGGATATCGCTGGTGGCATTATTGGTTTGCGAGGCAAGTTCCTTGACCTCACTGGCTACCACGGCAAACCCCTTGCCGGCCTCGCCGGCCCGGGCCGCTTCGATGGTGGCATTCAAGGCCAGCAGCTTGGTCTGTTCAGCAATTTCGACAATCACATCAATGACCTTACTGATCTCCTGGGCCGCCTGTCCCAATTCGTCAACCCGCTTGGTGGCATTGGCCACATTCGTTACCGCCGTGTTGGTTATGGTCCTGGCCTTCTCGGCATTCCCGGCAATCTCGGCCACCGTGGCGCTCATCTCTTCCGTGGCCGAAGCAACCGTGGTGATGTTTTCCGCGGAATGCTGCGCCGTCTCAGCCACCTCCCGCATGCGGCCGTTGGCCGCGGCGGCGGCCTGGGAAAGGGTTGTCATATTGCGGCTCACCTGCTCCGCCCCCCCGGTCACAGCCTCGGCCTTTCCATTTGCGTCACCGGACAGCTCCTTCATCTCAGCCGAACAGGAGGACAAGCGGGAGGCCCCCTCGTCAAGACGGTTGGATGTTCCGGCCACATCAACAAACATGGAGCGCAGGCCACCGCTCATCCTGTCGAGATCCTGACCGATTTTTTCCAGTTCGCCCCGGCCATTCAAGCCGGAAACCGCGGTCAAATCACCGCTGCCAAGTTTTGCCGCGCATTTTTCGATCTGATCCAGCCGGGAAATGATGCCTGCTATGGTGATGACGGCCACAATCATGCAAACCACCCCGGTTACCACCCCGGCAATCTGTTCAACAAGAAGCGTCCTCACCCTGTTTTCAGACTGCTGCTGCATCATGACCACGGCGCTGTCCATTTCCTTCAGGAGTGCGAGGTTATTTTGCATGATCCAGTCAAGATGGGCATCGCTGCCTTCAGGGCTCGCCAAAACACTGCGCATGCGCTGGGAAAAATCCTGCCAGAGCCGGTTTACCTCCGTCAACTGAGCGCGGACCGGATCAACCGCGGCCCCGCACTGCCGGAATTCGGTGTTTTTCATATCACCGCCAAGAGGGACCTTGCCGCCTTCCAGCAAACCGTTTAAGGTGGCCGCAAAAACCTCCATGGTATTGTTGATGCCATCCGACTTTTTGCTATCCCCGGCGCCGGATTTCACCCGGGACGCCTGGAAGTCAAGAATCTCCTTGGTCATCTTCTGGGACAGCATGCGCTGCCGCCCCGCCAAATTGATCAGCAGGCCGTCATCCTTCTGTTTGTTTATCGTCAACCAGGTAAAAAGAAACATCATGATGATAATCAACGATAAGGCCCCGGTGGTTATTCCAAGTTTCAGCTTGACCGACATATATACTCCGATTGGTGAATGGTCTTTTCTCAAGTGTTGGCAATCTGTGCAGCAACACACTTCCTCATGTTATCTTGGGCAGATAGACGCCCGTAATGCAAGAGAAAAATTCCCTGTAATTGATACCCGCCATGGAGAAAACCATGGTATAATGTTGCATTACATTTGACGGATTGTTTTTTTTATGAAAAATATGGAATAAGTTACGGATTCCTTACGATGCTTGAAAGCGAATTTAACCACCACCGCCGCAGCCGGTGCAGAGCGTAATAAAGCTATGCCGAACAAAAAGAATTTCCCCCAGAAACTGACCGCCCTTCTGATATACGGCAGGCCGCCGCTTGTCTTCGGAGGCATGGTATGCGCCATAGCCGTTATGTGGAACCGCAGCCTTACCCTCTATGTTACCGGGGTCTTCCTCCTGCTCATCTCCATGACTTTCGATGTGGTCGACGGCTGGTTTGCCGCCCGCTTCCCACCCCATGCCACCCTGGCCAACCTGGCTGACCGGATTATGGACAAAATCGTCTACTCCACCATTTTTCCGCTTGTTTCCGTCGGCATGATGTGGCGCCTTATATTTATCGCTCCCGACCATACCCGCCCCCAGATGCTGCACGCCATCCTGGTTCTCCTGCTGTGCATAACGGTGCTGATCCGCGACAACTTCGCCCATTACATGCGGAGCTGCGCGATCCAGAAGGGCTTCGAATCGGAAACCCTAGCCTTCACCCGTCTGCGCACCATGGTGGCAGCCCCTGTCGGGGCGCTGCTGTATATCCATGCCTTTTTTCTGCCGGGCAAAGGCGCCTCGGCAATCTATGTCTTCATTTCCTGGCTGGCCAATCTGCCGTTGCGGACATTTTTTATCATCGAAATCATTTTTCTGATCATCAATTTCGGCTCCATTGCCGGTTTATGCAGGAAATACGGGACGATATTTCTTGATGAGGTCTGTCATGAGGATGACATGCTGCGGCGACGGATTCTCTCCTTTTTCCCCAACGCCCTGACAGCGATGAATGCCCTGATGGGAATTCTGGCGGTTCTCTTTGCCCATCAGGGGTGGATCCGCCAGGCCTATCTTTTTCTTATTGGCGCGGCTATCTTCGACAAGCTGGACGGGGCTCTGGCCCGCAAGCTTGGTTTGACAACCCCGCCGCCCCGCCCGGAAAACATTGCGCCTGGAGTCTCTCTGGGCGGCCTGCTGGATGATATTGCCGACGGCATCAGCTTCTGTCTGGCTCCGGCCCTTATTTTCCATATGACCCTTACCGACTGTCCCCAGCTCGGACTGGAGAAGTCATGGGTAACGGTTGTGGCGTCCCTGTACTTCCTCATGGGTGTGGGCCGGCTTATCTATTTCACCATGGACCGCTCGCCGATCCCGGGATTTTTCAAGGGCATGCCTACCCCGGCCGCCGCCCTGCTGGTCACAGCCCCCCTGCTGATGTTCCGTCAGGCTGCCGGAGCCTCCGCGGAACTGGCCCATTTCTGGGGAATTTTTTGTTTAGCCACCATGATCGTCGCCTCCCTTGTCATGAACCTCTACCCGGTGCATTATCTGCACATCGGCCGTTTCATGGACAGAAATCCATGGTTCAGACGCCTCAACATCGTGCTGCTCATCTCGCTGTTCACCCCTTACTTCGGCTACATCGCCCTCACCTATCTTCTCATCTATTTTCTGTCTCCCATCTTAACCCACCGCATGGAGCCGCCGCGTAAGTAATACCAACAAGTATGGTAGCGTCTTCTGGCGGGGAATGCACAAACTGCAATCCTGCGGAACAAGACTTGTCCTTTCCAATAAGATTTCATGTCCTGGGTTGACCATAAAAAAACGGGGTAAAGAAATAATTCGTCAATGCCGCGGAATGCGGCAATAGTGATGCCCCAAGAAAATTTACGCCTATCTTTCCTGCTGGGTATCAGAAATAAAATAAAGATATCAGCCTGATACACAACCACACCCTCCTGGCGCGACAATTCGCCGCACCCCACGCTCAGTATGCATGGCCCTCCTTTTGCTAATAATTATCGATCAACGTGTGACATCCGCTGACAGCATGCCGGGAGAGAAGCGATTCCGGCAGAAAAATTCCATGCAAAGCTTGTAGTAATTCAACAATACGTTTTAACAAAAAAAATTACAAAAGGAGTAGACTCATGAAAAAGAAGTTCCTAGGCAAGGCAGTATTAAGCAGCATGATGGTTTTGATGGGCGCCACATCAGCCATGGCGTTGACCGGTCAGGAGAAACTGGGCCAGATGCTTTACTTTGATAAGTATCTGTCTTTAAATCACAACCAGTCCTGCGCCAGCTGTCACCATCCGGCGGCAGGCTGGGCCGATCCGCTCAATGCGGCCATGCCTGATGTTTACCCGGTCTCCCTGGGTTCGGACCGCAACCTGAACGGCTGCCGGAACGCGCCGCCCTCCGGTTACGCCGCCTTCACCCCGCTCTTCGACAACCAGATGCTTGCCGGCGGCCAGTTCTGGGACGGCCGGGCTGACACCCTGAAAGACCAGGCCAAGGGCCCTTTTCTCAATCCCGTGGAAATGGGCATGCCGGACGAAGCGGCGGTCATCGCCGCCATTGCTGATCGCAACAATCCGAAATCGAGGGCATACCAGACTTTTTTCAGGCAGGTTTACGGGGTGAATCTCAGCAAGATTGACTACACCAATAACGCCTTGATCCTTGATCTGTATGACAAGGTAGCCGAGGCCATCGGCAGCTTTGAGCAGACAAAGCGTTTGACCTCGTTTACCTCCAAATACGATTACTACCTGGCGGGAATGACCACCTTAAGCGACCAGGAGATGGCGGGCCTTGCCCTCTTTGAAGGCAAGGGTGGCTGCAATGCCTGCCATCCGAGCGCAGCCCAGGTCAATACTGACGCCACCATCACCCCGCCGCTGTTCACCGATTTCACCTATGACAACCTGGGCGTGCCCAAGAGCAGCAATGTGCTGCTGACCGACTGCCCGACCGATCTCGGCCTGGGCGGCCGCATAAATGATCCGGCTCAGGACGGCAAATTCAAGGTTTCCAGCCTGAGAAACGTTGAAATGAGCGCGCCCTACGCCCACAACGGCTATTTCGCCACCCTGGCGGACATCGTCCACTTTTACAACACCCGTGAGGATGGGACATGGCCCGGGCCGGAGGTTGCGGCCAATGTCAATTACAACGAACTTGGCAACCTCGGTCTGACCGTCCAGGAAGAGGCCGACCTGGTGGCCTTCCTGCAGACACTGACCGATGGATTCGAGGACAAAATGCCGCGGAATTTTGTCCCGCCCTCGATCACCCCGCTTCCTTAATCTCCTTGGCGGAGTGAAACCGTCCTCGCAGCAACGGGGACGGATCGGTAAAAAAAGCCGGGATGTCCTGCAACATCCCGGCTTTTTTGTCCATGCCCTTTTTTGCTGCTTTTCCCAGAGTTGATCAGCTGCCTTTTTTCTTTGTCGAGTCCCTGTCAAAAACCTACAACGCAGTAAATCGAATTTTTTACGACGCCATCATAGGTAATCAGCCGCCTTTTTTCCTTCTCCAGCCCCGCAGGGCCTCGGGCAAACGCAGATCAGCAAGCTTCAGCTCCGGCAATTTCATATTCGGCATCCTTATTTCGGCTCGCTTCTGGTCAATCAGCTCCAGCAAGCGGGCCACATGTCCGCTTGCTCCGCTCCCCGTCTCCTTAGCCATGGCCTGCCTGGTCAACTTTTCCTCGCGGTTGCGCCCCACCCTGTGCACAAAGGCCTCCACCCTGTTTTTGATATGGGTGGAGCCCATGGCATCAAAGACCAACGGCATGATGGGCACTCCGGCCGTGCGTTCCGCCAGACGCCTGAAGACTGACGTGGTGGCGGTACCGACCAGACAGTTGAGACAGTAGACATTCAATATGCCGTCCACCCCCTTATTGGCAAAATCCACATGTTTCGCCACATTCAAGGTGACAAGCAGTTCCGGTTCACCGGGCAGCAGCCCGTCAACATAACGAAGCACCTCTTCACCGCCCGGTTCGGTCAGATTGGCCAGCCGCCCCTCGAAGTTTTTCATGACGTAACCGGCCCCCAGGTTATTGACCAGCACCCGCCCCCAGGCCGACATCATATCCAGCGGCTTGCCCGCCTCCCAGAACTGACGGGCCCGCACCTGCTGGCCGGTCATGATGACATCAACCAGGGTCGGAGAAGGCCAGACCTCGCAGCCAAGCTCCTCCAGCAGATCAAACAGCCCGCCATTAGCCACCGGATTAACCCTGGTGTAGACATCACCGGCAATGGCGATCACCGGTTTACCGCCCTTGTCCCTGACGGGAACACCATCAAGAAGCCGGACTGCCTCCATGATGCCCCGGTTGACCTTAGCCTCAAGCTGGCTGTTGCGGATAGTATCCAATCCGGCCTGGTAAGCCCGGTCCACCGCGCCTTTTTCCCTCTCATAGGGGCGCATCTCGAACCGCAAGCGGCTCAGATACTCAATACCCATGATGGCCTTGCCCAGATTGAAGACAAACAGCGCCCCGAACCTGTCAAGCAAGGCCGGGGAATTGGCATTGATCACCTGAACATCGTTTCTGCCCAGCCGGTCCATATACAAACGAATGGTGGGCGCATACTGGCTGATCAGACAGTTGCTTTCCACGGCAGGCAGCAGGTAGACACTGTCCCGGGGCAGCCCCCCGCCGCGAGCCAGCTTGATCAGATCGCCGGCGATGAGCTGGAAGGGATGGCATTGCTTGCCCCCCGAGAATTCCACTCCGGACTCATAGGAAAAGCGGTCGGGCAGCGGCAGCACCCGCGCCCTGAGGCCCTCGGCCCTGATGGCCCCGGCAAAGGCCTGGGCATGGTCGGAAAAGTAAGGGATGATGTATTCGACGCCCTCCTGCCCGGATGGGGCGGGATGAATCTTCCGCCGCTGCTCAAGGCCGGACCGGCCTTCTTTTCTCTTTTTTCTTTCCCGTTGCTGTCTCTCCCGCCAGCCGGCAACCCTGTGAGCAAAGGCCTCAACCCGGGTACTCAACCCGGCATCGGCCCGGTGTTCGTCAAACTCGAGAAACAGGGCCGGCCGGTTGCCGAAAATCTCCTGCAGCAACGGAAAGGTGAAGGTATCGGGACCGCAGCCGAAATTGCCAACCACAACCGGATAGATGTCATCGGTATTACCGAGCCACATACCGGTTTTGAGCATACGCCGGCTGAAGGCCCAGGTGATGCCGTTGTACTGTTGCGGCAAAGGGAAATCGTCGGGAATACCCAGCTGCTCGTGGGATACCACGTCAAACCCCGCCTTGGCGAGTTTGGCGGAAAGCGACATGTTGGCAAAGCGATCACCGATATTGTACGGTTTGCCCATGAGGAGTGCCAAGGGTTTAGCCCGAGGCGCGGAGGAGGATGGGTCGTAACTGATGCTCAGGCGGCAGGCGGTAAATTCCCGGGCCGCCGTATCATAGGCCCGGTGCACCAGCTCCCGCTCCTTACCGAACAGCTCCGCGGCTTTAAGCATCAGCCGCTCCCGTTCTCTTTCCGGCAAGTCCGGCACCAGGGGCAGGGTCACCACCTGTATGGCGTCAAAATTGGCGGCAACCATGGAGGCCCCGTGCTGGATATAGGGGCAGCTCACCCCGTCCAGCAGCCTGGACATGGAGGGAATGAAAACCGTGGCGGCGCCTGCCTTTTCCAGAGAGGCCACATGTCCGAAGAGAAGCTTGACCGGCAGACAGGTTTCGGCAGGCAGCCGGGTCAGGGCCAGGGACAAAGTCTCGCTGCATGACGGAGCGGAAACCACTAGGGGAATGGAGAGTTCCGCGAAAAATTTACGCCAGAAAGGGTAATACTCGCGAAACAGCAGGGCTCGGGGAATGCCCACGGCGGCGGCACTTTGCGCGGCACCCCTCTCGCCTTGCTCCGGGACGGTCAGCTCCGGGGTCAGGTCACGCCCAGGTTCAAGTCCGCTTAAGGCCTCGGAATACCGGCCGCACAGGTCGCCGAAATGGAATTTCCCCTGCGCGAAACGGAAGGTGCTGACCTCGCAGCGGTTCTCACAACCCTGGCAGACAAAGATATCCACCTTATGACTGGCGGCAAAGGCAAAGCCCTTGAAAGAGCTTTTAAAAACCGGCCGGCCGGAATTTTTGCGCAGGAACATTTCCCGGGTCAGGGTCGCCACGCCGATGGCGCCGGAGACCCCTGGGTGGGGGTGGACGACAACCTCCGTCTCCTTGAGCTTTGCCTTGAAGGCCTGCACCACGCTCAAATTTCTGGCCACCCCGCCCTGAAAAATGACATGCCGGCCGAACTTTCTCCCCTGGGCCACCCTGTCGATATAATTTTCAACCACCGCCCGGGAAACCCCCATCAGCAGGTCGGGCAGCGCGACCCCCTGCTGCATATGGTGGACCAGGTCGGACTCCATGAAAACAGTGCATCTGCTGGTAAACGGCAACGGATTGCGCGAGCCGAGGGCAAGATCGGCGTAATCCTTGCCGAGATCAACCCCCAGCCTGACCGCCTGCTCCTGGATAAAGGAGCCCGTGCCGGCCGAGCAGGCCCTGTTCATCTCGAAATCCATGACCGCGCCGCCCTCTCCCAGCCGGATAAACTTGGCGTCCTGGCCGCCGATTTCAATGACCGTATCCGCCCTCTCCCAGCCGAGCCAGGCCCCCTTGGCCTGGGCCGTTATCTCGTCAACCACCAGGTCGGCGCCCACGGCATGGCCGGCCAGCTTGCGTCCCGACCCGGTGACGCCGACCGCGGCAATGTCAGCTTCATCCATATGCTCCGCCAGTCTTTTCAGCACGCGGCCGGCCGCCGCCAGGGGCTTGCCGGCCGTGAAGACGTAGACCTGAGCGAGCAGAACACCGGCAGCGCTCAGCGCCACGCCCTTGGTGCTGACCGAGCCGACATCAAGGCCGATGAATATCTTTTCTCCCCGCCTGGACGCCGCCAACACCGCAAAGGATTCCAGACTTTTCATCAGACGCGGCGTTTCATCCATCCGCCAGCCTTGGACGGCAAAAATCTTCTCACCTTTCTCCAGCCCCGGCGCCTGCCCCGCGGCCCGCTCCACCGTCCCGGAGTCCAGGACAATGGGGGATTGTTGCGCCAGCAGGGCCGCACCCAGGGCGCCGGCCAGGTGCGGCATCTCCGGCCGCAGGATATCAGAATCAGCCAAGCCTAGAATCTCCTGAAAGGCGCGGACGACTCCGTCGTTTAAAGCCACTCCTCCCTGAAAGACCACGGGCTTGACGAGTTTGCGTCCCCGGATCAGGTTGGCGACATAATTGCGGGCCAGGGCATGACAGAGCCCGGCCACGATCTGGTCGACCGGAACCCCGCGCTGCTGGAGGTGGGTGATATCCGACTTGGCGAAGACACTGCAGCGGCCGGCCATGGGCGGCACGGCCCCGGCAGCGGCCGCCATGGCCGACAACTCGGCAATGGAGAGCCCCAACCGTTCAGCCTGCACATCCAGGAAAGCGCCGGTGCCTGCCGCGCACAGCTCGTTCATGGAGTAATCGCAGGGGCCCTTTTCATCGACCAGGATAAACTTGGAGTCCTGACCGCCGATCTCGATGACCGAGGCCTTGCCCCCCGCAAACCCGGCGGCAGCCGTGCCATGGGCCACAATCTCGTTGACCGCGCCGATGCCCAGCATCTCCCGGACAATCTCCTTGCCGCTGCCGGTGGCCATGGCCCCGGCAAATCCTTCCACCCCATGCGGCCCCAGAAACTCCTCATGCAGCTGCCGGCACAGCAGGGCGACAACATCCCGTGAACGTCCCCGCACCTGATGGTAGGCGTGCCAGAGCATCCGGCCGCCGCCGTCCATGACAATGGTGTCCAGACTCACCGAGCCCAGGTCCATACCGAGATAATACCCGTCGCTCATTAACAGCATACCTCCATGCACGCTGCCCCGATAAACAAAACAGCCAGCCGTTGCCCACCTCCGTCCCCCGTGACTTCATCACTATTGCCAGCAAAACATAAAAGAGCAAACTAATCAACACCCATCCCTGCCGGTCGCGGGCGGGAACCGGGAAACATAAAGGCTGAGGAACAGAGAACTGGCAGGAGGCGGCCAGGTCAGCCGCAAGCAACCCGAGGCAGACTGACCCGCCCCAGAGCGAGTGCGCGGGTATTTTTCGGCAGGAGGGGAAAGTGAAAAAGAGATGTTGGGCGGAAGCGGCAAACGCAGGTCTGCCGGAACATTCACAAAGGCGCGTTCATCCGCTCTTCCACGGGGAAGAGCCTGTTTAACAGAAACAATTCATCCGGGGTCAGGGCATTAAACTTCACACCACATCGTTTCATTGCCGAGGCCGCGCAATTTAGCGAACCGCCACAGACAGTTTTGGAAATCACTACACATGAGACGTTGGGAAAAAAAACATCGCTGTCCATGATCAAGACATCCATCTCCACCGAACCATCGACAGACAGATCGCACTCCGGACAAATAAAGGAAAGGCCGTCGGGGCTGACATCATCGATCGTGACAACCTGCGATTTGTCCGGCAGCAAAAGGGCGGCAATGCCGGATGTGATCTTCTTCCTCTTATTTTTTCTGCGCTCGAAGGTTTCCATATTACATTCTCCCATGCTCGACACTCTGTTGCTGCCAAATAAGAATGACGGGAATACTTTTATTCCCTGCGGATGGTGTAATCGTCCAGGAAAATATTCCACAACGCCTGCTGCGTCAAAGAGAGGTTGTTGAATTTCACCCCACAGCGGCGGCAGCCATTCGGCAAACAACTGTTTTCAGTCATAATTGCCTGATCACTGACAACCTCAATAGGCAATTCCCGCAAAAAACAATTATCATTAAATGATGCCACATCCAGTCTCTGCATGCCGCCGGCGGAATCGTCCCTGCCGTAATAGTGCAAACCGGCTCCTCCCCTGCTCACATCAACAACAATGGCGGGGATAGCCTGAAGAAAGGCGTAAACGCTGCGCCGCACCTTAAACCTTCTGTGCTTCCGTCTTTCCGGTTGGGTGTCATCCCCGGTCATGGCTGTTTCTCTTTCCTTTGCAGCAAGCGGGCTTTCCGCCGAACCGGGATAGAGATAGCCCATTAAGCGCAGCTTTAATCTCTCGCCCGCAATTTCCATGTGCCGCAGTTTTTTCATGGTGCCAACCGGATCCTTCACCTTGACCCAGCACAACCGCCCCAGACATGGCAGATCATCCTCCTGGACAATGGCCACGGAGGCCACATTATCCATGCCACTGAAAAGATTATGGATTTCACGGTCCGTGACATGGGAGGCGATATCATGAACGAGGACAACGCCTAATCTCTGCGAATTACCTGCTTGAGCCGTATCCATCGGACCCTCTTTTGCGAAAATCATCGATTGCGGAAAATCTCCGCCGCCCGGAATTTTTTCACCAGGCAAACAGTAAACGCATGATATTTTTTTACCGGGTCGGGCATGTTTGCCAACGGCAATAAAAACGGCGGCATTACCCCTCGCACGTGTTTGTATCATCAACCAAAACCAAAATAAAAACAATGGGGTAATTTTAGATAGAAAATGGATAGTATTTATATCCATTTTTCCACAAACTCCTGACTGCTCAACAGACCTGGGAATATAACTTATGGTAATAATTGCAAACTGGCGGAAAGTACGGACCGCAGGTTGGCCTCCTGATTGGTGAGGCCCAGTTTTTTCCTGATATTTTTTCGGTGGATGCTGATGGTCCCGGGGGAAAGGTTGAGCAATTCGGCAACATCCTTGGTTCTTTTCCCCCGGACGATCAGGTTTGCCACTTGTATTTCCGCGGGGGTGAGGCTCGTGAGCTTTGCTGATACCGATCCGGCAAAGGGCGAGATAACTTCATGTAGATTGGTGCGCAAAATACTGATAAGATTTCCCTGCCCCTTTGTTAACGGACCACTTGCCAATTTATCCAGATACGGCTCCACCAGGGTGGCGATATTGCCAAGGATCTGCTGCTCAAGGGCAATCCGGTCATCCTGTCTTTTTTTAAGCAGAACTTCCAGGGCGACATTTGTCTCTTCAAGCT
This sequence comes from Deltaproteobacteria bacterium, assembly GCA_016219175.1. Lineage (GTDB taxonomy): Bacteria > Desulfobacterota > Desulfobulbia > Desulfobulbales > SURF-16 > SURF-16. Next base: position 28,566 of record JACRCD010000086.1, on the reverse strand, counting down.
CCTTGGTGCGCTCCTTCACTTTTTTCTCAAGCTCGTCATGGGCTTTCTGCAATTCCAGCTCGAAATTCTTGCGATAGGTGATATCAGTATGGGTGCCGACAAAACGGAGCGGACGGCCACCCTCATCCCAGTCCACCACCTTGCCCCTGGAGAGAATCCACTGCCACTCGCCACCCTTGTTCCTCATGCGGAACTCCGCCTCGTAACTACCGGTATGTCCGGCAAGATGCTCTTCTATCCTCTGCAACGTTCTCGCCCTGTCGTCCGGGTGCAGAAAATCCTCCCAAGACAGGGAGCGTCTCGCCACCTCATGATCGCTGTAGCCCAGGAGACGAAACCAGTTTGCCCCATAAAAATTTTCATTGGTCGCCAGGTTGCGCTCCCAAACCCCGTCCGAGGAGGCGTCAAGGGCCAGGCGCAGCCGCTCTTCGCTCCTTACCAGCTGTTCTTCCATGCCCTTCAGGTAAGAAATATTCCGGTTACTGGCCCGGCGGCCGGCAAATTCCCCCCGGGCATTATAAACAGGCTGGCAGATGTGGCACAGCCACTTCATTTCCCCGCTTCTGGTAATGACGCGAAAATCAAACTTTTGCAAAGAGCTGTCAAAAAATTCCTCGGATAAATGTTTTGCCACCATGCCCCGGTCATCAGGATGGACGATGGCGAGAAACAGATTCGGATCAGCCTCGAATTCCTGGGGAGTGTAGCCGCTGATTTTTTCACATGACGGAGAGATATAGAGATATTTCCCCTGCTCGTTGATCAAGTATTCCCAGTCACTGGCATAGCCGGCAACGGTCCGGTATTTCTCCTCGCTTATCTGCAGTTGCAGGTAGGCGGACCTCAGTTCGGCCGTGCTTTCCTCCACCTTTTTTTCCAGACCGTCATAGGCCTGCCGCAGGGCGGTGATGTCGGTAATGGTCAGATTGTATTCTTTGTCGCTGCTCCCCTCAAGGTGCAAGGCAGCGCATTCCAGTTTCACATGGACCGCGGCCCCGCCCGGCAAAAGCAGATCCACTTCGCAACTCCGCGCGCAGCCGGCTTCATCCCCTTCTTGGAATAGGGCAAAAAAGCGGGCATGATCCTCTTGCCCGACAAATGGCGAAAACCCTCTATTAATTATAAATTGGCGCTCCGTATTAAGCAGTGATGCGGCTGCCAGGTTCGCCCGGGTAATGATTCGTGCGCTGTTTAAGGTGAGGTACCCAACCGGGGCCTGATCATAGAGTTCAAAATAATCCTCCCTGGTCTTCTGCAGCTCATGCTGGATCCGCAGGAGCTCCTCGTTCTGCAGCTGCAGCTCGATATACTGCACCTCAAACTCATGCAGAATCCCGGCCAGACTTTCCGCTCCGGACAGCGGCCGGCCCTCATCCGTCTCCTGCTGCAACAGCAGCTCCGCCTGGCGGCGCAGGAATGCAAATCTGCCTGAGGAATCTCGAAAACCATTCATAGGATTTTTCCCGCCATGCTTGACCATATTTCCTGCGCCGAAAGGGCCGACGCTTATTTTTTTATCGACGGTATTCTGACGATGGTGAACCAGAATTCCTCAATCATGGCCACCACCTTGGTAAAGGCCTCGAAACTGATCGGTTTGCTGATATAACAGTTGGCGCCCAGATCATAGCATCTGACAATATCCGTCTCTGCCTCCGAGGTGGTGAGCACAACCACGGGAATGGCGCGGAAAGAGGGGTCCGCTTTGATTTCCTGCAGCGTCTCCTGGCCATTTTTTCTCGGCATGTTGAGATCGAGCAGGATGATATCCGGCCGCACCGCATCGGCGTAAGGCGTTTCTTTTCGCAAGAACTTGATGGCCTTTTCTCCGTCATCCACCACATGGAGATTGACCAGCGTCTTGGCGGCATGCAACCCCTCTTTTGTCAATTCGACATCGCCGGGATCATCTTCCACCAGCAGGATGTCAATACTTTTCGGATTGTTCATGGTTGTCTTCCCTTTCTGTCAAATAATCTGGCGCAATTCCTGAAAAAACTTATTAACGGGCAAACTCCCGGCCAACGCGCGGCACGGTAAAGAAAAAAGTCGAGCCTTGTCCCGCGGCGGACTCAAGCCAGATCTTTCCCCCATGCCGCTCGACAATCTTCTTGCACAGCGCCAGGCCAATACCGGTGCCGGAGTATTGCTCACGGGTGTGCAGGCGCTGGAAGAGCTGAAAGATCCGCTCGAAATACTGGGGCTCAATGCCGATCCCCTTATCGCCCACGGAAAAGAGCCAGTCGTTGTCGCGCTGCTCCGCCGCCACCGTAATCTCGGGGGGTTGCCCCGGAGCCCGGTATTTGATGGCGTTACCGATAAGATTCTGAAAGACCTGGCCGAGTTGCACCTCATCCGCCATGACCGTCGGCAGTTCGGCCACGCTGAGCCGGGCGCCGCTCTCCACCATGGCAAACTCAAGATCCTGCCGCACCCGCTCCAGCAGCGCATTACAGTCAATCTCGGCAATGTCCCCATCCTTGGTCGTCACCCGGGAAAAGGCAAGCAGATCGTTGATCAGAACCTGCATGCGCTGCGCCCCATCGACAATGTAGCTGATATAGGTATCGGCCTTGCCGTCCAGTTTACCCTGATATCTCCGGGCCAGCAATTCGCTGAAGCTGCCGATCTTGCGCAGCGGCTCCTGCAGGTCGTGGGAGGCCACATAGGCGAAATGCTGAAGCTCCTTGTTGCTTCGCTCCAGGGAAACGGCGTATTTTTTCAGCCCCTCCTGGGCCTGCCGCAGTTCGGTGATATCCCGGAAGATGGCATAGAGATATTGGCGCTCGCCAAGGGCCAGGGACTGCGCCGAGACCAGCACGTTGCGGAGAGCCCCGTCCTTGGTCCGGTGCTCGGTTTCAAAGTCATCGCGTCCCTGCCGCTTGACCATTTCGATGTGGGCCTGGATCTCCTCGGGCTTTTCCCCGACCTCATAGTCCGACACGGTGATCTCGGCGAACTCTTCCCGGCTATAGCCCAGTTGGAGGTGGGCCATCTCATTAAACTCAACGGTCTTGCCCGTTTCCATATCGAGCAGCACGATGCCGTCCGGCGACTCGTTGAAGATGGCGCGAAACCGTTTTTCCGACTCATGGAGCTGGGTCTCGGCCCGCTTACGTTTGACAATCTCCCAGGTGCTGCGCAGGTACAGGGTGAGCTGCCGGATATCGGTCCCGTCATAAGGCTCTTCCTTGTTGCCGACCCCGATGACCGCGGCGATTTTCTCCTCCTCGAAGATGGGCAGGCTCAGGTGCCGCAACAGGGGAAAATGGCCCGCCGGGACGCCCTTCTTCGCGGCAAGGTTCGGATAATCGTTATGCACCACCGGTTGCCGCTGCCGCACGCAGTCAGCCCAGACCCCGGCCTCCCGCAAGGGATAATGCGAGGTCTTTGCCGCGGTGCAGAACTCCATGACGGCCTCGGACCACAGGAAGAGCCCCAGGCTCTGCTGGTCTTCATTAAAGAAATGCAGATAGCCGACCTTGCTGCGGGTCAACCGCACCGCCTCCTCCAGACCATGCCGGATCAGCTCCTCCTCGGTCTCGAACTTCATCTGGCTGAGCTCAAGAAGGGCGGCCAGACGCTCTTCGTTCAGCTTCAGTTCCGCATTGGCGCGGGACAGCTCGAGGGTCCGCTTCTCCACCCGTTGCTCAAGCCCGAGATTGAGCAGCTGCAAGGAGTCATTGCTCTCCTGCAGCCGCTGCGCCATGCTGTCAAAGCCACGGGAGAGGATGCCCAGCTCGTCTTTGGCGGCACTGCCGATACGGCAGCCGAGATCCCCGGCGCTGATCGCGGCAAAGGCCTGGTTTAAAATCCCCACCGGCACCGAAAAGGCGCGAATGACCCGAAAGGAGATAAACAGAAGCAGGATGGCGATGATCCCCACCACCAGCACGCTTGCCACATCAATCCGTAGGGAGAGAGCGATGGCCTGGTCATGATTCAGGTCACGGAGGGTGGTGGCCGCCGGAGTAGCCACCGCCAATTCTTGCAGGATCCGGGCCGTAATCCGGTCATGAAAGCTTTTGTCCTGATCGGTTTGCGCTACCCCCTGATCATGGCTGGCATGGGGGCCGTACTGGGCAAAGAGAAAACCCAGGTTCCGGCAGGTCCGGCTGATGCGGTCCACAGGCTCTTTTTCCTTGACTGCGGCAAAGAGCGCTTCCTGTTCCTGTAACTGCTTACCCAGGAACTCATATTTCTCCACCCACTGGAGATGGGCGCGCTCCTCGAAATAAGTCTGATGTTCGTAAGTCAGGATGGCCAGATCACTCAGGGTGAAGGCTATCTTCTCGGCGACGATGGCCTTGTGGTTGGCCCGGTCCACCTGACTTGTCGCCCAAAGAAAGACCGCGGTCAGGACCAGCAGCAGAACCACCGGAATAATGCCGATCAGGACAAGTTTGCTCCGAATCCTCACCTTGGCCCCCCGGCGGTTGGTTTGATGATGGAAACCGCGCCCGGCTTGATGGCCTGCAAATAGCCCGGCAAGACAAGGTTCAGGTAATTGGGCATGACCGCCGGCCCGGGCGTGCCGCCCCGCTCCACCTGCCAGCGGTACTGGTCCTCCAGATGGACAAAAAGGGTGTTGGCCAAGGCCACCTCGATAGTTGCCCAGCCCCAGATCTCTTCAATTTCCCGGAGCGGGAGCTTGCTGGTCCTGCCCAGCAAATCCTTGGCTGCTGCCGGCTCGCTTTTGGCATACTGCTCGGCCCGCACCAGGGCTTTCAATACCTTTGGGGCCACCTGGAGGTTAAAGGGGATATCGGGCCGGGTCGTGAGGATGCCATGGAGGAGAATGAGGCCCGGCTCGGCAAAGACCACCCCCTGATCGCCAAGGGTTTCCGCCGCGTCATTGACCATCCTGTTGGTCATGGAGAAGCCGTCGATCTCGCCGTTGCTCAGGGCGGCTTGAAAGGCATCCGGTTCCATGAAAACCCGGATAACCTCGTTTTGCCCCAACCCATGCTTCATCATGAACAGGTCGAGGAAGAAATGACTGGTAACCTCTTTCTTAACGCCGATCCGCTTGCCTTTGATGTCCCGGGGTTTGGCGATGCCACGGTCGCGGCGCCCGATGATCCTGGTTGAATCATCATCGGCCAAAACCGTGGCCAGGATGGCGAAGGGGGGGCTTTGGGGATCGGCCAGCACAATGGGCGGCGCCCCGCTCACGGCAAAGTTGCACTCTCCCTGCAGCAGACCGTCAAAGGCCAGCTTGCCGTTACTCAGATCCTTCAGGGTTACAGTGAGCCCCTCCTCGCTGAAATAACCCCGTTCCAGGGCAATGTGGGGCAGGATATCGGCAACACTGCCATGGCAGATGGTCACGGCCAGGGGCGTGGCCTGATGCCCCGGGGAAGCCTGCTCCTCTCTCTGCTTGCAGCCGGCAATCAGGATCAGCAGCGCCAGGAGCACGCCGGCAACCCGGCGGCAAACCGGGCCAACAATGGATAAATCGGCAGGGCAGGGCATGACCGGCCTCCTATTTCCCGAGCCTGACACTGTCAGGATTCACCGCCCGCAATGGTTCGGCGGCAATCAGATTAAGAAAGTTGGGAGATGGGGCTTGGCTATCCCCATTCTGCCGGAGTGTCCAGCGGGCCGTATCCTCCAAACCCATCAGCAGGGCATGATCAAGGAGCAATTGATACTGATAGATCCCCAGCAGCTGCTTGGTTTCCGCGAGGGAGACCTTTGCGTCAGCCTGGGCGATGGACAGCGCCTCCTCGGGCCTTTGGCTGATAAAATCCTCGGCCCGGTCCACGGCCCGGAGAAAGCGCCCCGCCAAGCCGGGCTGCTTTTCAAGCAGACCCGTGGTAGTCAGCAGCATGACATAGTTGCGGTACAGGCCAGGGGCCTCCATGAGGACCGCATTGGCCTGCAAGGCCTCGCGGGCCTGGGCAACGACATTGTGGGTCATGGCCATGGCGTCGACCCGGCCGCTGGTGAGCGCCTCCAGCACCTCGTCGGCCTTCATGAAGACAATGGCGACATCTTGGGGCTGCAAGCCATGTTTACCAAGAAACAGTTCCAAGAAGTAGTGAACGTTGCTTCCTTTGACCGTACCGATCCGCTTGCCGCGCAGATCAAGCGGCGCGGCAATGCCGCGGTCCGACCGGGCGACAACGCGCACCATATTATCCGTGCTTTGCAGGGAGGCGAGGATCCGTAAATCCCCCCGCTGCCCCGCATATTCAACCACCGGCGGCTCAGCGGCCGTGGCCAGGTCGCATTCACCCTTGAGCATCGCCTCCAGGGCATTGCGGCCCAGGGTGAACTCCCGGACCGTGACCGCCAGCCCCTGCTCCGAAAAAAAACCCTGTTGCTCCGCCACGATCAAAGGCAGTTGCATGTTCGTGCCGCGACAGAGGGCGACAGCGGCGGGCTTGTCTTCTTCCTGCGGCTGCCGCTCACAACCGGCGGCCAGCAAAACTCCAAAGATCCCGGCCAGGAAAAACAGCGGCAGCATTCCGCCCGTCCCGCCGATCTTGGCCGAACCCTCTCTTTTCTCCCCAAACCGGTCAGACATGCAGGTCCTCCATTGCTTGCCGCCCCCCCGCGCAGACCACCCTGTTTCTGCCGCTGTTTTTCGCCTGATAAAGCGCGTTATCCGCCTCGGCAATCAATTCGGCCAGGGGACCTGCCGCGGCCTGGGCCCACGCCACCCCCAGGCTGACGGTGACGCCGTTGTTTTCGTGGATCTTGGCCCTGATCCTCTCCGCCACCGCCAGGGCCACGCTGATCTCCGTATCCGGCAGCAGAACCAGAAACTCCTCACCGCCATAGCGCACTACAAGATTTGTATCACGCACGCTCTCTTTCATGGTCTTGGCCACCGCCACCAGGAGTTGGTCCCCCCCACTGTGACCATGGGTGTCATTATAGAGCTTGAAATGATCAAGATCGAGCAAAATAATGGCAAAAGGCGTACCATAGCGCCGAGACCTGGCCAGGCTGCTCTCGGCCACAATATCCAGATGACGGCGATTGGCCAGCCCGGTCAAGGAGTCATGGAGGGCCAGTCGCCTGGTTTCCTCATAAAGCCTGGCGTTTTCAAGGGCGATACCGATCAGCTCGCCGATGGAGAAAAGCATCTGCCGCTCGCTGGCCGTAACCGGGGCGTTCGGCCCGGTATCAAGACAGAGAACGCCGACAACCCGCTCCCTCGACTTAAGCGGCACGACAATCTGGCCGTGGGGTTCCATCTCCGCATATCTGATGGTATGGCGCGCGTCCTCGCAGGCATTGTTAGAGACTATCATCTCCCCGCGCACAGCCGCCATGCCGCAGAGACACTCGCCGACCCGCAGACCTTGATGCGCCTCAATAAATTTCTGACAATGGCCTATTTCGTGGGCAAGCTTCAGGGAACCATCGTCCTCAACAGTGAAGATGGCAGCCTGCCCTTTCAGGTTGAGAATCTCCAGTCCGGTGACCGTATCGATGATATCGCCGAGGAGTCCCTGCATATCAATGAAACGGCTCACCGTGGACGAAACATGAAAAAGCACGGCCAGTTCGGCATTGCTCCGGCGCAAGGCGTCCTCGATGCGCTTGCGCTCAATGGCATAGCGGAGACTGCGGCCGAGCAGAAAACTGTCCACATGCCCCTTGACGCAATAATCCTGCGCCCCCTCCTGCAGGATCCTCACGGCAAGATCTTCATCCCGCCGGCCGCTCATCACCACAATGGGTGTCTCGGGCGCGGCCCGGCGCACCGCCTTGACAAGATCGATCCCCTGCCCGTCCGGCAACGAAAGATCAAGCAGGATGACGCCAAAATTTCCTGCCCGCAGCTGCCCGGTGGCCTTGGCGACCCTGTCGGCATGGGTCAGGGTAAAGACCGGAGTTTTGATTTCGGCGAGCATCTCGTGAACGAGCAAGGCATCTCCGGCATCATCCTCGATGAGAAGAACCGGGATTTCCTGATTAGCATTTTCCATAATCATCTCGCATTCAAGGTGACATCCCCCCACCGGGATATAGACCGAACCTGAACCGGTTGGGGTTGGTTTCCGTCCGGCCTCCGCTGAGTTTTTTCATTTTGACCTCCTGCTTGAGGGTTCCGCCATTATGCCGTCACCATAGATGATACATGATTTCAGGCCGCGGGCGGTACGTTTTTTTTCCCGGCAGGCTTGTTACATCCCGGCCGGAAAGTCAGCCAGGGAATTTTCTTTCTCACAGAGCGCCCCAGCAAACCATATCATCCCTTGCCCATCACCTGCATGTAACAGACACAGGTAACACCCCGCTGTCACAATCCGACATATCCGCCGCCTCGCCCCGGACAAGGCTATAACGAGCTGAACGCATAACCTGGCGGAACAGCGGTATTATCCGTGCAGCGTTCTTCCTGTTCACTTCGCTGGCACCCCTTTTGCTCCCCTAAACTTAAGGCACTAAACCATTCCCGCAAGAGGAAGCAATTCAACTTTCCAAGTTGGCATGACAGGTTGAGAAAGAACTGCGCAGGCTTAAGAAAAAATAAAGCGAACGAGTCCTTAAATACAAAGGAGGAATGTATGGCGGTTTTAACGTATCCGGGTGTGTATGTGGAAGAGATTTCCAGCGGCGTCAGACCGATTGAGGCTGCCGGAACATCAACGGCCGCATTTTTCGGCGTGGCGGAAAGAGGCCCGATCGGCAGCGTCAAGAAAATATTCAACTTCACCGAGTTTCAGACCGTTTACGGGGGTTTTTTGAACGGCTATTTCCTGGCCCACGCCGTCTTCCAGTTCTTCAACAACGGCGGGACCCAGTGCTATGTGGGCCGGGTCGCTTCCGGGGCTGACACGGCAGCGGTGACCATCCTGGACCGGGGGACCTCGGCCCAGGACAGCATGACCATCGCCGCCCGGTCGGCGGGGCTCTGGGGCAACCATACCATGGTGATCATTGACAGCGGCAAGGCCGATGACCCAGCCAATGATTTTAACCTGACGGTGTATCAGGACAACCCGAAACCCGATGAAGATCCGGTGCAGGTGGAGGCCTATGAGAATCTGTCCATGAATCCCGCCTCTCCCGACTATGTGGAGACGGTCATCAACACCGCCTCGAAACATATCACGGTAACGGTCAACACGGCCAACAGCAACCAGATTGCCGGCTACAGCCAGAGCGCGCCCATCACCCTGGGCGGGGATCTGCTCGGCGTCAATCAACGGAAATTCCGCATCAACATTCACAACGACGGTTACCGGACCGTTGATCTGACTGTTGCCCTGGCAGCGGCCGACGTCAGCGATCTTGACGATATCCGCGCCGCCATCGCCGCAACCATCCAGGCCATGACCCCGCTGCGCGAATCAACCCCGGCCAATGCCTACAACGTCACCGTAACCGTGCAGGACGCCAATATGCTGCGCATTACCTCGGGCAACACCGGCGCCGCCTCCAAGGTGGAGATCGTCGCAGCCGGCGATCCGCTGGAAAATGCGGCCACCGCACTACGCCTCGGCAAGAGAAACAACGGCGCCGAGGTCCATGGCTCATCCGCCATGCGGCCGCGAAACACCCCGTCCGAAGATTTCTATTATCTCGGCGACGACACGGTGAATGGCGCGGTCAGCGCGGTGCAGCCCGGCAGCGACGGCACCCTGCCCTTACATGACAACGATTACACCAGCGCCTTTGCCTGGCTTGACACCATCCGGGACGTCTCCCTGCTTGCCGTGCCCGGCATCGGATCAACTGGCGTGGCCGACGCCGGCATGAACTACTGCAGAAACCGGCCGCTGTCCGACTGCTTTTATATCGCCGACATGAACCGGGATGACATCAACCTGGAAGATGCCACCCGGTACCGCGACGACATCAATACCCCGAACTCTTTTGGCGCGGTCTACTTCCCCTGGCTGAAGTCCCTTGATCCCACCGGGCTTTCCGCTGAGCCGATCAGCGTGCCGCCCTCTGGCTTTGTGGCCGGCATGTACGCCCAGATCGACGCCAAACGAGGGGTCTGGAAGGCACCGGCCGGCACGGAGGCGGTGCTGGGCGGGACTGTGGGGTTGGTGACCGATCTCACCGATATCCAGCAGGGCGCCTTAAACAAGAACAAAAAAAGCGTCTGCGTCATCCGCAAATTCCCCGGCTCGGGCATTGTCCTGTGGGGAGCGCGCACCCTGAGCTCCGACCCGGAATACAAATACATCCCGGTGCGCCGCATGGCCATCATGCTGCGAGTCAGCATCTACAACGGCATCCAGTGGACCGTTTTCGAACCGAATGACGAGGAGCTCTGGTCCCAGATCCGGCTCAACATCGGCTCCTTCATGATGACCCTGTTCCGCCAGGGCGCCTTCCAGGGCTCCACCCCCTCCCAGGCCTTCTTTGTCAAATGCGACGGCGAGACCACCACCCAGGCCGATATCGATCTGGGCATCGTCAATGTGCTGGTCGGTTTCGCGCCCTTAAAGCCCGCCGAATTCGTGGTGGTGAAAATCAGCCAGAAGACGGGACGGAATTGATTGCGGATGCAAGGCAAGAGGCAACAGGCAGAAGGCAAAAAGATGAACTCGTAAAAAGTATCTGGATGGCTAAGCATAAAACTTTGATAGACAAGGCGCGGCGGGTTCGCGAACCAGCCGCAACGCAGTAAATCGGAGTTTTTGCGACGCCATCAAAAAAGGCAACGATGAGGGAGATATGATATGGCGCAATTTACAGTAAACACCCACAGGTTCGATCCCTACCGGAACTTCAAATTCAGGATCAAGTGGGACGGCAAATACGTGGCGGGGCTCGCCAAATGCAGCGCCCTGAAAAAAACCACCGAGGTTACGGATTGGCGGGAGGGAGGCGATCCCAGCTCCAGCCGCAAACTGCCGGGCAAGACCTCCTATGAAGGCATAACCCTGGAGGCGGGCGTCACCCACGATACCACCTTTGAGGAGTGGGCCAACCTGATCAACAACTACCAGAGCGACGCCTCCATGTCGCTGAAAAACTTTCGCAAGGACATCGTCATCGACGTCTTCAACCTGCAGGGCGGCAAGGTGCTGTCCTACAAGGTTTACCGCTGCTGGGTTTCCGAATACCAGGCCCTGCCCGAACTTGATGCCGGCGGCAACGCGGTGATGATCCAGTCCGTCAAGCTGGAAAACGAGGGGTGGGAACGCGACACGTCGGTGACGGAACCGGCCGAGACATAAGGGGCGTCATGCAGCGCATCACATGTCAGCTGCCGGGAGGTTATGTGGATGGCGACGGTCAGATCCGGCGGGAGGTCGTACTCTCTCCGCTCTCCGGCTTGGCCGAAAAAATGGTGGCCGGCCGCAACGGCGCGGTTACAGCGGCCATTGTCTCCGCCCTGCTCAGCCACGGCATCGAGAGGATCGGCCCCATTGTTGACATAAGCGAGGAAACGGCGCGGAACCTGCTGGTGGGAGACCGCCACTTCCTGTTGCTTAAACTGCGGGAGATGACCTTCGGCCACGCCATCCAGGCGGTCGTCACCTGTTGCCGGCCGGACTGCGGCGAGCGGCTGGATATTGATTTTCTAACGGACAATATCCCGGTAATCCCCTCTCCGCAGCACTCTCTTTTTTATGAGATGCGCCTCAGCCGGGAAGCGGGCGGCCACACCGTCACCTTCCGGCTGCCCAACGGCGGAGACCAGGAAAGGCTCAGCCATCTGGTTGACGGTGACGAGACGATGGCGGCAGACCAGCTGCTGGCCCGCTGCATACGGGGCATCGGCCCCGTATGCCAACCTGCCATGGCTGACATCATCAGTCTGCCGGACGCGGCCAAGGCGGAAATTGAAAGGGAGATGGACCGCCTGGCCCCCAAGGTCGGCCTCGATATGGAGGCGGTCTGTCCGGAGTGCGGACACACCTTTTCCCCCTGCTTCGACCTGCAGGAGTTCTTCCTGACGGAACTGAACACCCGGCTTGATCTACTGCTCAAGGAGGTGCACTACCTTGCCTATCACTATCACTGGAGCGAAAAGGAAATCCTCGGCATGACCAGGGAGAACCGGCACCGTTACATCGAGATTCTCGCGGAAGAAATGGAACGGATGAACCATGCGTTCTGAAGAAATCGACACGACACAGAGATCCAGGCGGTTGAGCGCTGACAGCGGCAAACCGGCGGGAAGAATGGTGCGCGCGCTGCTCGGCCTGCCGGAAAACGCAACCGGCACCTTGCAGGGGCAGGGGCCGGTGCCGCCGGTGGCCTTCCGCTACCATATGCAACCCCCGACCGGAGAACCTTCTCCCCCCTGGCCGCTGTCCAGCCGGACCACTGACCTCCCTGCCGACGACATGGAGAGCGTTAGCGCCCTCCCGGACGGCAAGGAAGTGGACGACAAGGTCATGGCCCCGGACCACTCCCCCATGGTTGACCTGCCGTCTGCCGGCAACGGTCAACGAATCGCGACAAGGCCGCCAGCGGAAAAAAACGCGGCAAAACCAACGGCGGCAAACCATCCCCGCAGCGGCGGTGAAGAGGTTCCGCACCATGACAGGCAGCAGCCCCGGGCGCGGGTGATGACGACCATGACGCCAGCCGTTCCTGCCGTGTCAGGGGCTGAAAAACTCCGGCAGCCGGCAAAAAACAGCGGGCAGGGGGCGGCCGGGCAAAAAGAGGCAACATCAGGAACCAGAGAGGAGATGACCATCCCCGGCCGGTCGCCCGCCAGACAGCTCTTTCCCTCGCTTGCGCAGGCACAAAGCGATCAACCCGCGTTCTCGGACCAGCCGCCCGCCATACTGCAAGCGTCCCTGCCACTCCAGGCCGGGCGAATCGGGCAAGAGGGCGCCCCACCGACCAAAGCTAACCGTTCCGAGCACCTGTCCCAAGCAGAGGAACACGCCCAGCCACCTGCCGACCGGCGAGTGATAACCCGGCTGCCGACCCCGCTGCCCGCGACAACGCAAGCTGAAAACATTATAGGACAGCAAGCGCGGGCGGCCACGGCCGGCAAAAGCGCGGCACACGACAGCGAAGCGGGAAACCCGGCAGCGCCGGAGCGCCAGCCTGCCGTGGCAACGCAGCAGCAACGGGAACAGACGCGGCGGGGGGAAGCGCGGGCCGGAGAACGCCAGCCTGCCGTGACGCCGGCCAGGCAGCCGGATGAGGATGGCGTCCGGCGGATCGAAGAGCTGCGGCGGACATTTTATGATCTGATCAGTAAAAAGACCACGGCAACAGAGACAGTGGACCATGGGCAAACCAGCCCGGCCGAACGGGAAACGCCACCGCCGCCTCTGCAGCAGATCGTGGTGATCAACCGCACCTCGGGCAGCAGAAACGGTGACCGCTTGCCGGCCGCCTTCTGGGAACGGAGCTATATGGCTCGCACAACCTTGAAGATGATCAGATAAAGGACCGGCCCGTGAGCGTATCCACAGCAATAGGACTGGTGAGCGAATCGCTGCGCAACCTCCTGCTCGGCGAGATGACCTTGACGCCGGAGGTGGATGTCACCATTCTGTCACCCCACGAGAAAGGGGGAGACCGGCGGGTCAACCTCTATCTCTACAAGGTGCAGGAAAGTGCTTTGCTTAAAAACATGGACTGGCAGGCCAGGGGGGATAATCCGTCCCGGCTCGTGCCGCCGCCCCTGTCCCTGCATCTCCATTATCTGCTGACCCCCTATGCCATCAACGACCAGCAGACCGGCAATGCCGCCAGCCACGAGATTTTGGGCGAGGCGATGCGCGTCTTGTATGAGAAGCCGGTCATCCCGGCGGACTATCTGGCCGGTGATCTGGCCGGTGCCAGGGAGCAGATCAAGGTGATGCCTTCCACCATCGAGCTTGAAGAGATGAGCACGGTGTGGAGCACCTTTGCCCAGCCTTACCGGCTGTCCGTGGCCTATGAGGTGGCGGTGGTGCAGCTCGACATGCTGTCCGCCAGCGAGCGGACCATGGCCAGGCGGGTGCGTCAGGTGGGGGTGCCGGGGGTAGCCGCCCCATTCCTGCCGCCAGCCGTGGAAACGATCACGCCCATGTCCGCCCCGGCAGGGTCCAGCGTGACCATCAGCGGCAGGAATCTCACCGGCTGGCAGGCTTACGTGTCACTGATGCGCAGACCACTCCTCGCCGGCCAGGAGCTGACGGCTGACGCTTTTTCCGTCACCATTCCGGCCGACCTTGCCCCCGGATTTTACGAAATGCGGGTTGATATCTCCCATCTGACCAGAAAGACACTGTTCTTTGAGGTGACACCATGAGCCTACAGGCCATGAAAAAGGATGCGAGCCAACCCCTGCCCTACGGGGAAAACTTCGCTCATCTCAATGACGAGCTGAAAAGGCTCGACCTGCTGATCAAACTGCAGGTGCTCAGGCTGCGGGCCGGGATGCAGGACCACAACCAGACAGGCGGCATGTATATCTCCCATGACGAGGCTGACCGGCTGCTGCAGGAAGGCGGGGACAGCTGCCCCGAGACGCCGGAGATCATGGCCATCCGCCGCCGCCTCGACCTGCTGACCCGGGAAATTGCCGCCAGAGTGGCCGCGAGCCTTGAGGAGCAGATCTTTCTTGCCCTGCCCTGTCTGGCCCGCATGTTTGGACTGTCACCCCTTGAGATGCAGGCCCTGGTCATCTGCCTGGCGCCGGAACTGGACCGTAAATACGATACCCTCTATGCCTATCTGCAAAACGACATCACCCGCAAAAAACCCTCGGTGGATCTGGTACTGCAGCTGCTCGGCGACAGCCGGGAGCAGCGCTGGCAGCTGCGGCAGCTGTTGGCAGGTAATGCCAAACTGCTGCGCGGAGCCATCCTGCGAAGCGTGCCTGATGCCAACAGCCCGTCGGGATCATCTGATCTGGCCATGCTGCTTAAAGCGGACCCGCGTATTATTGATTTCATCACCGGCAACAACGGCGTCGATGGCAGGCTTAGCCGCTGCGCCCGGCTGCTCTCCCCCACTCTAACCCTGGATGAGGTGGCCGCACCCCCGGAAATCAAGGCCAGGCTGCTCGGTCTGACAGGCCGCCACATCAGGCGGGAGATGATCAACGAAAAAATGGTGATCCATCTGCACGGCCCGGCAGGCAGCGGCAAAACCACTTTGGCCCTTGCGCTGTGCCGGGAGCTGCAATGCCCCATGCTCGCCGTCGACCTGGAGCTGCTGCCCGCGGGAGACGAGGAATGGGACGCCACGGTGCGGCTGGCCCTGCGGGAGGGACTGCTGACCCGCTCCATTCTCTTTCTCGACAACATCACCACGCTCAGCCAGCGACCGGATAAAGGCGCAACGCTGCTGAAAAAAACGGCCCGGGCCATTGCCGAGTACGGCTGGCTGGTCTTCCTGGCCGGGGAAAAACCCTGGTCCGGCGAGGGATGCTTTGACGAGCTGCGGTTCCTGTCCATTGCCGTGCCCGCGCCCCAGGTCCCCATCAGGGAGGAAGTCTGGCGGAATATGCTGGCCGCCGAACCGGCTGACATCGGCAGGAAATGGGCTGGCAGGCTGGCCCGGCGCTTTACCCTGACTCCGGGCCAGATCGAGCGGGCAACCCATCTTGCCCATACCCTGCAAACAGCCGGTGGCCGGGACAGGAAACTCTCCCTCTCCGATTTGTACGCCGCCTGCCGCAGCCAGACCCAGCACCGGCTTGCGGAACTGTCCGTCATGATTGAGGCGAAATACAGCTGGGCCGACCTGGTGCTGCCGGAGGAAAAAACCGCGCTGCTGCGGGAGATCTGCGCCCAGGTCAAGCATCAGTACCGGGTCTTTGCCGAATGGGGCTTTGAACGCAAGATGGCCTACGGCCGGGGTCTCAGCGTCTTGTTCTCCGGCCCGCCGGGCACGGGCAAAACCATGGCGGCCCAGGTCATGGCCACCGAGCTGGGACTTGATCTCTACAAAATCGACCTGTCCGGCGTGGTCAGCAAGTACATCGGCGAGACGGAAAAAAACCTCAGCCGGATCTTTGCCGAGGCGGAGCGCAGCAACGCCATTCTCTTCTTTGACGAGGCGGACGCCCTGTTCGGCAAACGCACCGAGGTGAAGGACGCCCACGACCGCTACGCCAACATCGAGACCAGCTATCTGCTGCAGAAGATGGAGGAATACGAGGGCATGGTCATCCTGGCCACCAATCTGCGCTCCAACATGGACGAGGCCTTTACCCGGCGCATCCGCTTCATTGTCGAGTTCCCCTTCCCGGATGCTGCCCTGCGGGCCCGCATCTGGCGGAGCCATTTCCCCGGCGAGGCCCCGGTCAAGGGGTCCATTGATTATGATTTCCTGGCCGGACGCTTCCAGGTGGCGGGGGGCAGCATCCGCAACATTGTCCTGAATACCGCCTTTCTTGCCGCGGAAAGCAACGAGGAGATCAGCATGGTCCATATCATGCACGGGGTCAGACGGGAGTTCGAGAAAATCGGCAAGCTGTGGAATGAGGAAACCATCAACCGGACTGACTGTTCCAGAACCTGAGGAGGTATCTGTCATGTTTGCCGCACGCAACACCAAACAGCATCGAGATCGCGAAAACGCGGGCAGGAGCCACAATGTTACCGGCGCGGCCAAAACCCCTGAAACCCTGCCGCCCGCACCCCAGACCCTGCAGCGGGCAGTGGGCAATCAGGCCATGCAGGCCATGGGGGATAAAAAGCAGGACTCAAAACAACAGGACCTGCCCCGCATCCGGCTGACGAATTTTTCGGCCGATGCGGCAACCGGGCAGATGAACAGCACCGGCTCCTTTCAGCCGAGGCTGCCGGACAAGAGCACCAGCCAGACTACCGGCGAGCAGGACCAGAACGCCACCCTCACCTCCTTTGCCACGGAGTCCAGGGGGGTGGGCATTGTGGTGGAAATCACCAATGGCGCCAGTTCGCCCGACTATCCGAACGGTTATCACTGGACCCAGACCATCGACACCAATGTGCCGCTGGGCGGGACCACCTCACCTTATGTGGATCCGCGGCCCAATGACGACACGAAACCATTTTACTGGACCGACGCCGAGGCGGCGGCGCGTCCGACTACCTTCATCGATCACCCGTCGCGCCACGCCCCGGCCTCCGGCACCACCACCTGGGATGCCGTGCTGTCGGTCAACGGGGTAAACGGCACCACGGTGACCAGGCTCGATTCCCTGGCCTACGGCTTTTCCATCGACACGGCGGGGACCGTTTCACCCCGGACCCCCACCAGTCCCGGGTCCGGACTGGTGACCACCCACCAGATGACCCTGGCTTCGGAATTTCCGGGCTGGACCTTTAACTGACGGGTAACGGAATAAAACGGGATAAATGTATGGATTTCCACCATGATCATCTGAAAAACAGCCCTGATTTCTCGGTGCGCATCGTCTGGAACGGCCACGAGGACAAGCCGTTCTACAGGGCGCATCTGGTCTCGGCCTCGCGCCGGCATCGCTTGGAGGACCAACCGTTCTGGGGTAATGCGGTGATCAGCAGCGGGGAGTACGGCCATTTGTTGGCCACTCTGGAGAGGCTCCGACTGAAAATCGACGAGGGCTCCCATGAGGATAAGTTCGGCTACAGCATGGAGATCCGGACAAATGGCCAAACAGGCTATTGCTATCTGGGACTCACGGAAGAGACGGTGGCGACCCTGACCCTGATGCTTGCTGCCCTGGCGCCGAAGAACAGGCCTCCGCTGCAGGGCATCATTGATCGTCTGCAGGGCATCAAATTATGAAAATAGTGAGAAGAATGCCGATTGCGGATTGCTGATTGACCATCAGCCATCAACCATCAGCTAATAAGGAGCAACATGTCGGGCGGCTTTACCAATAAACCAAAAATTCTGCGCGGCGCCTTTGTCGAATACGGGCTCAGCATCCCGCCGCTCATTGTGCCCTTCCAGTTCAATCCGGTGCAACTGGTGCGCAACCGCAGCCTGATGTTTTCCGTGCCCAATGCCCCGGCCCAGACGGGGCCGGCAGGCGAGAGCGAGGAGGCAACCCGCGCCCGGGTTGCGGCCGGCCGGTCGACGCTGCGGCAGTTTCACCAGCGGGAGGAGTTCTCCGATCTCCTTGAGCTGCAACGGCAACAGCAGGTGCAGGTGGGCGAGGAGTCCCTCACCTTTGACATCCGCCTGGACGCCACGGACAAATTAAATGACGGCGATGCCATCACCGAGCAGTTCGGCATCATGCCCCAGCTGGCCACCCTGGAGCTCATGGTCTACCCCAAAAGCGAAAGCATGCTGGGCGCGGCCTTGGGCGCGCTCCTGGGCTCATCCGGGGGGTTTTCCTTCACCCGGGGCGAGAACCCGCCCATGATCCTCTTCATCTGGGGCCGCAAACGGGTGCTGCCGGTGAACATCAACAGCATGAACATCACGGAGACGGATTTCAGCACGGACCTCAACCCCATTCGGGCCAGCGTGGCGGTGAACCTTACGGTGATCGAGGGTCCCAATCCGGTCTTCAAATATTCAAAGGCGATGAAAGAGGTCATGTCGGTGCTCAATGTGACCAATCTCATCAATATTACCGATGTGATGATTCCGGGATAACCCTATGTTTTTTAAGAACTCGCGTTACCAGAAACTGCCATCCGCCGTAACCCTTGACGGCCGGGGCAACAGGTTCAAGTCCGTCTCCCCGCGCCCTGCGCCGGAAAGCGCCGGAACCTTCCTGCACACCCTCCGGGATGGCGACCGGCTCGATCATCTGGCCTACAAGTATTACAAGGCGCCGAAAAAATGGTGGCGCATCATGGACGCCAACCCGGATTTTCTTTCTCCCCTTGATCTGCTCGGTACAGGGGTGGTGAAAAGCGTACGCATCGCCCTGCAATACGACGACGAGGCGGGGGAACCGCCCTGGAGCCAGCTTGCCGCCCGGCTTGCCGCGCTCATCGGCGTTGACTCCTTCCGCTTGGCGGAAAACGTGCGGCTCAGCGAGGCGACGCAAAGCGCGCAAGGAGAGACGATCCCGGTCGCCACGCAAAGCCATGAGCGATCGGTGCTCGTCAACTACAACAGTTTGACCATTACCGTCAACGAGCTGACAGCAGCGGTCAACGCGGCCGGATTTACCGCGGGCCGCGCCGAGAGCATCGGCCGGACCGGCAGACGCATCATCATCGCCCCTGACGGCCCGGCCTGAAAAGCGCGCCATGGAAAACGAGCATCTGACCGTGGAGATTGAGGGGGCCGAGATCAGCGACCTTTATCCGCGCCTCATCGCTCTTGAGGTTGAGCATGACACGGAGCTGGCCGCCATGTTACGCCTGCGCTTTTCCCTGCTGCTTGACCAGAGGGGGACATGGTCCATCCTGGACGACGAACGGCTGCGCATCTGGAAACAGGTGTCCATTCGCGCCGGGTTAAGCGAGGCCGACGAGGTGCTGATGACGGGCTACATCACCCATGTCCGGCCGCATTTTGACCCCGACCCGGCCCGCTGCGTGCTGGAAGTATGGGGCATGGACGCCAGCGTCATGATGGACCGGGAGGAGAAGCTCAAGGACTGGCCGAACAAGAAAGACAGCGACATCGCCTCCGAGATCCTCACCACCCATGGCCTGACACCAGAGGTGGAGGATACCGGGGTGATCCATGACGAGGCGCTGTCCACCATCATCCAGCGGGAGACGGACATGCGGTTCTTAAAAAGGCTGGCGCTGCGCAACGGCTTTGAGTGCTATGTGCAAAATGATACCGCTTTTTTCAAAAAACCGCGGCTGGATGATCCGCCCCAGCCGGTGCTGTCCGTGCACTTCGGCGGGGAGACCACGGTCAGCCGTCTGTCGCTTGCGGTCAATGGACTGAGTCCGGCCAATGTGGCCATGTTCCAGATCGACAGGAGCAGCAAGGAGGTGCTGGAGGGTGAGGCCACCGCCAGTGAACTGACAACCCTGGGGGCCGATGATGCGGCAAGCCACCTCGCTCCCGGCATGAATCCGGCTCAAGTGTTCGTCAACCGCACCGCTGCCACCGGCACGCCGGAGATGACCACCCTGTGCCGGGAACTGTACCATCAGGGCGCATGGTTTGTGGAAGGGGAAGGAGAAATAGAGGCCAACCAGTACGGCCACGTCCTCAAATCGAGGCAGACCGTGACCATCCGGGGCGTCGGCGAGACATACAGCGGGGTCTACTTTGTCAGCCACGTCACCCACGTCTTCACCGATGACGGCTACCGGCAGATCTTCAAGGTGAAGCGCAACGCCCTGAGGCCCAGCGGCGCCGAAACGTTTGAACGTTTGAACGCTTAAACGCTTGAACGTTGGAACACTGGAACGCTGAAACGTTATTTCATGAGGGGATTACTTGTCGCTTGAAAGGATCGTCGCCAGACTGGTGGACCGGGTGGAACACCGCTATTACGGCAAGTACCGTGGTATCGTGGTGGATAACACCGACCCCGAGCAGCTGGGCAGATTAAAAGTCAAGGTGCCGAGCATTCTGGGCAATGACATTGTCACCGGCTGGGCCGCGGCCTGCGTGCCATACGGCGGGGAGGCGAACCAGGGCATGCTCTTTATCCCCGAGGTGGACAGCGGGGTGTGGGTTGAATTCGAGGAGGGGGATCTGGAGTTTCCCATCTGGGTGGGCGCCTTCTGGAGCAAGCCCGACGGCGAGAGCGAGCTGCCCAAAGCCAATGATCCGGACGGCGCGGAGCAGGGCTCCGTGCAGGACCCGCCGACCCGCAAGATCATTAAAACGGTCAAGGGCCATTCCCTCCAGTTTGAGGACAAGGACGGCGAGGAGATGATCACCATTGTCGAGGCGGTGAACACCAATGTCATCACCCTGGACGCAAACGGCATCACCATTAAAGACGGGGCCGGGACCATCACCATTACCGACGCAAACGGCAACACGGTGCTGCTGGACAGCAACGGCATCAAATGCACGGACGCAAGCGGCAACGAGATCAAGATGGACAGCCAGGGCATGCGGTTGAGCGACGTGAACGGCAACACCATCAAGCTGGATGGGATGAGCGGTTTCCCGGCCGGACCGGGGGTGAAGATCAATGGCGGCTCAGGGAGGGTGTGCATGGAAGGGCTGATCAACTGGCTCATGACCCATCAGCATGTGGGTAATCTGGGGGCGCCGACTCCGCTCTTTCCGGGGAGCATGGTGGAGCTCACCCTGGCCCTGTCCGGGGCCAACGGACTGCTGTCCAAAAAAATCAAGGTGGAGTAGCGGAGCATGGCCCTCATTATCGGCGATGAAAACGGAACCCAGGGCATGACCAAGGCGATCTACGACAAGATCAGAGACGTCATGGAACCCATTGATGGCGCAAGCCCCGAGCAGCTGGAGGATATCCGCGCCGGCTGGAAAAAACTCTCCCATGCCATCGCCCATGGCGTGGTTTCCCATATCAAATCGAATATGGAGATCAGGAAGATCAAGACCATCGACCGGGTGAGCGTGCAGGGCGACACCGGGAATGCCGATCCCGGCGCTCACCATCACGGTGTGGACATTGACGCGGAGAACAATGATCTGGAGTTTACCGAAACCAATTATCCGGCGGGACAGGGACATGTGGAGTGATAACCATGGCGGATGAAATAAACAGCTTCGGCTTCCCCTTTGCGGTGAACAAGGGCGGCGGCATCAACGCCAGCGGCGGCGACGAGGCCATCCGCGGCAAAATCATCCAGGTGCTTTTCACCGCGCCGGGAGAGCGGGTGAATCTGCCCGAATTCGGCTGCGGCATTTTTAATCTGGTGTTTGAGGCCAACAACACCATCCTGGCCGCGGCCATGGAGTTCACCATCGGCCAGGCCCTGGCCCGCTGGCTGGCCGAGGAGATCATCGTGGAGGCAATCGACGTGGAGTCACGGGAAGAGACGATCACGGTGGAGATCGCCTACACGAAAAGAGTGGACCTGGCCAAAGAGACGGTGCGCATACATTTTCGATGAGAGAAGGCTCATGGCTCATGGCTGATTGAAAACGCTGGAACGCTGGAACACCCGAAGGATAAAAAAATGGCGGAAATCAAAAAAATAGACGAACACACCGTGATCGACTACATGGCCCGCGACTACGACAGTCTGCTGCAGTCCATGCGGGAACTCATACCCTCCAGGCTGCCGGAGTGGAAGAGCTATGCCTCGGAGGGTGATTTCGGCAATGTCCTGCTGCAGCTCTTTGCCCATATGGGCGACATCCTCAGCTACTACCAGGACCGGGTGGCCAATGAAAGCTTCCTGGGCACGGCCCAGAGCAGGCGAAGCGTCATTGATCATCTGCAACTGATCGGCTACCGGCTGGCCACCGCCTCACCCGCCTCCGCCACCCTGGATCTGACCATTCCGGCCGGATGCACTGCCGTCATCACCATCCGCCGCGGCGACGCCTTCGCCACCAAAAGCCAGAAGGACAAGCCCAGCGTCCGCTTTGAATACAGCAGGGAGGAAAACCTGGTCATTGACTGCGCCACCCTGGCCGTTGATGCGGCCACCAACAAAAAATACTTCAAAAACGTGCCGGTTGAGGAAGGACGGCTGGTGAAAAACGAGATCCTCGGCATCTCAGACGGCAGTAAAAACCAGCGTTTCACCCTGGCCCATGGGGGCCTGATTCTGCGAGCCGCCGGGGCCAGCCAGAAGATCAACCGGGATATCATCATCACCGCCAGCTTCGGCGGCGTTATCGACGAGTGGGCCCTGCGGGAAAGCCTGGCCTTCAGCCGGGAAAAACAGAAGGATTACACGGTGGAGATCGACGACGGGGACGTGGCCGCCATTGTCTTCGGCGACGGAACATTCGGCGCCATCCCGGCCGGCGGCGCCACCATCCGGGCCACCTACCGGGTGGGCGGGGGGCTCAAGGGCAATACCCCCCCCAATACCATCCAGACCATTGTCGACGCTTCCCAGCTGGTGTTAAACGGCATCAAGGCCACCAACAGCCAGGCCGCCACCGGCGGGGCGGAACGGGAGAGCATCAAACATGCCGTCATGCATGCCCCGGCCGTGTTCCGCTCGCTGAAACGGGCCGTCACCGAGGATGACTACAAGGCCCTGGCCCTTGATTTCAAGGGGGTGGGCAAGGTGCGGGCCGGGTCAACCAGCTGGAACCGGGTCACCCTGTTTGTGGCCCCCGAGGGCGGCGGCCGGGTGAGCGATGTGCTGGAGGGGGGGCTGCTCGCTTATTTTGAGGATAAACGGCCGGTGACCACCATCATCACCATCGAGGATGTGGAGTATGTCAAGCTCTACCTCACCGCGGCCATCGGGGTGAAAAGCTACTACCCGCCCGATGATGTGAAGGAAAAGGTGATGACCGCAGCGGCCGGGCTGCTGGCCTTTGATAACGTCGATTTCGGCCAGACCATCTATCTCTCCAAATTCTACGAGGCCATTGAGGCGGTGGAAGGGGTGGAGTATGTCACCATCAGCGAATTCAGACGCCAGAATCAGCCCCCTGGCTTTGTGGAACCGGCCGGGAAAATCGCAATAAAGGAAAACGAGATACCCGTCATCCCGGTATCGGAGCCGGCCTATACCCAGGGCATCAAAGTCGTGATCGAGGGTGAAAGCTGACCATGCGCCTGACTGCAATCACAGCCATCGCCTGCCCTTCAGGCAACGGGATAACGCTTTCCTGGACCAACCCTGATCCGGCAGGCTTCCCTGGCATCAGGGTGGTGCGCCGGCAAAAGACCTTTCCCGTCTCGCCGACGGACGGGGTCGTCGTGGCGCACGGCATAAACCTGCAGACGGGCTTCACTGCCGAGGGCCAGGCGCTCCACGCCGTCACGGACCAGGGGCTGCAGGGCGAAAACCATTACTACTACACCCTTTTCCCGTATCAGGGCGATCCGCCACTCTATGCCTTTGACAGTCATAACCGCTGCCTGGCCATGGCCACCGCGCCCCATGGTTTCGGGGCGCGGATGTTTGACCAGCTGCCGCGCATCTATCACCGCTATGACACGGTGGGAACCGATGACCCGGATGTGCCGGCCGGACTCAGCCAGGCAGGCCAGCTCAGGCGCTTTCTTGAGGCGCCGGGCTCCATGCTCGATCTGCTTTACAGTCATGCCGGCGCCGCGCTCAATCTGCACAATACGGAGCGGATGGACGGCCGGCTACTGCCGCTGCTCGCCCAGTGGATCGGCTGGCGGATCGACTACCGGCTGGAGATCGACGCCCAGCGCAATGAAATCAGCCACGCCCCCCATCTTTACAAAACCGTGGGGCTGATCCCCACGGTGGAAGCCACGGTGAAACGGCTCACCAACTGGGAAAGCAGGATTAAGGAGTTTGTCCACAATATCTTTCTCAGCAACAACCCGGAAAGGCTCAACCTATGGAACTTGACCCTGGACGATGCAGGGCAGTGGCAGGAGGGGGAAACCCCGTTTTCCCTGCATTTCGCCTATGAGGGCAGGGTTGCGGCCATAACGGATACGACGACGGGTGAAGTCCGGCTCTTTTATCATGCCCTGCGTAAAAACTGCTGGGACATCTGGTGCAAAACCTGGTCCGCGGCGGACGGCTGGTCACAGTCCTGCGCACTCAGCGACGGATCGGCCATTGACAAGCATCCCGCCGCGGCCCTGCTGGGAAATACCCTGTGGCTCTTCTGGAGTTCCCATGACCAGCAGACCGGGGCCTGGAGCATTCTCTACAGGCAACGCAGCGGGTCCGGCTGGTCGGCCGCCACACCCTTCGGCCCGGTCACCAGCCAGCGCCGGTCGCCGGCCGCTACCATTGACGGCAGCGGCGGGCTGTGGCTCTTCTGGCTGGAGCAGGAAGACGGCCGCTGGCGGATGAAATACAACCGCTATGACGGCGCTGCCTGGCAGCTGGCCGCCCCTGCCCTGTTCCCCCAGGAGGCGGGGTTCGATGCCAGGGTGGAAAGCGAACCGGTGGTCCTCTCCTTCATAAGCGGTGGGGTCGAACGGCTCCTGGTCCTCTGGTCGCGGCAGGAGCCCGCCGCCCTCCCCGGCCAGACCAGGTGGACCGTGGCCTGCCGCATCAAGGCTTCCCTTGATCCCCTTACCAGCGCGGACTGGGGACCCATCCTTCTCAAACCCAAGGATACCCCGGACATCAGCGACAGCGACCCCTTTGCCCAGATTGAGCCTGACGGCAGCGTCGAGATCTTTTTCAGCTCGGACCAGGGCGGCAGCTGGTCCCTGTGGCGCACCGGGCTCGATACAATTTCCCACACCTGGGCAGCCGCCGGACAGATCAGCCGCTCGCCCTATACGGAACGCTATCCCCTGCCGCTTTCAGTCAACGGCGGCAGGGTGCTGCTCTACCGCTCAAACCGCAACCTCACTTACAGCAGCGAGGTGTACAAGGCAACCAGGACCATGGACCTGCGCCATGCCGGCAGCGTCACCTGCATGGCGGCCAACATTGCCAAGAACGGACTGCGCAACACATTTACCGATTTTCAGGCCTACACCCATGATGCAGGCAGCGGCGGCAAGATGACGGACAGCAACTGGTATTCCCGCCAGACCATCGGTATCTACCTGACCCCGGATACCGAGGACCCGACCCTTATCCTGCGTAACCAGAAGCTGCTGCGCGGCGTGCTGCATCAGTTTCTGCCCATTCAGGTGCGCTATGTCTTTATCATCGAGCCCGCTGTTTACAAGGAGCAGATCTATACCTACGATTTCCCCACTGCGGAAAACGCACGATTCATTGAAGAGAAATACACGGACAGTCTGACAACAGTAAGTTCGGAAACTTACACCGGACCCGCCGACAGTTACGCCGACCGCATCCCCCAGTGGCGCTGGCTGCGCTCCCGGAGCACGGGACAGACGGAGGGCGCCAGTGTTGATTTTGTCGCCACGCCGGTCAGCACTCGTTTCAGGACGTGGCATGTCGGACTCATGGAAGGAGAGGAGTAATGGAACATATCGGCAATCATTTAAAGGGCATATACCGGGATATCCTGCATACGGCTAACGGCAGCGTGCTGCACGACAGCGGCTGGGTCAGCAACACCATCGTCGAGAGGTGCCGCATCCTGCTGGCCGGCTTCATGAGAAACGAGCCCACCGACGGCATCCATCACCTGGCCTTCGGTCAGGGGCTGGCAAGCTGGGACTCCGGCGCCACGCCCGCGCCGGACCCGGCGGCCACGGGACTGGTGACACCGTACAACCCGCCCATTGGCGCGGCCGGTCTCACCATGACCTATCTTGACGAGGACAACAACGAGGTGGCCGCGCCGACCAGCAGACTGCAGATCAAGGCCATACTTGCGCCGGGCTATCCCGCGCCGCTTGCGTCCCTGACCACCTACCCTTTGCGGGAATTCGGTCTGTTCGGACGATTTAACGGCGCGGATTACATGATCAACTCAATCAGGCATGCGGTGATTCATAAAGACGCATCAGCCACGCTGATCAGGATGATCCGTCTCTTTTTTTAACAGGAAAGGATGAGTTTAACTTGGGACTGAGGGGCCGGAAGTTTTTTCGCGGTTTTTGCGAAAATCATTCCGGCTCCGGCTTCGCAACAAGGGGTGTAAAATATGGGCAATTTCTCACGGGATACATTTGACCGGTTAAAACACTATGTCGGGGTACGCCTGCAGCAGGGGGTGCCACTCATAGATGCCGACTGGAACGAGCAGGAGGATATCCGCAAGTTTGAGCTGCAAACCTTTCTGAAATGGTTTGCCGGAAGCGGCGTGCCGAGCGGCAACGACGGCTTCCGCGTCCTGGCCGCACCGGGCACGACCAACAACTTCGATATCAAGGGCGGCAACGGCACCGCCCTGGGCGCGGGCCGCATCCTGGTCGAGGGCATGGACGCCATGCTGGAAAGCACCATGCGCTACACCAGCCAGCCCCTGTACAACAATGCTTCCCTGGCCGCCCGCTGGGGGGTGGCGGTCATCCCGCCGCTCACCACGCCGGCAGGGGCCAGGGTCGATCTGGTCTATATCGATGTCTGGGAACGCGAGGTGGACAGCATTGAGGACGCCAATCTGCTCAATCCGGCCATCGGCATCGAGTCCTGCGTGCGACTCCGGCGCGAATGGGCGGTGCGGGTGGCCCAGGGCGCCCTCGCCTTGCCCGCTGCTCCGGCGGGCCATGCCTATTACACCCTGGCCCGCCTCAAACGACCGGCCGGGGGTGCTGCCATCCTGACCGAACACATCGAGGATCTGCGCACGATGGGCATCAACCTGGCCGACCTGGCCGCGGAAATCATCGATGCCAGGGGCATGAAGGGCAGCGTAGGCAACCGGCTGGATGAATCCCTGACCAAGGGCGGCCAGCTGCGCTTCAACGTGGTGGGCAACGACCAGGTGCGGGCCGCGGCGGCCATCAACGAGTCAAAGATCCTCTTTTCCGCCACCGGCCATGACCATAGCGGCGGCGCGGCGGGCAACATAATCGGCGCAAACGGGCTGGAAGACAGCGCCGTCACCCGCGCCAAGCTGGATCTCCCCATCGTGAACAGCGGCAGCGTGGTGGATCTCGCCCCGGACAGCTCAGCCATCCAGCTGGTCCAGGCCAATGTCAGCTGGGTCTCCCTTAAAAGGATCTACATGCCGGTGATTGTCATTACCAGCGTCACCGGCTCCGGCACCGCCAATGTCTCCCATGATCTGCTCTACCGGTCAACCGCGGGCCGGGACACCTTCGACGTCTACATCCGCATCAAAAACGAATCAGGCGGCAGTGAGCTGGTGGATCTCGCCTGGTATGTCTACATCTTTGGCGAGGAGTAAGCCATGAGCCATAAAAAAATGATATGGAAGGAATTTCAGCGCGCCGGCATCCTTGATTCCCCGGATGAAAAGGTGCAGGGTTTCGTGCGCTATCTGCGGGAGTGCAAGGAAGGCTGCTGGGAACAGATCATCCCGGAATTCAAGGGAAAATACTACGACTGTTTCGACACCATTGTCCCGGTGCTGGCCCGGATGAACGATCCCCTGATTCAGCTGGTGCTGGCCCAGCATGCCGACCCCGGCATGCCCAAGGAACGGGAGCTGCTGGTCAAAATGGCCAGGGAGGCGGATGCGGAAAAAAACCCGGTGCTGCTCAAACGGATCGCCGCCCTGAAGATTGCCAGCGTAACCACGGAACTAAGAAAAAGGTCGTTGCCGGAAAAGTTAAGAAAATACACGGAAAGGGACTGAGATGACGCTGTTCTGATCGAGCTCCGGGTGGGGCGCCGCCGGACCGGCAGCGAGCCGGGTCAACGGGAAAAGGCGGACCGCCGCACCAGCAGATTGGTTAGGGAGTGATGGGGACATGAGGCGAAGCATCGCTGTTGGCCCGGATCTCCCGAAGGCGGGAAGCGCTGGCGCTCCAGCCGGAGACCGAGCAGAACATTCAGGATAATCCCAGCTCCGAAGCGGGAACATCATTGCAACAAAAAGGCAACAGGCATCAGGCAATAGGCATAATAAAAAATATCCGACAGGTCTCCGGGTGGGGCGCCGCCGGACCGGCAGCGAGCCGGGTCAACGGGAAAAGGCGGACCGCCGGACCAGCAGATTGGTTAGGGAGTGATGGGGGCGCAGAGCATTAGCGTGCCCCGGATCTCCCGAAGGCGGGAAGCGCTGGCGCTCCAGCCGGAGGCCTGTCGGATAGCTCTCAGGCCAGTTCTTCTCAGCATAATCCCTCCCCTCAAAAAGAGACGGAAAGGAAAAAAATAT
>JACRCD010000084.1 GCA_016219175.1 Deltaproteobacteria bacterium | reverse complement strand
GTTCTGCTGGATGACCTGGTCCAGCTGCTGGATGGCCTTGTTGATCTGCTCGGCCCCTGAATCCTGTTCCTTGCTTGAGGCGCTGATCTCCTGCACCAGTTCGGCGGTCTTCTGGATATCGGGCAGCATCTTGTTTAACATCTCGCCCGCTGTTTCCGCGATGGCTACGCTGCTGGTGGAGAGCTTGCTGATCTCGCCCGCGGCGGACTGGCTCCGTTCCGCGAGTTTCCTGACCTCCGAGGCCACCACGGCAAAGCCCTTGCCGTGTTCGCCGGCCCGGGCCGCCTCAATGGCGGCGTTTAAGGCCAGCAGGTTGGTCTGGCGGGCGATCTCCTCGATGATGGAGATCTTGGTGGCGATCTGCTTCATGGCGCTAACGGTTTCGGAAACGGCCTTGCCCCCCTCCCTGGCGTCCGAAGAACTTTTGACCGCGATCTTTTCGGTCTGCATGGCGTTATCGGTATTCTGGCGGATGTTGGCGGCCATCTCTTCCATGCTGGCCGAGATCTCTTCGGCGCTGGCTGCCTGTTCGGTCGCCCCTTGCGACATCTGCTGGGCCGTGACCGACATCTCCTGGGAGCCCGCGGCCACGTTGTCGGCCGCCGCCTGCACCTCCGCTACAATTTCCTTAAACTTGTTCACCATGCTGCCCATGGCCTTAAGGAGCATTCCGGTTTCATCCATGCTTCTCGACTCTGCCTTTATGGTGAGGTCACCATCGGCCAGACTGTTGGCAATGGCAACCGCGTCATCAAGGGGCCTGGTTATGCTGCGGGTAAGAAAGCGGGTGAATCCGATAGCCAAGAGGATAGCGGCGATGACCAGACTGATGGCAAGCGTCATGGCGCGCTTTCTGATCGCATCAAATTCGCTGTCGGCTGCCTTTGTTTCTTCGATCAGGGAGTCAATAATCTTTTCCAGGGAAACCATTGACTCCTCCGCCTTCCCGTCCAGCTCCTCGTTAACCTTGATGAGCACAGCCGGATCCTTACTGGTGAGCGCCGCATGGATATCCTTTTCAATAAAGGTAAGAAACCCCTGGTACGCCAACTTGAACTTTTCGGCTTCCTTCCTCTCTTCAGCCGTGTCAACCAAAACCAGAACCTTCTCAACATCCTTGGCCATCACTTCCTTGAATTTCGGCAACTGCTGCTCGAAATCAGCAAGATTACGGCTGATGATGGCATCGGCGACAAACATGGCGCACTCATCGATCCTCATATCGATTTGCAGGATATCGATGGAATCTTCGGTACGCTTAGCCCCTTCGTCCTGCATGACGCCAAGGGTATTCATCTCCACAATCTGGAAGGTAATCACGCAGCATAACACCACAATGATTATGGAAATCCCCGCCATCAGTCTGTTGCCGATTTTCATGTTGCTGATTTTCATCTGTTCTCTCCTTTGCAGTGTAGCTGATCAGTATTTTTCAAATTCGTCATCAAGATGATCAGCGCCCCATGTGACCCCCATGTCGAGAATCGCTCCCCCTTTCTCCTCCTTGGCGAATTTGGGCGCGGCCGTGCGGGCTGTGACATGGCGACCCAGGGCAAGCTGCCTGGCCGAGCCGCACCGGGGCGCGGTGGCAATCTGCCGGCGGCTTTCCGTCTCCAGGGTGAAGAAGGCGATGGTGGCTTTGAGCTGTTCGGCCTGGCTGGACAGCTCCTCCGTGGTGGAGGCCATTTCCTCGGCCGCTCCGGCGTTCTGCTGGATGACCTGGTCCAGCTGCTGGATGGCCTTGTTGATCTGCTCGGCCCCTGAATCCTGTTCCTTGCTTGAGGCGCTGATCTCCTGCACCAGTTCGGCGGTCTTCTGGATATCGGGCAGCATCTTGTTCAACATCTCGCCCGCTGTTTCCGCGATGGCCACGCTGCTGGTGGAGAGCTTGCTGATCTCGCCCGCGGCGGACTGGCTCCGTTCCGCGAGTTTCCTGACCTCCGAGGCCACCACCGCGAACCCCTTGCCGTGTTCGCCGGCCCGGGCCGCTTCGATGGCGGCGTTTAAGGCCAGCAGGTTGGTCTGGCGGGCGATCTCCTCAATAATAGAGATCTTGGTGGCGATCTGTTTCATGGCGGTCACCGTTTCGCTCACGGCCTTGCCTCCCTCCTTGGCGTCGGCGGCGCTTTTCACCGCGATCTTTTCGGTCTGGATGGAGTTGTCGGTATTCTGACGGATATTGGCCGCCATCTCTTCCATGCTGGCCGAGATCTCTTCGGCGCTGGCCGCCTGCTCGGTCGCCCCTTGCGACATCTCCTGGGCCGTGCCGGACAGTTCCTGGGAGCCCGCGGCCACGTTATCGGCCGCTGCCTGCACCTCCATGACGATCTCCTTGAGCTTGGTCACCATATCGGACAGGGATTCCATCAGCTCGTCGTTGTCGCTTCGTTTTTTGAGGTCCACCATCAGGTTGCCCTGGGCAATCAGCCTGGCGTTGGCGCTGATCCCCTTCAGATTGGCGATCATGCCGGACAGGGATTCCATGAGTTCGTCGTTGTCGCTTCGTTTTTTAAGTTCCACCATGAGGTTGCCCAAGGCCACCTGCTTGGCGGCATCGGTGATTCCTTTGAGTGCGCCCGCGTTCCGGGTGAGAGCGTTGGCAATCCTGGCAAAGTTGTCGGCAATGGCCTGGGTGTCATCATCAGCCGGCGCCACCGTGGCGTTGACAGCCAGATCACCGCTGGCGAGCATTTCCAGGTTGGCCAGCAGTTTGTTCACCTCGCCATTCTGGTAAGCCGCCTGTTTTTCAGCCACCCGGGCCGCCCCCTTAACGGCGGTCAGGTCGGTTACCACCTCAAAGGCGGCGATGGTATTGCCGCTGTCGTCCTTAAGCGGGATGCCGAAATAACTGATGTCAAGGTTGAGCCCTCCGGGATGGGCATCGGTTTCGCTGGTGGCGATCTGGCTTGCGGCCATGGCCCGGCCGCAGGCGCATTTGTCGGTCTTGCAGTCCGAGGTTCTGAAGTGGTCAAAGCACTTGGTGCCGGCAAGCTGCTGCTGACTCCTGTTGCCGGCCTGAGCCCCGGCCTTGTTCATGTACAGTACGCTGAAATCCCGGTCAATGATCATGGCCGGCGCCGGCATGGCGTCCAGTAAGCCGACCAGACGGTCGATAATGGTATTGACCCCCTGGATTATTTTTTTAAAATCGCCCTGGTGTTTTTCCGCCTCGGCCCTGGTGTTCAGCCGTCCTTCCATGGCGGCTGCGCCAAGCATATCGGCATCGGTGGCCAGGGCGCGGATGGTGTCGACCATCTTTTTCATGGCGGCCATGACGCTGGTGGCATCATTTGCTTTAAGGGTGATCTGGCGGGAAAGATCACCAATGGCGACCAGGTTGGCAACTTCACCAAGCTCCTTGGGGTCCGCGCCGAGCTGATTGAGTACGGTGCGGGTCAGGAGAAAGGCGGTGATGATAGCGAGCAGAACGGCAGCGCCACCCAAGCCGAACATGGAGTTGCGGGATTTGAGATAGGTGGCGGAGGCCTCCTCGTAACGCATTGTGCTGCGTTCCATGTTATGCGTCAGCAACTCCTCGACCTGGTCCTGCACCAACCGTTCCGCCGGACCACCCTCTTTGAACCTTATTTTTTCAGCCTCTTCATCGTTACCCGCCATGGCAAGTTCCATGACCCTGACGTTAACGCTTCGCAAGGCCTTGATGGAATCCTTAAGCTTGGTGATGAGTTGCAGCGACTTCGTGTCGGTCGTACTCGTCATCTCCTCAATCTTCTTGAAATTATTGTCGTATTCTTCACGGAATTTGGCGATATGCTGATTGTATTCCTGCCATCTTTCGGGATTCTTGCTGAGAATAATGTTGCGGACGTTGACGGCGATGCCGAAGATGTCCGCATTTATTTTATTGATGAGATCCGTTCTGAGCATGTTGACCGTGACAATCCGTTCCATGCCGCTTTTGATTTCCGCCATTCCCTGAACACCTACCCAGATCAGGATCAGCATGATCGCCACCACCAACGCAAATCCTGCCCCTAACCGCCTGCTGAGATCCATATTCTTGAACATATACCCGCCTCCTTTTGGATTACTGTACCTCTGCCTCAAACCTCAACCCCACAACCCCCAACTTGCCCTGCCCTTCCATCATCCCGGCTTTATGCTGCCGCCCCGGCCGGGAGCGCTTCGTGCTCGATACTTTCGGCGTCCCGGGCCAGGACGCCCGGGTCAAGGATCAGGGCCACCGAGCCGTCCCCCAGAATGGTGGCCCCGGAGATACCCTTGACGTTTTGGTAGAAACGGCC
>JACRCD010000087.1 GCA_016219175.1 Deltaproteobacteria bacterium | reverse complement strand
CATCAGCCAAATCCCTATCTCTTCATATTGATGACATCGGCGATCATCTCATCCGTGGTGGTGACGATCTTGGTGTTGGCCTGAAAACCCCTCTGCACCGTAACCAGGTTGACGAACTCGGTGCCGATATCCACATTGGACTGCTCCAGGGCGTTGGGGGCGATGGTGCCCAAACCGTTGCTGCCCGGGGTGCCGGTTACCGGCGCGCCCGACTCGGTTGTTTCCCGGAAGATATTGCCGCCCTCCTTGAAGAGGCCTTCGAGGCTGGCGAAGTTGGCCAGGGCCACCTGGGCCTTCTTCAATACCTGGCCGTTGGAATAATGGCCGGTGATAATCCCTTCCACATCCACGGCCACGGCCTGGAGAAAGCCCGAGGCATAGCCGTTCTGGTCCTGGAAGATGGTGGTGGAGCTGTTGGCGTACTGGGTGGTGGCCAGGGCCTCCGGGGCGAACTCGGAGCTGACCAAGGCCCCCTCCAGACTGCCGTCCTCGCCGCTGACATCAGCCTCCACGGTGAGAAAGGGATCGCCGGCGTTGCCCCATGGGTCGGCGCCGGAAGGGACACCGGCTGATATCGAGGTGATGGCCAGGGCGCTGGTATAGCCGCCGGTTGCATCGGCCCGCCGGTCGGTGAGCAGCAACCGGCCGGCAAAATCGATTTCCGCATCGGCGTCAAAGACCGTCTCCAGTTCATCCAGCAGATCCTGCACCGTGCCCGTCACCCCCGGGCTGGCCGTTGTTTCCACGGTAAAGGCCATGGCCACGGCGGTGCCGTCGCTGGCAAAGCCGTTAATGGTCAGCACATCGCCGTCCAACAGGGCTGCGTTGGCTGCGTCATAAACCTGGGCCCAGGGGGTATTGGCGGTGATGACCGGCGGGGTGCCGCCGACGCCTAACCCCTGGCCGGCCGAGTAAATCTTCCGCTTCGAGGTGGTGATGTTCAGTATCGTGTCGCCGTTGACCCCGGTCTCGCCAAAGGGGTTGGCGTCATCCTCGGTGTGTCCCACGCCGCCTGCCACGCCGTCGTCGGCCACGATGGTGCCGTCCACGGTAACGCTTGTGACATACATGCCGCTGTTGCCGCCGGTGAGATCGGTCATCTTCAGCCGGCCATAGGCGTCGATGGTGGCCGTGCAGCCGAAGGCCCCGCCCACGGCGTCGAGAAACTCCTGCACCCTGGCATCCTCGTTGACATAATAGGTCATCATGAGGGGCGTCACCACGGCGCCTTCATGGTCAAAACCGGTGAGGGTGATGGTGTCGCTGGCAAGGGCGACGCCGTTACCCCGCAGCTGCAACCCGTTGGAGTCATAGACATCGCGCCAGAAGGTCTGGCCGGTGATATAGCTTGCCCCGGTGAGGTTGCTGTCCACGGCCCCCAGTTCACTGACCAGGGTCTGGCGAGTGGTGGAGGTGATGCCGTTGTACTGGGCCCCGAAGTTGATCTGCACCACCTGATCGGTGGTGGCTTGGGTGAAGTTGGCGTTAAAGCTGTAGTAGTCGTCGGTGTTTTCGAGGATCAGGCGGTTGACGTCCTGGGCCGGATCAACCTTGCCGTCCGGCGGCACGTCATAGGCGGAAATGCTCTTGATGTTGCCCGAGGTGTCGAATTGGATGAGGCCGTACTGCAGGGCGCCCGCCCCTTTGTGGTCCTCGTAGTCATAAAATTCACTGGGGGCGTAGATATCCTGCTCCCGCGCGTCGAGAACGCGGTGATCCTCGGAAGGATCACAGGTGATCAGATACTCCCACTCATTGTCATTGGTGGTGCGGTCGAAATAGATGGAGAGGTCGTGGCTGGCGCCCACGGAGTCATAAACCTTGATGGCGGTGATATACTGAAACTGGTTGCTGTCAATCGGGGCGGTGGGGTTCACCGCCGCGGCATTGGTGCCGTTCCAGGCGTCAAAGAGCCGCTCCTCGTTGATCTCCACATCCTCCCGCGAATCCAGGTTGGTGATGACCTCGATCAACTCGGTGGCTACCGGCGGGGTGGTTTTATCGATACGCATGTCGCCGATGGTGCCGGCCCGTTCGCCGCTTACCGCGTCAATGGTCCAGCCCTGGACAAAATGGTGGGCCGGGCTGACCAGATAGCCTTCCTGATCAAAGCGGAATTCACCGGCCCGGGTATACATATCCGACTCGGAACTTTCCGCACCCCGCAGCATGAAAAAGCCCTGGCCGCCGATGGCCATGTCGGTGGCGATGGATGAGCTCTGAAAGGAGCCCTGGGCAAAGAGACCGTCCACGCTGCTCAATGTCACGCCGCGGCCCACCTGGCGCGTGCCGGAGGCCGTGGACACGGACTGGGACAGAACATCCTGAAAAACGGTGCGGCTGGCCTTGAAGGACAGGGTGTTGACGTTGGCCACGTTGTCGCCCAGCACCGACATGGCATTACCCATGGTATTGATACCGCTGATACTTGAATACAGTGAACTTGCAATCGCCATATGATTTTCCTCCTCAATCGTCGATCTTCTTCCGGCCTGTTTTCCCGCGGGATAGGCATGGGTTTATCATGCCCACCGGGATTATCGTAATTTTTTCAACCGCATACGCCCCAAGACAGCCGTTGCGCATCCTACCAAAAGACCAAGGTGTACAGTTTAGTTTACCTGACTTCTCTTACAAAACACTGACCACGGAACCCACATCGGCGGACACGTGATGATCAAGGGTCAAGGCCGCCACGCCGCCTTCAAAACTGAGACCGGTTACCTTGCCGGTGACCCGGTAATCAACCTCAATCTCATCGCCGTTGGTCGTATAGCCCTTAACCTGATAACTGTAGGCGCCGTCCTCCACCTTCTCGCCTTGCATATCGGTGCCGTCCCATTCCAGGGCATAGGAACCGGCGGACGCCCCTCCCAGATCAATCATTTTCAACAGGTGGCCGCCGGCGTCATAAATCTCCACCGCACAGGTAGCGCAATCCTCGGCCAGGGTGAACTCGCCCTTGCCGGGCGCGCCCTCATTGACGCCAACGGTATTGCCCATCACCTCTACATCCTTGTCCAGCAGGGTCAGCAGCTGCAGATTGTTCTGCGAGGTCTGGTACTCAAGAAGTTTTTCCATATTGCTCGACATCTTCAGGGTGGCTTCCATATCGCTGAACTGGGCGAGCTGGGAGGCCATCTGGTAGGTGTCCATGGGTTTCAACGGATCCTGGTACTGGAGCTGGGTGATCAGCAGATTCATGAAATCGTACTGATCCAGTTCTTTCTTCCCCACCGGTTTATAGAGGCTTTCCTCTTCATTAACGGGAAGGGCATTGTTGATGCCTGTTACACTCATTACACTCTCCTCATGGCGGGTTTCCGTTAGACAATCAGATTAATGCCGCTCTCGCGTCCATCGGCGCGAAGAGAGGCGGCTTGCAGATACAAGGCATCATCCGGTATCTTTACCGTGGTGTCCCTGGCGGCATTCACCGCATTGCGCGCCAGCTCAAACCGCTGCCACCGCTCACTGCCGTCGTTGCCCTGCCCTACGGAAACAGAGCATTCTCCCAGGTTGAAACCTTTCTGGTTCATACTGTCCTTAAACTCCTCCATGTTGCTTTCCAGCATTTCCTTAACCTTCGAATTCTCCATATTAAAGGAGACGGAGACATGGTCATCCCGCACGGTGAGACTAACCTTGACCTCCCCGAGATCCTGGGGGTAGAGACGCAAAACCAGATGGTGCTCCTGATTTTTCAGCCCCCGGACCACCCCGTCGGAAAGCTGCTGCAGCACCTGCTGCTGGAGCTGACGGGACGGCGTTCTGGCCCCAGCCTCCCTGGCCGCCTGGGCGGTGGCCTGGCCTCCCTCCTTGACAGTGAAGGTGACAGCGGGCTGATGGGGTTCCGCACTCCTGGCCGCTCCTGTTTCCTCACCGGCAACAGCCGCCTTTTGTGTCGTATCACCCTCATCCTCATCGGACAGATCGGAGAACATGGTGGCGGCAGAATCCGCCGCTTCGTCTGATTCTTGGCCCAGAGGGGTGACCGATTCGCTCAAATCACCCTCTCCCGGTCCTCCTTCAACCTTGGCGGTGGCCAGATCGACAAGCTCCTGCAGTTTGCGGAAAACGTCATTAACGGTTTCCTGCACAACCGGGGTCCAGCCAACGCCGCGGCTCTCAAACCCCGATTGGGAAACAACCTTTTGCAGATCCGTTAAGAATGAAGGAAGATCAACCTTCGGCTGGCTGTCGCGCACAGCGGTGATGGCATGGTCCAGGATGTCCCGCAGCCGGTCAAGGGTGAGCTGCACCGGCTCCCCGGCGTTTGCACTGCCCATGGCCTGGTTCAAGAACCTTTCCGGCAGCAGCTCATTTTGCTTTTCAAGGGTGAGTCCGGCCTCGGCCAGCAGATTCTGCAGCTGTTCCGCTTCCCAATCCGTCAAGGTAACGGGAGTCAAACCTGTATTGGCCGCCGTTTGCTTCTGCCCCTGGGCGGCTTCATTTAGTCCCTGCAGCAACAGGCTCAAATCAAGCTGGCCGTCGCTTTGCCCGGCCTTGCGGGCGAGATCGGCAAGTGCGTCCTCGGTAAGGCCCATTTTCGCAAGCAAGGCCTCAAGCAGGGGGAACTCAGACTCGGGTATGGTAACCGGCTGAGTTTCATTCATTTTTTCGAAATGACTACTCAGGGCGGCAAAAAAATCAACAAGACTTATCTTCTTATTCTGATCGGCAAGCTGCTGCATGAACTGGGAAAAATCTGCCTCGTTCATGCCCGCATCCTCGGCAAGCTGCTGCAATATTTCCGTATCGGGAAGTTCAACCTGCCAATCGCCCGGCCCTGATGTCTTCTGTGCGGCAACCTCCCGCAGTTCCGCCATGAACTGACTGAGCAGGGCCGAGACAGAGGGAGGGCTATCATTGTCTTTTTCCCCGCTCGCCTCGGTTTTCTCTTTTCTCTGGGATGCGGCAGGTTTTTCTCCCGTCTTTACCGGGGAACCGCCGCTTTCCTTGCGGGCGGGCACCCCCAGCTTATCTCTGTTTTCACTGTATTTTTCATTTAATTGGCGATCAAGCTGCTCGGCAAAGGAGCCCGTGGAATCACCTGTTTTTTCTGCCCTGACTTTCGGCATCTCCGTTCCGGGAACAGGCAAAACAGGATTCATCAGAATGGACATAAAGCGATCTCCTCACATGAAATTTCTCTTGCAGCCCTTTAAATGCAACAGTGGTGCCAACAAGCGAGATCGCGGCCGCTTGGGCAAATCATTTCAAAAAAAACATGGCATATCAGGAAGTTACCAGAAGAGAAAAAAAGAAAAAGAGGAGAAGAAAAGAAGGAAGAGCTAGGAAAGAATTTCCCCGATGCCGGGAAGCGGACGGGATAGCCTAGCCGCGGATGCAGAAACCGCGTGCGCAACAAAACGACCGTTGCGCACCCTACCCGACGCCTCCCGTAGGGTGGCGCACGGCTTTATCGTGCCCACGCGGATAAGAGGGTATTGGGTTGTAGGCTATGGATGACAGGTGGGGCTCAAAGAGAGCATTACTCGAAACGGCCAAGCAGCCTGCTGACCCGCACCGCCTTCTCACTGTCGATCTTGGGCATGATCAGGGCAACCTGTTCGGCCTTCATGGCCCGCAGGATATTGGTCACATTCTCATCCGTCATCTGATTCAGAAGCGGGGCGAGCTTGGTGGGGCTCATGGCGCTGTAAACCTTGATCAGATTCTTAAAACCGGCATCCTGCTCCTGCTTGATGGCCGCCAGTTTTTCTTCAACGTCCTTCTGCAGGACGGTTATCTGTTCAAGTTTATCATCCAGCTCCTGTTTCAGCGCGCCGATTTCCGTCTCCCGCTGCTCCAGCTCTTTTTCCCGGGCGGCAACAGCCTCTTCCCTCTTCCGCAGGGCAACGGACAGCTCAATTTCCTTGGTGCTCACCCCGTCGGGAAGATCTTCCGCCCTGAGAAGAACAAATCCCCCATAGAACAGGAACAGGCCAAAAAACCCGGCCAACATCACCTTCTGCATTTTTTTGCTCATTTCACTATACCGCGGCCGTAACGGAGCAGGGCCTGTTCGTCACTTTCATTCTGTTCCTTGCGCCGCGTCTCCAGCAGATACCTTTCCAGCTCTTTTTCACGCAGCACATCCATAATCTTTCTTTTTTTCATCGCCTCGGCCAGCTCGCTCCGCACCTTTTCCACAATTTTTTTCTGGGCGGCGATTGTCGACTGCTGCATAAGAATCTGTAATTCCTGGACCCGCATGGCCTCCATGTAATAGAGAAACATGCGGCCGGCCATGGTCTTCTTTTTCCTCTGCTCCATGGCCGCGCTCAATTCGCTCCGCTGCCCCTGCAGGGCGGCGAGCCGGGCCTGATGGTTGCTTAAAACCATCTGCTCCCGGGCAAGTTTGAGCTGCACCTGCTCTTCGATATTTTTCCTGACAGTCAGGACGGATTCAAGCCGGAAATGAAAGGCCATCTATTTTACCGCAGCAGAGCCAGCAACTGCTGCCTGCTCTGCTCAAAGGTGAATTTTTCCTCCACCTCCTGGCGGAGAAAGTTATTAAGCCGGTCATTCATGGCAATGGCCCGGTCGATCTTGGGATTGGTTCCCGAGGCATAGGCGCCGATATTGATCAAATCCTCGGAGCGGCGATAGGTGGCCATGGTTTCCAGAAATTTGTGGGATGCCTTGATATGCTCCTTGCTCACCACATCGGTCATACAGCGGCTGACACTGCCCATGACCTCAATGGAAGGATAATGTCCCCGGCTGGCCAGTTCCCTGCTCAAAATAATATGGCCGTCCACAATGGAGCGCACCGCATCGGCAATCGGCTCATTCATGTCGTCGCCTTCGACCAGGACCGTATAAATGCCGGTAATGCTCCCCTTGCCTTCGCAGGTGCCGGATCTCTCCAGCAGCTTGGGCAGCTGGGCAAAAACCGAGGGGGTATAGCCGCGTGAGGTGGGCGGTTCACCTATGGCCAACCCCACCTCACGGCTGGACATGGCAAAACGGGTGACCGAGTCCATCATCATGATGACATCACGGCCGCAGTCCCGGAAAAATTCCGAAATGGCCATGGCAAGATAGGCCCCGCGCATTCTGACCAGCGGCGGCTGATCGGAGGTGGCGACCACCACCACGGAACGGGCCAGACCTTCAGGCCCGAGGTCTCTTTCGATAAAGTCCTTTAATTCACGACCCCGCTCGCCGATGAGGGCGATGACGCTGATGTCGGCGGCGGTATGCTTGGCGATCATGCCGAGCAGGGTGCTTTTGCCCACCCCCGATCCGGCCAGAATGCCGATACGCTGGCCCTTGCCCAGGGTCAGCAGCCCATTGATGGCCCTGACTCCCACATCCACCACCTCTTTAATGCGCACCCTTTTCATGGGGTTAAGCGGCGCGGCATACAGAGGATAATCAGCGCCCTCCTCCAATGGCCCCTTGCCGTCCATGGGGTTGCCCAGACCGTCAATGACCCGGCCCAGAAGAGACTTGGCCACCTTGACCCGGGCCTGTCCGCCCACAAGACGGATGACACTGCCCGGCTCAACCCCGCGCATTTCACCCAGGGGCATGAGCAAGACACTGCCCTGGCGGAAGCCGACCACTTCAGCGGGAATCCGGCTCTGTCCCTTGAAAACATCCACCTCGCAGATGCTTCCCACCGGAATGCCCGGTCCCCGGCTTTCAATGACCATACCGATGACCTGGTTCACCCGGCCCCGCACAGAGATCAGGGGTTGGTCCGCGGCAAGCTGAATACAGGTCGAAAGGTCCATTTCACTCCTTGCCGTCCGCGGCAAGAGCTTCCAGGAAGGCCCGTTCAACAATCTCAAAAAGTTTTTCCCGGCAGTTTTCGAGCCGGGCGTCAATTTCACCAAAATCAGTCCGCAGCAGACAGCCGCCCGGCGCCACGGCCGGATCCTCTATCAATTCAACACTCCTGCTGCTCTGCAGAAACGAAGGATCCTCCAGGCTCAACTCCCGGATGCGCTGGAAATCATCCGCATGCAGGTGAACCTTCACCGCGGAATCATCCACCACATACTGCATGGCCCTGCTCAGGCAGTTTTTGATGAGCAGGGGATTAACCGACACCTCGTGTCCCACCAGCCGTTCCACCATGGTCTTGATCAGCACCAGTATCTCTTCCTGGTACTGGCGGCAAACCCGGTCCCGCTCCTGCCGCAGGGAGGCGATCAACTGCTGGGCTTTATTGATATCGTCGGCAAACGCCTGGCGGCCTGTTTGCCGTCCTTCTTCCTCTCCCTTGGCAAAACCCTGCTGAAAAGCCTCTTCTTCAATGCGTTTTTTTTCCGCCTTGGCCTTTGCCAGCATGGCCTCGATTTCGCGACGCACCTGGTCCTTCTGTTTTTCTAGTCCGTCCAGCGTATCAGGCGGAGCGGCTCCATTTTTTTTCCCGGGCAGGAGACTCTCAAAGGAAACAAAAGCGGAACTCCTGTCCTTGGCAATCTTTTCCTTGAACTCAATGATATCAGACAAATTCGTCCTCTCCGCCGCCACTGCCCATCAGCTGGATTTTGCCTTCCTGCTCCAGACGTTTGGCTATCTTGATAACAGCCTGCTGCGCTGCCTCCACATCCTTTACCCGTGTCGGGCCCATGATCTCCATATCTTCCTTGAGCATTTCCACGGCGCGGGTGGACATGTTTTTAAAGATTTTTTCTTTCAGATCCTCGGAGGCGGTCTTCAGGGCCAGCTTGAGATCATCCGTGGAAACCTCTTTCAGAATGGACATGATGCCCCGGTCATCCACGCCGAGCAGATCCTCAAAGACGAACATCAGACGGCGGATCTCCTCGGCCAGACTTTCCCGCTGCTCCTCGATCCCTTCAAGCACCTGGCTTTCGAGGGCGCGATCTGCGTTGTTGAGGATCTCCGCCACCGCCGCCACCCCGCCCAACCGCTGCCCTTCCAATCCTTCCACGGAAAGCAGTTCCTCCTGCAGGACACGATCCACGTCAACCAGGATTTCCGGGCTGACCTTGTCAAGCTCCGCCATGCGCATGACAACCTCGATCTGCGTTTCCTCTTTCAACTCGGCCAGAATCTGGGCCGCCTGGCTGTGTTCCAGCACGGCCAGCACCAGGGCCACCGTCTGGGGATGCTCATTGCGCAGGAAATTAACCAGAATCTTGGGCTCAAGCTTGCGGGCCTTCTGAAAGAGGGTCAAACGCCAGTCGGAACGGATGTCATCAAGGATCTCATTGGCCTTTTCCCCGGTAAGAGCGCGTTTCAGAGCGGTTTCCAGCATGTCGTCGCCGGAAAGATAGATCTCTCCTCCACCGGAGTCTGTCTTGAACTCCCTGAGCAGGGCGGCAATATCCTCCTTGTCAACCTTGTCCATCTTGGACATCTGGCGGCCGACAATCTTGATCTCATCCTCTTCAAGCCGCTTAAAAACTTCCGTGGCGAAATCCTCTCCCAGGGTGAGCAGAAAAATCGCCGCCTTTTCCGCCCCGGTCAGATTTTCGCCGCTTGAAGCGCCATCCTTCTTCTTTGCCACCTTACATCATCTCCTCGCGCAACCAGCGCCTTACCAGATCCGCCGCCCGTTCCGGGTCACTCTGAGCCAGTTTGTACATCCTTTCCTTATCCGTCATGCCCAGCGGGGTCAAGGAAAGATCCTCCGCCTCTTCACCCGTTCCCTTCCCGGTAACAACCTTGGACGCCAGTTCAGACTGCCGTTTGGACTCGTACTGCTGATTGCTGAGCAGCCGCAGAAAGGGGCGGACCACAAAGAACAGAAAGGCGATGGCCACCAGCAACAGGACAAACGGCACCGCCACCTGTTCAAGCAGAGCGCGCCATCTCTCCAGAGGATCCGCTTCCGGTTCCACAATGGAGGATAGATAAAACGGCATGGCCGCCACTTCAACCTTATCACCCCTTTCCGGATCGAAGCCAACGGCATTCTGCGTCATTTTCACAAAACGGTCAAGCTCCTCACCGTCGCGGGGTTTATAGACCAGGGTCTTTTTGCCGTCCTTGTCCTTGTCTTCCTCATAAACACCATCAACCATGACCGCCACCGACAAACGTTTGATGGTCCCGACAGACTCCTGCACCCGCCGTGTTTTTTTGGCGATTTCATAATTTCGGGTAACATTCTTCTTGCGAACCCCCGCGGCTTCTCCGCCACCAGCAGCCGTTTCGGTAAAGGTGGCCAGCTCTCCCTTAACCCCCGGAATGCCTCCGCCCTCTTCGCCGGCCCCTTCCTGCTCAAGCAGGAGCTGCTCACTGCGCACCACCTGGCCGTCCGGGTCAAAACTTTCCTCGGTGGAGTCAACCTGGTTGAAATCCATATCAACCGTCACCCGGGCCAAAGCCTTATCGGCGCCGACAATCTCCTCAAGCATGCTTTCCACTTTCCTGCGCAAGGTGTTCTCAACACTCAGCTGATATTCAAGCTGATTGGCCGAAAGCATTGAGGCATCATCACCTTCCTTACGGAACAGCAGATGACCGAGGGTGTCAACCACGGTAATATTCTCGGATGTCAAACCGGGGACAGCGCTGGCCACCAAATGTACAATAGCCATTATTTGCTCTTTGGCAAGTTTCTCCTGCCCGGTCATGGTAAGACTCACCGAGGCGCTTGGCGGTTTACTGTCCTCAACAAACACCGATTCCTTGGGAGCGGCGATATGCACCCTGGCATCCTTGACTTGCTTAAACTGGCGGATGGTACGGACCAGCTCCCCCTGAACGGCGCGCTGATAATTGAGTTTCTGCACGAAATCCGTGGTGCCGAGGCTGTTTTTATCAAAAAGCTCGAAACCAACCCCTCCTCCCCTGGGCAGTCCCTCGGCAGCCAGACTGAGCCTTGTCTCATAAACCTTGGCAGTGGGGACAAGAATGGCTGAACCGCCTTCAGAGAGCTGGTATTCAACTCTCTGCTCCTTGAGCTTGGCAACAACCCCGGCTGCATCTTCCGGTGAAAGACTACTGTAAAGGACATCGAAGGTTGCCTTGCTCCCCTGCATGGAGAGAAAAATCATGCCGCTCAGCACACCGGCAACGATGAGGCCGGCAATAATTCGCTGGGACGCGGTAAGATTTTTTATTACCGAGACTGCCTGATTAACAACGTCTTTCACAGGGGCCATCTTTTATTCCTGTTTTTTTTGTTGGTCTTATTGGTCTTATTGGTTTTATTAGTCGGACTGGTCTTATTGGTCTTATTAGTCGGACCAGTTTAGACCAGTCGGACCAGCCAGACCAGTCAGACCAGTTAGACCAGCCAGACCAGCCAGACCAGTTAGACCAGCCAGACCAGCCAGACCAATTACAATTGAATTCTCATCATATCCTGATAGGCGG
Source organism: Deltaproteobacteria bacterium (assembly GCA_016219175.1). GTDB lineage: Bacteria > Desulfobacterota > Desulfobulbia > Desulfobulbales > SURF-16 > SURF-16. The sequence continues at coordinate 18,663 of JACRCD010000087.1, read as the reverse complement.
CAATCGCTTTCTGCTGCACCTTGGTCATCAACCTGAAGGAAATGCCGGCTTTCTCGACGGCAATCATTGTCTCATGGATATTTCCATGCTCCCCGGCCACGAGTCCCCGGGCGAGTTCGTCCGCTTCCTGCATCCCCGCATTGACGCTCTCCATTGATTTTTTCAGTACTTCGCCAAAACCTGTTTCACCCGGCCGTTGGTTTTTTAAGGCTTGCGTTGCCGGCAGTGATTCACCGACACGCACAGGCTGCAATGGTAATGTTTCCATATCGTTCTCCCGCCTCAGTTAAATTGACCATTGTCAATTCTCAATTGTTAATTGTCAGCCATTATCTCCTGGCAATATCCAGGGCCTTGACCGCCATGCTCTTTACCGACTCGAGCGCTGTCACATTTGCCTCGTAGCCGCGCCGGGCGCTGATCATATCCACCATCTGCTCCTCCACATCCACATTGGGGAAAAGAACTACCCCGTTTGCATCGGCATCGGGATGGGATGGATCGTAAACCGCCTTGAGCTCCTTATTGTCCTCGACAACTTTCACGACCTCAACCTGCCGCAACTTGTCTTTGCTGGAACTGGCATCCAGGGCGTCACGGAATGACTGCAGGGGTTTAGCCTGGAAAACAACGGATTTCGCCCGATACGGCCCTCCCTCCATGGTTCTGGTCGTATTGGCATTGGCCAGGTTCATCGCCGTCACATTAAGCCTTGCCCTTTCGGCTGTCAGCCCGGAGCCGCTTATTTTAAAAGCGGTGAGAATATCCATTATTATTTACCTCCCTCATCGATTGCGTATTTTAAGCCATCCATTTTTTTGCCGATCATCCCTGCCGCAGCCTCGTACATCAACTGATTTTCCGACAGCTTGACCATCTCCTCATCGAGATCAACCGGCCGTTTCTCCCTGGAAAACTCCAGACTCTGCGTTACGGCAACCGGGTCAAGATCAATGTGCTTCCGATGGGTTTTGCTCAAGGTCCCCTGGTTGCGAGTCGCCGTTTCCATGGCCTTTGCAAAGGAAAAATCCTGCACCGTGTAACCGGGGGTCTCCATGTTGGCAATGTTGGACTGGATAAGCCCCTGCCTTTCAGACCGAAGGTTCAGGGCCTGCTCCATGTTGCGCATACTGCCGCCGAACAGTTTATTAATAGGCATAAATTTCTCCTGTCACCATAATTTGGATCTTTCCCGGAAAATAAAGCAAATACCATGCCTGGCCCGAAACCCCTCCGCCCAGGCATCAACCGCGACAGTTCCCGAAGCTCCGGTGGAAAGCTGCGACAAAATCAAACAAACAGCGGTAGATCAGGGAGATAACAGAGCATGGCTTCTCACCCTGCTTTTTACGGAAGTCAGGGATAAATAAGGAAGAAAATTTGGTCCTGCACAGGCTGGCAGGCCCGGACGTTACAAAAAACAAAAGAAATCAACCAAGCACGCCTTGGGAACGGTATTCGTGCAGTTTATTGCGCAGGGTGCGAACGCTGATCCCCAACATTCTGGCGGCATGGGTCCGGTTATTGTCAGTTTTCTGAAGGGCCTGCATGATCATTTGACGCTCGACATCCCTGAGGCTTGCCATCTCTCCGTTCCGCTCTTCTCCAGCAAAAACGGGTAAGGAATCCGGCTCGGCTCCGCACGGCGAAACAACCCCAATCCCCGCGCCATCCGTTTCTTCGTCCCAGAAATCCCAAGGTTCAAGCTCCGCGGATAACGAAAGGAGCACGGCCCGCTCTACCAGATTCTCCATCTCCCGGATATTTCCAGGCCAACCATATTGGCAAAAGCGCGATCGCGACGCCTTTGACATTTTTTTGATTTCCTTGCCATACTGCTGCGAATAACGCTGGATAAAAGACTCGGCCAGCCGCTCAATATCACTTCCCCTCTCCCGCAAGGGAGGCAATGTCAAAGGAATGACATTGAGGCGATAATAGAGATCCTGGCGGAACTCCCCTTTTTTTACCGACTCCTCCAGATTCCTGTTGGTGGTGGCCACCACATGAACATCAACCTTGACAGGATACTTGCCGCCCAGGCGATCAACCTCTTCCTCCTGCAGCACCCGCAGCAGTTTGGCCTGCAGATGCAACGGAATCTCGGCAATCTCATCAAGCAGCAGGGTTCCGCAGTCCGCCAGCTCGAATTTGCCTTTTTTGCTGTAAATTGCCCCGGTAAACGCCCCCTTCTCATGGCCGAACAGCTCGCTTTCCAGCAAACCTTCGGGCAAGGCCGCGCAGTTCAAGGCAACAAAGGGTCCGTCCTTGCGGGTGCTTTCCTCATGAATATAACGGGCTATCATCTCCTTACCCGTGCCGGACTCGCCAAGAATGAGAACGGTGGCCTTGCTTGACGCCACGCTTTTGGCCTTCTGCAGCACCCTGGCAAGCTTCGTATCGCTGCCGATAATGGGCTTCTTCAGGGAAGAATCGTTTTTTTCCCTTACCGGAACGGCTGATTCATCCCTGGGCAGGGCGACCGCGGTGAAGGCCCTGGCCGCGGTCTGCAGGATGACATCAACGGAAAAAGGCTTCAACAGATAATCATAGGCCCCAAGTTTCATGGCGGAGACAGCGGTTTCCACCGTGGCATGGCCGGTGATGATGACAACCGGCAATTCGGGCCGCACGGCATGAATTGCGCGCAGAAGGTCAAGACCGCCCATTTCCGGCATGTTGATGTCGGCGATGACCAGATCCGCGGGATTTTTTTCCAGCAGGTCAAGCGCCATAATGCCGTTTTCGGCGACACTGACGGCGTACCCCTGACGATTGAGGGCTTCGTAAAGGCTCATGCGCAAGTCCCGATCGTCATCGGCTATCAATATTTTCCGCAATTTTTCAGACATAGTAACTACTCAGATTGTTTAGGCCGCAGACCCTGCCTCAATAGAGACGTCAAGGCACAAACCGTCCTTGCTGACTCCTGACTTCCAGCCCCTGACTTCCGCCCTATTCATTTCTTTAACACCGCTTCGGCATCGGACATGGCCCTGTTTATGTTTTCCTGGGTCATGCGCTGTTGCGCCAGTTTCTTGATAAAGCTGCTGCCCCCGGCCGCCGCCTTCTTAAAATGGGTCAGCGCTTCTTCTTTTTTGCCAAGCAGAAGCAGGATGTCCCCAAAGCTGAGATGCAGCCTCTGGGCTGTTTCATTGTCCTGGGGCATATTATCCGCCAGGGCCGACAGATAGGCGCTTCCGGACTTATCCAGCTTATCGGCCTGGCGGTACCTTTCCGCCAGTTTGCCATACCACTCCTGCATCTCACGGGCGGGAAGCCAGCTCTCCTTTTGGAAAACGTCAAGAATCCCGGCTTTTTCCAGTATTTTATCCTCGGCAAAAAGCAGCCGCAAATAATCCGTGGCGTATTGCTTTTTCTTTTCGGCAAAGGTCGGGCTTTCAACAGCAATTTGATAAAACGTCAAGGCGTCCTGGCCACGTTTCTGCAACTCCCGCAAATGACCACTGAGTGAGCAGATCTCCCCCAGGGCGGGGTCCGAGGCATAGATTTTCCGCAGATATTTAAGGAGACGCTGGGCGGACTGCAGATCGTTATCCGCCATATAGGAGCGGGCCCGGTGAATATAGAGATCAAGTTTTTCCTCCTCCGTCAGCTCAAGGGCCAAGGCCCGATAATAGATGGCCCCGGCCTGCTTGTAAAGCGCCATCTCCTCCAGGGCCCGGCCGGCGAGATAGAGCAGCTTCCCCCGGCCATACATCTTTACGTAGGAATACTCCTTCTGATAGAGTTGATAGACCGCATCATACTTTTTATCCCGGAACAGCTCCTCCATTTTTTTAACCAGGATCCGCCCCATGATATCAATGATTTCTTTTTTCCCCGCCTCGGTTGTGGCATAGCGCAGGTAGGATTTACCCATGTTATAGGACTGATCGTATTCCTGACGCTTCCAGTATCTCCTGGCCAGCTCCAAACGGGCATCCTGGCTCAAGGGATCTTTATACTGGCGGTCGAGCACATCCTGAAACGGTTTGTCATCCGTGGCCGGAGCGACTTTTTCTTTTTCCTGGGCAGGCTGCTGGGTCTCCGGTTCTTGTGCGGTCTCCTGCGCCAGCCGCAACCGGCTCAGAATAACGGCCCGGTCATCCTCTTCTCCCGTCTCCGCCACCTGCGTATAGAGTTTTCTGGCCGTTTCCTCATAGCCGCCGGCCTTATAACCCTCGGCAAGTTCAAACAGGATCTCCGAGCGCGAGGCGCTGTCGCCGGTAATATTCAGATAATGGAGCAGCTCTTTGCGCCCCTCCTCCAGATTACCCAGCCGCAAATCCGCCAGCCCCTTGTTACGAAGCACTTCCGGATCACTCATGTAAAAGGAGGGTTTCTGCTGGAGAATTTTCAGATAGACGGCCAAGGCGTCATGGTATTTTTTATTGGCGAAATCAATATGCGCCAGTCCTGCCTGGCCCCGCAATTTGTCGACCTCGTCAACGGCCTGGCTCAGCTCAGAGTAGACACCTCTCGCCTCCTTCACCCGGCCGATCTTCATCAAAATACGCGCCTTCATATAGACAGCTTCATTGGCATGGGCGGAATCATGAAAACGTTTGGAAAAAAAACCGAAATAGGTGAGGGCATCGCGGTAGTAATGCATGTGGTAAAAGGCGTTCGCCACCTCAAAATATGCATCAGCCAGGAGAGGTGAATCAGGATAATCAATGGTAAAGGAGCGGTACAGTTCTTTTACCTTTTCCCAGTCCGCATCTTCATGGCCCAGGGCAAGTTCCCGATGGAGATTCGCCGTCTTCCACAGGGCCTCTTCCGCTCGAGGTGACTCGGGAAATTTTTTATAATAGCGCAGAAAAAATTCCGCGGCCTCCTGATCTTTCCCTGCCTGCAGAGCAGCATTGGCATCCTGCCATAATTTTACCTCGCGCTGCCGCAAGGTTTCCTGCAGGATTTCTTCCTCTGTTTTATCGGCAGCCCGCGCCAGATTGAAAGAGACGGGAGAAAAAAAATCATGGCAAAGCAGTACGGACAGCAGAAGAAAAAAAGAGAGAGCGCCGCGCTTTCCCCTCGGAAAAAACCCGGGATCATTCATCTTCTTTTTCAATTCCATACCGCTTCATCTTTTCAAGCAAGGTGGTCCGGTTGACGTTCAGCAGTTTGGCCGCCCGGTTTTTCACCCAGTTTGTCTGGTCAAGGGCCTGGACAATCAAACCCTTTTCAAATTCAGCAACCTGATCGCTCAGGCAAAATCCCTGCTGCGGAATTTCACCGGTATGCTCAACCCGCTTCTCAGGCCTGAGAATTCTTTCCGGCAAATCATCACAGCCGATACGCTCGCCATGGCTGAGCAGCACCATCCTTTCCACCACATTTTCAAGCTCGCGGACATTGCCCGGCCAGGGGTAGCGGAGCAGATGACGCATGGCCTCTTCGCTGATTCCCGAGATCGCCCTCTTCTTTGATCTGTTGAATTTCTCGATAAAATATTCGGCCAGCAGCGGAATATCACTGATCCTGTCGCGCAGAGGCGGCGCCTTTATGGGCACCACCGTTAACCGATAATAAAGATCTTCCCGGAATCGTCCTTTGCTGACCTCGTCTTCAAGGTTTTTGTTGGTAGCCGCGATGACCCGGAAATCCGAGATGATGGTTTTGGTGCCGCCGATCCGTTCAAACTGCTTTTCCTGCAGGACACGCAAAAGTTTTACCTGGAGCATGGGGCTCATCTCCGCCACCTCATCAAGAAAAACAGTGCCGCTGTCAGCAAGCTCAAAGCGGCCGAGCCGTGTCCGAATGGCATGGGTGAAAGCCCCTTTTTCATGGCCGAAGAGCTCGCTTTCCAGGAGCTCTCCCGGAATCGCCCCGCAGTTGACCGGCACAAAGGGGCCGTTCTTCCTGTCGCTGCCGTAATGAAGCGCCTGGGCTATGAGCTCCTTTCCTGTCCCGCTCTCGCCTTGAATAAGGACCGTGGTGTTGGTGTTGCAAACCTTTTCGATTATAGTAAAAACATCCAGCAGAACTTTGCTCTGTCCGATAACACATGGATAAAAGGTGGATTGCGATGTTTCCTGAGATTTATTTTCTTCCGGAAAGGGTTCGTCCAAGGGGCGCTCGCTTGTTAAAAAGGTTTACTTTAAATAAATTTCAATTATTACGTACTTTTGGTATACAATATCAAGGAAAAAGGTGTCAATTTTTTTTAAAAACAGTTTAATGTGATCTGACTTTGTGACTACCCAAGTGAATAGACTGAAGGCTTTTAGGCTGAAGGTCTGGCGGTACTGACTGTATAAGAAAGTGTTTTCCCAGTCATTCTCTGCTTTCTTTTACTAACAGCCTTCAGGCTACAGCCTAATCAACCCGAATAGTTTCCTGACTTTAACATTTTTTGGCAAACAGGACCATGCTCAATAATTTCGCGGAAAACCTTTCTCCTGGCAACGTCTCCAACTTGGTGGAAATTGTCAAGGTAACGAAAATTTATCCTCCCGATGTGGTGGCCTTAAGAAACGTGTCCCTCAGGGCAAGAAAGGGCGAGCTCATTTTTCTCACCGGGCCCAGCGGCGCGGGCAAGACGACTTTGCTCAAGCTTCTCTGCCGGCAGGAGATGGCGACCAAGGGTCTGATTGAAATAGAGGGCAAGGATTTAAGCGCCTTGGGCGACAACGACATTCAGAAGCTCCGGCAGCGCATCGGCGTTGCCTATCAGGATTTCAAGCTCTTGCCCAGGCTGTCCGTCTCCCAGAACGTCGCCATGGCCATGGAGGTCCGTTTTATGAACCCCCTGGACATCAAAGAACGGGTGGCGGAGCTGCTGGCAAAACTCGGGCTGAGCGAAAAACACCACAAACCGGCGGGCAAACTTTCCAGGGGAGAGCAGCAGCGCGTTGCCATCGCCAGGGCGGCGGCAGGCTCGCCTCTTCTCCTGTTGGCCGACGAACCCACCGGCAATCTCGATTCGGCAACAACGGCCCTGGTAATGAATCTCTTTAAGGAACTTAATGAAAGCGGCTCGACCATCATCATCGCTACCCATGACGAATCCATCTATCAGGGAACCAGTCATAAAAAATTCGAGCTGCGCCAGGGTGAATTGTATCAAGTCTAACCATACCTTCAACTCGCTCTCATTCCGAGGTACGCCATGAAATTTCTTGTCTTCATGTTCATGCAGACGGGGCGAAATATCCGTCACTCCTGGGGGGTGCAACTGATGACCCTCCTGACCGTGACCCTCTCTGTTCTTATTTTCTCGTTTTTTTTCCTGATTTACACGAACATGGTGCAGGCTGGCCTGAAGCTGGGCGAAGGACTGCGGCTCACCGTTTATCTGACGGCGCAATTAAATCCGGCCGAACAGGAAGAATTCAAAAAGAAAATAACGGATTTCGGCAGGGTGGAGAAGATTATTTTCATCACCCCGGCAGAGGCCTTCGCCCGCCTTGGCCGGCAGCTCGGCAATGACAAGGATGTTCTTGATGACTTAAATCCCGCCTTCCTGCCCTATTCAGCGGAAATATATCCCCACAAGGATATCAAGACGCTGACCAGAATCAAGGAATTCTCCGACTTTCTGAAAAATCTGCCCGGCACAATGAAAGTCCAGTATGGCCAGGGCTGGGTGGAACGGTTCGGTCATTTTGTCAGGCTGCTGCGCTTTATCGTCATCATCAGCGGCACCCTGCTTATTCTCACCACCATGTTCATGGTTTCCTACACCCTGCGACTGACTCTCTATGCCCGGCAGCAGGAACTTAAAGTCCTCAGATACCTTGGGGCGACCAACAGTTATATTAAAGGCCCGGTCCTTATCGAAGGGTTTACCCTCGGCCTGTTTGGCTCCGGCCTGGGCCTGGGCGCCCTCTTTTTTCTGTACCAATGGGTCAAGAATCACTTCGGCGCCACGGGATTCATGAATATTTTCGAATTTAGCTTCCTGCCGGTAAGCAACACCGCCATGATCCTGTTCAGCAGTATCATGCTCTGTACGCTGGGCAGCATACTGTCAATCCGTAGATTGCTGAAAATTTAGGGAACACCGGCCGCGGACCATTATGAAAATCAGCAATCTCCATCTCTGCCTTTTCTTCCTGGCCTCTCTTGCCTGCCTCGGCTTTCTTGGCCATGACCATGCCTTGGCTGCCGACCCTGAAGAAATAAAAAAACTCGATGAAGAATTGCTGGAGCAGCGAAAAAAAATAGAGCGGGTAGAGTCAGGCCTTCGCACCCACGAAAGCAAGGTTGCCGTCTCCCGGGAAAAGGAAATCAACCTCGTCGACGAACTGGAAAAAATCGACCGGCAACTCCTGGCCGAAAACGAAAAACTTGCGGCCCTGCAGGGGGAGATGAACAGACAAAACGAGATGACCCTTGCCAAACAGAAGGAAATGGAAAAAATCCTTGTTGAAAAGGAAACCTTGCGGCACCACATGGAAAAAAGACTTGCCGCCTATTACCGCATGGGGGAAACCGGCATCTTAAACACCACCTTCTCTGCCGCTTCCCTGACTGATCTGGTTAATCTCAGAGAAAATTTTCACTTCATGATCCAATATGACCATCAGGTCATAACTGACTTCAAAAACAAGATGGTGGAGCTTGAGTCTGCGCAAAAGGTCCATGCCCAGGAAAAAAGCCGTCTCGAACAGGCCGCCCGGGATGTCATGGCCCAGCAGGAAACCCTGGCTGGCACCCAGGCGGAGCGGCAGACCCTGCTTGACCGGGTGAAAACGGAAAAACTGCTCTATCAGCAGGCCATCAAGGAACTTGAAGCAGCCGGCGAGGAGCTGGCCGCCACTTTGGCGAAACTGGAAGAAAAGGCAACGGAGGCCAAGGAGGACCTGGAACAGCGGGAGATCCGGGACTACCCCTTGCAAGCCTTCAAAAAAAGAAAGCCAGCCACAGCCCAGGGATTTGCCGCTGAAAAAGGCAAACTCCCCCCGCCCGCGGCAGGCCCGATCATCCAGAAATTCGGCCAACAGAACAATGAAACCCTGGGGGTGAGCACTGTTGCCAACGGCATTGCCATTGAAACCGCGCAGGGAAGCGACATCAGCGCGGTCTACGATGGGAAAATCGTTTATACCGGCACCCTGCGCAGTCTTGGCAATCTTATCATCATTGACCACGGCAACAACTACTTTTCGCTGGTAAGCGGGGTGGGCCGGATCGAAAAAAAAGTCGGGGACGAGGTCAAGCAGAATGACAAGATAGGGACGACAAGTCTCCATGGCGGACTGCTGCGGGAAGGGCTGCATTTTGAAATCCGCCATAATACCGAACCCCAGGATCCTCTCGAATGGCTCGAACCTGCCCGGATTTCATTTAAAAATTAACGATTTCGCCAGAAAACTCCATCTTTTCACATTGTCTGAACGTGACTAAAGTGCTAAATTAGATAAATATTTCCGGACACAATACGATAATCTTCACAATTTCCATATCCCATATTGGTAAAATCATGAAAAAACAGACTGCGTTTGGCAAAAAAATTCTTCTTATCGCCCTCATATGTCTCCCTGTTTTCACTCTTCTTCTCTGGGAGCGCAATGCCAGGGTGGAGGCGAAAACAGAGGATATTTACAAAAATCTGGAAACATTTTCCAACGTCTTAAGCCTGCTTGAGAAAAACTACGTGGAAGAAATTGATTCCGGTAAAGTGATCGAGGGAGCAATCAAGGGAATGCTCGCCACCCTTGACCCGCACTCCTCATATATGAAGCCTGACGATTTTCAGGAATTGAAAATCGAGACAAAGGGTAGTTTTTCAGGCATCGGCATTGAAATTACCATGAAAGACGGCATACTCACCGTTGTTTCCCCCATTGAGGGCACCCCGGCCTTTGAAAAGGGGCTCAAATCAGGCGATAAAATTTTAAAGATCGACGGTGAATCAACCAAGGACATGAGCCTGATGGATGCGGTCAAGAAACTTCGCGGCCCGCAGGGGACAGAGGTGACTATCGCCATTTTCCGGGAAGGATTTTCGGACATGAAGGATATCACCATTGTCCGCGATGTCATCCCTCTCATCAGTGTCACTTCAAAAATTCTGGAACCCGGCTACGGTTATGTCCGGGTCCGCAACTTTCAGGCTAATACGACAAAGGAATTCAAGGAGGCGCTCACCTCTCTGCAGAAGGACGGGACCTTGAACGGACTGGTCATCGATCTGCGCAACAATCCGGGCGGCCTTCTTGATCAGGCGGTGAAAATGTCCGACATCTTCATAGATCAAGGCATGATTGTCTCCACCAAGGGCCGGCTGAAAGACCAGAACATGGAATTCAAGGCCCATGACAACGGGGACCGGTACACCTTTCCCATCATCGTCCTGGTGAACGAAGGCAGCGCCAGCGCCTCGGAAATTGTCGCCGGCGCCCTGCAGGATCATAAACGCGCCCTGATCCTAGGCGCCCAGACCTTCGGCAAGGGCTCCGTGCAGACCATCATCCCGATGGATAACGGGGCGGGACTCAGATTGACCACGGCGCGCTACTATACTCCTAATGACAGATCCATCCAGGCCACGGGCATAACCCCGGACATCGTCGTGCCGACGGAATTCGCCGACCAGCAGGAGACCAAGGAAAGCAAGGAGCCGGATGCCAAGGAAAAGAAGAAACCCAATTTCCTAAGGGAAAAAGACCTGAAGCACCATATAAAAAACGGCAACGAGAAACCGGATGAGAAACCGGCGGAAGAGGAAGCCGCCCCGCCGCAGGAAAAACCGGGTGAAGAAAGCACGGGACCTGCCGAGGACATGAAAAAACAGGGTGACAGCACCGCCACCGACAACCAGCTCAATCAGGCCCTTATGCTGCTGAAGGGCTTGGCGGTCTTCGGCAAGATCGACATGGCCCGCTGAGGTTGGCCTCAGCGGGAGGTATGCTTCCCTGACTTTACCAGCTCATAATAATCCCGGCCGTGGACATCGTTGATCACCACGGCCGGGAATCCTTTCACCGTAAACTTGAATAAAGCCTCCGGTCCGGCATCGGCAAAGGCGACAAGTTCCGCGGCCACGATACATTTTGACAGATAGGCCCCGGCTCCGCCGAAGGCAGCCAGATAGATCGCCTGCTTTTTCAGCATGGCCTCCCTGACGGGCAAGGCGCGGCTGCCTTTGCCCATGGTACCCTTGAGCCCCAGTTCAAGCAGGCGGGGGGTATAGAGATCCATACGGCCACTGGTTGTCGGCCCTGCCGCGCCGATGACCCTGCCCGGCCTCGCCGGACTGGGGCCCACGTAATACAGAAGCTGCCCGGCCAGATCGACGGGCAGGGCTTCTCCCTTATCGAGCAGAGCCATCAGCCGCCGGTGGGTCTGATCCCGTCCGGTATAAAGAGTCCCGCTCAGACTTATCAGATCCCCGGCCTGCAGAGACTCGGCAACACCTTCGGCAAAGGGAAGTTCAACATTCTTCAAGTCCTCCATAAAGGCGGGTTTGCTGCGCAGAAATGACATCAGAGGGTAATCTCCTTATGGCGGTGGGCATGGCATTGGATATTGACCGCCACCGGCAGGCTGGCAATGTGGGCGGGATACGGCTCTATGTGCACGGCCAGGGCGGTATTAACGCCGCCAAAGCCCTGCACCCCCTGCCCCAGCTCATTAATCGCAGCCAGGATCTCCTTCTCCAGGGCTGCCACGTCCGGCCGAGGGTGGGCCTCACCCAAAGGCCGAATCAGTGATTTTTTCGCCAGCAGGGCGGCTTTCTCAAAGGTGCCCCCCATGCCCACGCCGACAACCAGGGGCGGACACGGATTGGGGCCGGCATTGACCACCTGGCGGACAACAAAATCCTTCATGCCGGCCAACCCCGCCGAAGGCGGCAGCATGATCAGGCCGCTCATGTTTTCACTGCCGCACCCCTTGGGCAGCATGGAAATTTTTATCTGCCGCCCGGGGACCAGCTCAATATGGATGACCGCAGGGGTGTTGGTCCCGGTGTTAACCCGGGTGATGGGATCGCATACCGATTTGCGCAGATAGCCGTCCTCGTAGCCCGCCTGAATCCCCCTCTGCACAGCACCACGGAAATCACCGATGACGTGCACATCCTGCCCCAGCTCGACAAAGACAACCGCCACGCCGGTATCCTGACAAACAGGAACTTTTTCCCGGCTGGCGATATCGGCATTGATCAAAAACAGCTCCAGAACATTTCTGGCCAGGGGGGAGGTCTCCCTGTCCCTGGCTTGAAGCAGACTATCAAGGATATCAGGCTCAAGATCGTAACCCGCTTCCATGGCCAGCGTTCTCACTGCCTCGCTGACTACCGCAGACTCAATTTCCCGCACTGGTCTCATCCTCTGCCCCTTCGGTTTCTCAGGGCAAGACTTTGCTGTTTAAAGTTATGCCGAATCAATTTTTCCTGATCATCCTCCATGATGAGAACAAACTCCGCCGCTACCCTGTATGAAGTTTTCCCCTCATTTTCCGGCTGCGCCTTGCAGGAGACGACCTTGCCGAAACAGTACACATAGGTGTAAGTGGGCAACAGGGCAATATGGAATTCAAGAATTTCACCCGGTTCAATTTTGTAATCCGAGATAAAAGAGATGCCCCTGCCGCTCAGGTTTAAATCATGCAACGTAAGCTTATCGAAAAAGTTTTTGCTGCTCGTTACATTTTTGAGGATGAGGTTGACCTTGGCATCGAGGTGGGCGAGAAAATCACCCAGGTCCGCATCCCGTGCCCTGATTCGCGCCAGGGCGCTTTGCGCGCCGATAAACGTCTCAATCTCCGAAAGTCCCTCCTGACTGTATGGCGGCACGCCTGCCTCAAAATCCTTGAACAGGGCCGCGAATTTTTCCCGGGAAACAGGTTGAAAATAAAAAAGATTGCGCCCCATCACTCGCACAGCCTGGCGCCTCTCGTAGACATCGGAATTGTTATCCAGCATAGCTATTTAGTCCCGTGGTTCAGGAGTTAGTCTCTATTCAGCAGTCCTCGCCGAGCAGCTTGTCGACCTCAAGCTGCATGGTAAAACTATGTTCGGCATCAGGAAAAGTTCCGGATTGCACCTCTTCCTGAAAGGATGCCACGGCTTGCTTGATCTGGGGGGCCAGATTGGCATAGCCCTTGACAAAGCGCGGCACAAACTTTTCAAACATGCCCAGCAGGTCATGGGTTACCAGCACCTGGCCGTCACAACCAGCTCCGGCGCCGATACCAATGGTCGGCACCGCCACCTTTTCCGTGATTACCCGGGCCAGGGCGTCAGGAATACATTCCATGACGATGGCAAAAACCCCGGCCTCCGCCAGCGCCCTGGCATCAGCCAGCAGCTTGCGGGCAGAGGCCGCGTCTTTTCCCTGCACCTTGAAACCGCCGAGATTTCCCGCAGTCTGCGGGGTCAGACCAATGTGGCCCATCACTGCCATGCCGGCCCTGACTATGGCCCGTACTGCCTCGCATACCTCGATTCCACCCTCAAGCTTGACGGCATCGCAGCCGCCTTCCTTGTAGAAACGGCCGGCATTTCTGACGGCATCGATAATACTGATCTGATACGAAAGAAAGGGCATGTCCGCCACCACAAAGGAAGAAGAGCCTCGACGGACAGCACGGACATGATGGAGCATCTCCTCCATGGTCACCGGCACGGTGGATTCATACCCTAACAGCACATTCCCCAGGGAATCGCCGACCAGAAGCATGTCGATGTCCGCAGCATCAAGCAGACGGGCAAAACTTGCATCATAGGCGGTGAGCATGGTCAGCTTTTCCCCGCCCTTCCTGTTAATGATATCCGGAATAGTTAATTTCTTCATGGATTCAAAAATATCCTTATGCACCAGTAAGGGACTCGACCAACACCCACCGTTATTTTAGCGCAACACGACCGCGAAACAAAGAATATAATCAAAGCGTCAACCATCAAATCACTGCCACCGACTTTTTACAACGCCATCAACCTTGCTCCGGCAACTTCAATGAACCGGTGAATTCACCAATCACCCGCTGCCGGCAGTAATCACGCGCCCTGCCGAAATGCTCATAGGCCGCAAGCGTCGCCATCCTGCCCCGGGAAGTCCGCATCAACAGCCCGGACTGGATCAGAAATGGCTCATAAACGTCTTCCAGGGTGTTCTTTTCCTCGCAAACCGCGGTGGCCATCGTATCAAGCCCCACCGGGCCGCCCTGGAACTTGTCGATCAAGGTCAGCAGAATGCGCCGGTCCATCTCGTCAAGCCCTTCCTTGTCGACCGAGAGCATGGTAAGGGCCGCATCCGCCACTTCGGCCGTGATTTTCCCTTCCGCCTTGACCTGGGCGAAATCGCGCACCCTTTTCAACAGCCGGTTGGCGATGCGTGGTGTCCCCCGCGACCTGCGCCCCATTTCCAGAGCGCCTTCCTCGTCAATCGGAATGCCGAGCAGGGCGGCCGACCTTTTTATGATCAGCACCAGTTCGGCGGGCGAGTAAAAATCAAGCCGCAGAATAACGCCGAAGCGATCCCGTAAGGGCGGGGTCAGCAACCCTGTCCTGGTGGTTGCTCCCACCAGGGTGAAGGGCGGCAGATCCATTTTCACCGTTTTCGCCCCAGGACCCTGGCCAATGAGCAAATCAAGCTGAAAATCCTCCATGGCCGGGTAGAGAATTTCCTCAACGACATGATTCAATCTGTGGATTTCATCAATAAAAAGGACGTCTCCGCTATGGAGACTGGTGAGGATGGCGGCAAGATCGCCAGGCCGTTCTATCACCGGACCCGAGGTGACCTTGATATGTGCCCCCATCTCATTGGCGATGATGTAAGCCAGGGTTGTCTTGCCGAGCCCGGGGAAGCCGTGGAAGAGAACGTGATCAAGCGCCTCCTTGCGGGAAGCTGCCGCTTTGATGCTGATCTCAAGGTTTGCCTTGACCTGTTCCTGGCCGATGTACTGGGCCAGTTTTTTAGGCCGCAGGCTTTTTTCCTCTATCTCTTCATGGGGAGTGGCCGTGGCGGTACTGACAATTCTCTCGTCATCATTCATGCCAGCAGCCTCAATGATTGTTTGACAAGTTCTTCCAGGCTCAATCCCTCACTGGCGGCTCCGCCAGCCATGGCCTTCCGCACCGCGTCCTCCGCATTGTTTGGCGGATAGCCGAGATTCACCAGTACCGAAACCGTATCAAGCCACAGCTGATCCCGTTGATCGGTCATCGCCGCTAAATGGGAGCCATGCTGCTCGGGAACCCACTGCAGCTTATCTTTTAACTCCAGACAAAGACGTTCAGCGGTTTTTTTGCCGACACCGGACAGCTGGGTAAGCCTGCCGAGAGATTCATTGCGAACGGCGGCGGCAAGCTCGCCGGGAGAAATGCCGGAAAGGATGGCCAAGGCAAGTTTTGGTCCAATTCCGGAAACACCGAGCAGGAGATGAAAAATCCTTTTTTCTTCCTCATCGGCAAAACCATACAGCAGCATGGCATCCTCCCGGACATGGGTGTGAACATGGACCAGGGCCTGATGGCCCGTTTCCGGCAGAGCCTTAAGGCAGCCGGCAGTGGCAAAAACCTCATAGCCGACTCCGCCAGCCATGACGATCAGCTTTTCCGCCGACTTGAACACAAGCTCTCCCCTGATGCAGGCGATCATTATTTCACCCTGTCCGCCGCCCGGGATACGGCAAGATGATTGGCGCAACACATGGCCACAGCCAAGGCATCCGCGGCATCGGCGCTGGGCGTGGCGGATAATTTCAATAGGGCGCGGACAGCCTGCTGCATCTGCTCCTTGCCGGCCTGCCCATAGCCGGCCACTGCCTGTTTCACCGTTTTCGGGGAAAACTCCTGAAGAGGCATAGCGAACTGGCTGACCGCCAGGAGAAGAACGCCTCTTGTTTGACCAAGGGTCAGGGCGGAACTGGGATTTTTTGCGACAAACACCTGTTCTATGGCGGCATGGTGCGGCTCATGCCTCCTGATCACCCCACAGATTCCGTCATAAATTTCCTTCAACCTTTGCAACATGGGAAGTTCGGGGGTTGATTTTACGACTCCGCAGCCGACAAAGGTTAAATCAAATCCCGTCTGCTCGACAACGCCATAACCCGTGGTGCGGGATCCGGGATCAATACCCAGGATACGAATCGCTTTCAGCACTTAGGAAATTTTCTCCATAATCTCATCAGGGATATCAAAGTTGGCATGGACGTTCTGCACATCATCACAGTCTTCCAGGGTTTCCATGAGTTTCAGCAGCCGCTTGGCAACCCCCTCATCATTGATATCAACCACATTCTGGGGAATCATGGAAAGGGAGGCATCCAAAAAGACAATGCCCTGCGACTCCAGCTTTTCTCGCACCGCGGCAAATTCCTCAGGGGAAGTAAGGACCTGGAACTCGGTTTCCTCTTCCACCACGTCATCGGCGCCAGCCTCCAGGGCCAGTTCCATCAATTTCTCTTCATCAATGGTTTTCTTATCGACCAGGATCAGCCCTTTTTTATCAAACATATAGGAGACGCAGCCGAACTCGCCGAGATTGCCGCCGCTCTTGGTAAAAGCGGGACGAACCTCGCCCACCGTGCGATTCTTGTTGTCCGTCATGCACTCGACCAGAATGGCCACCCCGCCGGGGCCATAGCCTTCATAGGTGATTTCCTCGTATACAGCCCCTTCAAGCTCGCCCGTGCCCTTTTTGATGGCGCGTTCGATATTTTCCTTGGGCATATTCACCGTCTTGGCCGTGGCTATCGCACTGCGAAGCCTGGGATTTCCCAACTGATCTCCGCCGCCAAGTCTGGCCGCAACCGTTATTTCCTTAATCAACCTGGTAAATATCTGGCCGCGTTTAGCATCCACGGCCCCTTTTCGGCGTTTAATATTAGCCCACTTCGAATGTCCGGACATATTTAAAAATCCTCCAATTATTCAACAATTACTTACTGCGGTCAGTTATGAGGGCATTCAAGCTACACCTCTGCCTGAACTTTTGCCGCAGCAGCTCGACATTGCTCAACACCTTTAAATTCAACACCTAAAACAAACACCTCACGGCTCTCAACCCGAGAACTTTTCGGTTTGACGACTTTCGTTTTATGAAAAAGCAGACGTACCTCATTGACAAAGTCGGGAAAATCCTCTCCCTGAAAAACTTTGCAATAGAAATGACCGCCCCGGCAAAGAACGTGAGAGGCTATGGCCAGAGCCTGCCGTGATAATTCAATTGATTTCAGATGATCGGAAAACTTGTGCCCCGTCGTCCTGGGCGCCAGATCACTGATAACCACCTGAAATGGCAATTTATCCGACAGGGAGGCGATAAAGTCATCCGCCCCGATATCAGCACAAATAAATTCAATGCGCGCCCCGCCGGCAACGGGGGCAATTGTGCTTTTCTGTAAATCAACTCCCACCACCAGCCCTTCCCGGCCGGCAATTTTGGCGGCATAAAGAGACCAGCTGCCCGGATGACAGCCGAGATCAAGAACCTTATTTCCGGCCTTGATAATGTGGTGTTTCTGCTGCGCCTCCTCCAGCTTATAGACGGAACGCGCAGGATAGTTATCCTGCTTGGCCTTTTTAAAATAATAATCTTGAACTTTTTTCACGAAAAACAAGCGTCCGGAATGGGGATAGCCATGCAAATGACAAACACGGTAAAAAAATAAAGATGGAAATTATCCTATTTTACCCGTAAAAACAAGGAAATTGCATTACCTGGCAAAAAATAGAGCGACTGGAAAGAATAAGCGCACATCACTTTTTAGCCCAGATATGCAGGGCTTTTTCATAGACCCGGGATCGTGAGAGATTCAGATCTCCGGAAATTTTTTTGACTGCATCCTTCATACTTAAAGCGGAATTATCCCGGTACCAGGATAACAGACCCGGCAAATCCTCGGGCGCGGATGGTTGTACACGTTGGCTTGGCGCAATGAGAACGACAAGCTCACCCTTGACTTGGCTTCTTGACTCAAGAATCTTCAGGACATCCGAGAGTGAGCCTTGCAGAAATTCCTCATGGAGCTTAGTGATTTCCCTGCCGACGAATACATCTCTTTCGCCCAAAACCTCTCGGCATTCCGCCAGGGCAGCACAAATTCTTCTGGGCGATTCATAAAAAACCGTAACGGTTTCATCCTGGGCATGGGCGGTTAACGCCTTCATTCGCTGATTTTTCTTACTGGGCAGAAAACCAAGAAAGGTGAAAGAGGGTTGCATAAAGCCGGAAACGCTCAATGCGGCAACCAGGGAAGAGGGCCCGGGAACAGGCACCACGGGAATGGAATTTTCATGACACTGCGCAACAAGGATAGCCCCTGGATCGGATATGGCCGGCGTGCCTGCGTCGGAGACCAGGGCAACATCGCGGCCAGAGCGGAGCTCCTCTACTATTTTTTCAGTCCGGGCTGCTTCGCGATCCTTATAATAACTGACAAGGGGCTTACTGATGGCCAGGTGGCTTAGCAGCTTACGGGTATGGCGGGTATCCTCGGCGGCAATGAGATCAACCTGGCCAAGAATGCGCACGGCGCGGAGGGTGATATCTTCAAGATTACCGATGGGTGTGGCGACAACATACAAGGTGCCGCATTTGCATTTTTTGCCGTCAGACACCAAGCACCCCCCGAGAAGTGGGCAAAAAAAAAGCCCTCAGAACCGGTAAGGTCATGAGGGCTAAGAAAAAGGATTCGGCAGCGACCTACTCTCCCACCAAGTTTCCCTGGCAGTACCATCGGCGCTGAGAAGCTTAACTT
>JACRCD010000083.1 GCA_016219175.1 Deltaproteobacteria bacterium | reverse complement strand
TCTACTGCGTTGTAGCGCATTTTTGTTCGTTCGGCATACCACATGTATAGCCTCACTCTCAAAAATACACTACGCCTTGTATATCGAATTTTGTTACTTAGCCATCCGGGCTTTGTCGCCGACTTTTTACGAGTTCATCAAGGTTGCTAATAAATTTTATTCCCGCTCCCGCCAGATCTTGGCCCCCACGGCCGAGAGTTTGCCCACCAGGTCGTCATACCCCCGGTCAAGGTGATACACCCTGGAGATCTCCGTTAAGCCTTGGGCGGCAAGCCCGGCGATGACGAGAGAGGCGCTGGCCCGCAGGTCGGTTGCCATGACCCGGGCGCCGTTTAGTTTCCCGTGCCCCTTGACAATGGCCTTGCCGCCATCCACCATGATATCCGCCCCCATTCTGCGCAGTTCCGCCACGTGCATAAAGCGGTTTTCAAAGATATTCTCATGGATGACGCTTAAGCCTTCCGTCAAGGTCATGAGGGCCATGGTCTGGGCCTGCAGATCCGTGGCAAAGCCGGGATAGGGCATGGTTTTGATATCAACATTTTTCAGCGGGCCCGAGCGGATAACCCGGATGCTGGTTTCGCCCTCTTCAAGATACAGCCCGCTGCTGCGCAGTTTTTCAAAGAGCGACGGCAGATGGGAAGGATTGCAGTTGGTCAGCGTCACATCGCCGCCGGCGGCGCCAACGGCAATAAGAAAAGTGCCGGTCTCGATGCGGTCGGGAATGATTTCGATCTCAGCGGGCTGCAGACTTTCCACCCCCTGCACGGTCAACCGGTCACTGCCGCGCCCCTCGATTCTGGCCCCCATCCGGGTCAGCATGTCGATAAGATTGGCAATCTCCGGCTCGCGCGCCGCATTTTTAATGACTGTCGTGCCTTCGGCCAGAACCGCCGCCATCAAAATATTTTCCGTGCCGGTCACGCTGGGGATATCAAAATAGATCGTTGCGCCGCGCAATCTTCCACAAACCTTGGCGTCCACGTAGCCATGCTCAAGTTCCAGTTGCGCACCGAGCTTCTGAAAACCCTGCATATGGAAATCAATGGGCCGGGCGCCAATGGCGCAGCCCCCGGGCAACGAGACCCGGGCCCGGCCAAGACGGGCCAGCAGAGGTCCCAGAACCAGCACGGAGGCCCGCATGGTCTTCACCAGATCATAGGAGGCTTCAAATTCGGTAACATTATCGGAGTTGATTTTGAGGGTATTGGTATCAATCCGTTCCCATGTCGCTCCCAAAGTCGCCAACAGCTGCAGAATGGTCCTGATGTCGCGCAGCTCAGGCACATTATGTATGGTATGGGTTCCCGGGCAGAGCAAAGTGGCGGCGATAATAGGCAAAGCACCGTTCTTTGCCCCGCTTATTTTAATTTCCCCATGCAGTTTTCTGCCGCCTTCTATGATAATTTTATCCATTATAATCGCCTTGCGTGAAATATCCTCGGCAGCCCTGCATAATCCTCATATACAGTGAGGCCGTCGAATTCGGAAAAAGATGAAAAAAGATCCATGACAAGAGGAGCCTGATCAAAGCCGATTTCCATAAAAAAAAGCCCCCCCGGTTTCAGCACCACAGAGAGATCGCCGGCAAAACGGCAAATCTCCTCCATTCCTTTCCTGCCGCCGTCCAGGGCAAGTCGAGGCTCAAACAGACTTACTTCCGGCTGCAAGTCATCCAAGGTCTCATGCGCCACATACGGCGGATTCGTAACCACCAGATCAAAGAGAGGGGCCAAACGTATCCCCTCCAGCCAGTCGGAATTAATAAAGGAGACGCGGCCCAGCACCCCATGCCTTTCCGCGTTTTTTCTGGCTACGGCTTGGGCGGCAAAGGAGATATCCAGAGAGGCCACGAAGGATTGGGGCAGGCTCAAGGCCAGAATAATGGCGATAATGCCGCTGCCCGTCCCCATGTCAAGCACGGAACATGGGGAGCGTCCCTCTCCTTTTAATACCTGTAAGACCATCTCCAGAAGAATTTCCGTCTCGGGACGGGGAATCAGCACATCCCTGTTGACATAAAACGGCAGGGACCAGAACTCCTGTTCCTCAAGGATATACGACAGGGGTTCCCTAGCCAGGCGGCGGCGGAGGTGTTGTTCAAAGCTGTGGAGGATCGGGGCCGGCAGCTCTTCCGTATGGAGGAAAATCCGAGCACGGGAAAGGTGCAGAAGGTGTCCCAGGAGGATGGATGCCTCGATTTCAGCATCCTCGATATGAGCGTCCTTGAGGCGATGCACCGCACTCTGGTAGAGTTCAACAGCCTTCATGATTCAAAGTAGGTCGGCATACCTATGCCGACGCTGCCTGTCGGGAAAGGGCTCCCAACCTACTGCCGGCGTGATGAGAAAAGAGAGGGGAAATACCGCGGCCCATGGCGTTCAGTGGCGACATCTCTTGATTTACTGAACGGTTTTCAAGGCCTCTGCCTGATAATGAGCAAGCAAGGGTTCAATCACGCTGTTTAATTTACCAAGCATGATATCATCAAGCTTGTAGAGGGTCAGATTAATGCGATGATCCGTCAACCGCCCCTGCGGGAAATTATAAGTGCGGATGCGTTCGCTCCTGTCCCCGCTGCCAACCTGGCTTTTGCGCTGCTCGGACATGCGGTCATGCGCCTCCTGCTCCATCTGGTCAAGCAGGCGGGCGCGCAGAACCTTGAGGGCCTTGGCCTTATTTTTATGCTGGGATTTTTCGTCCTGACAGGTAACCACCAGACCCGTGGGCAGGTGGGTAACGCGAACCGCGGAATCAGTGGTGTTGACACTCTGCCCACCAGGACCGGATGAGCGGAAGACATCAAAACGCAACTCACCGGGATCTATACTCAACTCGACTTCCTCGGCCTCGGGCAGCACGGCCACGGTGACGGCCGAGGTATGAATCCGGCCCTGGGCCTCGGTTTCCGGCACCCGTTGCACCCGGTGCGTGCCGGACTCATATTTCAGCTGACTGTAAACCTGTTCCCCGCTTATCAGGGCAATAATCTCTTTAAATCCCCCGATACCGATGGGGTTGCTGCTCATGATCTCGACTTTCCAGCCCTGTATCTCGGCATATTTCGAATACATGCGAAAAAGGTCGCTGACGAAAAGAGCGGCCTCGTCTCCGCCGGTCCCGGCCCGGATCTCAAGAAGAATGTTCTTCTCGTCATTGGGATCCTTGGGCAGCAGCAGTATCCTCAGGTCCTTCTCAAGTTCCCTGGTTTTATTGTTCAGGTCGGCGACATCGCTTCGGGCCAGTTCCTTCATCTCCTCATCATCCGTCTGATGAAGGAGTTCCTGGCTTTCAGCCAACTCCTGGGTTACCCGCTTATACTCATTGTACAAGGCATGGATTTTGGCCACCCTGGAATGTTCCCGGGCAACTTTACCGTACTCGCTCTGATTGGCAAGCACGGCGGGATCGGAAAGCATTCCTTCCAATTCCGCAAGTTTCTCATTGATATTGTCAAACCGGGCAAACATGTATTTAAAAAATCGGGGAAATTACTTGGCTAAGGTTTTTCCGTATTTCTTGAGGAATTTTTCTACCCGGCCGGCAGTATCAATCAATTTCTGCTTTCCTGTGAAAAAGGGATGGCAGGCAGAACAGATCTCAACCCGCATTTCCGAATTCACGCTGCCGGTTTCCACTTCGTTGCCACAGGCGCATACGACACTGATTTTGTGATAACCTGGATGTATATCTTTTTTCATCTTATTAAACCTCCGAAGCAATGATGCTATGATTTTTCCGCCAACACACTCTGGAATAAAAGCAGCCGGCAATATTACAGGGTAAACGACGTATTATAAACGAGGAAGGATTTTTTGCAAGAGCTTATATGACCGGCCAGCAAACGAATCATCAACCGTGCATCAGATCAAAAAAATCCTGATTCGTTTTTGTTCCTTTCATCTTATCAATCAGAAACTCCATGGCATCGACTGATTTCATGTTCGACAGGAGCTTGCGCAGGATCCAGGTCCGGTTAATCACATCCGGGTCGAGCAGAAGATCTTCTTTCCTGGTTCCGGAACGATTGATGTCCATGGCCGGGAAAAGACGCCTGTCGGCCATTTTCCGGTCAAGGACGATTTCCATGTTGCCGGTGCCCTTGAACTCCTCAAAAATAACCTCATCCATCCTGCTGCCTGTTTCAACAAGGGCCGAGGCAATGATTGACAGACTCCCACCCTCCTCGATGTTACGGGCGGCGCCGAAAAACCGTTTCGGCCGGTGCAGGGCGTTGGAGTCAACACCACCGGAAAGAATCTTGCCGCTTGAAGGCATCACGGTATTGTAAGCCCTGGCCAGACGGGTCAGGCTGTCAAGAAGAATAACCACATCGAACTTATGCTCAACCAGCCGTTTAGCCTTATGCAGAACCATCTCCGCGACTTGAATATGGCGCTGCGGCGGCTCGTCGAAGGTTGAACTGATGACCTCGGCCTTGACGCTCCTGGCCATGTCGGTTACCTCCTCGGGCCTTTCGTCGATAAGCAGAACAATGAGAATGATCTCTTTATGGTTTTTGATAATGCTGTTTGCGATGTCTTTAATGAGGACCGTTTTTCCCGTGCGGGGAGGCGCCACAATCAAGCCGCGCTGCCCCTTGCCGATGGGCGACATGATATCCATCATCCGCATGGAATAATTATCGGGTTCACGCTCCAAATGGATGCGCTCTTCAGGATGCAGAGGCGTCAGATTGGCAAAAATGGTTTTGTTCTTGGCATTTTCCGGGGGCTGGAAATTGACACTGTCAACCTTGAGCAAGGCGAAATAACGTTCACCCTCTTTGGGAGAACGAACCAAACCTTCTACACTGTCACCGGTACGAAGGTTTAAACGTCGAATCTGGGAGGGAGAGACATAAATATCATCGGGACCAGGCAGGTAATTAAAATCAGGTGAACGAAGAAAGCCGAAGCCATCGGGCAGCACCTCCAGAACGCCGCTTCCCCGGACCACACCATTTTTTTCCATTTCCTTGGTTTTGGTCTGAAGAATCGCAAAGATCAATTCCTGCTTGCGCATAGAGCTGAAACCTTCAACGCCAAGCTCTTTAGCAAGCTTCGTCAACTCATTGATCTTCATTACTTTTAAATCACTTAAATTCATCTGCCTCTATTTCTCCTCAACTCTGATTTAACGTTATACAGCTTGATTAATACGAAACGATTATTCCCGGAAAACCCGAACATGCGGCCCGTGAATATGAACCGGCCCGATGTTGTGCCCGGATCCTGCGTGAACAACATGACCGGCAACAGCCAGACAAAACAGCAAATGAATGAAGAGCTTGATCCGTTTATTTCGCGAACTATGTCAAAAGGGTATTTTATCTATTCGGATATGCTTGATTTAAATGGATATGCGTTTCTTGTGAAAAAGAATGACTCGTTTATCTCATATAAGGATAAACGGGAACTCTTTTATTTAAACGAATAACTTAATTATTGGTATCTGGGAAGGATCAGGGAATTTTTAAAGTTATCATGATATGATGTATTTCTTTTACCCTGTCAAGATTTTTTCGCCATTTCATCGCACTTTTTTTGCCACAGCAAATTTCCCAAATGGAGGGCCTGCCTGCGAGTATCCAGCCAATTCCCACTATTATCAACAACATGATTGGCAAGCAAGGCTTTTTTAAGCAGGGGCCATTGCGCGGAGATCGATTTTTGGGCCTCTGCGCAAGAAACATGATCCCTTCTCATCACCCGCTCGACGCATTGCCCGTATTCCGCATAAACAACCACGATATGAGAAAACATATCCAGCCAGTTTGCCTCAAAAAGAAGGGGTACCTCCACAAGGAAAAGCTTCTGCCCGTTCAGGCGCGCCTCTTGGGAGATTTTTTCCAGCAATGACTTACGCACAACGGGATGCATCCCCTCGTTCAGATTCTTTCGCAACGCGTCGTCGGCAAACAAATCCCGGCGCAGACGCACCTTGTCGATCGTTTTGTCCCCGCGCACATACAAATTGTCCAACCCGGCGATAACCTGCCAACATCCCCTGCCCGGCTCCAGAAGTTCATGAACGATGGTGTCGGCATTAAAGACAGTGACGGGAAAACGACGGCGGAGCAGCAACGAGACGGAACTTTTCCCGGACCCCATCCCCCCGGTCAGGCCGGTCAACATCACCTTATCGGTCAAAGATCTCACCCCTTGCATCTTCTCCAGCCGGCAAGCAAACTGATTACCCTTCAGCCCAGAAGCGGGAAAAGCTGCTTCAAACCGTTGGCAATAAACTCAACACCAACGGCGGCCATGAACAGCCCCATGATCCGGGTAAAAACATTAATCCCTGTTTTCCCCAACACCCTGGCCAAAACAGGGGCCATCCGAAAAATAAGCCAGGTCAGGAGGGCCAGAATAATTATCACCAACAGCATGATGGCATAATGAAGACCTGAAGAGTGCCGCTGGGCATACAAGATCACGGTGCTGATCGCGCCCGGCCCCGCAAGCAAAGGGGTGCCGAGGGGGACGACCCCGCCGGTTTCCCGGTCAGCGTAATCGTTTAGCTCCTCATCCGTCTGCTTGACCTGGCTCACCTTGGCGTGCAGCATGGAAATCGCCATAAGCAGGATGAGGATGCCGCCGCCAACCCTGAATGAACCGACGGTAATTCCGAAAAAATTCAAAACAGCCTCGCCGCTGAAAAGAACGACGACAAGGATAACCCCAACGGAAGCGGCCGCCATCAACCCCGTCTTGCGCCGTTCCTCATTTTTCTGACCGGCGGTCAGGTTGATAAAGATGGGAATTGCCCCGACCGGGTTGACAATAGCCAGCAGGGCGGCAAAAATTTTCAGATATTCGTTCCAGCTGCCGATTTCCATTCCTGTTATCAACTCAACCGCTCTCTATTTTTATCCTGCTGCTGCAATCCGCGATTCGCCCCAAAATTTATGGGAATAACGGCATAATCCACCGCACTATGTAGTTAGTTTATAATTCATTGATATGCAGAAGTAAACTTTGATTTTACAGGCTTTTCAGGGTATGAGGACAGGGAACCGATGACCTTCCCGTTACCTCCGGGATACTCAGAAAGGAGTTGACAGAAAGGTAGGCAACCGGCTATTTAAAACCGAGCAGGAATACGGCTCGACTTCGACATGTATGCCCTGCTACAAGACGGGAGAGATGGCACGGACATCTCCATGGCCGGAAGGAGCGCGGATGCGCCAGCAGTTATCAGCCGGCTCCCTGAAGAGAGAACATCATCAATAATATAGCCCCCGTAGCTCAGTGGATAGAGCACAGGATTCCTAATCCTGGTGCCGCAGGTCCGATTCCTGCCGGGGGCACCAAGTCAAGCAAGGCCAATACCACTTAGCACAAGCGGTTTTGGCCTTTTTCTTTTTGCAGCCATTCACCCGCCGGAACCGGGCTTTTCGGGAGCTGTTTTAGGCCTGAAGAATCAATTCACCGAAAAACATTGTAACCGGTATTCAGCGCTTCACCAAGCTTCTTTGCCCGCGCCACCCCAATTGCCATTAACCCGCGTTCCATCTGAGAAAAAAGGTGGCCCGGTTTGTTGGGACAGCCCAGACCGTTTAAAATGAAAACATTAATCAGAGAGGATTCATGCTGATCACGTTGATAAATCAACGGGCGGCCCACTAATTTCTTTTGCCAGCCATTGTTTCAGTCTGTCATTGAGGCGGTGCACCGTTCCTCCCGGCCTGTAGCCGTCTTCAGCGCATGCCTCCCGAAAAAAATTATCCGGAACCGGTATCTTGGCGAGTTCCACGGCTTCTTTCATGTTTCTCCGGATAAGAGTGGCCTGCGGAGGTGTTTCCCAGTCAAAGAGAACAAAATAAATTGACTGATTATTGCCGCTGACAAAATCATTGCCGCGTGTCCAGCCCGCGCCCCATTCAAGGTACATATCCACCGCTTTTTCCGGAGTCATGTTCCAGTCAATCTCATTGATAATTTCCCGATGATTTT
>JACRCD010000082.1 GCA_016219175.1 Deltaproteobacteria bacterium | reverse complement strand
TGTAGATTCCAATCATATCAGCACCAACTTCACAGTTGTTGAAGATGCTGACCTTGGTGTCACTCTTCCGTAAATAATCCGGGTTGCAGAACCCTGATATAACCTGGAGCAGGCGGGGCAACCCGCCTGCTCCTTTTTTTTAGAAGCAGGCTGAGGGTGAATGGGGACAAGGGTTTGCCGCCTCTTCTTGTGAAGGCTCTGGAATGCAGGTTGGGAAACCTTTCCCGACGCGACGGAATCGGCATGGGTATGTTGACCTGCCTGATGCCATCAGCCATGAACTATCAGCCATTTCCGCGTTTTACGTTAGACAAAGTTTCAGGTTTCAAGTAGGATTTATGCGAACATTTGCTCTCAAGCCTTGTCTAAAATAAAACGGTTTAACGGATTCTCCTTAACCCTACAACCTACAGCCAAATCCCTATTTCCCATGGTGAAAGTATGAAACGAATCAAATACTCCATTCTTGCCCTTCTGCTTGGTCCGATGCTCTCCGTTTCTCCTGTCGCTGCTACCCCCCCCCTTCGCCCACTGATTACGGTCCTGCCATGAGTCAGCAGCAGGAGCTGAGCAAGGAGGAGCTCAAGGAAATTGAAGACAATCGTAAAAAGGCCGCGGAGGCCAGGAAACAGATCGTGGCCCGGGTGGATGGGGTTGATATCAATATGTTTGACCTGTTGGGCATGATGAACCGGGTGGCCAACGCCTTTTATAAGGATGTCAAGGAGCCGGACGAAGCGATTACCCGGGAGATCAAGCAGCGCGCCCTGGACCGTCTTATCTTTGAAGAGCTGGCCGTGAAGGAGGCAGTCAAGCAGGGAATCACGTCCAAGCCGGAAAAGACCCAGGAGTCTATCGATGGTCTGAAGGAGTCCTATGAGACGCCGGAGGGCTTTCAGAATTATCTGGCCGACCTGGCTTTGACCGAGGAGCAGTTGAAAGCCCGCATTGAACGCAGCCAGTTGCTGGAAGGCATCACCGGCCGGGAGGTGTACCAGAAGCAGGGGAAAGACCCGGAGGCCGTGGAGAGGCTTTATAAGGAATACAAGGAGGCCGGCAAATTGAGAAAGGGGGAGGCCTATTTCGTCAAGGAGATCTTTGTCATGGCAGGTCAGGATAAAGCGGCGACCAAGGCCACGGCCGAAAAGCTGCTGGCCCAGTTCAACCAGAACAACCATGACTTTGCCAAACTTCTTTTGGACGGCACCTTCATTGTCCGCAAGATCCGC
Source organism: Deltaproteobacteria bacterium (assembly GCA_016219175.1). Classification (GTDB taxonomy): domain Bacteria; phylum Desulfobacterota; class Desulfobulbia; order Desulfobulbales; family SURF-16; genus SURF-16. Next base: position 14,993 of record JACRCD010000082.1, on the reverse strand, counting down.
GTTGATAAAAACAAGTACCCGGACATCTTTGACAAAATGCTGGGCATGCAGATCGGCCAGTTCAGCGATGTGGTCGAGGATGGCGGCTCTTTTCACATCTTTGAGGTGCTGCAGAAAGACCCCTCCCGCGACCTGACGGAAGAGGAAGCCCGGACCATGCTGGAGGACCGTCTTGCCCCCTATTTCCAGGAGATGCGGCGCAAGGAATGGGTTGACGTGCTGCGCAAGGACGCAAAAATAGAGATACTGCTTGAGGAATTGAAGCAGGCCCCGCCTGCTCCGGAGATAAAGGGCGTGGAAGCGAAGTAGGGGGGGAGCGTTTAAACGCTGAAACGCTGAAACGCTAGATCGGGCAACCACAAGGGTTGCCCCTACTGGACTATTTCGCCGTCGATGTAAAGCACCTTTTTAGTCTCCCCGCCGGGGAAGGTGAAGACGCCTTCCCCATTACGTTTGCCGTCCTTGTACATCCCTTCGTACTTCAGGCCGGTGGAAAAGGTAAAGGCGCCTTTACCGTGACGTTTGCCCTCGCGGTATTCGCCTTCATATTTTGAACCGCTGGCAAAGGTATAGACGCCGTAGCCATGGCGGCGGCAGTTGACGAATTCTCCCTGATAGACGGAGCCATCGCTCAACTCCAGGATGCCGATGCCGGTGATGCAGTTGCCTTCGATGCATTGGCCGCCGATGCCGCTTGGAAAGGTGACGCGGCCCTGGTCCTCGACCACCTGGCCTTTTTTGCCTGGCCCGTCAACCGGCTGCTTGTCAGGGAAGGCAAGGCGGATCTCTCCGTCGAGCTGGCCATCCTTGAACTCGCCGCGGTATTCGGTTTTGTCAGGCAGGGTCAGCGTGCCCTCGCCATTGTACAGATTGTTGGCAAAATTGCCGGAATAGCTGGTGCCGTCCTCAAACACGATGCCGCTGAACCCTGTGCGGACCTCGTTTTTGAATTCGCCGCTGTAACGGGTGCCGGTTGCCCACACCAGAATGCCGCGGCCGGTGATGCAGTTGCCACGCTCGCATTCCGCATCGGTGCCGTCAGCAAAGAGGACGTAGCCGCCATCAAACTGGCCGTATTTGAAATTGCCTTCATAGCGGGTGCCGGATGGCATGATTTGCACGCCCTTGCCGCTGGGCTTGCCGGCGACAAAGGATCCCTCATAGCGGCTGCCGTCGTCGTAAAGCCAGTTTCCCTGGCCGTTTTGACAGTCGCCGCCGGTGCATTTGCCTTCAATTTTTTTTGTTTTTGTGTCGCCGGCCCCTTTTTTGGCGCCTGGTTTTATCCAGGCGCAGCCCGAGGCATGCAGCAGCGTGAGAACCAGCAGGAAGGATGTTGCTTTTTTCATAATGGACGTCCAGGGTGAGGTTGTAGGTGTGTGTTCAGGCTTTCTTGTCTTCAGCCTGGAGTCTAATAGGCGACAGCCATAGCCTACAACCTATAAGCTGCAAATGATAACTTGACATCAGTAATTTTTTTTGTCAACAATCAATGCTGATGAATCTGAAAATTGTGAATTATTTCCTGATACTATTTAGCTTCCTCGTCTGTCTGCTTGTGCCTGGCGCCGGGACTTCCGCGGCGTCGCCGCAGGAGGAGGATGGATTGGTAAAAGCCAAGGTGCTCGCCGAGGATTGCGGTAAGTGTCATGAAGGTATCGTTCTTGCCCTGGAAAGTAAGGGCAAGGCCCATCAAACGCTCTGTCTTGATTGCCACAAGGGTCATCCCCCGGCGGACATGGAGATAGTTCCCTCCTGCGGCCGCTGTCATCGCGATGAACCGCATTTTCAATTGCCGGGCTGCATAACCTGTCATACCGACCCACACAAGCCGCTGGAAATCAGTTTTACCCGCGACATAACAGCGCCGTGCCTTACCTGCCATGAAGAGCAGTCCGAACAGCTGCGCGATAACCCGAGCATCCACAGCAAGTTCGCCTGTACCGCCTGCCATTGGTTTCATGGGCAGATTCAGCCTTGCCAGAACTGTCATCTGCCCCACTCGGACACCATGGGAGCGGACAGCTGCCGTACCTGCCACCGGGCCCACATGCCTCTTATCGTGACCTATGGTGACAATACCCCCTCCGAGGATTGCGGTTCCTGCCACACGCACATTTACGCGACCATGGCGGCAACCTGGGCCAAGCACCGGAAGGTGCCCTGCGTTGCCTGCCACGCAGGCCGCCACGGCACGATTCCCCTGTGCCAGGATTGCCATGGGGTGCCCCATCCTGATAAGATCTGGGCAAAATTCAAGGAATGCAGCGAGTGCCACGTCGTGGCCCACGATCTCTGGGCAACCAAGTCCAGCACCAGTAAGTATCTACTTGAAAAATGAGACTATTTACATGAACCGTCCTATCTTTTTTTTCCTTGCTCTCATGCTGCTGACCATCTGCCTCCGGGTGGATGAGGCGCGGGCGGCCGGCTGTCTGGCCAATGGCTGCCACGCGGAAATCAGGATGAAGAAGAACGTGCACGCCCCAGTGGGCGGTGAAGATTGCCTGTCCTGCCACCAGCAGAAAAACGCAAGCCATCCTTCCGGGGGCGAGGATTTTACCGCGACGGCCGAGGGGGGAGCCCTTTGTTTTCAATGCCACGATAAAGAGGGATTCACCGCCCGGTATAAGCATGGTCCGGCTTCTTCCGGGGCCTGTTTGACCTGCCATGATCCGCATGGTTCCGACCTGGGCGGCTTGCTGAAAACAACCCTGAAGGACTTATGTCTCGGCTGCCACCGGGATTTTGCCGAAAGCATGGAGCAGTCAGCCCATCTGCATACGGCGATCCGCAAGCTGGACTGCAATGCCTGTCACATGCCCCACAGCAGCGCCAATGGAGCTCTGCTTAAAGGCGAAAGCACCGATCTCTGTTTCGGCTGTCATGAAAACATCAAAAGCAAATATGAAAGCTCCCGCGATAAACATAAGGCGCTTTATGTCAGGCAACGGTGCGGTAACTGCCATTTTGCCCATTTTTCACAATATCCCTCCCTGCTGGTCAAGGAGGGAGAGGATCTCTGCTTCACCTGTCACGGCGAGGATGAGTCCAGCCGCTCCGACGCCCTGCGCAACATCCGCGCCGAGATAGAGGGTAAGAAGGTGGTCCACGAGCCGGTGGCCGAGGGGGAATGCTCCCATTGCCACGATCCCCACGGCAGCAACTTTGCCAAGCTGCTGAATGGCGCCTATCCCCAGTCCTTTTACGCCCCGTATCTGCCGGATGAGTATGATTTCTGCTTTCAGTGTCATGACAAGGAACTGCTCACCGCCCAACCGGTAAAGAATCAGACCGGCTTTCGCAATGGCGCGGACAATCTGCATTACCGGCATGTGGCCATCAAGCAGAAGGGCCGCACCTGCCAGTCCTGCCACAGTGTGCATGCCAGCGACGGAGAGAAGCTCATTAATCCGGAAGGCATTCCTTTCGGCAAATGGAAGATCCCCATCAGGTTTGCGGCAACCGAGACAGGAGGGGGCTGCGTGCCCGGCTGTCACCGTTCGTTGAACTATGACCGGAATGAAGCGGTTGATTACAGCGCGGCCAAGGGAAAGGATGGAGAGAAGAAAGAGGTGGAGGAAAAGAGCGCCTCCCAGGTTGAGGCTGAAATGAAAGAGGCCAGACAGAAGGATAAGAAACAGAAAGACCAGGGGCGGCCGGGTAAGGATGTTGAGCCCCTGGATACAGAGCCACTGGGCACAGGGCAGAAAGAAAAATGAAACGGCTTATACTTAATTTTTTTGCTGTCTGCACCGTCATGGTTACTGCCGCCGGCTGCGCCAAGGATCCCCTGCGGACCCACAAGGTATTGACCGATTTTTTTGACGGGGTTCCCGATCTGCCGCCTTTGCAGCAGTTGTGCGAGGACAATATGGCGGATATCTTTAATACCTATTATGAAGAGAGGCTGGCCGAGGCGTCGGCGGGCTCCATTGAAGAGGAGAAGGTGGTTGCCTTTGGCTCAAGTCACCCGCCTTATGCAGAAAAAAATTGTCAGGGATGTCATGACTTCAAAAAGAAGAATATGCTTATTGTCCCGAAAGAAGAGCTGTGTGAAACGTGCCATGTCGGATTTGTCAAAGGCAAATATATCCACGGCCCGGTTTCGGTGCGCGACTGCGTGGCCTGCCACCTGCCCCACAGCTCAAAGCATAAATCGCTGCTGCAGGAGAGTGTGAGCGAGATATGTCTCAAGTGCCACCAGGAGGAGCGGCTGGCCTCCAAGATGCACAAGCTGGTGATGAAGAATAATATGGAATGCGTCAACTGCCATGACGCCCATGGGGGCAATACCCCGTATTTTCTGAAATAGAGATTTCGACTGTAGGGGCAACCTTCGTGGTTGCCCGAAAGGGAGAAAATTGGTGAAAGTTGTAAAAATACTGCCGATAATCCTTGCCGCTCTGTTGCTGGCAGGCCACTCCGTCGCCCGGGCGGCCTGCGTCACGGCCGACTGTCATGCCGGGTTGGCGGGCAAAAGTATCCACCCCGGGGAAACCCCGGACTGTGGCGCCTGCCATATCGATACCGAAGACAAACATGCCAAGGGCGATAAAGCCCCTCCAGCGTTAAAGGGGGGGATGTGCGCTTCCTGTCATGATGATGTGCTGAAGTATCAATACCTGCATTCCCCGGTGACGGCAAAAAACTGCCATCTCTGCCATAATCCCCATGGCGACCTGGAGAGAAAGCTTCTGCCGGCAGGGTATTCGGACCAGCTGTTCATCAATTACGACAAGGAGTCCTATAAGCTCTGTTTTTCCTGTCACAAAAGGGATCTGCTCATGTTTCCGGACACTTCCTACTCAACCGAGTTTCGGAACGGTATGGTTAATCTTCACTATCTGCATGTCAACAAGACTAACCGCGGCAGGAGCTGCAAGCTCTGCCACGGCATGCACGGGGCTGACCAGCCGAAGCTGATGGCTGACCGGGTTTCCTTTGGCAACTGGCGGATGCCTGTCGGCTTCGCCAAGACGGAAACAGGCGGCAGCTGCGCCCCCGGCTGTCATGAGCCCCGGCTGTATGACCGGAAAGCCAAGAGTGCGCCACCCCCACCGCCCAGAGCTCCGGCAGCGGAAAAAACAAAATGAGGAGAGGCATTGTGAGTGGTTCCCAATCTTATCAAGTCATTGATCGATCCTACTTGCGCAATATGGTCATTAAATGCGCGCTGATTTTCATCATCGGCCTTGCTGTCACGGCAGGCATATTTCTGCTGCTGATGCGGCAGCCCATCGGTCCGACCTATGGCGAGGGCTTCCGCATGCTGGCCCGGCTTGACCGGGATATCTTTTATAAGTCGCTGGTTATATACGGCGGCACGGTGCTGGTGACGCTGGTCTGTATCGCGGTTATCACCATGCTGTATTCGCACCGCGTGGCCGGACCTGTTTACCGTTTGCGTCTTTTTGCCGCCCGGATCATGGGCGGCGACCTGCGCGCCCGGGTTACCCTGCGGCAGACCGATGTGGTGCAGCCCCTGGCAATGGAGATGAACCGGATGACTGAACAGTTTGCTCAGACCTTCGGGGCAATCCGCCAGGAGGTTGAAGCCCTGGAAAAACAGGTGGCTATTTTTGAAAAAGGTGGGGCCGGCAGCAGGGAAAGCCTGGAGGAAATCAAGGCCGGGGCAGATAGGATTGCAGCGTTCATCTTCAAATACAGGCTGTAATATCCACTGGTTATGAAAAAAACCCTTATCCTCTCCATAGTTTTTCTCGGGGCTTTGTCGCTCTTGGTTTACTGTCTGGAAAAAATTCCCCACGACTTTACCGAGAAGGAGTGCGTCCTGTGCCACCAGGGAGATCCCCGCACCGCCAATTCCCTGATTCAGGGCAGTCCCACCCTGGCCTGCGGCGGTTGCCATGGAGATATCATGACATCAGGGTATATGCACCCCGTGGATGTGCGGCCCGATAAAGTGGTTATTCCCAAGGACTTTCCCCTGTCGCCGTCAGGGCTCATCGTCTGCACCACCTGTCATGACGTGCATGGCGCCTATATGGATAGCTTCGGGGAGACGTCGAATTTTTTGCGGCGGCAGGAAAGGGGACGGGCCTTCTGCGCCGGCTGCCACTCGGAGACCACCCTCAGCGGGGCCGGCGGCCATCCGCAGGCCCTTGGCGAGGCCCATTTTCAGTCGAAATACATCTCCTCCGGCCAGGGCCAGGAGCTTGATGAGACCTCGAAAAATTGTATCTCCTGCCATGACGGCACATATGGGTCATCGGTTTCCATTTCCAGCGGGGTTTGGCAGCATAGCAGCAATTACACAACCGGAGCGGAGGGGCTGGGCCGGAAACATCCCATTGGTATCGATTACGAGGAGGCGCGGCTGAAAAATGGCCGGAAAACGGATCTGCGCCCCATGTCCCAGGTGGATCAGCGTCTCCTGTTTTATGACGGAAAGCTGGGTTGCGGCACCTGCCATGATCCTTATTCCCATTTGGAGAACGATCTGGTGATGAGCGACGAACGCAGCGCTCTCTGTTTTGCCTGCCATATGCTTGATCAATAGGGAAGTGGAAAGGCAAAAGGGAGAAGGGAGAGGCAAAACAGCCTACAGCCTAAACCCCTACATTTAGGAGATTAAAAATGGCTCAGGGTTTTAAAAGAAGAAATTATTTTATCGATAAGGGCGCCCAGGGGCGTTTTATCGCCTGGTTCTCGGCGGGATCGCTGGCAGGCGGCGTGGTGGCTGTTTTCTGTTTCAGGTATTTTGCCGCAAGAAAGCTGGATGCCACCCTCTACGCCATGCGCTTGCCCGATATGCCCATGGGTAATCTGTTGCTGGAGGAGATGTTTGTTTCATCGAGCGTGGCTGCCGTTTTTGTCGTCCTGCTCTTCGTGTTGACCGCCAGAAAGGTCTTTTCACGGATTGAGGGCCCCCTACAGAAGATGGGGGCTTCATTGCGGGCCATTGCCGACGGTGATTTGCAAAGCCAGGTACGGCTGCGGGAAAACGACGATTTTCATGAATTTGCCCGGGAGGTGGACAGCCTGGCGCGCTCCATGAACAGCCGGTTGTCATCCCTGCGGTTTCAGGCCGGTAAAATAAGCAGACTGTGCGTCGAGAAGGATGAAGAAGAGGATGTGGCGGAGCGGCTTAGACATCATATCAGCGCCATGAAAAAAGAGATGAAGGCTTTTCAGCTATGATACGGAAGTTTTGTATTGTGCTTATTGCGCTATTTTTCAGCGGCTCCATGGTCTTTGCCGCCGCGCCCCATGACGATGGACGAACCAGGTGTCTGGACTGCCATGTGACGCTGCCTCTTAAAGGGGCGCCCCTGCTTTTCCACGTGGATATCCATGATGTCTGCGCAAAGTGTCATAAGAATTATTCATGCAGTCATGAATCCGCCGGAGGGGATTTCCAGCATCCGGTTTCGGTGGTTCCTTCATTTAAGATGCCCGCGGATATGCCGCTTGATGAGAAAAACAGGATGGGGTGCATAACCTGCCATCATTTTCATGACGCGAACATGACGGAGGCTGATCGTCCCCCCTATCTTCTGCGCCGTCCGCCAGGACCGGCTTTCTGTGTTACCTGCCATGGGAAACTATAAAAATATGCCGGGTAAATTGCTGGGGTGCGTCCTGCTCACCCTGCTGCTCTTCTGGATCAGCCCGCTTGCCCGCGCTTCCGGGCAATTGCCGCGGACCGGTCAGTATTCCTGCTACGACCAGCAGGGCGCAGCTGTTGATCATGCCGGCACCGGCCAGGACGGGGATCTGCAGGCCGGAGCTGTCTGGCCGGATCCGCGTTTTACCGATAATGGCGACGGCACGGTGACGGACCATCTCACCGGGCTCATGTGGCTGCAGGATGGGAGCTGTCTGGGCAGTCTGACCTGGCAGGGCGCCATGGAAGCCGCCACCGGCAGCGAGGAAGGATCCACTTCCGGCTGCGCCGGGCTGGCTGCTTATAAGGACTGGACCCTGCCCGATATTGCCCAGCTGGAAGCGCTGTTTAACGCGGAGGAGGTCTCGGCCGCCAACTGGATGAACAAGCATCGTTTCAAGAATGTGCAGGCGGGAGGCTACTGGTCCGGGACTGTCGGCCCGAACCCTTACCGGGCCTGGTCATTTCATTTTGATAGCGGTGAAGTCAGGTTGACCGGCAAGGTCGAGCATAATTATTGTCTGCTTGTCCGGCCAACCGGGGACAGGGATGACGCCGTCTCCGTTTCTGATGGGGCAGGCCGTTTTGTTGATAATGGCGACGGCACCGTAACCGATATTCAGAGCGGTTTGATGTGGCTCAAGAATGGAGGCTGTCTGGAGCGGGGTTCCTGGCAGGAGGCCCTGCATGCCATCCAGACCTTGAATGGCGAGGGGGGCGCCGCTGCCTGCAAGGATCTGAAGGCAACCTACCGGGACTGGGCTCTGCCCAACCGCAACGAACTGCGCAGTATTATCGATCCACGATTTGACCTGCCGGCGCTGGCCAAGGACCATCCATTTATAGATCTGCATGCCCGTTACTGGACATCCACCACCGCGGCAACCCGTTCCGCCTCCGCCTATGAGCTCAATGTGGGAGCCGGGGAGCTGGTTGCCGGGGGCAAGGAACAACCCCTTGGCGTCTGGCCGGTGCGGCCGGCTGCCGGCAGGGTTGCCCAGCCCAGGATCGAGGATCAGGTGCAGGATGCGGGTAAGGCAAAAGATCCGTTTCTGCTGCAGGCCATCGGTGAAATAAAAGAGATCAGCTGGCCGTTGAAGCGGTTTACCGACCATGGAGACGGCACATTGACCGATAATATTACCGGACTGATGTGGTTGAATGACGGGGAATGTTTCGCCCCTGAGAGATGGGAAAATGCCCTTAAGGTCGTGACGATCCTGAACACGGCTCCGGAAAAACTCAAATGTTCCGGATACACCGCCCGTTATGCTGACTGGCGGCTGCCCGATCTTGCCACCATGCGGGAGCTGCTTGCCGGCGCCGATGGAGGGGAGCCCGCCGCCTGGCTGCAGAGTCAGGGCGCTGTTTCCATTGTGGCCCGGGATTACTGGGTGCAGGACAAAAATTTCCTTAACCTTTACTATGCCTGGGCCTTGAACCTGCGGCTGGGAACCCCCCGCAATTACTCCATGGCCTTTGAACTCCATGTCTGGCCGGTCCGTTCGCCCTATGTCCTTGATGGTGTAAGTCCCGCTCCTGTTATCCGGGGCAACGGCAGGGTGGAAAAACTTGTCATCAAACAGGGCGGGGAGCTGCTGCTCACCGCCGCCGTGGGCAATATCACCGGCGCGGCGCCCTGTTCTTTCAGGATCTGGTATGTGGCTCCGGACGGCAAATCGAGATGGCTGACAAGTCAGGGTGATTGGGGGCGAGAGGAGAGTGATCTGTACCACGGCAATCTTTTTTTCCTGGAGGAATCGCCGGTTTTCAGGGGCGATACCGCCGAACTGCCGACCGGGGATTATACCTTTTCCTTTGCTATCCTTCCTGACCCCGGCTCAGGTGGGCCGGAGCAAAGTCCTTTTGCCTCACAGCTGTCCGTCACGGTGACAGAAGCCGCGGTGGCCGAATCTTCCCCGGAACCACCTGCCGAAAACCTTGAGAAAGGTGAAGCAAGCAGCGATGAGGAAGAAACAGGCGACGATGAGATAAGCGACGATGAGATAAGCGACGAAGAGCTTACCGATGAAGAGATAACCGTGGAAGAAATAACACAATAAAAAAAAGGGCTGCCGTTTTTAATTACCGGCAGCCCTTTTTTCAGATTATACTTTTTCAGCCTTCAGCCTTCAGCCTTCAGCCTTCAGCCTTCAGCCTTCAGCCTTCAGCCTTCAGCCTTCAGCCTTCAGCCTTCAGCCTTCAGCCTTCAGCCTTCGACTACTTCTTCTCCGGCTCCAAGGCCTTGAAGCGGCCTTCCAAAAATTTCCATGCTCTTTCCACATCCTTCTGTGACTGGGCCATCAATTCATCCGCCATGGAGGGATTGGTGATCTTCAGAGCCCGGTAGCGGTTTTCATTCAAGGCATACTCGGCAAAGGGCATGGATGGCGCCTTGCTGTCAAGGTGCAGCGGGTTTTTCCCCTCTTTTTCCAGTTCGGGGTTGTAGCGGTAGAGGGGCCAGTGGCCGCATTTGACCGCCTTGACCTGCTGGTCCATTCCCTTGGCCATGTTGATGCCGTGATTGATGCAGTGGGCATAGGCAATGATCAGGGAAGGTCCGTCATAGGCCTCTGCCTCGGCAATGGCCTTGGCGACCTGGCCGGGGTTGGCCCCCATGGCGATCTTGGCCACATAGACGTTGCCGTAGGTGGAAAAGATCATGCCGATGTCTTTTTTAGGCATTCTCTTGCCGCCCGCGGCAAACTGGGCCGTGGCCGCCCGCGGCGTGGATTTTGACATCTGGCCGCCGGTGTTGGAGTAGACCTCGGTGTCAAGGATCATGACATTGACGTTCTCGCCGGAGGCCAGGACATGATCCAGGCCGCCGTAACCGATATCATAGGCCCAGCCGTCGCCGCCGAAGATCCATACGGATTTTTTAACCAGGTAATCCGCCACGTGGTAGAGCCGTTTGGCGACCACGTCGGTGCTGGCCGCCAGGATCTCCTTCAGTTTAGCGACCCGGTCGCGTTGCGTTTCGATCTCCACCTGGGTTTTCTGGGTGGCGGCGGTCAGATCCGTTGCCATCTTCTTGGTGATGATCTTGGCCGCAACCGCTTCCTCCAGCAGTTCCACCGCCTGATGGCCCAGCTTGTTCACGGTCTGGCGCATGCCGAGGCCGAACTCGGCGTTATCCTCAAACAGGGAGTTGGCCCAGACCGGACCGCGTCCGTCGCCCCTCTTGCAGTAAGGGGTGGTGGGCAGGTTGCCGCCGTAAATGGAGGAGCAGCCCGTGGCGTTGGCGATGAGCATGCGGTCGCCGAACATCTGGGTAACCAGCTTGATGTACGGCGTCTCGCCGCAACCGGAACAGGCGCCGGAGAACTCAAAGAGCGGCTGCATAAGCTGGCTGCCCTTGATGGTGGAGGGATCGATCTCGGCATAATCCACCTCGGGCAAGCTCAGGAAGTACTTGACGTTGGCTGATTCGGTCTGGCGGATCTCCTCAGTGTTGGTGGTCATGACCAGGGCCTTTTGCTTGGCCGGACAGGTATCCTCGCACAGGGTGCAGCCGCAGCAATCCTCGGTGAAGACCTGGACGATGGTTTTGCGCCCCTTGAATTCCTTGCCCACCGCGTCCGCGGTTTTCAGGGTCTTGGGCGCTTTTTTGAGATCAGCGGTTTTCACGATTTTCATGCGGATCGAGGCATGGGGGCAGACCAGGGAGCAGCGGCCGCACTGGATACAGTTTTCCGGCAGCCATTGCGGCACATGTACGGCGATGTTGCGTTTTTCGTACTGGGTGGTGCCGGTGGGCCAGGTGCCGTCATCAGGCATCTGGGAGACCTTGATCTCCTCGCCCTTGCCCTGGATCATCTTGGCCGTGACTTCCTTGACAAAGTCAGGGGCGTCCGTGGGCACGGTGGGGGGCATGTCATGGCCGCTTATGGACTTCGGCACCTTGACCTCGACGATGTTGTTCACCGCCGTGTCGACCGCGCTGTAATTCATATTGACTATTTTGTCGCCTTTCTTGCCATAGGTCTTGTAGATGGCGTCCTTGATGGCCTTGACCGCCTCTTCCTTGGTGAGGATGCCGGAAATGAGGAAAAAGGCGGTCTGCATGATCATGTTGATCCTGGCACCCAGTCCGATGGCTTCAGCCAGGTTGATGGCGTCTATAATATAGAATTTAGCCTTCTTGTCGATGAGCTGTTTCTGGACGGCCGAGGGCAGCTGTTTCCAGATCTCCTTCTGGTTGAAGGTGGTGGTCAGCAGAAAGGTGCCGCCCTCTTCCAGGTTGGCGAGCATATCGTACTTGTCCAGGAAGGTGAAGTTGTGGCAGGCGATGAAGTTGGCCTTATTGATCAGGTAGGGTGCGACCACGGGGTTCTTGCCGAAACGCAGATGGCTGGTGGTGATGGAACCTGATTTTTTCGAGTCATAGACAAAGTAGCCCTGGGCGCTGTTGTCGGTTTCCGTGCCGATGATCTTGATGGTGTTCTTGTTGGCGCCCACCGTGCCGTCCGCGCCCAAACCGTAGAACATGGCGCGGTACACGTCTTTTCCTTCGATATTGAAGGATTTGTCATAGGGGAGGCTGGTGAAGGCCACATCATCATTGGGGCCGACACAGAAGTGGTTCTTCGGCGCCCAGGCTGCCATGTTGTCGAATACGGCTTTGACCATGGGTGGAGTAAACTCGGCGGACCCGAGACCATAGCGGCCGGAAAGAATCATCGGATGCTTTTTCATGGAGGATGTTTCAATGGCCTCGCCGACCGCGGCGCGGACATCAAGATAGAGAGGCTCGCCGGGAGCTCCCGGCTCCTTGGTGCGGTCGAGCACGGTGATGCGTTTGACCGTGGCCGGCATGGCGTTGACCATGGCTTTCAGGTCAAAGGGCCGGTAGAGACGGACAATCACCAGACCTACTTTTTTGCCCTGGGAGACGAGATGGTCGATGGTGGCCGCCACGGTTTCACAGCCGGAGCCCATCATGACCACGATTTCCTCGGCATCCGGGGCGCCAAGGTAATCAAAGAGGTGATACTGGCGGCCGGTGAGCGCGGCAAATTTGTCCATGGTCTCCTGGACGATGACCGGCATGGCATTGTAGTATTTATTGACGGTCTCGCGACCGGTGAAATAAACATCCGGGTTCTGGGCCGTACCGCGCATCATCGGCCGGTCCGGGGACAGACCGCGCAGGCGGTGGTCGATAACCAGGTCTTCGTCGATCATGGTCCGTATGTCATCCATGGTCAATTGCTCAACCTTCTGGATTTCGTGGGAGGTGCGGAAACCGTCAAAGAAATGCATGAAGGGGATGCGTGATTTCAGGGAGGCCTGGGTGGAGATAAGGGCCATGTCCTGGCATTCCTGGACATTCTGGGAGCAGAGCATACCCCAGCCGGTCTGGCGGGCGGCCATGACGTCGCTATGGTCGCCGAAAATAGAGAGCCCCTGGCAGGCCAGGGAGCGCGCCGTGACATGGAAAACAGTGGGGGTCAGCTCGCCTGCCAGTTTATACATGTTAGGGATCATGAGCAGCAGGCCCTGGGAGGCGGTAAAGGTGGTGCACAGGGCGCCGGTGGTCAGTGAGCCATGCAGGGAGCCGGCAACGCCGCCTTCAGACTGCATCTGGGTAACAACAGGCACGCTGTTCCATATGTTTTTTTGCCCGGCGGTCGCCTTGGAATCAGCCTCGGCCGCCATGGGAGAGGACGGCGTTATGGGATAGATGGTGATAATTTCGCTGGTGGCATAGGCGACGTGGGTACAGGCCTGGTTGCCATCAATGGTGACCATTTTGCGTGACATAACTTCTCCTTGCATGTTGATAGGTTAGTAACCATTCAGTCTATTCTTCTGAAGGGGGCTACATAGGTTAAAGGTGTTTTGATAACAGAGTTGGAGTGCCGTTAAGATACCGAATTCGGCAAAATTAAGCATTAGTAATCCATCTTGGAAATAATTTCCATATTTTCTCTGGGGATTATTAATTTTTGTTACGACCGTGGGGCTCGACATTTTGAGCCCCTATGGATGCGGGTTCAAGATTTTGAACCCCTACGGTCCAATTACGATTTTGTTTTAAAGACCAGTTCCGGGGGATTTAAAATAACCTTGGTGTCCGGGGGAATGGAGTGGGTCAGCCAGACATTGCCGCCGACCACGGAGCGGGCGCCGATAACGGTGTCGCCGCCGAGGATGGTGGAACCGGCGTACACGGTGACCTCGTCTTCAAGGGTTGGGTGGCGTTTGCCGCTCCGTTCGAGTTCGCCTGAGTCGGTTCTTTTAAAGGAAAGCGCGCCCAGGGTCACACCCTGATAGATTTTCACCCGGTTGCCGATAATCGCGGTCTGCCCGATCACTACGCCTGTGCCGTGGTCGATGAAAAAGGATTCGCCGATGCCGGCGCCTGGATGGATATCAATGCCGGTGATGCCGTGGGCGTATTCCGTCATCATGCGGGGCAGGATCGGCACCCCCAGCTGGTAAAGCCGGTGGGCGATGCGGTAGATAGTGATGGCCAGGATGCCCGGGTAACAGAAAATAACTTCATCGTAATTGGTGACAGCCGGGTCGCCTTCATAGGCGGCCCGCACATCGGTGGACAGAATTTTTCGCAAATTCACCAGCGAATCGATAAAATCAAACGACTTTTGTTTGCCCTGCTCTTCGCAATGCTGGCAGGACTGGTGATGACGTATGCACTCGTGGCGTATGCTGTATGTGATTTCCGTGGACAGGGCATCGTAAAGACTGGAGACTTCCAGCCCGAGCCGGTATTTGAGACTGATTTGATCAATGCCCTGGGAGCGGAAATAGCCGGGAAAGAGAATGTCTCTGATCCTCTCGATGAGATCAACGGTCCGTTGCCGGGAAGGCAGGGGGTCCGCGTTGATGTGCGCAAAACATTCCTCGCAAAGAGAGGATTCGACCAATTGATCGACAACCTCCGGAATCTTTAAGCGGCACGCGCTGGTAATGGTGCGTTCGTCGAGGCAATTGCCTTCCTTGGGAAATAGCTGGCCGTATTTTATGTTCATATCTCTTCCTTTTGGTATGGCGCGGGTGTTCCACCTGCAACCTTGATCCCGCCGCAACGCAGTAAATCGGACTTTTGTGCTTAGCCATCCGGATACTTTTTACGAGTTCATCAACCTTTACTCTATATTCTTCAGCCTAAAATTAACAACGTATTCCACGAATGACAAGGTCGTTATGCCGCGAAACAGCGGCGGGATAAAATTTATAACATTGATGGCGTCGTAAAAAATCCGATCTACTGCGTTGTAGCGCATTTTTGTTCGTTCGGCATACCACATGTATAGCCTCACTCTCAAAAATACACTACGCCTTGTATATCGAATTTTGTTACTTAGCCATCCGGACTTTGTCGCCGACTTTTTACGAG